>PBVO01000099.1 GCA_002729015.1 Candidatus Poribacteria bacterium
TACGGATATTTTTAAACATTGTTTGAAATTGTTAGGATCATTGGACTACAAATTTAATAGGAGTGAATAAAATGGATACAGAAGAAAAAGAAAAAGATTTAGGTGATGAATCCTCAATAGAGTCAATAGAGGATCTGTTTGTTTTCTTTAAAACTTTCTTTCAAGCAGGTTTAAAGGGGATAGGAGTGGCATTGTTGGTTGGTTTTTTTACAATTTCAATTCTGGACAAAATCATAGATTTTGACGAATATGATAATTTCACCTTAAATGGTATAGAGTACGAAAAACCCGGAAGAAATTCCCCTTCGGAGGATTTTGAATTGTATAAGAAAATGCAAGAAGAGTATTTTGATACAAATAATATCTCCTTCTATGGAAGGAACAAAGACTCGATTTTCAATATAGTGTTTTTGTTAGCTGTTATTTTGATGGCTCGGACCATTTTAAAAACCCTTTCGTCTTTGCAACCTAAATAATAGTTTGAGGAGATAGGCCCCTTCAAATAGGGTTGGGTTTGTCAGGTTTTTTTACAGAAAAGACGTTGCAAAAGACAGGTAGGGGGAATTTTAGAGTCAAAGAGAGCCAAAAAGAGTACCAATGACCCACAATGCGAGGAAGATTGTGATCCTCAGAAGCAACCAAAGTTGAATGTTTGGAGTTTGAAGTTGAAATTACGGCACCAAGTAAACGGGTTTTAAAACGATTATAAAATGGTTTTAGTAGTTAATTTAAGTTGAATAACAAATCCAGCCATAGTGGGTTAAAAGTGAGAAGACCGGGGTTTGACCGAGCGATTACGGGGTCGAGTAACGGGTTGGAGCGAACGAGGATGAGNAGCGGTATTTTGATGATGTTGCCAATAGAGGGGCAGAAAGTCGAAGGTATTGGCCCAAGCCCGCTTGAAGAAGGAATCAGAGATAGAGAGCAGGAACCAGCCGGGGCGTCCGACGGGTCGGCCATTACCACCAGTTTGAGGCATGATCTTAATACACTCTTGAAGGAGCTGAAGNGCTTGAATGGGGTTAAGATGAGGGCTTAACTGACAAGCCTGAGAGACNACAGCATCAATACCGAGTGGATAATTCTGTCGCATGATTTGATAAAGATCAGCGTTGGAAGGGAGGGGGTTACNNANTTNTTGATGTTGATCCTGCCAGAGTTGAAGGGGTTGGATTTTAAGTTGTTGGCAATCCTGATCTGAGTTACTCAAATCAATCTGAGAGGAGAAGTGGGTCTGTTGACCATCTGAGGTATTTGTATAAGAAGAAGTTTCTGTGAGAGCGTTTCTCTATAATTGAGAGTAACACCAAAGTCGATTTCTAGAAGTCCGTTTCGGTCTACCTTCAATGTTTTAATTAGGCTATTCAAGACTGACTTCTTTGCATCTATATCTAGTTCCCTTTCTAACCATATAAACATGTNGATGGCTTTGCTTCGGCAATCATTATTCTGGTTGTGGCACTGGCTTGGCGTCTTCTGTCATCACACTCCAGTCAGCTAAACGTAATCTGAGTTCAGCCAAAATCTCCTGGTTTGACGATTGGCCAACCACATTTTTCAACTCCCACGAATCGTTGACTAGATCGTACAGTTCGTCTTGATCCCCCATCGGGTCGTGAACATACTTCCACTCCTTTGTTCGTACCATTTTACGCCGTCCTTCAGCTTCACGCCATTGCAAAGACTGAATCAAACTTTCTCGTCCCCATGGCCGGGGTAATTGCTCCAAATCTGCGAGGCCAAAAAGCGGTCCCCCGGCACCATACTCAGAAAAAGTAGCGTCTCGCGATACTGTTGAGGTAACCGTAGGAAGAGCTTGCCCCTGCATAGTGGGTGGAACTTTGATCCCCTGCAATTGGAACAAGGTGGGTACGACNTCGATCAGGTTCACCATNCTGTCATCCCTGATNCCAGTGGCGATTTCACCTGGACAGGAGATGATCAGAGGTACTCGTGTCAAACAATCGTAAAACACACCACCCTTACACTGCATCCGGTGTTCGCCCATAAAATCACCGTGATCTGAACAGAAAACGACAATCGTATTTTCCCTAAGACCAAGTTTTTCTAAAGCATCGATGATTTGTCCCAATCCATCGTCAATAAAGCGTATCATTCCATAATAAACAGCCATTAGACCATAGACATCGTCTAGGTCATCTTTCTCCATGTTGAGCATTTGGTATAGAACCCGGTTGCGTTCGGGGGCATCTGAACTGAACTCGTCCTCTGGCCAAGGCGGAAGGTCGATTTTATGTGCCGGGAACATGGCAGCATATTGTTCCGGTGCTACCCATGGTTCATGTGGATCCGGGAAAGAAACCCATAAAGCAAAGGGGTTATCTCGATGCTGTTCCAAAAAGCGGACGGTTTGACCCGCTACCAGGCCAGTGGAATAGTCTTCTAGCGGATAGTCAGAAACGGCGTAACTAAATCGAGGATTTTGTGGCGTCATGGACCGTCGGAGTTTATGGGCTGTATGGATGCCTTCAATTGGACGAAACCATTCCATCCCTTGGCAGACAGAATCTTTAGGCAATCCGCCGTGTGAAATTTCGCAACGAGTATCAAACAGAGATAGGTCCTCATCGCTATCAAAACAGTGATTTTTACCTATCAGACCGGTCTGATAACCTGCCGCTTTCCACAGTTGAAAGGCGTGGGTCGCATCGTTCGGCATCAGTGTCTGATTCCGCCGAGCACCATGCGTATGGGGAAATTGGGAAGTCCAAAACGAGACGCGAGCTGGGACGCACAACGGATGTGGTGTGATGGCGTGTTCAAACAGTACCCCCTCTTCGGCTAACCGTTCCATGGATGGTGTTTGGCAGAACGTATTGCCGTAAAGATGGCTAGCAGTCGCCTTTTGCTGATCGGTCATGATCACTAGCACGTTGGGTCGATTTGGTGTGGACATATTTCAAATCCTTTTGTAACGAAACGAATGCAGTCCAAAGTCGGCCTAATAGTAGGAGATTATCATTCGGTCAGGTAGTGAACCCGATCAATTCTAACACAGATTTTTGATATCCGTAAGGCAACTAAATACTATACAGTAACTCGTAAGANAGTGATTCTGCAGTAAATGGCCTGTTCTAAATTCTTATTTTTACTAAAGGTTGGAACTCGTATCTGGAACAGAATGGATATGAGGTNTTACCAAGAGCACGAGTATTAATATAAAATTCGACTTCGATCCTTCTGTCTTGAGTTACATCAATTCTCTGAATCAACGAACTGAAGGCAATTTTTTGTATCTGTAGGTCAATCTGCAAAGCTTATTCCATTTCACCCCTGAAACTATCTAAATCTACGACCTTCGGAGCCGAAGCTAAGTTCCTTGTTTCAATCTCGGTTTTGACCTTTCTAACCGTGTCGTAATCTGATCGAATCTTAGGAATGAATCGGTCTTTTAAATTAGGACTTTGCATCAAAACTTCAGTGGNGTTTTCGATTCTCTGCTCTAACACCTAAAGTTGATGTCGTAATCTTTTCAGTTCTTCTTCTCGCTGGCTCCGATTCCGACTATATTCTTTTCTAATAATTCTTCCAAATGNCCCTCGTCGAGTACTACTTCTGATAACATTTTCAGTACTGGATTTTCCAACCTTTCCCGGTTCAAGTGGCGAAAATTAGTGCATAGCTTAGCCCTTCTCCATCTGGCACCACATCGGTAGAAAGATTACTTAGGTTTACGTTTGTCAAAGCTCACCTGGAAATTATTACCACAGATCTGACACTTCAATAGTCCTGATAACAAGTACTGAATCTTCTACCCCTTTCGCCCTCGTTCAGACACCGAAATCTGACAGGCTTTTTCGANTTGAATAATCCATTCTTCTCGTGGGCGGTATCCTTGATGTTTTTGACGGTAGAAGTATTTGGAACCTTGTTGTAAAATAAGAGGATTTTTGACACGATAAATATAATGCGACTCCTTGCGAGCTGAAATTTGAAGCTCAAAAACCAATTTGGATTCCAAATTCTCAGCCCATTGTTTTTTAACCAATCACGTTCCTCAGCATATAGTAAGTTGACTACCTTTTAAGATGATTTCTTCTATTCGGATAATAATATTCTTTTTTCTTTGTTCATTGATTTCATATTCTGACCCAGCCGTATACTTTGTTGATTGTGCTGATTCTTCTGGTGTCGACTTCATTCATGCTGGTGGCGTTGACAAAAAAGTAATACCCGCTATTGTTGGGTCAGGGGCTGCGTTTGTTGATTACGACAACGATGGTGACTTAGATGTNTATCTGGTTAATACTGCTCAGCCTCATGAAAGTTCGAATCAGCCAAGTGGAGTCGTTGGCTACCGACCGACTAACGCTCTATATCGAAACGAAGGCCAAGGTCGATTCACTGAAGTTACCAAGCAAGTTGGACTTGACCACGACGGTTGGGGGATGGGTTGTGCGTTTGCTGACTATGATAACGATGGTGATGCAGACCTTTACCTGACTAACTATTTAGCTAATGCATTTTTCAAAAACCGAGGAGATGGCACCTTCAAACAGGCTTCATCTGGCGCGGGTGGTATCGGGGACAATCGTTTTGGGTCTGGTGTTAGCTGGATTGATTATGATAACGATGGGTTCCTAGATCTATATGTGGGCAACTATCTGGATTATGGGAAGGTTCCATCCGGAGCAGATAATTTTTTTCCCTATGATTTCACTGGTCAGAACAACGTTCTTTATTTTAACCGTGGTGATGGCCGATTCATGGATGTTACAAAGAGTGTCGGAATCAGTGGTGGGAACCATTTGACTTTGGGGGTTGCCGGAGCNGATTACGACAATGACGGAGATATTGATCTGTATCTAGCTAATGATACTGATCAAAATATTCTTTATCGAAACGATGGCGAATCTAACTTCACTAACACTAATTTGGCTGACCATCGTAGTCATACTGGNGACATTCGTGGTGGTATGGGTATTACTTGGGGCGACTATGACAATGACGGCGACTTGGATTTATTTGTCACCAACTGGTTAGATGAAAATAACGTGCTTTATCGTAACAATGGGGATGGAACTTTTACTGATGTTTCCTCTAGTAGTGGAATCTTTGAATCAGGTATCGGTAAAACTTGTTGGGGAACCGAATTCTTTGACTATGATAATGATGGTTATTTAGACCTATATATTGCTTGTGGACACATAGATCCAGCNAGCTGGCAGATGCCCGGNGGGCAAACNGATATTCTGTTACGTAATAATAGAAATGGTACCTTTTCCGATGTTTCATCCGAAACAGGGATTATGCAGTTAGGAAAAATGTTGGGGCGAGGAGCTGCTTTTGGAGACTATGACCAAGATGGTGATATTGACATTTTGGTTGTGAATGCAGGTCAAAAAGCACAGTTACTTCGTAATGAAGGTGGGAACCATAACCATTGGTTACATCTCAAATTGACCGGCACACTTAGTAATCGAGATAGCATCGGGGCTAAGGTACGCCTGACGGCCAATGGCCAAACTCAAATGAGAGAAGTGGTCTGCGGTACTAGCTACCTTTCTCAAAGTAGTTTAGAAATAGAGTTTGGATTGGGAACAGCTGAAACTGTAGACCGGATTGAAATTCTATGGCCTAGCGGTGCAAAGCAAATTTTGACATCAATAGAAACAAACCAACTTTTACAATTAGTTGAACCGAATCCAAACGATCTAAAGAACGCTCGTTGACTTGATGATTTACTTCTGTTATTATCTCCGCCTGATACGTGATTTAGCTTCTAACTGAATGTTAAAAAATAGGGAAAAAGAGGTTGGAATGTATAGACTGAGTAAGTTATTTGTGTGTTTGTTAATATTCTCTTTGCTAGTATCTGCGGGCTTTTCAAAAGAAAAAGTCTGGCGGGTAAGAGGTGGTGTTCAAAAAGCTTTTAAGGATTCTAAAAATAGAGTTTGGGAAGCCGGACAATTTGAGTACAAAGCTGGTCAATGGGGTGGTTGGATTGATGAAAAGCCAAAGACAGCCATTGTTGCTAATTTGACCAAGGAAGCTGAAAAGAAAGCCAAGAAAGCCGGCTATGACAATGAACTTTTTCATTCTGTCTGCTGGGCACAATTTCCAGCAACAGTTAAACTAGACCTAAATACCGGAAATGGTAACTTCCAGGTCACCTATATGGTAGGTGAACATTGGTCCCCCAATAATCGTGGTTTCGACATCTTTATCGAAGAAAAAAATGTACAGCCACTCTATGTCACACCTGGCAAAGATGAGATNGACATCAAAATTTATGAGGACGTTGAAGTCACAGATAAGGTAATGAATTTTCACTTTGCTGGTAATAAAAAGACAGGCAAGGGAGATCTAAATGCGATGTACAGTGCCATTGAAGTGATACCTACTTTGCCCGTGGATCCGAAACAGAAGTTGACTAGCCAATGGGCTAAAATCAAAAAGAACCGGAGCTGATTAGTTTACTAAGACCACGTGGTATTTCTTAGTAACTTGCGTCATAGAAAAGTGGATGAATTGTGGTTCATCCACTTTTTTTGTTGTAATGACTAATGGTTGCATCTCGCATTTCTGGCAACAAAACCTGTTCTGGCCGAACTTGGTAAAAAGACAGTCTGAAATTAGGGCTATTATGTAGGATATGAGCAATCACACCTCAAGTTCCGAAGGGCATACTTTCGTCCAAAGAAGTGGTCACGTCAAACTTAGCGCTCATGTCAATCCCATATAAATCCTTCAAGTCTGGCAAGGTCNGCATCACAAATTGGGTAACCTTCTCCTCTCCACTTTATCAGATCATGCGTCATGATCATCCCCTGGGTATTGATACATTCTTTCAGTTAGAACAAAACTAAAACCATTAAACATGGTTAATTAGACTTGACCAGTNCCAGCCTNATCCATTTGGCGGCTATTTCTTGACGAAAAGTAGTTCACTAATGGTGAGAACAGAAATCTTCATCGGCATTAACGCCTTGACCTTTTTAAGAAGAATCCACATTAAATCCTTGATTGGTCCAAATGTTTCTTGCTAGGTCTTTAGCTGTTTGGGTAGGCTCAATATCTCCCAGAATACTGGGTGGTGGCTTGTCGCTATCGGTACGATCGGGATCTGGAGACCAATTATCATTTTCATATTTTTTGCGTACATTTTCTTGTCTGAAGTCCGGTACAGTTATCGGCATCGAATCTTGTAGTACTGATCGCCAAGCGAGTATGCCAACAATACTCATATCGATCCCTCTATACACATCAAGATAAGGTTGTTCTTGACGATGAATCGCTTGCGCGAAATAATAGCTGGTAAAAAAGTCTCCTCCCCCATGACCCGTCCTGTGAGCCAAGTCTCCAGCTACTGGGAAATTAGGCTTGTAAACAACTTCGGTTTTTTCTTCTTTATCATTTTCCCAAGGCTCCTGCCAAATACGGAGTCGGCTTTTATCGCCGTGCCGACAGTTTTCCATTAATCCTTTGTTCCCGTGTATACGAACATAATTACCATGGCCACGCAGCGCTCCATGAAGGGACTTCAGTACCGCATCGTTATTCATTCGACACATGATAATAGCGCTAGTATCGCTTCGTTTCACATGTTTGGTTTGTGTTGAATCATCATAATCATAAGGAACGACAAAGGCATTAACTTTGACCGGCCGAGTATCAGTAATATACATAACGGGAGCAATAGAGTGTGTGCAATAATAGGTAGCAGGAATCCAATTACGCCAATGGTTCCAACCACAACTTCTGGCTAATTTCACTTCAGCCGGATCTGGATGTATATACTCACCTTCACCATATTTGAATTCGCCAATTAGGCCACTCTGATATAGTCGGCGCATTTCTTGGTTATATGCACTGTATGGGTAATTTTCAGCAAACATGTACACTTTACCTGACTTTTCAACCGTGCGTGCAAGGGAAACTCCCTCAGCTAAGGTATGACAAGCAGCACACTCACTCATTACATGTTTTCCCGCTAGTAAAGCTTTTTCAGCAAATGGTGCATGCTGATGGAAATAATTGCACAATACCACAGCATCTAGGTCATGGGACAAAAATTGATCGTACTCAACATAGGTAGCTACATTTAGCTCTCTACCAACCTGCTCCAGTTTTTCTTCCCAGATATCGCAAATTGCGACTAACTCAAAACCAATGGAGTCTGCAACACTCATATAAGATTTACCACGTCCAGCCCCGACAATACCCAATCTTATGGACTTTCTACTTTGATTGATNATCTTAGATTTTTCTCACACAATGGGTCNATCAAATTCATATTTTCCTACCATCCTAGCAGAATACCATACAAACTATTCACAGGTGTTATGAAAGCATGATCAACAACAGAAGAAGATTGAGAATAAATAAGTCGAAAGTTTATGGATTTACTACTAACGGAGATTTTACGGAGTCCACCCCTCGACAACTCTATTCCCTATAATTACTGATTCTTTTCAAGATGAGGACNAATGGATGTATGAAAAGGGGCCGAAGAATACCACGAAAATAAAGAGGTCCTTAACTAATTAGTGATCGACTTATAAAGCTTGCTTCTTTTCTAGCCAAATGTTTTTAGCCTTATTCGACAATTTCAACGTTGGCACGTGGCAAGACAATTCTTTCTTGATCATGAAGTTGAACCTCAAGCACTCGAACCTGAGCTTCTGTTTCTAAAGATTGGGGTTCAACTAGTAGTTTGGTGACTTCCCCTAATTGGCCAAAATACGGNGATCTGATTAAGCGAACCTGCGTTCCGACATCCAAGGCATTTTGTATTGTAGCTATATCTTTATCTAAAGACGAATTACCATCTTTCTCCAGAGGAATGACAATTTCAGGTCTCTGAACACCCGCGCGAATCTGAGTAGTACCATTTAGTGAGGATTTCATACCCTGTCTTTGTAGCAATAGATCGAAAGTTTGCTTAGCCATTGAGATTTGACCAAAACCTTCGGTGATCATTAATGTTAGACCAATCTGTTCTGAACCAGTAATTGCGACTCCTAATTCGTATCCGAGTAATTGATATAGCTCACGATCATCAATACCTCCACAAACAATTCCTTTCACTCCTTTATCAATTGCGAATTCCACAGTTTGTCGGTCAACTGTAGAACCCCCAACAAGAATCTGTCCCTCATGATCAGCCTGGATTAATTCAGGAGTCAATGGCTGATGAGGTGAGTCGACAATCGTCTGGAGTTGACCAACAGTTTCACCTCCAATGCCAAAAATGCCTTGGATTAGTGTTCCCCATGTTTCAATCACCGCACCTTCATTTTCCATAACCTCGNTTACTTGGCCATCGATATATCCCCAGGTTTGGACAGGTGTAGCGGGTTCTCGTATAACTACCTGTCCAGTTACATCAGAAATGTTTTCTATAGTACCGGAGATAGGTGATTTTACTTCTGATTTAAACAGGCCAAATAAGCCATTAGACTGGGCTATGATCTCTCCTTGTTCCACAGGATCACCCACTTTCTTAAGCATAAATCGGCCAACACTACTCGGGCTTGTTCCCATCAAATTAGCTGCGTGGATCATTTGAACATTACCCGGAAGATCTGTCTGCGCCACAATATCCTCAGCTGAAACTTGATTCCCAACTTCCACTAGTACGTCTCCCATTAATGGAAGTCGTCGTTCACTACGAATTATGGTTTGGGCTGAAATTTTTAGCCCTGGTGTGTATGCATGTGCCATTTCTGATTTGTTTTATCTCGTGAGGTATATTGAAAATGGAAGACGATTATGATCTCAATAATATCTGAAAAAAGATCAACTGTATATCCATTTTTGCAAATCCTTGTCCTTATGTATCTTACTTGATCACTGCAACTAGCCTAACATCATTCAGCGTGAGTAGGGGAAATTTGGAGGTCAAATCTTTATTGATCATAACAGATACCCTTGGGGCAAAAGCGTTTGAAGCGATAGTATACCACCCAATGATTATCTCAATCCGTTGATATCGTATTTTGGAACAAAATTCCAAATTAGACTACTAATGTTAGAGCCTTTATAATTTATCCGAGGTCAGTGGATTCCTCCGATAATATTATAGTTTTCAACAGAAACTCCATTTTTACCATCTCTATAGGAATAATGCCCTATTGTAGTACTGCCAAATCCATTCTTCTTTTCATATGAAGAGGATTTTAATTCCATACTGTCACGTTTGAAAATGTTGATTTGGGGAGCCATATTGACAGTGTTGAATTTTATCCAATAATCGATTATTTGGTCAATAGACATAGCATACGCCTCAATTCCCTCGCACGGGATTAGTTGATCTACTGTTCCGTGAAACATTATCANAGCTGTCGGGTGTGATGGTTGGTAGTACTTGATTATTTTTTATTGACATTAATNCTGCAATAGAAGCTACAGCTGCTATCTTGTTACTTAGATAACAAGCTAATGAATCGGTAACAAAAGCTCCATTCGTATAAGCATAAATCCATTTCGAATCAATTCTATATTCAGAGGTTATTTTATTGATCAGTTGCAGTAATGAAACCTAAATCGTTTACATTACTTTTGTTTTGTTTTGTTTGGCCGACTTCGGTTCATGATTTCAGTATGATCCTTCTTTTTCGCCTTTTAAAGAAACACCCTGAGGAACGACTAAGATAAATCCTTCAATTTCTACTATGGGCTTCATATCTGAAAAACATAGCTGGTACTCACAGTATCACCAGACCCATGAAAACCAAGCATAAGTGGCACTTTTAGAGTTTCATCGTAGGAAGAAGGTCGATAAACAGTATACTCCCTGTCAATGTTATCGTATACCACTTTCTAAGTGAATAAGTCTCCATCAGTCAGGTTTGTTTTCACCAGATTATCTTCACTATGCGAACAAGACAAAAAATCCAGACTAAGATAGTAGTAATAAAAAATCCCCATCTTGAGCTTCTTTATTTTACGATTATGCTATCATTTTTTGGAGTAAGAACCTTTTACCTTAATCTCTTCTGAGATGGCATCCCATAGTTGAACCCTCCTTTCTAGGCACTCTTTAGCGACATCGGTGACCTGTTTCCATTTCGAAGAACTCGAACCACATAGTTCTGAAATCATCTCGAGTGCCATAGGGCCATGTTCGTCTCCATCCAGCTCAATGTGTCTCTCTAGGTAATAAGCNAGCTTAGTAGATTGTTGTTTTTCTGAGTCAGCTTTTTTGAGAATTTCTAGAAACATATATGGAATTANGTCCTCCCTACCGAAGGTNAAAGCTGAAGCAACTAGGTGTGTTTCTTGACTTTCGATTAATTGGAAGGTGAATTTTACGAATTCAGCAGTACCCTTGTTGATATCAACTTTGTTTAATGAAGAGCTAACTGAATGTCCTTCACCAACGAGTTGAATGAATTCTTNTATAGAGCTTGTTTNGGCACCAATTTGATCCATGGCGTCCAAATACATTTCAAAATGGCTCTTCGGTGTCCCAACCTCATTAGTATCAGTTTCTTCTTGATAGACAATCTCATTTATAAATCTGGCTAGGGTTGGGTTGGGTTTTGGGATCCATGGCAGTTTTACNGTAGTTAGCTTAGTTTGAAGAAATTTTAGCAGNGACATAAAATCCCAGACAGCAAAAACATGATTTTCCATGAAAATCTTTATATCTTNTATGGTTCTTAAATTTTCGTAGACTGTGTGAGTTTTTAGTTGTTTTTTCAAAAATTTAATCTCAGATTCGATGTTATTTATTCTTTTCATCCCCATTCACCCTATCATTTGGTATATTATGTTCAGAGACNCNTTCCAGCTAAATGAATCACCACATTTAGTGTATTGTTGTTTATCTCTTTTTTCAATCGCTTCAATCAAGAAAAATTTGGGCGATCGCACAAATTTGAAATTTTATTCATTAATAGCTAAATTAGCATTTATGAGATTTTTCATTCTGAATTATCTCATTCCTTGTTACTATATTCGATATTAACCGGTTATAAGATAAAATCTTTGTGTCTTTAAATTAGGATAGGAGAGTTGAGTCATGGCAGAAAAATTGAGAATTACTGCGGTCGGTTGTGGTGGCGTTGGCTTACGTCATCAGAAAGGCCACCTTGCTTGTCCAGAAACGGAATTAGTTGCAGTCTGCGATATGGATGTTGAAAAGGCTGAACAAAGAGCCAAAGAATTGGGTATTGAGCGTTGGTACCCATCCATTTCAGAAATGTTATCCAATGAAGAATGTGACGCCGTTGATGTGGTAACAGCTGACCATCTACATTTCCAACCTGTGATGGAGTGTTTAGAAGCTGGCAAGCATGTCTTGTGTGAAAAACCTCTGTCTTTATCGTTAGATGAAGCTGAACAAATGGTGGAAAAGGCTAAGGAGAAAGGTGTCTATTTATCAATGGACTATAATCGCCGCTTTGCTCCCGGATATGCTAAGGCTAGACAATGGTTTGATGCNGGTGAATGTGGCCGTTTAGCTTACATCGATATGAAGCTTTCACAAGGGGGAATGACCCACTCTTGGAAAGGTGAATACTACTTACTTTACGAGCTGCAAACGCACGCTATTGACCTTCTGCGCTGGTTTGGTGGTGAAATCGTCGCTGTTTGCGCTCAGATGGCCAGACCTAGAATAGACGATGTTCCTGAAGGTGAGACAGCATGTTACACGAGTATGGCAATTTCACTTCGGTTTGCCGATAATGCAGTGTCTACTTTGTTAGCAAGCTGGGATAGTGACTTCATACATCCTATCGAACGGTTAGAGATTTGTGGTGATAAAGGCGAGATCGTTGTCGATAATGTTCTCAGTAAAGCAACTTTACTTCGGAGAGATGATCAGGTTGTACAAGAATATCGACCNTCGATATTCCGTATGGAACAATTAGCATTTGATGGAACATTTGCGCTTCGGATGGATGCCTGGGCCAAAGATTTAGTGGCAGGTCGAGAACCTCAACCGAGTGGGCGCGACGGCTTGCAAGCCATGCGAGTCATTGATGCTATCGTAAGATCATGGGAAGAAAAACGTGAGATAGAAGTGCCGATCGACTAAGCTAGAATAATGAACTATGTTAAATCAACCCAACATATTATGGATTTCTTTAGAGGATACGAGTCCACGTTTTGGTTGTTATGGCGATGAAATAGCTCGGACACCGAATTTGGATAAACTGGCGGCTCAGAGCTGTCGATTTCCTAACGCTTTTTCAGTCGCGGGGGTTTGTGCTCCTAGTCGGTCTGCCATTATCACTGGTATGTACCCAACCGCCATTGGTACTCATCACATGCGAACGACACACACCAATGAAGACGCACCCGGTCTGCCAACACCTTATGCAGCTGTACCACCNCCATANGTCAAAACATTTACAGAATACCTGAGGGTAGCGGGTTATTTCTGTACCAATAATGCAAAAACTGATTATCAATTTNCTGCACCTATCACTGCCTGGGATGAATGCCANCCTGATGCGCACTGGCGGAACAGAATAAGAAAAGATCAACCATTTTTTGCTGTTTTTAATCCTACGGGTACACATGAAAGTGGTATGTGGGAAAAAGAAGATAGCCAACCAGTTAAAACTGATCCTACAGCAATTAAACTTCCGCCTTACTTACCTGACACCCCCAAATCTAGACGTGCTTTAGCTAGACACTACGATAATCTCGAAGTTAGCGACCAAATTGTAGGCAACCTGCTGCAGCANTTAGATGAAGATGGACTAACTGATAACACGATAGTTATGATTTGGAGCGATCATGGAGAAGGTTTGCCTCGTGCTAAACGCTGGCCTTATGATGCCGGAATTCGAATTCCATTAATTGTCCGGTATCCAGGAAGTCTTGAGCCAGGTAGTGTCAACGAGCAACTTGTCAGCTTAATCGACTTGGGACCGACNGTGCTCTCTTTAGCTGGAATTCCGTTACCAACGCATATGCACGGTCAACCTTTTTTGGGATCTCATAAAGTTGAGAGGCAGTACGCTTATGCAACTAGAGATAGATATGATGAATCATATGATATGGTGAGAGCTGTAAGAGACCGGAGATTCAAGTATATTCGCAATTATTATCCCAATAAAGAAAGGCTAGTTTGGGTACCTTATAGAAATCGGCACCCAATTATGCAAGAGTTGTGGAGACTTAAGGCTGAGGACAAACTTGAAGGCCATCAAAAAGTCATGTTCCAAAAAAGGCTACCAGAAGAGCTTTACGATACAGCTACCGATCCTCACGAACTGAATAATTTAGTTCAGAACCCAGATTTNATAGATCAACTTTCTAAAATGCGACAAGAGATGGAAAAATGGCAGGCTAAGTATGATAAGATGGGNCAAATTCCCGAGGAAATCATGGTTCGGCAATGGTACCCAGAAGGTAAGCAGCAACAGACGGCTAAGCCAGTCATGATCCCAATTGCGCCGCACAGTGATCATNATCCCGGCCAATCAGCAACTGATGTTGGAGGAACCTACGACGTTCCGATTCTAGTTCAGCTAAACTGTTCTACACAAGGAGCATCGATAGCTTATCAAATTAAGGATAGTAATCATTGGAATCTCTATACCGAACCAATACGATTGACTTCAGGTACCACTACTATTCGCACCAAAGCCATCCGTATTGGTTATAAAGAGAGTGGTGAGCAAATCGCTACCTTCACTATTTCGTGAGTCAACGATTAGACGAAGTTATCAAGGCGGCTCTGCTAGGAGCCTTACAAGGCTTAACAGAGTTCCTACCAGTAAGTAGCTCCGGGCACTTGGTGCTTTTCCACCATATNTTGGGTTTCAGTCAAGCTAATATCTTTTTTGATATTATGTTACACGTAGGTACACTGGGGGCAATCCTAGCCGTTTATCGGAAATCGATCTTTCACTTAGTGAAAGAGTTTATTTCAGGCACCTTAAAATATTTCGTTACGAGACAAGTCTCCTCGGCACAACGAATGGTCGGCCTATTATTCATAGCAACGATCCCAACCGGGATTATCGGCCTTTTGCTAAATGATCAGATAAATTATTTCTTTAGTCAGCCGAAATCTGTATCCTTAATGTTATTGGTAACTGCCTCCTTGTTACAACTGCCGAGGCTTCGATCTCGAAAGCCTAACCAATCAAAATTTCAGAGTGAGCCGGAGCTCAAGGTTTGGCATGCTTTTTTGATTGGGATGGTACAGGGTTTAGCCGTTGTTCCGGGCATTTCGCGTTCTGGAGCTACTATTTCGACAGCCTTGTTGTTAGGCGTTCGTCCAGTCATGGCTGCAGAATTCTCTTTCTTGCTTTCAATTCCAGCTATTCTNGGGGCTGTTGTACTTAAAATAGGCGATATCTCCACAGTCAGTTCTCTAGCTGCAGTTTCTGTAGGTATAGGTACATCGTTTTTGATTGGCCTTATCGCTCTTCGTTTGCTATTGACCTTAATCGCTAANGCCAAATTTTTTGTATTTTCATACTACTGCCTATTAGTAGCAATCTTCGCTTTCTTTATCTGAATAATATGAACAAAGGTAAATTCGCTTTATTGCTGTTTTTATATTTACTATCAGTTAGCACTGGAGCGGAAGTTACTTCTAATGGTTTTCTTGATTACTCATNGGCTCAGATACGTTCCTCCTTTCACTCGGAGCAATTTCAATTAGCTATCCAACAGATTGAGGCTCTTGATTCGGTTACGGTACATCATCAGTACTTGAAAGCCTTGGCTTATTTTTACCAAAAAAAATATAAGTCTTCTCTGCAAGCTTGTGNTCAATTACTTGATAATTATCCTGACTCGACTTGGCAACATAAGACAGCTTTCTTGAAAGCTAAGGCCTATATTCGTTTAGGCGATTTTGACGCTGCAGAGCAAGTTTACCGGTCTGAACTAGAAAGATTACTTTCCAAACAAAGAAAAAATCAGATTGCACAAGTCTACGTCGATTTTGCTAAAAAATCCATTGAAGTGTCTGAAGGTATCAGCTCAGACCAACCAGAAAAGGAAGATTACCTCCAAGCATATACTTTTTATAAACAGGCTTTGGAAGTAGAAATTGATGGTGAACTCAAGAGTGAAGTGCTGTTTCAAATGGGACGGATGATGCAACTAGCAAGTGATTACATAGCGGCCGANCGCGACTACCAAAAGCTCTTGACGACCTTTCCTGCTAACCCATCACTGCCAGTCAATGAACGNTTTTTCAAAGCGACGGTTAACTTGGCTGTGTGCCAAATTCATCAAGGCAAACGNCTAATAGCCCGTAAAAATTTGACAAATTTATTGAGATATTNATTTGACGAGTCTGAGAACGACAAAAGTGAACTGATCCAGACCGCAAAGTTTTTAATTGTTCGTACTTACTATTTACCAAAAACGAAAAATGATCCATCAGCTAAAGATCAACAAGAAGTAGCATTAGGTATTGATATNGCTAAACAGTTTATCGACCAATATCAAAAACAACTGCGTTCAGGCCAACTAGCGTTTGAAATTGGTCAAGCTTATCATTCGATCGGACAAACCGAGAATGCGATTTCGGCTTATCAAAGTTTTTTAGATGATTTTAATCTCTTGGGCACAAATGGTTCAGTGGTTGTTTTACCGATAAATAAGNTGAGTGTCAACTTAGATGACCTNTGCATGCAAGCTAGGTTTCAGCTCGGCCAACTCTATTTTGATCAAAGAAATTTCTCTTCAGCTATTGATAACTGGAATCGCTATCTAGTGGACTACCCAAATGGTCCTATGTGGACGCAGGTTCAGAGACGTATTATTGACGCAGAATTCCAGAATGGTATTCATTTGATTTCTTTAATATCAAGATCACAGACTGAAACAGAGGCTAAAACTATTGAAATCAAATCTTATCAAAAAGGCTTGGAGTTTCTAGATCAGTTCCAAAAACGTTATCCACTGGATGATCGCGTGGCCAAGATTTTAGTGCTGAAAGGTCAAATCTTTTTGAACCAACAAGAATTTCAGTCAGCTATTTCTATTTGGGAACAGTTGATTAATAAATACCCCAAAACGGAAGCTAGTTCCTATGCCTTATTCCAGACAGGCCAGATTTACGAAAACGAGCTTAAGCAGTTGTCAAAGGCCATGGAAACCTACAGTCGTGTCACTTGGGGAAGTTGGAAAACAAAAGCCGAACAAAAACTTCAACAGATGAAAGAAAAACAGTTGATACTCTCAACTGAGAAAGTTTTTCGATCGGGTGATCTAGTAACTGTTCGACTCAAGACCCGAAATATCGAACGAGTACAAGTGAGTGTATACAAACTGAATCCTGAAGTATACTGGCGAAAAATGGGAACTTTGAAAGGGATAGAAGAACTAGATTTAGCATTGATACAACCTGATAAATCGTGGTTTTACCAAATTGATTCGTATCGAAAATATGCCTTGATTGACCAGAAAGTACGAATCCCAATGGGTCAAGCTGGAATTTCCGCTGTCCATGTCTCAGATGGTGAGCTGGAGTCAACGACGTTAGTTGTTCGCTCAGATTTGGAGCTAATTGCTAAAACGACCCGAAAAGAAACCTTAGTATTTGTGCAGAATCAGATACGGCAACAACCAGTAGTAGGAGCCAAAGTTTTGGTTCAGTNCCAAAGTAATAATCCAAGTAGACGAAGTGCCTCTTCACAGGTGGTAGGGAATATATCAATTGAGCAAGGTTTAACTGGTAAGGATGGGGTATACCGTNTTGATACCAATAGTGATATATCAGTTAATCTGAGTAGTATCCTGATTATCCAAGAAGACCATATCGCAACTAACCAGTTGCAAATAGGTGATTTGAATTGGCCAAGAGAATTAACAGCTAAAGGTTATATTTACACTGATCGGCCGGTCTATCAACCTGGCCAGACAGTTTCCATTCGCGGAATTATTCGTGAGGTAGATGGGAAATATGTGATCAATCCAAATGCNGAGTACGATGTTCTCGTTATCGACTCTCAAGGGCGAGAAATCTATAATCAGCCAGTTGTATTGACGCCCTTTGGGACTTTCTCGTCATCGATTTCTTTGGATCCAACGGTAGTAGTTGGACAGTACCGTATCACAGTCACCAAAAAAGAAGAAGGTGATCAACTCAATTTTGGAAATTCTAGTTCAACTTTTAACGGCCAGTTTCTGGTCCAACACTATCAATTACCAAACATTCGGCTAGAATTCGATTTTGAGCGAAACATTTACTTTCGAGGCGAGACCATTGAGGCGATGATTAACGCCAAGTATACCTATGGCCAGCCTNTACCTCGAGCTAAAATCACCTACTCCTTACCTAATGGAAAAACGGCTACAAGTATTGCTGACGAAAATGGTCAAATAAAAATTTTATTTGACACACACTCATTAACTGAAAAGAAATCCCATTATTATATCGACAATCTTAAACCGCATGCCTTGGTTTTCTCAGCTAATATAGCTAGTGAAAATTCTTCTAATACAGCTACTGTGCTACTGGCACCAGTTGGTTTTATACTTACTGCACGCCCCTTAGCACAGGTGGTATTAGCCGGAGAAACAGTTGAAATAGAGGTAACCTGCCAGGCTCTAGATGGTGAACCTACCAATCAATCTATAACACTTGACCTATTTNGTTTGACAAAACCGGTTAAGGATGACCTATTCAAAGAACTTAGCTGGTTAGACCTACAACCACCAATTCAACCAGCCGAGATTCGAATTCTTACTATGAATCAAACTACGTCATCTCAAACAGGTAAAAGTATATTTCGTTTTAAAATAAAGAAGGGTGGCAATTATCGCCTACGGGCAACAGGTCGTGATCAATTGAATCAACCTGTAGTGGCTGTAGGTAAGTTCAGTATTTCTGATCAAGACGATAGTGTTCGGCTACGTGTTTTTACTAACTCTACACAAACTAAATTGGGAGAGCCAAAAACTGTCACTCTTCATTCGAGATTAAAAGTAAATAACAAGAAATTAGTACCAGCCTTACTTACTTTTGAGTCAGATAAAATTATTAATTACCAAATTATTCAATTACAATCAGGCGCGAATTCAATCACTTTCCATTCTACNTCTGATTACTTTCCCAACTTTTTTCTTACCGTTTCTGCTATTGANGGTTCTCAGCTGAGAACAACAAAAAAAGANTTTTCTGTCCAAAAAAATCTGCATATCCGAATTAAGCCCAAAAATGAGCATAAAAAGAATATAGACGACCAAGAAAACGATTTCGGAGTTTATCAGCCAAGCCAATCCAGCAAATTCGAAATTTTGACTACAGATCAGCTAGGGCAACCTGTATCTGCTGAATTATCGCTGTCCCTAACCGAATCCTTATTATGGGAGATATTTCCAAATCCACTTTTAGAAATCAATCGTTTTTTCTACGCTGATCGTCGTCGTACATACTCGATTCGGACTGTTTCTAGTTGTGGATTTTCTTACCAGCCTAGAACCCAAAAAATTGCCCTAGCAATTCGACAAGAAGCTGATCGGCTAAAAGTAGAGGAAAAACTAGCTCAGGAACGAGACAAAGGTCAGAAAGAACTAAGAAAATTACTATTCAGTGATGCCAACGATGAAGAGATAGCCAACTCTAAATTTTCAACGTTGGAAAGCCAGATAGCTAAAACAGCATCAGCACCTCGAATGGCCGCAAGGAACAGAAAAGTCCAAGCAAATAACTCAGGAACCGGTGCTCTGAAGGTGGATTCACTGTTGCGAGCTCAGAATTTGGTGATCCCAAATGTTGGGGAACACTTTTTGAATCAAGTTGTTTGGATACCATCTATTCAAACTGATAGAAATGGCAGGGCAACTTTTTCTATTAATCTGCCTNACAAAAGTACGCAGTGGGATATGCGAGCAGTTGGTTGTACTAANGNTGNNTTAGTTGGAGAAAGTAAATTAAGCCTGAAGACCCAAAAGGACTTTTTCCTTCAAGTTAAACTCCCATCATTATTAGTCGAAGGTGATCAAATAAGACCTGAAGTCAGTGTTCATAATCTAACCAATTTTTCTGGTATGGCTAGTCTACAATTACTAATAGATCAAGGGGAAATTAAGGGACGAGAAGAAACTGATTTACAGTCTTTTTCGCAATTAGTTGATTTAGAAGCCAATAGTGTAAACGAGTTTACACTACCAGCAATCGAGGTAAACATCCCGTCTGATATAGCTGACGAAACCTTGGAAATCAGAATTACGGTTAATTGTGAAAAGTGGTCAGACGAAATTCGGACTCAGATTCCGATCCGTCCCTGGGGAATCCCCCATGTAGTTAGTCAATCGGGTTGGACAAAAGAAAATCGAACTCTCTTTCTTAAATTACCCGCAGATAAAACTTATACCAATCCAAAATTGACTATTCAATTAGGTAAACAGGTCAATCGGCTAATTTATGATTTGGCGGTCACTAATCAGCCGTTTTTTCTTCGATCTCGGCAATTACAAGTTATTCAACCTAGTCGCCGTTCTGATTTGTTATCTGTAGCCTCTGCCTTGGCATACTTACAACAAGTTGGAGGTTCACCAACTGATAATGTTCAATTAAGTCAAAGTCTATGGAAACTGTTATCTCGACTAATTTCTAATCAAAGGGAAGATGGCGGTTGGCATTGGGTATTTTTGCCAGATCGACAGGAAAGTTCTTCTAGTGACCCACGACTCTCAGCTCGTTACTTATGGGCTTTGATTCAAGCACGCCGAGCGGGTATTTCTTTCAATAATCAAGTTATTGAGCAGGCTGTTGACTACTTGAGAAATGCATTACAAAGAACTTTAAGTAGTTCAACTCGGAAATCAGATGAACAAGCTGCAATTTTACTGCATGCTTTAACGATTCCCAAAACAACGCAAAGCCAAGTCATCAGCCAAACCGATTTCTCCATAGCTAATCGTCTTTATCGAAACCGAAATAGACTAAGTGATAGAGCCAAATCATATACTGCATTAGCGCTGGTTAATATGAAACGGTTAGATATGGCGGATCAGATTTTGTCTTTGTTACCTTCTCTTCAAAATCGAGTCGATTTGGAAACGTTAGCCATCAGTAGTCTGGCTAAACAGGGAATCAATAAGACCGATCAGAAACAAGAAATTGAAGCACAAATTCGCTTATTACTTTCCCATCAGGGTTCGCCTGGTTTTTGGCTCAACCAAGATATCATAGTAACAGTGCTAGCAAACTATTTTGGTCGAAACCAGTTTGCCGATGAAGACTATAACCTAAGAGTCTTAGTCAATGGGGAAGTGCTTACCGATGACTTGGAACAAGAAACTTCACTCTTCGAAATAGAAGTACCAAGTGAAAAATGGATAAAAAGCTCAGTTCATCAAGAATTATCCTGCCAAGTCGAATTCCAGTTACAAGGTTATGGTTCATACGCATACTTAGTAACACTTAGCGGGTTTTCTGATCAGTTTTTAAACCAGTCAGCAAAATCTACCAAAGATGTGTCATCAATTAAAAAAAATTATTATTATCCCGAACTAACTTATCACGGCAAGCCAATAGGAGTCAAAAGTACAGCTAATTTAAAGAATTTACATTTGGGCCAACACATGGAGGTAAGAATTCAAATACCAGTCGATTTGATGACCTCGCTCGGTAGTGACGCAGACGGTTTTATAATCGACGATTTCTTACCCACTGGTGCGGTTATGGTTGATAATTCGTTGAAAGGTGATTTTATTCATGCTGAAGTCTTAGCAGGTTATGTCCGCTTTTACTTTCCCCCTAAGCAAAAGTCTCAAAAACGTGCTGGCATGTTCAGTATTCATTATCAGTTAGCAGGCTATCTCCCAGGTTCTTATAAAATATTGCCTACAATAATTCACCCTCTTGGTTATCAGGACTTGAGGCCCAATAGAACTTTTACTAATCAAACCATTATAGCTGGAGACAAATTAGTAATTCTGGATAGTGATACTTCTCTAGTTAGTATAGACTCGACTGACTCGGTAGCTCGTGAATTAGAACTATTGAACAGGCGAGAAAAATTTGTTTTAGGTAAACACTACTTCAATGACAGTAAGTATTCGTTAGCCTTTCCATTATTATCTCAACTACGTAATCAGTATCCCCACTATAACACTTCTGAAATCGCTCGCATGCTGATGTGGATCTATACCGATACTACTTACAGTGAACAACAAAATTTGGCTACTAATGATTTAACTAATAGCCAACAACTAGTTGAAGTATTTGAAGCCTTACGGGAGAGTCAGCCGAGTCTTTTCGTACCACTGGAACGAATCCAAATTATTGCTAATGCATATCGCCAGATTGAGGAATTTGAGCGATCTATGCTGGTACATCAGGCTACTATCAATGCTAGTTTCAAGCGAGATATAAAAGTTTCCGGGGACATTGCCGATCGTCAGCAGTTCGAAGACTCAATTCGTTTTGCCTCAGATTTATGGTTGGCATATCCAGATACACCTGTTACTACGAACACCTACTTTGGTATTACTCAGATGCTCGTCAATCAGGCCAGTAGTTCACCAACTGAGTCGGTTTCTCTACGGTTGCAAGCTCTTAATCGACTCGAAGCCTTTCGCACTCTTTATCCGATGGATCCGCTTGCCGATGATGCGGCATTATCACAGATTAACCTCTTACTAGATTTGGAGGACTACGATAATGCTACCCTAGTAGCACAACAGAGTACCGAGATCTTTGCTGATAGTCAGTTTCTAAGTAGTTTTCAGTACATGAAGTCTTTGGCTGCTTTTTACCAGAACAACTTCCAGCAGGCCATCGAATCCGCAACCCTAATTGCTGATAGCAATAGTGAAAATAAGAATCTCGCCCAGTATATTTTAGGTCAAATTTTCCATGCCCGAAATCAGCCAGAGAAGGCGATTCAGTGGTATCAAAAAATCGAGTCAGTTTATTCTGATGCGCAGGAATCAATAGAGTATTTTCAGCAGCAAAAATTATCTATTCCCGAAGTTACTATTAAGCAACCACAGACACCTAAGATATTAGACTTAACCTACCGAAACATTGACAAAGTACAAATCGAAATTTACCAAGTTGATTTAATGAAGCTGTTTTTACGGCAGAATAGCCTCAGCCAAATGAACCAGATTCGATTAGCTGGAGTTGAACCACAGCTAAAAATAGAAGTTCAGTTGGATCATTCAAAACCATATATTGATCACAAAAAACAGTTTGAACTTGATCTACCTCATATTGGAGCCTATTTGATTATCTGTCGAGGCGACCAAACCAACTCTTCATCTTCTCAATTTACTAGTGGTCTACTTCTTGTTACCCCTTTAGAAATAGCTGTACAAACCATCGACGATCGGCTTAGAGTATACTTGAAGGATACCGTCACCGGTCAATACCAACCCCGAGTTCACCTAAAAGCTATTGGGTCCGAAAGCCGAAAATTTGTTAGTGGTCAAACGGACATGCGTGGCGTGTTTTTAATCGATGGCCTAATTGGGCAACCAACAGTGATTGCCAAATTAAATGTAGATAATTCGAAGGCTGTAGCTTATGCTTTTTATCGAGGGAAAGAAAGAATTGGCTCTGTTCAAAAGAGAGAGTCGAATAAAAAACAAATGGGTAAATCTCAAACGACCAACTATCGAATGAATCTAAATCGCAGCCAAGAATCCATTCAGCAATCGAACATCCAAAAATTCGAGAAACTTCGCCGTTCAAAAGAGCAAGGCATTCAAATGCAATATGCCTATTGAGAGCCAACATAGAAAAGGTAACCAAAAAATGATTATTATCGATGGCCACTTGGACTTATCTTGGAATGCATTGCAGGGAAATCGTAACTTACTACAGTCGGTCGAAAAAACCAGAAAAGCAGAAGGAAAAAGTAAAAACACGACAACTGTTGCCCTGCCAGAGATGAAAAAAGCCAATATAGCAATTGCTTTTGCGACTTTATTTGCCAGATCCACAGGAATACCATCGCCTAATGTAGATTATGGATCGGTTGCTCAAGCCAGCGGCATTGTAGAAGGACAACTAGGCTACTACCGAGCTCTAGAACGTGAAGGGCACGTGATAATCATCGAGGGGATTGAGCTCTTACAAACACATCTCCAACAGTGGAAAAAATGGGAAGAAAAGCAGATAGGCTTGTCTCCGCCACTGGGTCTGATTATTAGTATGGAAGGGGCTGATCCTATTTCAGGAGCTGATCAGCTAGAATATTGGGTCAAGAAAGGATTGAAGCTAATCGGCCTATCTCACTATGGTATCGGTCGTTATGGTGGCGGTACTGGCACTGAGGAGGGGTTATCCCCCTTGGCATTACCTCTTTTAACAGAAATGTCTCGACTAGGAGTTATTCTAGATTTGACTCACTCATCAGATACTTCTTTTTGGCAAGCGTTAGAACATTATTCGGGTTTAGTGATTGCCAGCCATAATAATTGCCGAACTCTCGTTCCCAACCAAAGACAGTTCAGCGATCAACAGCTTACAGCTATTTTTGAGAGGGATGGAGTAATCGGTACAGCATTTGATGCATGGATGCTTGCCCCTGAATGGGACAAAAAAAAACCAGACAACTCAACCATTACGCTAGAAACAGTTGCGAACCATATTGATCACATCTGTCAACTAGCAGGTAATTCCTATCATGCTGCAATTGGGACTGATCTAGATGGTGGCTTTGGCAGAGAACAAAGTCCGTCCGATGTAGACAGTATTGCCGATTTGCCAAAACTAACGGCTATTTTAGAACGTCGGGGTTATTCTTTCGCAGATATTACATCTATCATGTATGGTAATTGGTATCGTGTCTTGGAATCAACGTGGAAATAAATAGATGATTAATCTTTTACGTTGCGCCTTATTCTAACGCACTCTTGGTCATGATTTTTGGCATTGGTCCCCAAATCCGTACTGTGAGCATAAGACATGTGTTTGATTCTGCTAGCTCATAGTGTAAACCCAAACTTTCCTCTAATTTTACTAGCAAATCGAGATGAAGATCACGCTCGACCAACAGCACCTGCCCATTTTTGGCCTGACGAAACAGGAGTGCTGGCTGGGCGCGATTTAGTAGCTCATGGAACTTGGCTGGGAATAAATAAAATTGGTCGCTGGGCAGCAGTATCTAACCTTCGTTGTTTTATATCTCATGGAACTGATCAAAAATCCCGTGGGTACTTAGTAAAAGATTTTTTAACGACTACGTCTCCGGTTGGTAGTTTTGTTACGCAGCAACTAAACAATGGCCATCAATACAATGGATACAATCTGCTATTAGGACAAATCGATTCGTCTCGACCAGAAGTAATTTATTTAACTAATACGAAGTCTCAGGCAGTCAATTTACCACCAGGCATTTACGGACTTAGTAATCATATCCTAGGTACTAATGGGTCTAGGGTAATTAAAGGTAAATGTCAACTAAAATCCATGCTGGAAAAAGAGCACATAGAAGCAAAGCGCCTACTGGATATAATGAAGCAACTAGACGAAGATGCCGAGTCATCTATATTTGTAGCCAATAGCGATTATGGTACTCGCTCGACTACTCTGATTTTAGTTAAACGAGACGGTAGTACATTGCTGATGGAACGGACTTACTATTCGAAAAATGGGGCAACCCCAGATAAAGACTCGGATGCCACATTCCAATTTCGAATTAGACCAAGATAAGCTGATTGGAGTAATGCATGCCTTTTATTTTGACTGACCAACTGAAACAAATTGAATTGTTCCCACAAGCGCTAAGTCGTATCGTCTCAGGTGAACAAATTATGCTTTCTTTTTTAGAAATGGAAATGGATTGTATCATTCCAGAACATAGTCATCCACATGAACAGGCTGGTCTGATTATAACAGGTAAATTGAAGTTTCGTATTGGAAATGAGGAACGCATAGTTGGAGCGGGAGATGCATTTCTGATTCCTAAAAATTTAGTACATTCAGGCCAAGTAATTGAGGGACCGGTAAAAGTACTGGATATTTTTGGCCCACCTCGTGAAGACTATCTAGATGCTTACAATCAACACGATGAAACTTCGGTGCAGACAGTTTGGCAAACCTGAAATGTCTATGTTTCTAAATCCGTTCTAAAGGATCTACGGCCGAATTCAGCCAAATGGTCAGTGTGGTGCTACGACCAGTAGCACGTAACCTATACATATATTTTGCCAGGCTTCAGTTTTTTCGTTAGCCTGTAGCGGTCCTCCCTCTTGAATGACTCCTCAGAATGGGTCTCCTCGCAATGAACGGTTCATTTGCTGAGACATCCCTGATCCATCATTCGAAGTCCATGGCTCAGGATTTCGGTCTTTTTTCCTGCAAGGTTAATAGTTTCGTGTGGATCATTTTTAATATTGTACAGCGTGTACTCCGGAAACTCCTTTAGATCAGTATGGCAAATACGAATTATAATCCAATCATTCAATCTAGCACTCTGGCTCAAAATGAAAAAATCTCTACCATCAGTAGTTTTTCGGACGATTCGCCAGCAAAGATTTGACCATCCAAAGTACCCAGTTAATCAGCCCCTAACAACTCAGCTAATGTTACTATCATGTCGAGATCTGATAGTGACAACTATCTCGTTTCCTATCAGATTTAGAGTCGGTAAGACTAAGCCGACGAACAATTAAAGGAATTCGGTTGGTGATATAATCAGCAGTTTGATGGTTCCCCAAATATTCAGCTCGTCCTGATTCTCTCCATAGTCAGCAGAAATAATGATAGCAGTTTGATCATAAATATCAAAATGCTTTAAATCTTGAATTAATTGGCCCACGAAGTGGTCAGCCATAATGAATACCAGTATCGTAGCCGTCCAAATGAGACTTCGCGTCATTTACTGTCTGAATGTGGCCAACACTCATAGTCCAGCGTGGCGGTGATTGTAAGTTATAGCGGGGAAATTCGTTTACACTCTGTGGACCAAAATTTGGTTTTGTTGTCTGATCAGGTCAGTTGTAATCCAACTATTAATAGGTTCATTTTCAAAAGGGTTGCCATATGAAGTTGAATGATCGTAAGGTGTTTGGGGATCCCAAAAATTGAGGTGAAAAACTAGTTATCCTTTTTCCCATTGGTTCGCAGCCATTGCTTCGCTGGGGGATATATCTTATCTGCGTTTTCTAATCCACCTTTACCAGTGTCACAAGTTTCTGTAAAATCCTGCCAAATCGGGCAGGCTATATGCCGATTGGGGAAAGGACTGACACTTACGGTCTGGTAGAGCCGACTTGACGAATCATACTAGCAAACATTTTGTGAGCGAAAATGGTGATTTTGACATTGATTCGGCATGTCAGCATAGACACCACCTTGATTGATACTACCAGTATTGATGCCAAATCGACCACCCTAAAAAGTAGTTCGGTTAGGAAGACACGGTGTATCAGTAGCATGAAATTTCGGAAGATTACACCTTAGACCGAAAGTTGCTCGATAATAGGCTATGTTTGCCAGTGGTATCCATAACAAGAAAGATAGTCTGGCCTCATTGAATCAATGTCAATGTAAAGGATTCGTATTAAAATTTCCTGTCTAAATTTTTTTGGTTTAAATAGGTTGAGAATGTCTTCAGCGTTGAGAATCAACGACACAACGGAATCCATAGTCTCCACTAATATTGATGGGGAAATTTCCGTTACGTTTGATTATTGTAAGATCAGACTTCTTACTGTACCAACTGCCACCTTTTAGTACACGCGCTTCTTTCTGCCCGTCATACCAGTCCTGACACCACTCCCAAACGTTTCCTGCCATGTCAAAGAGACCGTATCCATTCGGTATATAACTCGCAACAGGTGCTGTTAACGCATATCCGTCATTTACCTTAGTATCTGCCCAATTGGTTCGGCTAGTTACTTCTTGCAAAATAGACTTAGCTTTTTTGTCAGCAAAGTTACAAAACTTTCCAGTTGGCAGCTGGTCTCCCCAAGGATAACGCTTAGAATTCAATCCACCTCGTGCGGCGTATTCCCACTCAGTCTCAGTCGGTAGCCTTTTTCCAGCCCATTGGCAGTAGGCTACAGCATCATGCCACGAGACATAAATCATTGGATGTTGATCTGTTTCAGAATATTGATATACATCTTCGAGACGGCCAGAAAACTGATAGCCGGTATCTTTCAAAAACACCTTGAACTGAGCTACAGTAACTTCGTGTTTATCCATGTAGAAGGGTTTACTTATTAACTTCTGGTATGAAAGAGAGGGTGAGATCAGTACCATTTCCGCATTGTCTTTCAGCCAAGTAATTTTCTTAGCTCTAATATGTCTCAGTTGACCAGCGTGTTTAATCACAATGTTTTGGTTTTCATCAGCCAAACCTAGATTAACGCAGCTCACTAATGCCACAAATAAATAAATATTCACAGGTTTCCTATCTTTATTAGTGGCTGATTTTAACATAGATATTGTCTTTATCGTTGACTGATAGAGATGGGTAAATTCATTATTATTGTTGTGTTATATGATCAGTGATATAATTTCTAGGCCAGTTGTCTGTCTTATATTTTTGCCCATCGGTTTCTATTATGATTGGTAGTGAAAGGTTGTACTTTTTACTACTGTTTTTTTTGTTATTTGCTCAACGAACCCAAATTGTAACACTTAGAGGTAAACGTAAATGAATGTATTGGTCATTGGCCAGGGTGGACGTGAACATGCCTTAGTATGGAAAATTGCCCAAAGCCAGTTAGTAGATCAAATTTATTGTTGGCCAGGGAATCCCGGAATGGATGAATTCTCTATTCGCCTTTCAATCCCGTTCGTTAATGAAATGGACAGTTACAGACAAGTAGTTGAGTTCGTTAAATCAGAAGGAATCGACCTGACTATAGTTGGTCCAGAAGATCCATTAGCCAATGGAATAGTAGATTTGTTCGAACTACATGAACTTAATATTTTTGGCCCAAATCAGTCAGCGGCGCAGATCGAAGCCAGTAAAGACTTTGCCAAGAAATTGATGACAAAATACAATATCCCCACAGCGGCTTACCAGACTTTCACTGACGCTGAATCAGCTATCGATTATGTGAAAAAATTAGACAAGCCAGTTTTTGTCAAAGTTGATGGATTAGCAGCTGGTAAGGGGGCCATTCCTGGACTTACCATTTCGGATGCGATTCAAGCTATTCGAAGTGTACTAGTTGAGAATAACTTTGGTGAGGCCGGCCAAAAAGTAGTTATTGAAGAATGGATGGAAGGTGAAGAAGCCTCTTTTATTGTACTTTCTGACGGTGAGGATATTGTAACACTTCCCACTTCACAAGATCACAAAAGGGCCATGGATAACGATGAAGGGCCCAACACCGGTGGCATGGGGGCATACTCGCCGGCTCCTGTCATGACCGACATTTTACACCAAGAGGTTATTGAAACAATTGTTCTTCCGACAATTAAGGGTATGAAGGCCGAAGGCCGAATTTACAAAGGCATATTGTATGTTGGTCTAATGATCACTGATCAAGGACCAAAAGTAGTTGAATACAATTGTCGACTTGGTGACCCCGAAGCCCAAGTATTACTACCCAGAATTGAAAGCGATTTGGTACCTATTTTACAATCTTGTCTCGATGGTACTTTGGCTCATACAGAAGTTAAACTACGACCTGAACCCGCAGTTTGTGTGGTTATGGCTTCGGGCGGTTACCCAAAGAGTTATGAAAAAGGTAAAAAGATTACTGGTGTCAAATCATTCAAAGGTATTGAACATACAAATATTTTCCACGCGGGTACTAGTAATCAAAGTGGAGAGTTACGTACGGATGGTGGGCGAGTACTAGGTGTAACATCTGTTGGGAGCAATATACAATTAGCCATTGATCGTGCCTATCAGGGAGTAAGCAAAATACACTTTGACCAAGCCCATTACCGAACAGATATCGCACACAGGGCCGTCGAGCGAATGGAGTAGATTAGATTTAGCAGTCGTTGGCAGACATAACCCCTGTTTCAAAATTTAGACGATCAGGTCCAAATTGAGTACGAAACATTCTAGAGCTGAATTACTCTCTACCATCAAGCTAGCTGATCTGCGGTGAGTAGTGCTTTCAGCTTGATACCATGTTCAGCTAACTTTTCGCTGCCACCAGTTTGACGATCAATAACACAAATAGCAGATTCAACACACAAGCCGTCAGCTTTCATCTTACTGGCTGCTTCAATGATCGCACCACCACTAGAAACAACATCTTCGACAATAAGTAATTGTCGGTTTGCTAAATTTGGTCCTTCTGCATAACGACAGGTACCATAATTTTTTGCTGCTTTTCGAATAAAAGCTGATGGGAGACCACTTATTTGACTTAGCATAGTTACTATCGGGATTCCTCCCATTTCTAGGCCACAAAGAATATCTGTGTTACTGGGAATGAGTACACTCATCGCCTCAGCGATTTGTTTTAGTAGCTTGGGGTCAGACTCAAATTGATACTTGTCAAAATAGGTATTGCTAACCATACCTGAACGAAGGGTAAACTGGCCTTTTAATTCTGAAACAGTTTTGATAGATTGTGCAAGATTCATTTTTACCTTTCCAATTGGTGAACAATAAGTATACCAAACGTACCAGAAGAATTAGGTGTTCTTTTGTCAACTGAATGATTCGGTTCAATAATTGACAACATTGACTCGTGTCCTTACAATACTGACGTGAAAAGTTAATAACTAACATGGGAATTATGGAGACTTTCGATTTTCAACCTAGTATCCGTCTTGTTTTTGGTCCAAACCGAATAGATCAACTAGGCCAGCTTTCTAAAGAACTAGCACATCCCAGTAAGGTTCTATTAATAACAGATTCTGGTGTTGCTAAAGCCGGTATATTAAACAGAGCAATCGATGCACTTAAATCTGTGGACATTAGTACGTATATCTTTCAAGAAGTAACGCCTAACCCAACAACAAAAGATGTGCAGAGTGCTACCAAACTGGCTCATAAAATTGGTAATATCGATTTGATTATAGGGGTAGGTGGAGGAAGTGCTATGGATTGCGCCAAAGGCGTAAATTTTCTCCTAACCAATGGTGGCACAATGAAAGATTACTGGGGATTTGGGAAAGCCACCCAGCCAATGTTGCCGTCGATTGGTATACCTACTACTGCTGGAACTGGCAGCGAAGCACAATCTTATGCCCTCATTTCTCAAGTAGACACTCATATTAAAATGGCGTGTGGAGACAGGAAAGCTCGCTTTCGAACTGTTATTTTAGACCCAGTACTAACTGAGACTATGCCGGCTCAAGTAGCGGCCTTAACAGGTTTTGATGCTATCTCACATGCTATTGAAAGTTACGTTAGTACCAAAGGTAATCCTATGTCCCGATTGTTTGCTAAATCAGCTTGGCACAGGCTGTCTCAAAATTTCGAATTGGCATTACAACCGAATTCAGATTCAGAAGTGAGAGGGCAGATGCTCTTGGGTGCAAACCTCGCAGGCATGGCGATTGAATGTTCAATGTTGGGGGCAGCGCATGCTTGTGCTAATCCTCTGACCGCCAACTACCAAATCACACATGGTCTCGCTGTTAGCTTGATGTTACCTCATGTGATAGAATTTAATAGTCAAAAAGTTGATAACCTTTATCAACAATTATCACCCGATTTAGCTAGTAGTATTCGTCGTTTCCAGTCTGTAGCCAATCTGCCGAGTAGATTACGGGACGTTGGAGTTCCTCGGTCTGACTTAAATAACTTGGCGGTATCAGCATCTGAACAATGGACAGGAAATTTCAATCCAGTTCTGTTGACAGATGAAGTTTTGGTACAGCTTTATGAGCAGGCTTACTAAAGTGGTGATTGCTAAAACCAAATTGATGATAATAAAGTTAACAACCTTGTACCTAATGGTATTTTTCTTCTGTGTTTTAGTAACAAAGTCGGATGAGTGGCCAATTCCGCGTGGTAATTCTAGGCTGACTGGTGTAGCAAACACCGGTTTGCCTACATTGATGGAGCCTCTGTGGGTTTTTCAAGCTGATGAAGCTATCGAATCCACACCGGCAATTTTTGAAGGCACTGTTTTTATCACTTCACTCGATGGTAACCTGTACGCACTAGAGATGAAAACCGGTCAAAAGCGTTGGCAATATTCGGCGACAGACATAATAAAATCTTCTCCATCAGTGGCAGCTGGTGTTGTTTATTTTGGTGATGAATCGGGAGTTTTTCATGCTGTTGATGGAGTAACTGGTCAACAACGGTGGACGTTCGAAACCGAGGCAGGTATAATTTCGGCAGCTAACTTTGATCAAAAATTGGTTGTCTTCGGTAGCTATGATCAGTACCTTTATTGCCTCAAGCAAGATAGTGGAGAACTAGTCTGGAAATACGAAACTGAGGGTTATATCAATGGTACCCCGGCTATAGTAAACCATCAAGCTACTGTCACTGGTTGCGATAGCTATCTAAGATTAATCGATCTAAAAACAGGTAAACAGAGCCAACAGCTACCATTAGGTGATTATATAGTTGCCAGCCCCGCGATTTTGGGCGATCTTGTGTTCGTAGGAACTTATAGCGGTCGCTTTTTCTGTGCTGACCTGAAGACAGCACAGACCGTTTGGAAATATGAGAATACAAAATCTCAGTTTCCAATCTTTGCTTCAGCTGCCGTAACGGACACAACAGTTATTATGGCGAGTAAAGATAAAAGTGTTTACGCATTTGACCCGATGACCGGGCATGAACAATGGAGGATTAGTGCTAAGTCTAGAATCGAAGCTTCTCCAGTAATTGCCAAAAATAACGTTTTATTTGCTACGACTGCTGGTAATCTATATGCAATAGATATTGAAAGTGGAAAACAAAATTGGTTTTTTGAGATTGGTTTCCCAATAGTAGCCGGACCAGCAGTTGCGGCCGAACGATTGGTTATTGGTGATACTAATGGAACAGTATACTGTTTTGGCTCACCCAGCTTAGGTACGGGTGAATCTGAAAAATGAATAGGCTGCAAGTACAATGAAAAAAGAGACTCTTTCCAATCCTGAAAAAATTAAGGTTGAACCGGCAACTACCCGAACTGATACACCTCAAACTGAAGTTGGTAGTGTCTTCGTTTCCAATTATCCACCTTATTCTTTCTGGTCAGAAGATAATATTACTGAAGTTCAGCAAACGTTACAGCAAACTTTTAGTAATCAAACTAACTTAGGACTGTACCTTCATATTCCATTTTGCCGGAAGCGGTGCAAATTCTGTTATTTTCGTGTCTATACTGATAAGAATAGTCAAGAAATTGAACGCTACTTAGATTTGCTGTCAAAAGAAGTTGAACTTTATGCTGACATGCCAGCGATTGCTGAACGAAATTTACATTTCATTTATTTTGGAGGTGGAACACCTTCCTTCATTAGTAGTAAGTTTCTCAAAAATCTAGTAGCCCGAGTAAAAGCTGCAATGCCATGGGATAAAGCTCTAGAGGTCGCCTTTGAATGTGAACCAGGAACATTAACACAAAGTAAGTTAGAAACAATACGTGAAGTGGGTGTAACTCGTCTAAGCATAGGTGTGGAGAACCTAAATGATTCAGTTCTGCGGGAAAATGGACGGGCACATGTAACGAAGGAAATCTATCGAATTATGCCTTGGGTTCATCAACTAGAGTTTGATCAAGTCAATATAGATTTGATCGCAGGAATGGTGGGTGAGGTCCGACAAACTTGGGAAGATACAGTCCAAAAAGCGATCGACCTTGACCCAGATAGCATCACCATTTATCAAATGGAGTTACCATTCAATACGGTTTATTCTAAACAAATCTTGGATGAAGACGGTACAAATCTTTACGTGGCAGATTGGCAAACCAAACGTGAGTGGCATCAGTACGCCATAGAACAATTAATTGATGCTGGTTTTGAGGTTTCGAGTGCTTATACTATGGTAAAAAAAGACAGGCCAAATCAATTTATCTACCGAGATGCACTTTGGCACAGTAGCGATATGATAGGTGCTGGCGTAGCCTCTTTTTCTCACTTGAATGGAATTCATTTTCAAAATCAGACTCATTGGAAAGGATACTTAGATTCTTTAGAAGCCGGTAGATTACCGCTGAACCGCGCTTTCAAAATTAGCACAGAAGAAAAGATGACTCGCGAGATGATCCTACAACTGAAATTAGGCCAAATCGAGGTGGACTACTTTCGGGAAAAGTTTGGGGTTGACATTTTAGAAAAATTTGCTCAGCCCTACCGCAAGTTACAAAAGGAAGGATTACTCAACTTCAATGAAGATAACGTAACATTGACTCTACAAGGTCTGTTACGCATCGATCAACTACTACCTGAATTTTATGCTGAGAAATATCAAAATGCTCGTTATACTTAAAAACAATGTACTAGAAAGTAAAAAGCAGATAAAAATTTGCTTTTATTATTTATTGTTTGGCTGCCTGATACTGTTTAGTTCAGTGGGACAAGTGGCCTTAGCAGACGATTGGCCTCAGTGGCGTGGACCAAACCGTGATGGTATTTCGTCAGAATCAATTTCAGCGTGGTCGGGTAAACAGCCTACAGAAGTTTGGCGTAAAACAATTGGAGAGGGGTTCTCCGCTATTTCAGTGGTCGACGGACGAGCCTATACAATGGATACCGACGGTACTGACGAATTCGTAGTCTGCNTNGANACTGNGANTGGTGATGANATTTGGCGNGTCAGATCAGGCGCTTTTTACGANGAANNAATGGGTGGNAANGGACCACGTTCCACNCCAGTGATCGANGGNGATCTGCTATATGTTGTTTCAGCCGTTGATGGNCGACTANTGGCACTNNATANNGCAAATGGNGACCAGNTNTGGTCANTTAGTATGACAGAAGATTTTGGTAGTAAGAGGCCAACTTGGGGATACAGTATGTCCCCNGTTATTGACGGCGACCAATTGATTACAGAAGTTGGTGGGAAAAATTCTGTTGTTGCTTTTAATAAAATTAATGGGGACGTACTTTGGCAGTCTTCAAAGTATCAACTCGGATACTCATCCCCCATTGTTGTCAATAATAATAATACCAAACAGGCAATCCTTTTTACAGCTAGTGGCTTAGTGTCTCTAAATCCAAAGGACGGACAGGAATACTGGAANTATGAATGGGAAACTTCCTATCAGGTTAATGCTGCTACACCTGTTGTCATATCTGATAATCGTTTCTTTATTTCCTCAGGTTATGATACCGGTGCTGCAGNTGTACAGGTACAAACCTCTGCGAATAACAAATTTTCAGTGAAAGAAATTTGGCGTAACAAAGAAATGAAGAACCATTTTGCGACTGTGGTAGCACTTGACGATTACCTCTACGGCTTCGACAATTCGATTTTGAAGTGTATTAACGCGAATTCTGGCGAGTTAGCTTGGCAAAAGCGTGGATATGGTAAAGGAACCTTAATTTTGGCCCAAGATCAGCTGATCATTCTGTCAGATAAAGGTAAGTTAACTATTGGAGTTGCAAATCCGAAAGATTTCCGAGCCAAAGCTACGGCCAAGGTCTTAAGTGGACGTTGTTGGACAATGCCAACACTAGCTAATGGCAAACTTTATTTAAGAAGTATGGATGAAATCGTTTGCTTGGACCTGAGTCAATGATCGCAATAGTATTATGATAGTGAATGGCTTTGGCCAAAAAGATCGATTCCAATCTGGGCTAGGGGTAATTCTAGAGAAAAACGACTTTTACAAAAAAAAGTTCGGGGCCAGTGGAATTAATTCTGCAGAACAAATCAAATGTTGGGCAGACTATTGTCAACTGCCAATGAGCTCAAAAGATGAGTTGGTGGCTGACCAAATTAGTTATCCACCTTACGGTACTAATCTAACATTTCCTGAACCACATTATACTCGTATTCATCAAACTTCGGGCACAACAGGCCAGCCTCTCCGTTGGCTCGATGATACTGATAGTTGGAATTGGTGGGGAAAATGCTGGAAAGATGTATATCAAGCAGCTGGAGTATCAGTCGAGGATCGTATTTTTTTTGCTTTCTCTTTCGGCCCTTTTATTGGTTTTTGGAGCGCTTTCGAAGGTGCCAAACAATTAGGAGCTTTGGGTATTCCTGGTGGAGGAATGACCTCGTTGCAACGGCTACGGGCCATAATAGCCAACCGAATTACGGTCTTGGTCTGTACACCAACTTATGCCTTACATCTAGCAGAAATAGCTCGTTCTGAGAACATTAACATTGTTGATTCTGATGTTCAAGTTACCATCCATGCAGGTGAACCAGGTGCAAGTTTACCCGCAACGAGTCAGCGAATTGCCGAAGCCTGGGGGGCCGTTTGCTACGATCACACAGGAGCAACGGAAGTTGGGGCTTGGGGTTTTATGTGCCAAGCTCAAGATGGCGTCCACCTTAATCAAGAGCAGTTCATTTTCGAAATCATTGACCCTGAAACGCTGGAAAACAACAAGAAAGAAGGCGAATTGGTCATCACCAACTTGGGTCGTGTTGGGAGTCCAGTTATTCGCTATCGAACGGGTGATTACGTTCGTTTAAACCCGTCTCCTTGTTCTTGTGGTCGAATGTCGCCTCGTATAGACGGCGGTATTATTGGACGGATTGACGACTTAATGATCGTACGTGGGGTTAATCTTTATCCAAGTGCTATTGAAAATCTGATTCGTTCTTTTTCCGATATTGATGAATTTTCAGTTTCTGTACATCAAAAACAACTATTAGATGAGATTGAAGTTCAAATCGAAGGTTCCGATCCAACTGCCAAACAGCTACAATCAGCCTTTCGAGAAAGGTTTGGTCTGCGAGCACAAGTTATTACTGTTGCTACAGGGGCTTTACCCCGTTATGAGTTGAAATCCCGTCGTTTCACCGATCATCGACGAATGAACAAAACGAAGAGCTAATCCGATATGCCAGCACCTCACCCACAACCCACAACTGATCTGAATAAGGCACAATCCGACATTAGTCAACATGGGTATTGCTTTATAGCCGATGCTCTGGATGCTACTAGCATTTCATCTCTGAAGCATAGACTGACACAGCAAGCCATCGCTGAAAAAGAACAAGGTTTAGCATTCGAAGATGGTGGTCCTGACCAGAATTGGGGTGATTTTCGGAATGTGGATGGAACACTTCGCCCAGAAGCATTCACCTCAGCTGGTGGAGGTCGNAATCAAAGGGTCTGGATGTTAGTTAACAAAGGTCAGGTGTTCGTCGATATGCTAGATCACTCAGTCATTCGAACTCTTATAGATCGATTGTTAGGGGATGCTTATTTACTATCCAGCCACAGCGCTAATATTGTCAAGCCGGGTAGTATTGCTATGCGTTTACATACTGATCAATGGTGGATGCCTGCACCAACTCGTAGAGAACGCCAACCTTTGCCAGTTGGTTCAATGACTCGTGATCAATTTGATTTAGATGAAGTACCTTCAACCATGATATCTCCTTGTGTAGCAGTTAACGTACTATGGATGTTAGACGCATTTACAGAAGAAAATGGGGGAACCCATGTTGTTCCAGGTAGCCACCTATCAGGTAAACAACCGCCCGATTCCACCCAAACAGCTATAGCAGAAGCACCGTCTGGAACAGCTCTTATTTTGGATGGTCGCACTTGGCATGGTACGGGGCCAAATACCAGTGATAGTGACCGACGCGCTATTCTAACGACCTTTTGTGCCCCACAATTCCGGCCTCAAGAAAATTACTGTATNGGTACTCACCCATCTGTNCTGCANANTGCTACNANNGATTTGCTTGCCCTNTTGGGTTTCAAAATCTGGAATGCCTANGGCCGAATTGAAAATCCTGCCGCTGAATTTGTTCACCCNNAAACAGAAATTATCNGCCGACTAGGCTCATAATTTTCTNAAGGAGAGCTTAGACTTGATCAATACTATCCATGCCCGTATAACAAAAATTGCACTTGTTTTATTGGTATTTTGGTTCGGATGTGGAAAATCTGATCCTGAAAATTCCAGTAGTCCGAAGTCAGGCCAAACGACAAAAAAACAAATAGACATACCCAAATTTTTGACAATTGGGACCGCGCCTCCTGGAGGGACCTTTTTCGTTGTTGGAAGTGCAATTGCCGATGTGGCAGATAACTACCTATCATCCACTGTCTCAGCTGAATCAACGAAAGGAACTCAAGAAAATATCCGACTCTTAGGTAAAGGAGATATCGATTTTGCTATGGCCAATGCTGCTATCTCATATTTTGCTGTTCGTGGCGAGGGCAACTGGGAAAAGCCCTATGATATTCAGTCAGTAATGACACTAGCTCCAAATGTTGGCTTGTTTGTCACAAAAAAATCAAGTCAAATTAATTCGATGGCTGACCTGAAAGGAAAACGGGTTACAGTTGGCCCCGAAGGGGCTGGGTTCGGATATTTTCTACGACCTATATTTGAAGCACATGGTTTAACGTACAACGATTTCAAACCGGTATATGGTAACTACAACGCCTCAGTCGATATGTTGGCTGATAATTCTGCTCAGGTTGCTTTCCTTGGTGGGGCTGTTCCTAACCCCGCTGTTGTTCGTGTAGCCTCGAGTCATTCAGTCAAGTTTGTCCCCTTCGAAATTTCTGCTACTAAGCAGCTTTTTCAAGACTATGCTTTTTTCATGCCAGCTACTATCCCAGCTGATACTTACAAAAACCAAGATCTGGATTTTAGTAGTATGAACGTCGGTTCAATGCATCTGATCACCTCAGTCAATGTTGATGACTCGATTGTGTATCAATTTACTAAATCTCTGTATGAACACCGAATGGATGTGGTGGAAAAGCACCCAGTTGGTAAAGCTATAAATCCGAACAATGTAGTCAAAAATACGGGTATATCGTTTCATGAGGGGGCAATCAAATACTATAAAGAGATTGGTATTTGGCCTTAGGCCGATCACGTCCAACCTTTTAACTTTACTCTAAATCAGTTTCAGGAAGTTGCAGGTTAGTTTGGTAGAATGTCCAGTATAACTGAGTTTATTTAACCTTTCAGCTTGACAGCTTTTATGGGCTATTGTATAATGGGAACTCAGGTTTTAGTTTAAATCTAGATATAGTGTAACTTTCTGACGATTGTCTCGGATTTTTATTCTGTTGAGGTGTTAAAATGGCAAACGAGAGATTAACAAAACAAGATATTGTGAATGCGGTAGCGGAGCAAGCAGAGCTCAGTCGAAAAGATGCTGGTGCGGCTCTTGATGCAGTATGCGATACAATTACAGACGCTTTGGCAAGTGGCGATTCCGTAGGGATTGTAGGGTTTGGAACTTTTGAAGTAAAACAACGTCAAGCTCGGACTGGTCGTAACCCCAAAACGGGTGCCGAACTTCAGATTCCAGCTAAGAATGTTCCTTCCTTCCGGGCTGGAAAAAAGCTCAAAGACGGTGTGAATTAGCTGCTAGTTTATATTGTTTACTTCGCTACGGGGGGGAGTGCTTTCCCCTCCTGCTTGTCTCCCCCTCGAACTTCTTCTGTACATTTTTACTGATTAGTAGGTTTATCCTTTGATTCGATCTCGTGCGCCTGTCCGTGTTGATTTTGCTGGCGGTTGGACAGATGTGGCCCTGTTTGCTGAGTCTGAAGTTGGCTCAGTGGTTAATGCAAGCATCCAGATCTATTCTTTTGCCATGCTCACACGAAAACATACTGTGCTGGGTGTAGATAGTAAAAATATTGATAAAGGAATACGAATTTATTCTGCTGACTTCGATACCTTTATCGAAGCCGAAGATATTCGGGAACTAGAATATGATGGCAGCATTGACTTGGTTAAGGCTGCTGTTAAGCGTATGTCAGTTTCTAGTGGAGGTTTTGATCTAATTTCTCAGTCGATTGCTCCTCCCGGTAGTGGCCTTGGTACTTCTGCAGCAATGGGAGTTGCTTTGATTTCAGCCATCGCACGGCACCAACAGAATACATATCTTCCCTTTGAGGTAGCGGAACTAGCTAGCCAAATTGAACAGCAAGAATTACAAATACTAGGTGGAAAGCAGGATCACTATGCCAGTGCAATCGGTGGTATCAATTATATGGAATTTCGAGGAGAAATGGTCAAAACTGCCCAGCTAAAATTGACACAGGATGTTCAACACGAATTAGAAAAGAACCTTCTCCTTTGCTATACTGGTAAATCGAGACTCTCGGGCAATATACACCAAAATGTCACCGAGTCCTATCAAGCTGAAGCACCTGAGACTCTTGATGCACTAAGTAACTTACGGTCTATTGCTAAACAAGTTAAATCAGCCTTGATGAATGGTGATTTAACAACTTTTGGTGAGTTATTATCAGAAAACTGGAAGAATCAAAAACGTCTTCATAGTTCTGTTACCAACGACGAAATTGAGTCTTTATTCGAAGTTGCAATGACTAATGGTGCGATCGGTGGTAAAGCTTGTGGTGCCGGTGGTGGTGGATGTTTATTGTTTTATTGCCAACCAGACAAAGAACATCAGGTTCGTCGTAGTTTGGCTGAGTCCGGTGTAACTATTTTGGATTTCACCTTCGATTTTCTAGGTCTACAGACGTGGGTAAGTAACCATTAAGAAATACTTCATTCGTAAGATTGTATTTGGCTTTTTGTTGACAAAACTAGGAATTAAACCGTGACAACAACTGAAACTGAGAATGTCATTAAATTTTCTCCCGCAACGGATTTGGGAAATGGATTATCTGACGTTCAACAAATGGAGCGATTAGAGGCTGCACGATCTGCTATTTTGTCAGAGTTAGAAAAACAGATTGTGGGACAAAAGCAAGTAATCGATGAGTTGCTAATTACACTTTTCTCCGGAGGCCATTGTCTACTGGTTGGGGTTCCCGGATTAGCGAAAACTCTTCTAATTCGCACTATTGCTCAGATTCTGGATCTACAGTTCAACCGTATCCAGTTCACACCTGACCTGATGCCAGCAGATATTACCGGTACTGATATTATTCAAGACGATGCCTCCACAGGTGATCGTTCTTTCCGTTTTATTCAGGGGCCTGTATTTTCCAATATTGTTTTAGCTGATGAAATCAACCGAACGCCCCCCAAAACACAGGCAGCACTACTTCAAGCCATGCAGGAACACCATGTCACAGCAGGTGGACAGACATATTCTCTGCCGGAACCATTTTTTGTGCTAGCAACTCAAAACCCAATTGAGCAGGAAGGTACTTACCCCTTACCGGAAGCTCAGTTAGACCGGTTTATGTTCAACATTCATATTGGTTATCCTGACAAAGCTGAAGAAAAACAGATCGTAATGTCGACTACTTCTGCCTACGAGGCCAGCTTTAATCATGTTTTAACAGGTCCGGAGATTCTAGAACTACAGCAGTTGGTCCGAAAGGTACCAGTAGCAGAAAAAATTGTTGATTATGCTGTGGCATTGAGTCGTAACACTCGACCAGAAAATGAAGCAACCCAACAGTTCGTCAAGGATTGGGTCAGCTGGGGAGCAGGGCCAAGAGCTTCTCAATACCTAATTTTGGCGGCCAAAGCTAAAGCGGTTCTATCAGGTCGACCGAACGCCAGTTTTGAGGATGTGAANGCAGTGGCTAAACCTGTTCTNCGNCACCGGGTGTTGACTAACTTTAANGCCGAAGCTGACGGTATTACTAGTGTNGATATCATTGACAAATTACTAGATATCGACATTNGTTCTCTAGCCTAATAATCATAGAANAAATATATCNCATATCTTCCGTAACTTTTTGANTTCAATTCAGGNTAATTGTGCGGCAAAATACTGTTCANCCNTTAAATCTTGATCAAGACATAAAATCAGGTAANATTGCGCCGATTTATCTGATATCTGGTGAAGAAACATTNTTGGTAGNAGAAACAGTNAAACAACTTGTGGAACACCTATTGGAGCCAACTACGCGCGACTTTAATTTTGATGTATTCGATGGGACACAAGCTGATTTAAGAGAAATCCTAAGTGCAGTTGAAGTCTATCCCACAATGGCNGATCGAAGAGTAGTTTTAGTTAATGAGCCTGCGTTCTTATCCACTAGTTCAAGTGNAAAATCGGAAAACGCAACTACACATATACCAAACCCAGAAACAGTCGAAGATGAAAACCAGCATACAGATAGCCCTTTGTTTACTGGTAAGCCAGCCGAACTTAGTTCGGCACAACCTGAGATAACAGAAGAATTTTCTGATTTAAGTCCTTCTGAGCAATTTTGCTCTTGGCTGTCTGAAAAATTGCCAGAGTCAAGTGTTCTAATCTTAGCTTGTCGGCATAAAGTTGATGCCCGTAGTCGAATAGTAAAAGAAATTGGTCGACAAGGAAAACATCTTGAATTTTCAGTTAATGACCGTCCGACTCAAAACGATCCTTTGTTTCAACGAGTAGTTGAACGACTAAAACAGGCTGACAAACAAATTAGTTTTGGTACTTATAANATAATAAGACAACGAGTCGGCCANGANGCTCATCGAGTCTTTCAAGAACTCGAAAAGGCTATTGCTTATATTGGTGAAAAGAAACGAATCGAAGAAAAAGACATTCGTGGTTTGATAGCAGAAACAATTAACGAGAGTATTTTTGCTTTAACAGATGCTATTGGACGAAANAATGTCTCTCAAGCTTTGCTGAGTTTACATCGATTAATAAGAAGCGGGGAAGCACCAATTAAGGTCAATGCGCTGATAGCACGCCAAGTGCGATTATTACTTCAAGCACGCCTTTTAGTAGAAGAAAGATTATTGCAGGAAGATGCTGGCCGATCGAATTACCAAATGTTTAATCAGAGGNTATTCCGTCCATTAGCTGAGAAAGTTAGNNACCGTTTGCCTGATAANGCACAACTTAACCTTCTNAAACAGAACCCCTACGCAGCCTATAAGATTGTTCAAGCACTACGCTTTTTCGATCAAAATGAATTAGAAAATTCTCTAGCTGTCGTTCTGCAAACAGACATCGATCTAAAAAGCAGCACTTTACCAGCGGAACAAATTTTGGAAGAGTTAGTATATGATCTATGTCGTCGGCCCAGTAGCCGCCGTCGGTCCTAATCCACTNATTCTAGCAATTGGTTGATGGAATGAGCGGCAATTTCTGCGTCTCTCAAACATGGTGTTTTTATNGNTGATTTNTCGGCCATCACNATTCTGTTGACTTGACTGGTGAGTTGATCTGTTTCCCATTCAGCTATTTGTCTGGTCGTTAATTCCTGATAAATAGTATCCCATTGACGATAACGCCAACTAGGTTGAGTACGNTCNACTTCCAGAATTACTACCGGTTTGCCACTGCTGCAAGTTTCACAAACCATAGAAAAACTATCTTCAGTTACCAGTAGAAGATCGGAATTAGCCAAAACATGTTCAAATTTGAATTGAGATGAACTAGGGGTTTGATGAGAAAAAAGATTTACTGGGAAGTCATCATTACGATCCTTAACGATATCAGCAATGTACTCTTCTATCTCCTTTGGTGTTCGACGTGAGGTGCTAAGCAGAACCTGCCATTTATGATTTTTTACGAGTTGTAGTAAAAAATCTATCCAGCGGATTGCAACTTTCTTGGATAGATTATGAAGTGGAGAGTTTCCCCCAATTAATAGGCCAATTTTCGATCGTTGAGAAGATAAAAACTGTTGATTTAACGGTCGGAAATGCTCTAGACGTTCAGGGCTAATTCGATTCGGCACTCCCAAAGTTCGACACACATTCATTCGTTCAGGTTGTTGCCAGTACAAGCGTGGGAGAATAGCCAAGTCGAATTGTCTAGTTCCAACCGGCGAAGGCGGACGGCAAGTTACTGTTTTAGCGGCCAAGAGCCGTCCAAGTAATAGGTTAATGGCCGCAACAGACGAACCTGTTGATAAAATCAAGTCTATGGATTGTATACTTTTTAGTTTAGATATTGTTTCTTCGGTCAAACTGAAGGACAAGATTGACCAGATCGCTTTGTCCTTCAGTTTGACACCGGAAAACAATGAGAGGAAGATTCTTAGTATGTTATCTCGCCATTTGCTTCGAAAATTGATTTCAACTAACTGATATTCATCGTCGGACAATTGGTCCATAATCCCTAAAGATTGGTTGTAGTGCCCAGGCTTACCATCACTCAAAATGACGATTTGTTTTGGCTGATGATTGCGACTCATCTTATCCAGGAGAAGATNCAAAAAAGCCTCGCCTAACATTCCCTCCGAGAAAAGGGTTTTGAAGCGAGGCTAAAAATTGATTCGAGAGAANGACCTTTAGTGCTTGATTTCGGCCCACTTAACAGTTAACTTAGCCTTGGCATCAACAGCCTGTGGCGCTAGTGGATCTTCTGGAGTTTGGTGAAATACCACATGGTCAAATAACCCAGCTTTTCCATCCCAAGCAGTGAAAGCGATACCGGTAATCAATTGCCCACCTTTAGCTAAATCCTTCCAATCTTCGATCAAATCGCGAGTATGGACTTCCCATTTTTCGGGAGCTTTTTTGTTAACTTGGATGGATGGNTTCCAGTTTTTAACATTAGCNCCGGCATGGTACCTATGCCCCCAACTATTGACGTTAGCGTGAAGTTGGAGCTGAATACCGTCGCCTCCTATATCTTTCCAAGCAAAGGTGATATAGCGAAACTGATTTTTTCCAACTGGCTTTTTCTCAATTTCTAATTCCCAATCTGGCATGTTAGGATTGAAATTTTGGCCATCTCCACCGGCAACGTTGATACGAAGCGCTGCTTTGCCATCATTGTCATCCTTGTAAACGTCTTTCTTTTCCAGTTCTTTTTTACCGGAACCACTAGTGATCTTTTNTAATACATCCTTTATACTAGCTTCGTCGTCAANAACTACGAAGGCCCCTTTTATATCAGCAGCCTGCACCCATACAACAACCAACATCAAAAACAATAACAAACTAATATTCAGAAATCTCACTTCAATTTTCTCCTTTTCGTTGGTAATAAAAAGAGCCAGGCGAAACTGGCCCTTTTCTATTTATCGATAGTTTACCAAACCACTAAAACGAGTAAAATTACTTTTTAAGTTCGGCCCACTTGGTTGTCAGCCTGTTCTTAAATTCGACTGCAGTTTGAACTTCTGGGTCTTTATGCAAAATTACATAATCCCAAAATCCACCATTATCGTCTCCATCCGGCCAAGCGGTGAAAGCAATACCAGTCAGAGTAAAAGCTTCCCAATCTTTGAAGAGGTCTCTAGTCTGTTTTTCCCATTTGGTGGGAACTTCTTCACTGACCTGAATCGATGGNTTCCAACCTTTGATGTTAGCACCAGCATGATAGCGATGTCCCCAAGTACCGGGATCACCATGCAGCTGCAATTGGAATCCTGTCCCACTCTTTTTCTTCCAAGCAAAAGTTATATAGCGAAACTCATCATCGGCACTAGGTGTTTCAGTGATCTTAAAATTCCAGCCTGGCATAGCCGGGTTAAAGTTTTGCCCATCACCACCTGTACCACCGATGTATAATGCTTCTTTCCCTTGATAGGCATCGTCTACCTTCTCAGGTGTACCTGACCCACTAGCAATGGCTTTTATCACTTCATCCACATTTTCATCCAGAATAACAAATTTACTATTGTCAACACCGGCAAGTGCCAAAGTTTGTACTAANACAAAAGCCAATACGACAGTTAAGATTAATNTAGNTTTCTTCAAATTTACTCTCCTTGAGGGACCAAATAGTCCAATGTAATGNGGATGATTATAGATCCTTTCTCACTAATGTCAAGGATTATTGCCAAAATTGTCAAGAGTAGATCTTGGACTAAAACCTAATAAAACAGTAAGTCGTATTTTTTAGGGCATGTATACTTGTTATGAAAATCTCGACCTCAGAGATTAGTATTTATTTTATAAACGGATTACAATCTTTACAGATCATTCCAAAAGAAATAAGATCAGTAAAAGAAAATGTGACGACAATAAGATTGTAGAGTTAGACTCCGACTACCACTGGTTTTAGAGTTGAAGCATTATCAACAGGAAAAACAGATATAGGTTTTGCACTACCACGTACTTCCACGTCTTTTTGTATTACATCAGGGAACTCGACACTAGCAGCTTGAAGAACTTCTTCTGAGACTACGAGCTGAACACCAAGAGTCTTACAAGCACCTTCCAGACGTGAAGCCACGTTAACAGTGTCTCCTATAGCAGTAACAGCCATTGCATCTCCATACCCCATGTTCCCTACGATGGCATTGCCACGGTGCAGTCCGATACCAATTTCTAAAGGTCTATCAAGCTCATCTTCCAAACGAGAGTTCAGCACTTCTAACTGTTGTCCCATTTTAATGGCAGCACCAATAGCTTGCTTGGCTCCAATTTCTGAGCCACTATGCATACCAAAAATTGCCATAATTCCGTCACCAATGAACTTATCCAGATAACCACCTGAGGTTTCGATAGCCTCACCCATTAGCTCAAAATACTGGTTTAAAATGAAAACGACATCAAATGGAAGGCGTTGGTTAGACATTTGGGTGAAGCCACGGAGATCAGCAAACAATAGAGTTACATCAACTTCTTCTCCGTCAGCATAGGTGGGACGTTGGTGTCCATCAGACGGGCTAGCTTGCTTAAGCAATGGATGGACTTGTATGTTCTGATGGAGTTTTACTTGACAGGCTAAACGAATATTCGGTGCAGCACTAATCCTGTGGAGAACTTTTGACTCTTCTGAGGCTGGTGGCCTGAGACTTTCGGGATCGGTTAAAATACGTGTTCGGCAAGTTGAACATCGGCCATTTCCACCACAGATAGCGGCATGTGAAATACCAGCTAAACGACTTGCTTCAAGAATAGTACTTCCAGGAGAAACGTTGACCTTCTCTCCACCACTAAAACTAACCTCGATATTAGATCGACGTTTTTCTATTTGCAACCATATAAATCTTAGAATCACACCAATGATTACAGAAAGAAAAAACGCGAGTATAAACCTCCCTGCAACAGGCATAACAAAATCGTCAGAAATTTTTTTCAGCTGCTCAGAGCTCATTGGTAATCCGGCTGTGTCTAGCCACGGAGTTTTTTCGATAATCGTGTTTGACCAGCTAGAATCGAATTTTCTCAGTACAACTTCTCGATAACCAACGGCCACCCCTATCATAGAAGTGATATATGGCATTATGGCTAAGGTATAAAAAAATAACCATAGTCGATTATACCAAGGCTTAAGGGATAACCATCGATGTAAGCCCAGACAGCCGTGTACCCACACCATAGCTAGCATTATTGAATAAAAAATGAAGAAAAAAGTGAATTGATTATCTTTTTCAATGGTATCAAAAAAATAGGAATAGTAGCCCAATCGACCCGTCATGTCGTAAGTAACACGACCATAAGAGATGTGCATAAACAGCAAAAGAGGAAGTAAAAGCCCAAGAACAAACTGTATTATTTCAGCTTTAGTAAGACCACGCATAGATCTTCGATGAAGGAAGGTAAACAAAGCTGCTAGAGCATGAAGTAGAATTGATAAAGGCATTAAGTAATAGATACCTGGCGCTCGCCAAAAAATTGCAAAGTATTCTAAAAACTTATCCATACTTTCTACTGAAATAATACCTAGGGAATGGTTGATCATATGACCAAAGCAATAAACCATTATGATCAGACCCGACACCAATCGAACAAGAATTATGGCAGAATTGAGTTTTGCGTTTATCATTTCAATACTTCTCTAGAAATATTTGGGGACTTTAACGTGTACTACACCGTCAACCTTAGCTTGACAAGATAGACGATAGTTTTTTTTCACCATAACTTGACCTAACAATGCCTGTTCTTCAGCAGAAGCTTTACTGAGACATTTAGCTCCATCTACAATTATTACTTTACAAGTACTACAAGAGAGATTCTCGCCA
>PBVO01000100.1 GCA_002729015.1 Candidatus Poribacteria bacterium
TTAGCAACTAGTACTACCTATCGAGTCGAGATGATAGAGAATCGGGCCAGAGGTATCAATGATATGCCGTTGGTCTTGGGACAACCAGTCGATCTATCTCAGGGGATCACCTTTACTACCGCGGATCAGGAAAAAGCGCACGCAGGACAGCCCAAGATTGTCTCTATTTATCCAGCAAATGGACAGGTAGGTGTAGAAACCGAAATCTATTTACAATTAGAGTTCAACCAAGAGATGAATCCTGGCTCNGTAATGGATTCGGTNATCCGANTNTCTNAACTATNAGAGCNATGGANTCACCGTAGNTGANCNAGNTNGATCTACCACTNAANTCTTTNGCNGCTGATCAACTGATNCANGNNCAATGGTCAGACGGTAATAAGAGACTGACGGTTAATGCTAATTATTTCAAATTAGCAACTAGTACTACCTATCGNGTGGAGATGNTAGAGAATCGGGCCAGAGGTATCAATGATATGCCGTTGGTCTTGGGACAGCCAGTCGATCTGTCTCAAGGTATCACCTTTACTACCGCTGACCAGGAAAAGGCCTATGCGGGGCAACCATCGCTTTTATCTATTACGCCCCAAGATGGTGATATCGGAGTGCCCAACGAGATATATTTGCAATTAGAATTTGATCAACCGATGGATACAGATTCTGTTTTAGAGTCGGTCTTGCGCTTTCACCAACTAGATAAAAATGGGCAAATAGTTAATCATTTGGATTTACGACTCGATTCTGTAGTCGCTGACGATTTGATCGAGATTGACTGGTCAGAAAATGATCGAATTGTGACCATTAGTTCCAAAGCCTTTAAATTGGCAACTGATACCACTTACCAGGTTGAATTAGTAAAAAATCGAGCCAAAAGTATTAATGGATTACCGTTGAGGCTAGGCCACCCTATCGACTTGTCCAAAGGCATCACTTTTACTACCGCTATAGAGGCACGTATTACAGAGGAAGTCACCGCTCCGATTGGTATTCCAACTCCAATTCCGGGCGTCGCTGTTGATATTCCGCAGGGAACCCAAATTAATGTGCCTATGGATATCCACTTTTCGGCTGAATTATCAGTCTTAACCTCGTTAGGACCAATCAAAACCAAAACCTTTGAGTCAGAAGATGGTGTACTGGAAGGTTCAATGTTGGTTTCCCTGCCGCCGAATACATCTTTTACTGTAACCGAGAAGTATAGTGGACACGCTGTGTCCGATACTATATTCCCTCTGCCGACCTATGATTTCCAGTTGCCAACTCGTCAGGATGAATACAATACTGGATTTGCCACTGATAATGTTATCTATCAAATTAATCTACGTGCTCAGTTATCTGACTTACTGGCTATGGTACTGGGTGATTTTAATGGCACTTCCAGTATTAACCAAGTTTTAACCGACATAGTTGAGCTAGAGTTAACCGCGACCAAAGATATACCTGCTGGCCAAAATATTAATTTCGCTTCCGGATTTACCGTTGACCTATCTCGATCGATGAAGGTCGAACGCTTTACTCCTTGCACCCTATCTATAGACTTAGAAGCTGGCCAAGGAGACGTTTATGTCAATGACACTGCCACTGCGTCTTTGAATCAAACTATTGCAGTCTCGGTGGTTGCGACCGAGGCCNCAGACGTAGACTCCTATAGCTTTATCTTGAAATATAATCCGCGAGAGATGAGATTGGTTCCCGGCAGCATTCAGCGAGGCAGCTTTTTGGGAGAAAATGCTTACTTTATTCCTAACGTAGATCAGGAAAACGGCCGTATTTCGATCAGCCAAAGTCGATTTAACAGCGAAGCCGATTTCGGACAAAGTGGTAACGGTCAGCTGGTCATCTTGGAATTTCAGCTGATAGATGCTGGCCAACTGAATTTAGAAATCGAACCTGATGAAGCTTTGGTATTCAACTCAGCTCGTGAACAATATCGTCCACAACTAAAAGAAGGGCCGGATGCCGTTATCAGTGTTCCCCGTCCTGACCCATCGGTCCGTTTGGCACAATCTCGCAGCAATGTACACCAAACAATAATTCAAGATAGTGAGCAAGCCTTGCCAGATTACTTTATCGACATTCAGGTCTGGGCCGATGGNTTAACCAATCTTGACAGTTATGATCTAGTTTTGTCTTATAGCAATAATATCTTGGAACCAATTACTGATGGACAAGCCCTATTATTCTTCGATCAGCAAGGTAACATCAGTACTGGCGCTGATCAGAACGATAATATGGTGACTGTAACTTCGATAGACCAAGATACAGGTCAAGTCCGAGTCAGTCGAGCTCGTCCGGGTAATGATCCATTAGCNTCACCCGATGGTTCTTTCAAGTTGTTCGAATTGCGCTTGAGAGCTAAGCAAAGTGGTGTAGGTGAAGTCAGGATTGACCAATTACAACTGATTGACGTTCAAGACCAAATNGACACACCTCCTTTAGCCATCGCNAAACAGCNTGTTTTGATCAGNGNTCCGCTNCAATCAGNNGCNGGTGAGNTGGCAACCTTCGCNCTCGATCNCTTGGATAATCAGCTAGATAATATNCTAGTCGAAATTGAGATTCCGGCTGAATACGGACGTCTTNAAGCTGAGTTAGATGATCATATTTATTCTATCCNGTCTCCATTTGGTGCCAGAAATGATGTTGNAACAGCCTTAAGCTTCCACTTTTTGGATACTAGTGGTGCCNATTTTACCGCTTTTGAGGAAGATAAACCCTTGGTTGTTCGTATTCCATTTGATCCAGCAGAAGGTACCAATACCATTGTATTAATGGATGGCGATATTAAGCAGTTCTTACCTACTGGAGTTGTTAACGGTAATACTCTGGAAGCTGAATTGGACAATCCAGGTGGCTACATCTTTACTCTACGTAACAATGACCCAATAGCTAGTCCAGCGCTCGGTACCAGGACAGTAGATGAAGATGCTGCTCAACTTACAATCGACTTGAGACAAAATCTGACTGATCAGGATCTTGGCTACGGTGATCAATTAAGCTATCAGATAGAGGTGAGCGATCCAGATTCGATCTTGGATGTCGATGANAGTCAATTGCCTNAAATCACATTAACATTCCGAGAANACCAAAANGGATCAGCCAATTTGACAGCCACTGTAACTGACCTGTCAGGTCAAACATTGACGGATATATTGTTGGTAGAGGTTAATCCGATTAACGATGAACCGACCTTTACTTTGAGTGAAACTGAAATTGAACAAGATGAGGACTTTCTGGAATCGGTCACTATAACAATCAGTCCCGGTGATGTGCCAGCTGATGAAACAGAACAAAATGTCACCTATAGCTTAAGTCCATCCGATCTAGNCTTTGCTCAGTTAAGCCTAGATGATGGATTAGTAACCATCACGGCCATCGAAAACCAGTATGGTAGCGCGACTGTAGTGGTCACAGCCATCGACGATGGACTGACAGGCTCGAGCCACCAAAATAGTTTTAGTCAAACTTTTAGCTTGATCATTAATCCAGTCAATGATGATCCAGTAGTAATAGCGCCAGATGGAATCATTCGGGTTAGTAAAAATTCGAATGCTTCCAATCAGATTGAGTTAAAGGCCAAAGATATCGATGCTCTGATTCTTGATCAGTATGAGACTGAAATTTTAACCTTTAATCTTGAGGATGGGCCGTCGGATGGTGAGGGTACGCTATATAATTCTATCGGAGAAATCATTTGGCAAAAGGGGATTATTACTGAAGGTGTGTCTTTGGAGCCTGTAATTAATCAGGGGATCTTCTATACTGTGGCCATCTACTACCAGCCAGATCCAGATTTTGTAACACCGGATTCTGAATCTGTAAGCCTCATCTATACAGTAACAGACTTAGATGGCGCCGAAAGTCAGCCACAAGAATTAGCTATTATTGTGGCTAATGATCCGCCAGTGGCCGAGGGTCAAGAAATTACAACTGATGAAGATTTAGCAGTAAGTATTACNCTGTCAGCCACAGATATCAACAACGACGATTTAACCTACATGATCGTTGATCAACCATCCAAGGGGCAGTTTTCGATTGATGGAAATTTGGTAACTTACACACCCTATGCAAATGTCAATAACCTGACCAGCCCAAGTGGTTTAGATAGTTTTACTTATATCGCCAATGACGGCACAGAAGATAGCCAGCCAGCTACAATCACAATTGATATAACTCCAGTTAATGACGCACCAATAGCTAACAATCAAAATGTAGAACTAGATGCTAGTAGCCCTACTACTCCGTCCCAAAAAAGTATTACGCTACAAGCTAGTGATGTTGATGGTGATACCTTGACCTTTACCATCACTAGCCAACCGTCGTACGGAACATTATCAGGGAGTGGCGGTTCACGAACCTATACTCCAACCATCAACTATACGGGGTCAGATAGTTTCGTTTTTAGTGTTGAAGACCCTAGTGGATTATCCAGCCAAGCTACTATTTCCATTACCGTTAATGAAACTGATGAGGTCAAAATCGGTGCTAATGTCGCTCCAATCGCTATATCTCAACCAGAGAACGAAAGTGAGACATTAAAGGTAAATGAAGGTCAATCTTTATCTATCACCCTAACTGCTACCGATTTGGAAGAAGGAGAGTTAAGCTATCAGGTTGTAGATCCACCGCAAAATGGGATCTTATCTGGTACTGCACCTAATCTAACTTATCGATCCAATCCAGGATTTGGCGGGACAGATAGCTTTACTTTTATTGTTAATGATGGTGAATTTGATAGNTTGCCAGCCACGGTTCGAATTACGNTCAATGCNGCNCCNGTGNCTGTAGCACAGGANCTNAAGATCAATGAAGGCCAACCGTTGCCTGTCACCTTAACGGCCACGGACTTAGAAGAAGGAGAATTGAGCTATCAGGTTGTAGATCCACCACAAAATGGAACCTTGTCTGGTACTGCGCCTAATTTAACTTATCNATCCAATTTAGGATTTGGCGGGACAGATAGCTTTACTTTTACGGCCAGTGATACCGATCAAGCCAACAGTCAGCCAGCTACTATTTCTATTATCGTTAATGCTGCACCAGTAGCCGAATCTCAGGATCTAAAAATTGACGAAGGAACAGAGCTAGTAATTACATTAGTAGCTACCGATTTAGAAGGAGGAGAGTTAACNTATCAGGTTGTAGATCCACCACANAATGGANNCTTNTCTGGTACTGCGCCTAATTTAACTTATCTATCTAATNCAGGATTTGGNGGGACNGATAGCTTTACTTTTACNGCCAGTGACACTGATCAAGCTAACAGTCAGCCAGCCACTATTTCTATTATCGTTAATGCTGCGCCAGTAGCCAAATCTCAAGAATTGACCATAGGTCAAGGCCAAGAATTACCAATCGTATTGTTGGCCACAGATATAGAAGCTGCCGCGCTGACCTATCAAGTCGTGNGTCAACCCCAAAACGGGGAACTCTCTGGTACGGCCCCNGATCTTGTTTATGTACCTAATCCAGATTATGTCGGATCTGATAGTTTTACTTTTGTGGTTAATGANGGTACTTTGGAGAGCCTACCTGCCAATGTGGTTGTAACTGTCAATGCTTCACCTGTAGCCGAAGGTCAAGAACTGATAGCCAAATCAGGTACTGAATTGCCGATTAAATTAGCGGCCAGCGACGCTGAAAATGACAACTTGAAATACCTAATCGAGGCCAATCCCCTGCATGGAACCATAACCGGAACCGGTGCAGACATAATCTATATTTCTGACAAAGATTATCAAGGGGAAGATAGTTTCATTTTTGTGGTTAGCGATGAATTTTCAGCTAGTTTGCCGGCTACGGTGTCCATCACTGTACAGGGTAATTTACCACCGTTGGCCGAAACTGATACTCTCAATGTACCAGAAGACAGTTTGACAATTGAAATAGACTTATTGGGCAATGATAGCGACCCAGAACAAGATGAAATAACTTTGGTATCGGTTGGNTCTACCCCGAATGCCACAGTGCAAGAAGGACAGGGAGGCATANTACTCTATACCCCGAAAGAAAACTACTTCAGTCCAGAAGGTCAACCGGATACTTTCACTTACGAAATTAGTGATNGCCAAGGTAATGTTAGTCANGGAACAGTAGAGGTNTTTGTAGAAGCGGTCAATGACTTACCGATAGCCNAGAATCAGCAGCTGACCGGTTTAGAAGATGAGCCGATCANTATCAACNTGATAGCCGAAGATGTNGACCNAGATGAATTGACCTATCAGATTGTTGATTCACCTTTTAATGGTCAGTTATCCGGCCAAGGCGCTAGTCTGGTCTATACACCAGATCNNNATTATTCNGGGCCAGANCGATTTACCTTCAANGTTAATGATGGNANCGANGATAGTAGANTAGCTGAAGTCACAATTGAGNTGNAATCNGTTTTTGATCCNCCAGTNTTTACNACNTCAGCNGANAGTTTAAGTGGNGAATATAAAACTGGNGAACCNATNANTTTNACCTTNANGGTNNANAATNCAGAAAAAACNNATNTGTCTTATCAGNTGANNGGNCTACCNGAAACAGCNAAGGCNNAGCTCAAANCNGCTAAGGNNGGTACTCGNTTTTCATGGTTACCAACCTCAGANTTNGCTGGNANATATAGTGTAACTGTTTCCGCTATTGCGGCAGATGGTCCAGCTGNAGATGCNGCCAGTCTGACNTTTGAGTTGGTAATTGTTCAGGTTAACCGAAATCCAATAATCCAAGAGATAACNCCCCANTTGATAACGGCTGGTGATTCGCTNNCAATAACGATTACCGCCGAAGATCCAGATTTGGAGGATAATGTTGAATTTTCGGTTCAACGCCTAAGTGGAAAGGGNAGNTTNCCGACTTTCGGTCCAGTACAAATCAGCTCAGATGATCAAAAAGGTACGCTAGCTACNANAACCCTGGAATGGACGCCTGANGAAAGNGANCAAGGTGANTTGGTTGAATTTAGAATCAAAGCNACTGATGCNCANGGAGCAGAATCGCAAACCACATTATCGGTTGGAGTAGGAGAGGTTAACACTCCACCTCAATTAGTTATTGAAACCGGAGACCGATATAACATNCTGGAAGTAACGGATGATAGTACAGCAGAAAATAACGAAGGNTTGCTGATCACTTTCTCGGCCGTTGATTTGCAGGAAGATACNCTCCAGTTAAGCGTTTTAGGTCTACCCAAAGGAGCTGTTTTTACCACTGATGAATCAGCAAATACGGGACAAATAGTCTGGTTGCCTGACCAAAAATCTGGAGATGGGCCTGAAGGATTCCAGCTTTACACCCTACAGTTAGTAGTTGAAGAGGTCCAGCTGGAGGATAAAGAAGCACTCCAAGTCAAAAAACCAGTTCGTATACGAGTACAGAACCGCAACTCCATTCCTCAACTTTCCTCCATCGATGATGTAGAGGTCAAAGAAGGTGAAGTGGTATCTCTATCTTTTAGTGCTACTGATAACGATCANGATGAAATCAGTTACGATTTTGGCAGTTTACCTTTAGGAGCCCAAGCTACCGATAACGGGGACGGGTCAGCTCGATTAGANTGGGANGTNCCTTTTGGATTCGCTANCAATGGANCAGTAAGNATTACCATTTCGGTTCAGGATAATGACGGACAAGTCGAAGACGGAGTCAANCAACAAAGCTTCCAAATTGNNGTGATTGGTGTCAATCGTCCACCTGAGCAGGTGGGGCANTTGCCCAAATTGAGGGTGTTGGAAGGTGAATTNGTNGAATTTAGAATTGGNTTCATCGATCCNGATAGCCAAATCAACCCCCTAGAATCTATTGANTTGGGATTNCAGTCGCCTGTTGAAGGTGCCGAATTGATAGTTAGTCAAGAAGGTGAAGCNGTTNTCAGATGGCAAACAGATGGTANCGCGGGGCAAGATGAAGCTTACCAATTTGAAATTACAGCCACTGACGCAGCTGGTGATGAAGCTAAAGCTTCAGTCATAGTTGTGGTTGATAATGTCAATCAACCACCGGAGTTCGTCGATATTCAATTAACAGAANTAATAGAGGGCGAATCTGTTGCTGTGCCACTTTCGGCTAGTGACCCAGATGATCCAGAGGAGCCACTGACATTCCAATTGAGTGGAGACTTNCCTNCTGGTCTGGCTATCATTGCGGGTAGTGATTTGCTGATACAACCACAATTAGGACAAGNAGGTAAATATAATTTAAAATTAACAGTTATAGACAAAGAAGGAGCGAAATCTAGGATCAAGACCCAANTAGTTGTCGTCGCTCAGAATTTGCCNCCCGAAATTCAGCCGNTGCAACCAATTTACAATGCGGTNGCTGGCGATCCAAATCCGATTGTCTTTAACTTATTATTCAGTGATCCAAATCAAGATGTTCTAGATGTGGTCTTAGAAAGTGATCTGCCAGTGGGCTATCAGTTTGATAAAGAAAGTGGGAGTTTTTCTTGGCAACCGACAGCCGACCAATTTGGCGATTATCAGCTCGCCTTTACNGTAATTGAAATAGGTACTGAAGAATCCTATCAGGCTACCGTTAGTACACAAATTTCAGTATTAAATCCAGAAGGACCAATCCTGAGAGATCTGCAAATTANTGGCAGTAGTGGTTACGTTACCTTGAGCGTAGATCTAGAAGTTAAAGGTGATAGTTTAGCCAATGTAGTTTTCCAAGTAGGTACTGAGATTGTATACCAACAACCCGAATCTTCTTCCGGTCAAATATCTTTTGATTGGNATACTAGTTCTTTGGGTTTAAATGAACAAACCCAGTACAAAATCATGGCTGAGGCCAGTATAGGCGAAAACACCAACCAGATTTCGATTGGCCCAGTCCCAATAGACAATAGCAGTCCAAAAATTAGTTTCGCTACTGGAGTATTAGAAGTTGGTACTGGAGAAATATTAGATCTGGAAGTAGAAGTCGCTGACAATGGAAAAGTTGAAAGCGTAGCTTTTATTTTTGGTACTCAATTGATTGAAGCCAGCCNATCATCGGCCGATAAATATAAAGCCCAATTTGTGGTGCCAGAAAATCCTCAAGCTGACCTGCGAGCGGCGGGTGTTGATTTCACCGAAATTGATGGNANTATCGAATTNCCNTTNACTNTTCAAGCCGGCGACCAAGGTGGGAATATTAGCTTCTACCCAGAGAGTGGATCTTTGACCGCTCGCTTGTTGGATAAAACATTACCAATAGCCAAAATTGATCCAAGCAAA
>PBVO01000101.1 GCA_002729015.1 Candidatus Poribacteria bacterium
GAGGCTAATTTGCCAGCACTTACATATTGGGAATTAGTCAAAACCCGTTAAGCAATGATACTGTCTTGAACCAAATTCCTAAATTAAAAGAGACCATCCGTACCATCAGCTTCACCTCTCAGAGTTTTCTTGCTCCAATAACTGGTGATGTTAATGGGGACCAAACAGTCAACATCTTTGATCTAGTAGCTGTTGCCAGCTCATTTGGTCAAACTGGAGCTGGTTTGGTAGCAGATATAAATGAAGATGGATCAGTCAACATCTTTGATCTAGTGATAGTAGCTAGTAATTTCGGTCAAAATGAAATAGTGGCAGCTCCCTTTATTTCGGCTACGATTCAACTAAATAGAAAACAAAAATACAACATTAGACAAGCTATTTATCAGTTGGAAAACAAAACCCATAAGCCGGCTGAACAACAACTAACTCTTAATCTGCTTAAAACTATTTTGTCAGAGGAAATACCAACTCAGACTCAACTGTTAGCCAATTACCCCAATCCCTTTAATCCAGAAACTTGGATTCCGTTTGAACTTCACCAGGATACCAATGTTTCACTTACCATTTACGACCTGTCAGGAGATCAGATCAGAAGGATTGATCTTGGACATACCCTGGCCGGGAAACATATCAATAAAGACCAGTCGATCTATTGGGACGGTCGATCAGATACAGGTGAGAAAGTCTCGACTGGAACCTACTTCTACACGATCCAAACTGATGAATATTCTGCAACCAGAAAAATGGTAATTCTGAAATAGAAATTAGAGTTACTACTTCGGTTTCTCAAGTTAGTCTACTGCATTAGATAACTAATTTCTTTTCATAATTTCTCTACACATTCAGTCAGTAACACATCCAATGGCTTTTTCCCTCCATAGACATCAACCGTGATGGAGCCATTGGAGTGGCCAACTAATTCTTTAATGAATGGCTCATAAACTTGGCTGGTTAGGAGTTGATTGATCACCGTATGTCTAAATGAATGAAAGTTTTTTCCTTTCTTCTTAATGCCAAGCTTGACTAAATATCGAGCAAACCACTTACTCAATGTATCACCGTAGGTAGTTCTGAAGCCCTGTTTCAAATTTGGGAATAGCTTTTTTGTTGGCTATCCTTGACTTGTTGGACATAGTCCAACAGCCCTGAAATTAGCTTGGAATGTAGTGGAACCAGTCGATTACCGGCCCTGTTTTTAACATTCTTATCCTTGGCATTTGGCTGGATATCCATTACCCAAGTACCATTCTGCTGCCGAATATCCTCTACATCCAGTTGACAAATTTCATTTAATCTAGCCCCCGAATAAGCTGCAATCATCGGCACCCAATAACGTTCCAGCCTTCCTTTTCGGTTGGCTTCAGCTGCCAAGCAATCACCTAAAATTAAATCTAATTCATTCTGAGTGAAATGTTTTTCATGTTCTTCAATTACTCTAGGAGGCTCCAATTTGCCCCTAAATACGTTCTGTTGGACATAACCTTGTTTTATGGCCCAATTAAACCAAGCAGACACCCTCTCCACATGCTTGGTGATGGTTCTGTAGCTCAAGATTTTTAAGTTTTTCATTCTTAATAGCTGCTTAATAGATTTGTTAGGGTAATGTTTTCTCCGATTTGGAGGTAATCCTTTTAAAATTTCAATATAATCTCGACCATGTTGATGGGTTAAGTCATCAATCTTGATGTCCCCGAAGACCTCGATTAATAAGTTATTAGAATCTAAATAGTCGGCTATAGTTTTGGCTNCAAACCCCCGGTCTTGTCTCGATTTAATGAATCGATCAGATAATTCAGATAAAGTAATCTCTGCCGGATCGTTAATTATTGGGGGCTTGTTCAGTTCAGGATTGGCAGCCNGAGTTAAGGTAGTGATCGGAACNAGCTGCTTCAATCTATCTAGCTCAGTTCTCAAGATTAGCTTGATTTGGTTAATATTTAAGCCAGAGGGGCCAGAGTTTTGCCTAAGACTCTGGTATAACTGCTGAGTTAGGTTATAGAGNTGTTGAGCCAGAGATCTAGCCTGTTTCAATAGACCACATCGAAGTGACAATTGAAATTGCTTTTGGCCGAATTTGTCTTGAAGGTCTTTAGGGATAGTGGAACGAAAAAGAAATGATTGGCCGGGGTGACGATGAACCAAGTAGTTTCTAGACATGAACTGTGTCCTAAACTGTGNCCATAAAAAATGGACAGACACCTTACTTGGTCAGCCGACTNAAATTGTTTCAGCCTCGAAAACACAACTGCATCTGTGACAGTACTGAAAATTTACATCCAACCCCCAATATGAAGAGTTTGTCAAAAGGGATTCGGTGAAATGGTGGAGTTTTTTCTAAACTCCACCGGAAACACGGACCGATAAACCTGTCAAATAATCAGCTTCTGATGATGCCAAAAAAGCAGCCGTTTTGGCTACATCATCTACATTTGCAATACGACCCATCGGTACAGATGCTGTAGTTTTATCGATAAGTAAAGTTCTCTTTTCTTGGTCGGATAATTCACCCGCAATAGTAGCTGTAGCAATATGTCCCACTCTTTCTGTATCTACTAATCCCGGGCATATAGCATTGACATTAATTTTGTGGCTGGCTAATTCCAATGCTAACGATTCTGTTAAACCAATGACAGCAAATTTGGAAGCACAATAGGATGCGTATTGAGCAATACCCTTTGTACCGGCCATAGACGAAATATTGATAATTTTTCCACCTTGGCCTTGGGCAAGCAAGTGTTTGGCAACTACCTTACAACAGAGGAATACACCTTTGACATTGACTTCTTGCACTCGATCCCAATCGTCCTCCTCTAGGTTTATAAGAGGTACNCGATCACTACCAGCCTTAGCACCAGCGTTATTGACTAGAATATCCAGACGCCCAAAAGTCTCTATCGTCTGATGAACCATGTTTTGTACTTGGTCAGCTTTACTAACGTCGGCAACAACAGGTAGAGCTGTACGCCCTAGCTTGCTAATTTCCTCCGCAACGGACATTATCCCATTCCATCTATTGTCTTGGTACGGAGTTTTTTGAACATCATTAAGTACAATATCTGCACCTTCTTTAGCNAGCCGGGTGGCAATAGCTCGGCCTATACCATGTTGCCCGCCAGACCCAGTTACTAACGCTACTTTTCCACTGAGATTATACATTCGACTTTCCTCTATTTCAGAATTCGCTGATCGCTGAGATCTTTCCCACCAATCGACTTAACTATACTAGCACCACGTGGTTCTATTATTTCAAGTTGGCTCAAAGTATTAACTATGGTATATTGAGTTGGTAAATCCTCCCACCGAGCGTGATGGAATAAGACTTTGCCTTCTCCTCGCCACATCTCGGTTACAATTCGATTCGGAGTTTTTTCCGGGGTCAATACGACATAAGCAATATCCGCCTTCCCCCAACTACTAGGAAACCCACCAGTATGGGGAATATACTTGTAGTGTAATGTACCAGTTAACTCTTCGTTTTTAGTTGTCGATGAGAGAGGTTTTTGTAATTCCACCTGGTTCAAGTTGTAGACACTCATATCCATGAAGTTGAAGCCCATCCAACTGGCTTGACAAGTTGTTGTGCCTTGTAAAACTCTAGGCTCAGGCAATTCACAATAAATTTTTGAAAATCCAATTTCCTCTCGCCCTGTCAGGATAGGATCAGTTAAGTTTTCCCATAAGACTGATAAGAAGTTTCCTTTGGCTTGATCCCTTTCACCATTAAATTGGACAGAGAAACTGACACCTAGCGTGTTGTAGCCACGCCCAGCTAACCACTCAATTTCTTTCATATAGGTTGCAGAAACTGTTACGACAGGCTCACCTAGCAGTACAAAATTTTCTGGCAATATTGATTTTATCTGGTCGGAATTAGTTAAAAAACTAACTGAGATCGATGTAGTTTTAGGATTGTCTTTGCACTCAAAAGTCCGACCGTCTGGCCCTTGCCTTGGTCCAAGACTCGGGCCAAAGTGGGTTGGCATTCGATAAATCTTGCCTTTTTCAAATTGATATGTCACCTGATCACTCCTATGGTTGAGGATTACCTAGGTTTGCAGCCTCAAATGTAACACTAAATTAATTAAAATACTATCAAGAGAGCAGACTAATAAGAATAANATTAAACCTCGGGTAGAACGTCGAGCCAAATGAATCAGATTTTTGGAATTGTGTTATAATAACTGGTCAACANATTTTTTGACTCCTCCAGNTAANAAATCAAAATATAAAAGATTACAAATGCAAGCAAAAAAATAAGGTTTCCATGCGTCACTCATATAAAAATATAATTATTTTCTTACTGTGTATNAGTTGCTGGGCAAGTTGGGGCGAAGCCATAGAAAACATTGATGAACTAAGGTTTGGCATTATCGCTACAGAGTCCCGTAGTAATTTAAAAAAAGGATTTGATCCATTATTGAAACAGCTAGAAAAAAACTTGGGTGTACCAATTAAGTCNTTCTTTTCACCGGATTATGCTGGAGTAATTGAAGNCTTACGTTTCGGTAAAATACATGTCGCTTGGTTCGGTAATAAGTCTGGAATGGAAGCNGTTGATCGAGCAAACGGTGAAGTCTTCGCTGAAGTAACTGATCANGACGGGACCTCCGGCTACCATTCAGTCATAATTGTTCCTAAAGATAGTCCTTATCAGACTATCGATGAAATTATTCAGAATGGGAAAGATCTGATCTTCGGAAACGGCGANCCCAATAGTACATCTGGCTATCTCATGCCAAGCTACCATTTGTGGGGTCCAAAAGGTATCAATCCCAAAAAATACTTCAAACGGATGCGGAACGCTAGTCACGAGATGAACTGTATTTCGGTTGCAACTAAACAGGTTGACTTTGCGACTAACAACGATGAATCGTTGCGACTATTCTACAAGAATCATCCTGACAAAACTGATACGATTCGTACTATTTGGACTAGTCCACCCATTCCAAGCGACCCGATGGTTTGGCATAAAGACTTATCTCCGGAGTGGAAAGCGAGAATCAAGGCTGTTTTTTTAGCTTTTGGTCGATACGGACCAGAAGCTGACAAGGAAATAAAAATTCTAAGTGAGGTTGGCAGTGGTTGGGGAGTGTTTATGGATTCAAATAACGATCAACTGATTCCAATCCGAGAACTTCAAATGGCAAAGGAGCGAGTGATCATAAAAAATCACCCACGTTTAAAAGAAAATCAGAAAAACGAACAATTACTAGAGATTTCCAAACGTGAAGAAAACCTCAAACAATATATCAAGCTGAAAAACTATTGGAATTCTACCAAAGTTCGAAATCGCTAGAAAACAGACGATCCTGATTTTCTGGCTCTGCATACTGACCGAAAACACTAAATAATAATCTACCTACCCGCGCCTAGATTTTTTATACTTCCGCGTGCGGTAGTCGTTATAACTCCTCACCGTGGAGCAAGAATGAACGAATATCGTAACGACCAGGTCTTTCAACAGGCAGGTCTCCACTTTCTATCATCAGTTCCAGCGGTGAGCAATACGTGCGAAGGGGTAGCTTTACTACTTCGTGCATTCGGGCTGATTCGTAGATTGCCATAATTATTTCTACCGCGGCTAGCCCGTTTTGGGCGTTACCGCGATGAATTGTTTTATCTTCGAGCCAGTCGATTAATTCTTGAGCTTGGGCCACATGTGTACTAGCACCGTCCATAGGATAATCAGTCCAGCTGGCACTTTGAGTGTCAAGGATTCTAGCTCTTTGTTCGTTTAAGTCAATTATCCCATCTGAGCCATAAACGACTCCACCTTGATAGTTAGGTCCAGCAATTTCTTGAAGGAGTAAGCCAATACAACCACCAGCGAAACCAACAATGCCTGCACTTCGATCTTCTATGGGAATTTCCCTTTCATAGCGGTCAGTTTTACGCTCAAGGTTACCGATTACCCATTCAGCTTGTGGATCCCCTAAAACGTAACGCATCAGATCAAATAGGTGAGAACAATCGTTGAGCAAACCTTGCCCGCCTCGGCAAACGATCTGGCGAGGTTGACCAATCGCACCTGCCGCAATTAATTGACGTGCTTTCGTCCATGCTGAATAGAAGCGCCGTTGGTGAGCGATAGCAAGTTTTACATTATTTCGCTGTGCTACTGTGATCATTTCGTGGCACTCACCCAACGTTGTAGCCATAGGTTTTTCACATAGTACTGCCTTAATTCCACTGGCACAAGCAGCTATTGTCATTGGTGCATGCAATTTGTGCCAAGTCGCAACACTAACGATATCTAGATCTTCCTTATCCAGCATTTGCCGAGCGTCCAAATAACGATTACTAATTCCAAACTGGTCGCCAAAACTATCTAAAACACTCCTAACAGGGTCAGCAATAGCTACCATTTCTATCTGACTAACCCCCTGATAACCTAGAGCATGTGCAGCCGCAATTCGACCACAACCAATGAACCCCACCCTGTACTTTATATTTGGCATTTTTAAAATTCCTACGAAAAGTATAATTCTATCTGAGATAAACTCTTCCAGATTTTCATTTTAGGCGTCTTCGGTAGTCATACGTGCTGAGCAACAACCGTTTAATTTCAATATCCATATCTTGGATAAGATTACAAATTGAGATTTTCCTATCGTCTAACATTAGCCAATTGGCCTTTGAAACAGATTTTGAGTACTAAGGTCAGTATTAGCACCTTCTGAATAAGCTTGTCGAAATAATGACTGGCGCTTAGGTGGCATTTGATCAAGCAGTTCTGAGGGGGGCTCCCACCAGTGAAAACGACTACCAATTGAGTTATATTGGTTGAAGATAGGAATTCGGTCTATGGATTCATTCTGCCACGGTTGTGCACTGTGTGTAGTGGCCTCAGAAAAAAAGACAACCGAACCAGCAGGACATTCATAACTATCCCAGAGTGATGAATCCATTTGGCGGATAGACTCAGGTAATTTGTAAGCAGCTTTATGGCTTCCATTAACGAAGAGCGTTCCACCTTCAAACTTGTTAACAGGATTGAGTTCCCAAACAACACGAGTTAGCCCCGAATATCCTTTCCCTGGAATATTTCGGTATATATGAGAATTACCTGGCAACCGCCAGATACCATTTCCATTATGTGGTCCAAAATTCCCCATACCTTTTTGTCTATATAATAAAAAACTAGTTTCGAAACGAAATCCGTAGTAGTCTTCGCTTGACAAGGCAGGATAGGCTAAAAATTCGTTACAAAACCCAACTACGACTGGGTGATCTACCAGTTTTTCGAGTGGGCCAGCAATAGGCGTGCGTTGGTGCTCCGGCAAGGAATCTTGATCATTAACCAATTGATAACAAAATTCCCTCATCTCCTTCAGATCAATTTCATTCAATAAACCAGGAATTACTAACCACCCTTGAGTATCAAAAATAAATTTCTGTTCTTCTGTTAGTGGAACAACGGGTTCACCATCAGCATTAGTAGTCGTAAGCTGGTTGGCATCTTGGGGGAGTCGACCCCAAGTCCCCCAGTTATTATCGAAAATGAACGGTTCTTGGCTAGCTATTTTTTGATTTTTAATTGCTTCTGACATGGCAAATTCTATATTTAACTTTTATCGCTAGATATAACTAACTTTCTGGGCTACACTGTAGCAAATCTTGTATGGACGGTCAAGTCGCAACAGATTTTATTAACACCCATAAAAGGCAAAAGTAACTTGGACTTCAGGTAAGCCGATTACTAAGTATAAGGGCCCATTTTATTCACATTAAATGTTGAGGATGATAAAATGAAACCAGATCCTCTCGACCAGTGGTAAGATAAAACATCAAATAATTTCAACAATTGAGAGAATACACGTCGTCAATTTAAATTAATGATTCGTAAGAATATTTTTGTTAGAGGTCAATATGAATCAACTAGAATTTGGGAAGCTTGATGTCATCGCGGTGCTGATCTTGTTTTTTGTTTGTTATTCTATTGTTAATGCGGAGGAAGGACTAGTCGCCCATTGGTCTTTTGACGAAAATGGTGATCAAGCCAAAGACAATAGCCACAATGAGAACGTGGGCAAAGTTATCGGTTCACCAAAGCGTGTTGCTGGTGTCAAAGGGCAGGCATTAGAATTTGACAAAAAAAAGAAAACTCATGTGCAAGTTGCGGACAATAAGTCTCTTGATATCATTAATTCAATTACAATCGAAGCGTGGATTAATCCAAAATCTGTCTATATCGGAAACGATTGGAAACACCGTAACTGTGTACTTGGTAAGCCAACGGCTTATTATCTTGATATCAATGAGAAAGGAAATTTGGCTAGTTATTTGTATGGAGCTCAACCGCAGGAATGGCTAGTTGGACAAACGAATATGGAGAAGTTTATTGGCAAGTGGGTTCATATAGCAACAGTTTACGACGGAAAAAACCATACCCTATATATCAACGGTAAACCTGAAAAAAGAGTTGGGAAAAAAGGAAAAATCAGATCAGTAGATCGAATGTTGGAAATCGGGTGGGTGGATAATGAGCGGTATTTTGATGGGCTTATCGATGAAGTCAAACTCTGGAATCGTGCACTCAGTCGGGATGAGTTAACAGCAGCATCCACTTTGGTGGTAGAGCCTCTGAACAAACTCTCTCTTCTCTGGAGTCAAATCAAGCTCGCCGAGTAGTACTGGATGATGGATCATTAGGATTTGAAGTCAATCCTAAGTATGTTGTATGCCCAGCTTAATACTTTCTGAAGGCCGTTGATCTGTGGCTAAATAGGCCTCGACACAATCTTCAAAGGACACGATTGGATGTATTAGGCCATCGACAGATAAACGTTCTTCTTTTAGTAATTCAAAAGCTTCATTGTGTAGGCGCTTGGTATCCCAACGGGGTGCATTTCTCAAAGTTGGATTAACATCACGAGTAGTTAGTATTGTTAGTTGATTCCGATGCCACTCACCTTCAAAACTAAGAATACTTGAATCCCCAACATAGTAGGCTGCAGATACTATACGACCAGCGTACCCCGTCGATCGAATGGCATCATTCATACCAGCGTAGTTAGCACTTGCTTCTATAGAGATATCAACCCCTGCATTATTGGTGTGATCCCTAATCAACTCTCCCGCGTCGTCGGAAATCGGATCAATGGCTATATCAGCCCCATGTTTGATGGCTAATTCTCTCCGTATGAGAATTGGGTCGGAAACAAAAACTTGTCTGGCTCCCTGTAATTTAGCTTGCTGCGCAGCCATCTGACCAATTGCACCTAAACCAAAAACTGCCACTGTACTACCTAACATAATTTCGCTAGCTTGAATAGCACAAAGAGCTACCCCGGCTGGATCGCTATAAACAATAGCTTGTGGGGACATGTTAGAAGGGACAAGTTGAACACGATTCGCTTTTAGTGTGTGCGTGTCTCGAATTGGCAAATGGGAAAAGACATGATCACCGATTCCCCACTGATCAACTTCAACCCCGACCTCAATCACTTCTCCCACAGCCATGTTACCTAGTGGCTGCGGATATGTCGGTTGCATAGGGGGCCCGTGATGAATTCCCCGCTTGCGATCGAAAGGAGAAGTATAGTCCTTAGTATTGGCACGGAATGACCGTAATCCGGAACCGTGTTTAGGAGATGAAAATAGTGTACGAACCCGGATTTCATCGTTAGCGAGGACTTGTTCCTTGTACATTTGTAGAGCTGCTTGACTTGGACTAGTAGCAATCAATTCTCTTGGCATTAGGATTCCTCCGGAACTTTAATATAAGTTAATTTTTACTTGGAATTTGATCAAATTCGGGCCGAGAAGCTGCAAACCAGTGATTGTCCGGGTCTATCCCACGTGCGATTATTGAGTTTTGGTTCCGTCGATTTAAGGCGCGGACTTCTGGTGGAATAAACCGCATGGTTAATCCACATCGCCGACGGTCAGAAGTATTAGGTTCCGATCCATGTAAAAGCAAATCAGAGTGAAGAGAAATCTGCCCCGCTTTCATTTCTAAGGCGACCGGTGGTAATCCATAACTCGTTGGTTCTTTAACGGTTTGATTAAGNACATTCTGCTCTTCGGCTNTGCTTTCTTCAAAGTCAATCTGGCCATGCTTGTGCGATCGTGGAATGATCTGCATAGCACCATTCTCNACGTCTGTGTCGTCGATGGCTAGCCAAACAGTGACAGTTTTACTAGGACTCAAAGGCCAGTAAGATGCGTCTTGATGCCAGCTAACTCTCTTGGTGTCACCAGGTAACTTGCAAAAATAATGGGTTGCCCAACAGATTAAATTCTCTCCTATTAGATCTTGAACGTAGTCCAAAATCCGCGGCTCATTGACCAAGTCGTAAATACCTACACATTTAGCTTGCCAACCATTGATTGAATAACTATTCCACCCAGCTTTCATAGCTTTGTCGATTAACTGATCGAAATAGGCTCGGTGTAGATTAATTTCTCCTGCAGAAAAAACATCTAATGGACAAATATAACCCTCTCTATTGTATTGTTGAACTTGTTCTTCACTCAATTTCTTGGGGGTTTTATTCTGAGATGGAAAAAATTGCAATTTCCGATTAAGATCCGGCATAGCATTTCTGATTGGCAATGACAAACTCCTTACTCGAAAGGTGAAATTCTATTTTCAAGTCGTACTCGAAAAGGNAATTTGTTCTCTTNGAACAATTTTTTTAGTGTGTTCNTAATCGGCAAATTCAACCAACTCTTTAGTTTCCTCAGACAATTTGGCTATAATTTCGTCCGAAAACGGTTGTTTGTGTCCTCGCTCATCTTGAAAATATTGGGTTTTNTACCTCAGGATCAGAAATCGACGATCTCGATCTTTTGGTAGCCATACTAGGACGCCATGAGTTGTTAGTTCTGTTAGAATAATAGCATCGCCCGCTTTGGGTGTGATATTTTTTAGAGCTGGATGTAATTTTGGCTTGGTATCGTTAAGATCCGGGAAAAATAGATCTGGCGGACGTTCAAATTCTGATTTGTGTGAACCTGGCAATACAACTAGCCCACCATCTCCCGGGAGAACATCGGTAAAATAAAAGAAAACTACAATATCGTTACAAAAGATTTGCCCATTTTTAACTAGATATCGNCGTGTTTGCCAACCACAATCNTCACGGGCACAGTGAAGCTGAGTAATCTTATTTTGCTCGTGAGTATTAATAGCCAGAGTTCNTCGGTTTAGGCGAGGCTTATTATCAGTCAAANCCTTGATGATAGAGAAAGTTTTCGGATGCANGGCTAAAGTTTCTAAAGACTTATCAAAGGCAAAATTTCGACCAGTNGTCAGTTTGTCCTCAGGNGTGTTAATACATCGATCAACGGCCAGTTGAGCTGTTTTTAGCTGATTGCTAGTCAGTACAGCCGGAATATGCAGATAACCGTTAAGATCAAGAAGGTATTTTTGTTTANGGGTCATTTCGTAATTTTCAAATAATAAGAAATCAACTACAAATCACTTATTCAAGAAACTGGTACTTTTTTCAGCGTGGNAACTAACTGGTCTCTGGCAATAAGGGAACGAAAAAACGTGCGTGCCANNGGGTAGATCTCAGGAGCAATAATAGGATTAACAACTTCCAATGTTAGATCGATGATAATTTCGGTTTTATTGTAAGTAACTTCCACATTTAGTTGGCCGAAAGATTGTTCGGANGAAAAGACATCTGAATGTGTGTCTTTCCCATCTGGTAATTTCAATGGTACCCAACCTGTCGGNAGTTGGATGCGAGTAGTTTTTTCGACAAGAATCGGGTGGCTNAGATCCAATGCATAGATTCGTTCTGGACTAGCAAAAATATCAGCATAATCGGCAAAATCTGCTCCGTCAAAATAGAGTAACTGGTGTTGATTATCAATTGACTGGAGCATTGAATCCGCCCGAAACTCTAGGTNAATTNTAACTGGTTGGTCAAGATCTCTCAAGTCAGAAACTCGATGCTGTTTTATCATAATGCCAGAAAAACTTCGACTTAGTTCACGACTAAAAGCCTCATCCAGTGATGAAACCTGAATGTCACGGTATGTAAGGCGATAGTCTATGCCATATTGCCCGATAGGCTGAATAGACATTTTACCNTTGAATGATCCATCAGTTTGAACAAGGAGGTCAGTTTCAATTTTCAGCCTGTTGTTTTCCGGAAGAGAATTCGGAATTTTCACAAAGGTAGCTGTTTTATTTTTGACCAATAACGCGGTTCGGCCTTGGTTACTAGTAGGTAAGGTTCCAAATGGGCAACTGCTTGCTGTAGGATCCAACCACAAATAGTCGCTGTCCATATTTTNCCGTTTGTTCAAGCCATTTTCAGCAATNGGAATAGCAACAATTAAATGGCTAAACTGGCCAACGGATGGAAGGTCAAGGTCAATNGGATCATAAGGAGATGGACTCATNAGAGCAGGGAAGGCCGAAATACCAATGCTCGCTAATAACGAAATCAGTAGTGTACTTTTATCTTTACAGTCCCCATACCTTTTTATTANAACNTGGTCAGCAGNCGTCGGTTGGTATGCTCCTTGTCCNAGTTGGATACTAACATAACGAATTTGGCTTGCCACAAAATTGTATAACTGATGAATTTTTTCTGTTGAAGTATTTACCGATTGGGTTAAATCTCGAGCCAATTCATCCATTTCTTGACTACTGGTGTAACGATCCCGGGCTAAGTCAGCATACCAAGCACTGATAGCATCCCAAGAATTGACCGATGAAAAACGAAACTGAGCAGCTAATTCAGAGGTATTAGATTGACCAATAGATTCACGAATGGAGGGTGTCTCGCCGTAATGCCAAAGGTAGGTTTTTGTTTCACCTTCAATCATAATTTCGGGGTCTAGTTCGCAATTAACTGCCTTCCAACGAAACTGTTTATCTCCATACAGACGAAGTGCATAATTCGTCTGTAAAGTTGGGTCAGTAGATTGGAAAGTATAGCTACCCCAAAACCACTGATCAGCTCCCGAGGGTACCATGTCTTCCAACGAAACCTTATACTCGATGCAAACACCAGCTTTCAAAGCAGGCATAGATATAACCTTCCATAGTCCATCAGAGTAGAGATTGAAGGTTAGCTGCCCTGGTGGAGTCACGTCATTGTAAGCATCTTCGGCAGGNTCTACTATTGTGCCATTGGGTAGTATAGTACGTGCAGAATTAACTGTAATATGCTGTGAGTTAGGATTATAAGGAATTGCCAGATCATCGTGTTTTTGGATACCTCGTTGATTGAAAATCTTGATAATTTTATGNGATGTATATCTTGACTTTCCTTCTGCTGTGATTTCATGACAAAACTGATTTAGTAGAATAATTGCATCATCGTTTGGATAATCTTCAGCTGTCGGTGCATTTTCAATTATAGACTGAGTATCAATTTCGATCAGGTCAACTGGTGAAACAATGGCTAAAGGCTTTTTCGGTGTGGCTTGGTCCAAGGCTTGCAAGCGAGATTTTGCCAATAGGTTATCAGGCTCAATTCTCAGAATTTCTGTGTATTGCAGTTGGGCTTCGTAAATACGATAAGCAGCTTCGTAAAGGTTCGCCACCTGTGTTCTGGCCCATATATCATTCGGGAAAAGACGAATCGATTCTCTTAACTCAGCTATTGCAGAACCTACCTGCTTCGTTTCCTGGTAGATTAAGGCTAAATAATTATGAAGGTTGCGATTATCACTCTGTTGGCAGTTCGGATCAATCAATAATGCTTGTCTTAANACACCTTCCGCCTCCTTATATCTACCCAATTGTTTATACGCTAGCCCAAGATGATTAAGAGCATAAAGATCTTGATCATAAAGCTTGAGGCTAGCTTCAAATTGTTCAGCTGCTGATTTATAGTCTTGTAATATTTCATAAACATACCCCAAATAGTTGTAAGCATTACGGTCTCTAGGGTTTAAATCCAAGTANTTATGAAAAAAAGTTTTTGCTTTTTCGTATTCTTGTAGCTGATAGTAGATTTGGGCTATACGTAANAGCGGCGGAGACTGATCCGGTCTCAGTTCAATTGCTTCCTTGTACTGCTCTAATGCCAAAACTAAATCTTGGTTTTGATAAGCTTGATTACCGAGTTCTACAAGTTTTTGCCAAGTTTGGTATCGNGAGACAAACGGATCGATAGGTTGGGGAGAGGGGCCTGANTCAGAGCGATTCAACCAAGAACAATTCACTAGAACCAAACAAGAGCATAAAATCACTAATAGCAGNCAACNACGCTCAGATTTTATCATGNTTCCGATTTTATCAAATCAGAATTATTTTTGCAAAGGATGACATTTTTATAATTGGCATAGGGTTTGCTAACTCAAACAGTAGCTGATCCCAATCAGGTGAGACCAAAGAGATTCATCAAAGCGAGGTACTAGACAATATGAACAAAGGAACATATTTAGCAACACAAGGCATGGTTTATGAATCAATGCGAATGGACATGATAGCTAATAATCTAGCTAACTTAAATTCGGCCGGTTTCAAAAAGAGCCACCTGCATTTAACCGCTTTCAAGGATTATCTTACCCAATCTATTCCTGATAAAGAAACTGGCTTGGCTCCAAGTAGCAACAACCCAAATTTATCAACGGCGACTGTTGCTAACTACCGTCTCAATTTAGCAGATGGGCCAATCCGTGAAACTAGTCAACCACTGGATTTAGCCATCCAAGGTAAGGGCTTTTTTGGGGTTTTAAATCATGATGGTACAGTTTCCTATACGAGAAATGGTTCTTTTACCCTTGACGATCAAGGGAATCTTGTCACACAAAATGGACAACCGATTTTGGATCCTGATGAACAGCCCATCCAAATGGGCCAAATTGTAAATTTACGGATTACTAATAAAGGGGAAATTTTTGATGGTGAAGAAATGGTCAACCAGTTGATGGTAAGAGACTTTCCTTCTGATAGCTTGACACAAAAAGGGAATAGCCTTTACCAAACTACTGATTCATCAGAAGGAAACACCAGTGAATTCAATATTCTACAAGGCTATTTGGAAGGTTCTAACGCGAATCCTGTTCACCAAATGGTACAGATGATTGAAACTTTAAGAAATTTCCAAGGCTATCAAAAGACTATCCAAGCCTTCAATGACTCGGTTCAGCAAATCAATGAAACAGCTCGATCTTAAGACTAAATTAGTAAGGGGAACAGCAAAATGATGAGAGCATTATGGTCATCCGCATCAGGGATGGTCGCTCAACAGAAGAATATCGATGTAATTTCAAACAATATTTCTAACGTCAATACTGTAGGCTTCAAAGGTAGCCGAGCAGATTTTCAGGATATGATCTACCAAGTCATCCAGCCAGCAGGAACGCTTAATCAAGAACGTACAATCCCAACAGGTATAGAGATCGGACACGGTACACAATTGGTTGCTACACCTACTCGTTTCGCACAGGGCGACTTAAAAGATACTGAAGACACGCTTGACATGGCAATTCAAGGTGACGGTTTTTTCCGAGTTAAGATGCAAGACAATCAAACCTATTACACCCGTGCTGGCGCATTTACACTCGATGAAAGTGGTACTTTAGTAACCGCTAATGGCTTGCCACTCGACCCACCTATTCAAATCCCACCTGAAGCAGAAGATGTTTTGATTGCTGAAGATGGTACTGTTTCCACTCGAGCTGCTGGGGATATTGAGCCTACTATTGCCGGTAGTATTGAACTAGCTCTTTTTCCTAACCCGAGAGGTTTACAACATGAAGGACGAGGGTTATATAAACAAACTAGTGCTACAGGACAAGAAATGATCAGGACACCAGGACAACTTGGTGCTGGAATTATTCGCTCTGGAATGCTGGAGATGTCAAACGTAAAAATCGTGGATGAAATGGTGGGAATGATAGTTGCCCAAAGATCTTACGAAGCTAATGCCAAATCGATTCAAACCGCAGACGAAATGTTAGGTACAGCAAACACACTACGTCGATAAAAAATAAACTGATAATCTAAGGATAATTTTAGTCATTTCGGAAAGAAGTGATGCCAATGGGATATTAATTCCCGAATCTTATAGATAACGAAGAAAAAAATTCCACCGCTACTAACAATTTTTTGGTGCCGGTGGAATTTTTTTATAATTAACCAAGAATGTCGATCAGAGATGGTTGCATGGCCTTGCCAGCTACGGTTAATGACGATCTATAAGCGTTTTCTAATTCGCGTAATTCTGTTAAAGCTGTAGCTTGATCAACCCCTTCAACCTCTTTCATCTGTCCTTCAATTGTAGTGCGAATCGTAGTCAATCTAGTTTCATTTTCTGTCACGGCCTGAATCCGCAAAGAACTTTCAGTAGCAATAAGATCTACTTTGCTAATCAGGTCGTTCAAAAGATTTCTTGTATCTGTCTTTACTCGTTCTGCTAACTCCTGAGGAGCATCATCCCCCTCGGTTGTAACAGAGAAATTACCTAAGTAAAGTTCACCTCCACCTTCGTTATGAGTGGTAACTTGAATACTGGTTTGGCTGCTACCAGCGACGGTATCTTGCACCATTAGCTCGCCATCAACGCCAACTTTTGCCTGGATTGATCCACCAAAACTAAACTCAATATGATTCAGCAAATCTGCCACTGTAGCTCCAATCGAAATACCATAAATTCCATTTGTATCTGCTACTGGATCTCCATTAGCATCTGTTTGGGGGGCAGCTGTAAATGCGAAGGTTTTACTAATGTTGTTACCGGTTGGACCTGTTCCACTGATTGTCAAAGTTTCCCCTACTCTTGGTTGTCGTGTAGGATCAGCTACCAGCTCAGCTAAAGTACTATCACTGCTGGCAACAGTAGTAGCTGCTAAGACTCCATCTTCATCAAACTGATATGCCTTCAACTCTACATCGGAGGTCTGAACTTTTACTGTTTTTCGTGTGTGTGTCATTGTGCCAAAATCTAGCGAGCCATTCTCATTCTGAGGTTCTATTACTGCTCGTAGTGAACTGTTTTCACCATTGGTTACATTGTCAGCTACCACAATTTTTCCCGCTGAACTGATGTAGACATTGACATCCCCGTAGGTATCCTCCAAAAGCTGTAACAATCCACCAACAGTATCTCCATACAGTGGGTTATTGATAAGATCATCCGTCAGTGAAATAGTTCGATTAATTGTTGCACCTTCTCCAATTGGTAAACTTGACTGGCCTGAAAGTAGAATAGTATCTGTTACATCAATATCAGCTAAATCTGCTAGCTTAGTACTAGTAGTAGCCAAATCACCATTAGCGGTAAGTAATTGACCAGAGGAAATCGAATGTTTTGTCGTTTCGTCCACGATACCCAAATCTTTTTGATCTACCAAATTGCCCAGGGTTTCCATTACCTTGAAAAGCCCCTTCTCGTTACTACCGAAAACCTCGGAGCCTATCATGTTTACCTGCATTTTCTCATCTGGGCCAATTTCTAGTTCAATTTTTTCGGTATTTCCTTGATATAAGATTTTACCGTTTTGCTCTACAAAAGCAGGTGCACTAGTTTTTGTACCCGCAAAAATATACTGATTGAGTATCTTTGTGTTAGCGATTTGCTTGAATTGTGATCGCATATTGCTCAGTTCTGCGCTAGCTTCGATATTACCAATTTTGGATGAGATGTCAGTCGCAAACTGTTTTAATAGAAACATGGTATCATTAACTTGGCCGATTACACTGTCAATTTGGTTAAGGCGAAAACTCGCCTTATCATTATTAGATATGTGTTGGACGTTGATAGAAAAATCTTTCCTTAGGCTCATAACTGATAGGAGTTGTGATGGTTCACCAGACAAAGAACGAATTTTCCTTCCCGTTGATACTTTGTCTATGGCATCTTGAATTCCTTCTAAGCCTTCTTGTAAATCACCTGTTGTTCGAGTAGAGATCATTTTGTGGGTCACTCTCATCTAATTACTCCTAAGTCGAAATCTGTTAATGCTTACGTTACTTACATATTAATCAACGTCTGCATTACCTGATCGACCGTCGATATGTAACGAGCCGCAGCTTCGTAAGCTCTCTGGAATTGAATCAAATTAACCATTTCTTCGTCCATAGATACACCGGAAACACTCTCGCGAAATGATTCCAGCTGGGAAGTTAATAACCCATTATTTTCTTCGTTTCTCTGTGCTTGTTGGGATTGGATCCCAATTATGGTCATAGTACTAGCATAATATTCTTCGAGTGTTTGTGTGCCATTAGACATTACAAATTCATTCCGCTTAGCGGTAATACTAAAAGCAATCTCATTATTACCAGGTTCATCAGGCCGACTCGACACGCCAATTTTCTCTGGGCTGTGTACCAAACTTAAGTTAACGGCCATATCATTTATACTCTCTCCGGTAAAAAATTCAATTCCTGTTGTATTATCCAATCCATACCCTTTAACATGGACTGAATTAACCTCAGCCATCAGCGTTGTAGCAAACGAATTGACTCGTTCAATAAAACGTGGAATCTGATTATCCCGGACATTCATCAAACCGCCAATTTTTCCACTTTTAATAGAGACCTCTTTACCTGAACGTGAGTCGGTAATGACGACAGTTTTTTGATTGTTAGCAAGTGGGCTAGTTTGACTAGTCGTCCCATTATCTGGGAGACCAAAGACTTTTGTTCCTTCCAATACTAACTCGCCATCGACCTCAATTTTTATCATGCCTGTTCCATCACCAATGTCAGAAATCGTAGCGTTTTCTATTCCAGCTAGATTAAAAAGAGTTTGGATTTGGTTTTCGTGTTGGCTACGCTCATTCACTATTTGCCTGACTTCAGCCGTGGTACCTCGATGAGACAAAATACTTTGATTCTTTCTAGCAATGGTCTTTACTAACTGGTTAATTTCAGTGTAGATGATTGATTTTGTGTTTGGCTGTTCTGAACTAGCGAAGATAGGGGGTTGATCTTTAGCTGCTAATGTGCCCACCCGATCTCCATCTACGAAAGCAAGGCCTCCTAGATGAATTTGTAACATGCCATTACTTTCTTCAATAGTAGTAAAATCAGTATATTCGGACAGCTTCGTTAATAAACCATGGCGGACTGTACGTTGTGAATTGGCCGTTTCACCAGAAAACTCGATTGCAGCAATGTCGCGGTTCAACTTGGCGATTGAATCGCCTAATTCATTGACTTCGGTCACAAAGCTATGGATTTGTGTATTATTTTCCTCATATAAACTTTGGAATCCTAGATTAACGTTCTTTAGTTCTTGTACTAGATCCTGCGCACGGCCAATAGTAACATTACGGGCGATTTCTTTTGATTCTGGATCAACACTCAAATTATGCCAACTATCCCAAAAATCTGCTACTGCACCAGAAACCCCCCCCACATCCAAATCAGTAAACAACCTCTCAATTTGTTGCATCTGGTCAGATTGTGTACTCCAGTTGTTTGAATCTTGAATACTTTGACGTAGACGACTTTCTAAGATCTTATCCCGTACCTGTGTTACCTGTGTAACATTAGACCCAGACTGTGAATGGCCTCTGACATCGATGGCAATGTCGACCCGTTCACGGGCATAATTTGGTGTATTAACATTTGCAATATTGTGACCTGTGACCATTAACCCACGTCGCTGTGCGTTAAGCGATTGTCGAGCAGTCTCTAAACTACCTAATAAATTTGTCATGGAAAGTTCCTAGGCCAAAGTGTGGAGCTGTACACTATTTTTTTGGTTCAGCTCCCCGGAATAGCCAAAACTATTCTGAGCAGACACCAACAAGCGAAGTGTAGCGTTAATGTAATCCCGCGCCCTATGAATAATGTAAGCATTATCCGACTGAGCTGATTGTATTAGCCTGGCTAATTGATTTAGTTCAGAGCTAAAGTTGCGAAAACTCGTCGAAAATGGTTCTGAAACCACATCGGCAAGTTTCCGCAGTTTCAAATGTGCTGTCCCACTAGATGAAATAACAGGGATGCCTAGAAGGCGGGCAAATTCGAGCATTAAAGCCATTCGGGTCATTGATAAGGCCTTTAGCTCTGTTGCCTGAGTATCTAATACTCCTAAAAGGGACGTGATCTTTTCGGCATTATCGCTAGCTAAGATAGGAGGAGCTGACGTCGTTAGCTTAAACAATTTTTTGCACAGGCTTACTTCTTGAGTAAGAATGTGCGTTAAGCGATTCAACGCAGCTTTATCAATTGTTGATTGCATTTAGAATTCCGTTTATATAAGCCTGACAATTCAACCGACTGAGTTCGTCGTTTAATTGCTATAACTGATGAAATTATCAGTTGAGAAAAAGCGAGTTTCTATATTAATGCAACAACTGCTTAATGTATTACTGACCTATTGGTTTGAAGGCAAAACACCAGTGGCCAAGATTTTCTCAGCAACTTGTGCGCTATCAACTGTGTACTCTCCACTATCAACTAAAGCACGTAGCCGAGCAACTTTTTCAGTGTCAATTTCAGGTGAATCGACGACTCTTTGTCGGATCTGATCGAGTGCGTTACTCTCTTCAGAGCGAGTAATAGTATCTTGCGCTGTCGTTGTAGTTGATGAATTACTGTTTAAGTAGGGATTCCGATTGTTGACGTTGGTGGAGGCAGTTTTCTCGGGTTGACTTTGTTGTGATCGTACACCCGGTCTATTTCCTATAAGACGTTCGATAGGTACCATTGTTATTCTCCTTTTTACTCACTTTCCGAGGTGAGTGTTATTGATCTACCATACTTAACGGCAGAAACCTAAAAAAACTTTAGAAAAAATTGAAAAAAAATTGGTTCCCTTACCAACGGTCATCAGATAATACATTATTGAAGCTTGATCTTCAAACGAAAATTAGCTTCTCCGCAGTTGTGCATAGACCATATCAGCAATACCAATACCTCTTTTAGAGGCAATTTTACCGATTTCCTGATCAAGCATGTCGGTGAAAATATTTTCGGCATTACCACCATCAAGAAAATCACTTTTTGGTACAGCTGATCGCATTTGTTTCAGCATATGGTGAGTAAACAGGGACTCAAATTCTTGAGCCACAGATTTTAGTTCTTGGTCAAAAGGTTTCTGAACTTGGTCGGTATTTTTTTCTACTTTTTCTTTCTGGAAAGGATTTTTTTTCCGATATTGTTCCAGATTAGGGTTGTGTAGGCTACGATTTGATAATTGACCAAGGTTAGATGCTAGTTTCATTTTGTTAATATTACTCCTACTTAGCTAACGGATAATTAACTTAGCATGAAGCGAGCCATTCTTCTCAATGTTTTGCAAAATGGAAATCAGTTCTCGTGGTGTTGCACCCAATGCATTAAGCGAATCAACTACGTTGGCAACGGTTGTACTTTCTGGTATCTCTGTCAGCCAACCTTCTGATTCTTGAGTGATGATATCTGTCTCGGATGAAACAATTGTTTGACCGGCAGTTGCCGGTGATGGTTGACTAATATCGGTTTCAGTATTAATGGTTACAAATAAACTGCCATGTGTGACAGCTACCTCAGATATAGCGACATTCGAACCAATAACAACTGTTCCAGTTTTCTCATCAATTACTACTCGAGCTGGTCGGTCAATGATGATTTTTAAATCGCCAATTTGAGCTAAAAATCGAATAACGTTATCAGTGTAGATATTTTCATCTGAATTTTGAAGGATAGATGGAATAATGACACGAACGGAACCACTGTCGACCGTGGTCGCAGGTTTGGGTGTATAGCTAAGTTCATTGTTGATTGCATCAGCTATGTTAACTGCGGTAGTGTAATCAGCATGATAAGGTACTAAAACTAGTTCTTCACCTTCAAAAACGTCGAGGCGCATGGCTTTATGGACAATACCACCATTGGGTACCGTGCCCGCTGTTGGATGGTTTTTTTGGATGCTATCTCCTCCTGAAGAGGCACCATAACCACCTAGTGATATTACCCCACCTGCCATTACATATACTTCCTTAGTTGCATCTAGTGGATGAAAGAGGGGCGTGGGTAGTAGTGTACCACCTTGTAAGCTGGTAGCCGTTTGTAATGAGTCTATTTGCACATCTATCTCTGAACCAATTTTAGCAAAGGGTGGTAACACCGCAGTTACCGTAACTACCGCGGTGTTTTTGGTGTCTAAGCGATCCAATTCCATCGTGATTCCCATGTTCTGGATCATATTTTCAACAAACCGCTGTGTTACTTGGCTCTGCTTATCACCAGTATTGTTAAGACCAGTTACTAAGCCCATACCAAATAGCTTAGCCTCGTGAATTCCATCCACGGTAACTACATCCTTGATTCGGGTTTGAATTGCAAAAGAAGAATTATTGAAAACGGATATAATCAATAAATTAATCACAACAACGGTCAGCTTTTTCATGATTTACCTTATTTTTTTAAATACTTTTGTCAAAAAAATGCTAGAAGATCCAAACCCAATCGAGAAGTCTACTCAATAAACCTGGTTTCTGTTGTCGAGAAATCATACCTTTACCTTGGTAGGCGATTTCTGCATTGGCTAAACTCGTCGACATGACNGTATTGTTAGCGCTGATATCTTGTTCTCTAACCATTCCCTTTATAACCAAGGTTTGTTGCTCGCCATTAACAGTAATCTGTCTTTGGCCCTCAATGACTAGTGTCCCATTGGTTAAAACCTCCGTTACAACGACACTAACTGTTGCATCCAATGCATCACTTTGTTCAGTAGAGCCAAGTCCATCAAAGTTACTAGCGGAGGATAAGCTAATCCCCTCCGGGAGTACATTACCAGTAGCGCCTAGACCCCGTGTTGGTAAACCAACAAGAGCGCCTAATTTGCCATTTCGTCCTGAAGTCCGGCTGGTTTTTGTTTTGGCCTCTCTTGAAGCGCTAGCTCGTTCAATTACTAGTATAGTTAACAAGTCCCCAACCTGTCTGGCCTTTTTATCAGCAAAGATTGATGCTTGGTAGATAGTCATTCCTTTTTTTGCTGATACTANCGGGCTTCCAAATAAACAACCGANAAATANCAGCACGATTGATGTNAGTGATTTTTCTCNTGATAATATTGAATTTCNAAANGGGTNTTTTNTTGAATTGTTTGACTNTCATTTTTTGNTCCTAAAATTTAACCTGNACCTTTTTTTTATCGATNACTTNGCCAATGATGACTTTTTTTGATGTTATATTCTTNATACGAATTAGCTGACCCAAGTTGCCATTCTCGTTTGCAACACCATGAGTTTGAATTTTTAACGCTCCTCTTTGAGCTATAACAGTAATCATGTCNCCTCTTTTTACATAGTATTGCTTTTGTANGTCTTGTTGAGTNATGATGTGGCCTTTACGAATCTGTCGTTTAGAAATTTGACCAGCCACTAATGCTGTTTGTGTCATAGGTTGAGTGAAGGATCGAACAGATCTGTTCAAAACTCTATTTTCAATTCTCAAAAATTCTAATTCAATTTTGCTTTGAGCGGGAATGTCGATAGTTGAGACTACAACCGGCTGTTGAATCTGAATNTCAAAGGCTAATGCTAATCGGTAANGTCGATTATTATCATAAATAACGAGAGCTAATCTACCATCTTCCAATTGTCCTTTAGGATGGAANTCAATTCTGGTTTCCGGTGTAATCGACGGTAATNNGGGACATGTAGTTTTTACTTTTACCTCTACATTTTCTACTTGTAGTGATTCTTGATAGAAGGTTTGTACTCTCTTCAACAATTCAAGAGTCGCNTCAGTTTTAATNGGGTCTTTTGCACGATATGTTACTTGGCTTTGCCCATTGATTTTTACTTGNTTTGGATTAATCTGGTTACGTTTAAGCCAGTATNCAATCTGTGGTGCGTTAACCGATTTTGCTCGTCCGGTTCTATTCACTGAACCAACTTTGATATTTTCGATTCGTTCTTTTTTACCAAGATCTTGAGTTTCTACAGTAGCAATGTCCCCAATCAGGATGTCCGGTTGTTCAACACTAACGTTTGATTTTAGAATGATAGTAGTAGCCCAAGAAGGTATCCAGATTGAAAAAAGAACAATTACTAAAATTTTTCCAAGGTGTTTTTTTTGTTTCATATCCCCATTCTCGTTCTAGCTAGTTGAATTGACTCTGAAACAGGTTGTAGCAATTCTTGCGCCAACTTCGAGCAGGGTTCTATAGCTTGACAAACGAAGATGNATTTAGATACCATACGTTACCTGATTTTAATTAAAGAGGCATCAAGTGAAAAGGACCTACCAGCCCAGTAGAAGAAAACGAAAGAACAAGTTCGGGTTTAGAAAACGAATGTCGACCCGCCATGGAAGGGCCATTTTATCCAGACGGCGTAGAAAAGGCAGACAGCAGCTTTCCGCTTAAAAACTCGGCTGAAGCTATCATATTCGGCATTTTTGGCTGCTGAACAATCATAGTTNTTTACANGNTTGACCGTTTTATAGGTGGACGGTGTATTTGAGCGAATCGTTGACCATTCGTAGTTCAGTACAGGTTGAGTAGTGGTTCTGTTTTCACAAGGGCGAGGCTATTACGCCTTGCTAATATTGAGCAGAGTAAATGTCACTGGCGAATTTCTGTTTTTTAAGAGCGATTGTTTCATAAGGAAACAGGCACACTTCGTAGCCTCCCCCCCAATTAAGATTGGCAAAATACTCTCGAATTAATTCGTTATGGCTCGCAAGTTTGATGTTCCTGATTTTTACCGTAGTCCAATAATATCGGTCGTAAAGAACTTTCGTCGGGCTGAAGACCCTCGAAAGCGTGATCTAGCTCCCTCTATCCTTGATTTTGGGCCAGTCCGATTTAAAATTGGCCGTCATTTCGGATTTTGTTTCGGAGTTGAAAACGCTATTGAGATTGCGTACAAAGCGTTAACCCAACATCCTAACCAACGAATTTTTTTACTTTCCGAGATAATTCATAATTCGCATGTCAACGCAGATTTGCAAAGGCGAGGTGTACGATTTATCTGTGAAACATCAGGTAAGCAATTAATACCTTTTGAGGAATTGTGNCCGGATGACGTGGTTATCGTACCAGCTTTTGGTACGACAATTGAGGTTGAACAGGCTCTTAACGAGAGAGGTATACTTCCGTATCAGTACAATACAACTTGTCCTTTCGTAGAGAAAGTATGGAAAAAAAGTTCGCAAATCAGCAAAGAGAATTATTCGGTCATAATACATGGCAAATGGAACCACGAAGAGACTAGAGCAACTTTTTCCCACTCAAAAGAAGAATCTGCAGTTCTAGTGGTTAGAGACTTGGAAGAAGCAGAAAAATTGGCTAATGTAATTCGAGGTAATGCATCAAATGAATTCTTTTATCGACACTTTGAAAACCGGATTTCGGAGGGATTTAATCCTGAAACACATTTAAGAAAAATCGGAGTGGTCAATCAGACTACCATGCTAGCGACAGAGACACAGGCGATTGCAACTCTTTTAAAAAAAGCAATTATTGACCGTTATGGTGAAGATCAAGCAGATGAACACTTTGCAGATACTAGAGACACACTCTGTTATGCTACAAAAGAAAATCAGGATGCCACTTTGTCCTTGATTGCAGACGGCGCTGATTTGGCTATTATTGTTGGGGGCTACAATTCATCAAANACCAGTCACTTGGTCGCCCTATGTGAATCTTCACTTCCAACCTATTTCATTTCTGATGCGGGTGAAATTCACTCTCCAGAAAAAATTCGGCATTTAGATAATATGAACAAACAGTTAGTCGAAACTCAAAATTGGCTACCNACAAGCAACCCAACNGATATTATTCTAACCGCGGGAGCTTCCTGNCCTGATGCCTTNCTAGACGAGGTATTACAAAAAATTGTGCCCTGGTTTCCNGGAAGTTATTCAACTGAAACTGTACTCCACCCCTACACTCTAGAAACTGTAGACCTTTCAGTTCAAGGNATCCGGTCTCAATGAGCTTTGGNCTNGAAATGTCAATTNTNCTTNATGAATGTCGCTAACGTTGAAACCGGAAGCACCCAATCCATTCTCTATTTTCCATATTTGTTANGGTAACCTCATCACCACCGATATATTTACCAAGTGTTCTCGTCCCACATCTATGACGAGTTGTACCGATTTCANTAGTATTCACCAAAACTTNTCTACTTAACAGATAACGCAGAATATCTAACTACTGGATCTAGGCGAGTNGTCTTTGGGATACACACGTCTTCTAAACTTGAGAAAATAGTTTTTCGTAATACAAAATTTGAGTTGACTAATATCGGTTTATTCTGTTTTTCCACTATTTGTAACTGATTGGGTGGAAGCGGTAGATATGTTGAGCGCGTTCGGGGATGTGTTGCCAAGTGTCATTTGAAATTTTGGTCCTAAAAATACCATGGTCTCCTAATGCATTATGGATACGACTGAAATAAACCATAGCNATCATANTGCGAGTGCGATCGGTATAATTGGGCATGGCTCGGTGCCAACACCTCATATCACGAACCACGACAGATCCCGCAGGCATTACCATCCGGACAGATGGTAACTCTGCACCTCTTTCTTCGCTACAAACATGATAGTTCTGGAACAATTTTTCTTCTTCTGTTGTTGGAGATTTGATAGGGTCAATTATTAAGTGAGACCCCGGCCAAATTTCTGTGCACCCATTTTCGATAGTAAAATCAGTGAGAGTAACATTGACCACAATCTTGGTTACAGGTAATGCAGCTCTCATTTGAGGAAANAGGTGCCCGCTATCTCGGTGAATCCACTGTTTAAGACTATTTTTGTAGTATCGAGACGAGCGCTGTGTGGAGTTAAAGCCGTACGGAAGGGAAGAAAAAAAACCCGTTCCCATGATTTTTTCAATTATTGAGATGGCTATAGGGTTATTTATGATACGAGGATCCAAGAAAGGATNAGTTAGGAAATCAGTATCTTGTTGACCTGTATTATGACCAGCTTCGAATGCATCCTTGATTTTTTCAACTATCTCTANTGGTATAGCCTGTTCAAAAGTTACGTATCCAACCTCTGATAATGTCTGACACGCTAGATCCAGTTCGTCAGATGACAAAGGTGGCACTTTGATCTCTTGAGTACTCATGATTTAGCAATTTTTCCTTAATTCCTAATTACTACTTGACGATGACCATCTTTCGTGTTTCGGTGTAATCTACCAATTTAATCCGATAAAAGTAAGTGCCTGAAGACACATATTCTCCGGCGTCTGTTTTTCCATCCCAGTATATTGCCTTATCTGGCCCAAGATAGTTACCCGCCAATACGTAACCGATGGGCAGGAACCGGATGATCATACCGTTTATATCATAGATTGTTACTGAAGCATTTCCATCTTTTGCTGCTCGAAAAGGTATCCAAGTTTCAGGATTGAATGGGTTGGGGTAATTTGGAAGCAGTCGGCTCTGTTTTGGTAATGTCTGAGTCAATATAGACTCTAANACATGCAGAATTGTTTCTTCGGCACCAGAATGACCATTCTTCAATCTCAAGTAATTTATGGCGAAANCAATGTTTTGTATCTCATCAGAGTTTAGTCTGATCTTTTGCACTATAGAAGGGGCGATTGCAAATGATTTGCCAAAATTGCGTGCCACCAAGACTAAGTCAAAAATATTTACCAGACCATCAAGATTAATATCTCCTTTAAGATTTCCTTCAATTTTACCAAACTCACTAGCCACCATAACTAAGTCAAAAATATTCACTTCATTATCAGAATTAACATCACCAATTAATTTTTCCGATGACGGTATAGGATCGTAAACAACTTTGGTCCCCCNAGCTTCTATCGTTTTTATAATCGGACTTGCACTAATTGTTAAGGGATTACCCTCTATACGAAGCAAATTCAGTTTATTAAGTGCCAATAAAAGGTTGATATCATTTATCGAATTTCCACTTAGATCTAGTTCAGTCAGATTGATGCAATATTCTATACCTTTTAAATCACGAATATTCGAATTAGAGGCATCCAACTTTCCTACTAGTTGAGATAATTCCAAATTTGTCACCCTCTCACTACTGTCTTTTCCTAATAATGACTCTANTTTAAGCTTTAGATTATCATCATGAATTTCGACCACAGTTACTATAGAAACCGAAACAGTAGCGATGGAACTATCAACTGTCCCGTCGTTGACCTTGAAACTGAACGTGTCGTTACCAGCATATCCACTATTGGGTGTGTAGGTTAAGTTGGGTGGAGTACCGCTCAATGTNCCGTAGTTTGGTTGACTAACTATGGTATAGGCCAATTCGTCTCCATCGGCATCACTGGCTGACAGGGTGATAGTTGTCGACTTATCCTCACTAGTGGTAACCGATTGTGCCACAGCCACTGGGGCTGTTTGGTTTATTACTTCAGGTTCAATTGTAGTTTGTGTCTTATACCCATTATCTCCGGAGGTCCAAGAATTGTTATTAGCCGCATTACCTGAAGCATAAAAAGAAATTTTCCCTACATTTACCTGTGGTGCAGTCCAATTGAAAATCCACGTATTCGAATTTACTTTTCCTGCGGCTGTTCCAACCGAAGTGTGGCCAATGTACTGCCTTTCCCCTGACTGGAAAACTTGAGTGTTACCATCAANACTTTCAAGGGTACCTGCTCTGTTTCTATCTTCATCTAAAGCAGTTAAGACGAATCCCCAACGTTGACGTCCCAATTGCGAAAGTGTAACGCTGATAGAGTATTTCTGTCCGATTGTGTATTGACTAGGTAGGTTCTGGATAACTAGGGTACCACTACTAGAGGAGCCGTGGCATGAGAGGCAATTCTGTCCTTGGTCTGGAGTTCCAGGTGCTCCAGTTCTTGTAGGAGGCTTACTAGAATATCCGAAACAAATAGAGGTGACAAATAGTAAAGTTAAACTCCAATTGATATTTTTTTTCATCTTAGTTAACCAGTCATCATGAAGTGAATAGTTGTAGAATTTCCCAATTGATGCAATAGAACAATTATCTTTTCNAGNGCTATTTACATCGCNAGTCGATTTAGGTGTNTTTTCGGTTGTATTTTTGACANCCAGCGGACAGACTATGGATAANACAACCTAGGAAAAATTCGTATTATCGNTAATGATGAAAATGTACCACCAGCAGGAGAGAAAATACAATNTTTCGCCTTCTACAAGGAAAGCAANTAATCACAAATGTGAATGTTNGTTTGAATTTAACTATGGATTGCGTCGGCGAAGGCTGCCATCAATGATGGATCTTGCTCAATCACATTTCCCGTGACAACAAATTGGGCTCCGGCGGCAACCTTTTTTCGAGCCACTTCAGGCGATCGAATTCCCCCACCAACGATAATCGGGACGGTCACTTGTTTCTTAACAGAATGGATTATTTGATCCGGCACAGGTTTTTTGGCACCACTACCAGCTTCTAGATAGATCAACTTCATGCCAAGGTACTGAGCAGCAAGCGCATGGGCCCAAGCGATTTCTGCTTTGTCATTAGGGATTGGTGTTGTATTACTAATGAAACTGACAGCTGTCTGCTGACCACCATCAATCAGTATATAACCGGTGGAAATAGTTTCAAGTCCAACTCGTTGGATCATTGGAGCGGCTTTAACTTGTTCTCCAATCAAATAGTTGGCATTCCGACCACTAAGTAAACTCATGAAAAGAATAGCATCAGCATGTGNGGTAACTTGCATCGCTGAACCTGGAAACAAAATTATGGGCAGATCCGTAGACTTTTTCAANGTTTCAGCAATANTACTTAGATCGTTAGTNAGAAAACTGCCACCCAGCAGAACTCCATCAACACCAGCAGNTTGGGCTCGTTGAGCAAAGCTAGGAATTTCTTTTAGTTTGATCCGGTCAGGATCCACTAATACCAGATATCCTGCTCGGTATTGTCCAATAATGGACTCAAGTTGCTCAATTATGGTCATGATTGTAAGCTGAGTACTTTAAACCCAACCGGCTAAGATTAAGTGGCGAAGTTCGAGAAGCAACCTAGGTTGATGTTTTAGTACAGTTTTAAAAATGGTTGGCATATTGACTTTTTCAGGTGGCATTCGATTGAGAACAGCCGCACAACGGTCGAACATTTCATCGCTAAATTTCAGAGCTTCATCTCGAATCCTGCAAACACGCTTGAAATGNTTACCGACTTCTTTATCCCAGCGTTCTTCATAAACCTTTAAGGCTTGTGCGGAAACGTCTCCTTTGTTTAGGCAATCAACGGCAGTCTCTGCGGCAAACATGCCAGAGTACATAGCATTGGCAATNCCGCCACCTGAAATTGGGTCACTGTGGTGTGCAGCATCCCCAATTATGAGGATTCCATCAGCTACTAATTGAGGCAAACTGTCCCCAACGGGCACTGCACCTACCACTTGGCCTAGAATTTTTCCATCTGGAAATTTTCGTTTAACAAACTCGTTTAGATAGTCAATAGCCAATTTACCACCTTTCCCCGATACTGTTCCTCCAATTCCGACACCAACATTAGCGATATCCGGACCTTTGGGAAAGACCCAGATATATCCTCGAGGAGCAATTTCTCGACCAACATAAAAATCACAATACTCAGGTTCAATGTCAATTTTAGAGATTAAGTACTGAGCACAAACATCAATATCACGAAGATCATGTGTAGTATCAATACCTGCCCATCTACCGACCTTGGATTCGATACCATCGGCAGCAATAACAACTTTAGCTTTAGACGTATAATCTCGTCCAGCATATCGAAAGGTTATTCCATTGACAGATCCCTTACCATCTTTAGTTACATTAGTGGCTCGAGCTTTAACAATTATATCGGCTCCTTCGTTACCTGCCATTTCCGTTAAGGTTCGATCAAAAACTTTACGTTCCAGAACGTAACCGGCATCAGCTACATCCATCTGAACAGGCGTTTCGTTTGGAGAAAAAATTCTAGCTCCGTTGATCGGTTGTGAAACCCAACTAGGGTCAGGTTGAATAAATGCGCACAGAGCCTCTGTGCTAATTCCCTCTGCTCAGCGAACGGGGGTACCGATCTCTTGCCTTTTTTCTAAGACTAAAGTACGAAATCCGTTAGAAGCTGCAACTTTTGCAGCTATNGAACCACCAGGACCNGCACCNACGACAATGACNTCATATTCNGAATGAATCACTAGAATAAACCTCGACCTTCNTATTCAGGATAGTAAATTTTATCACGNTNNTCCATGGCNAAAGCACCNACGGGACAACCTTTTATACACTTGGCACANTGTGTACACTTAGGTTGATCAATCTCTAAATGGAGATCAATTAAATCAATAATATTTTCAGGGCACACCGCGATGCACGAACCACAATAACTACAGAGTTCGTCATAAATATGAATCATNTAACAGTACCTTTTTTTATTATTCTAAAAAAAATATAACTTTGCAAAATCAGATTTGATCGCTTCCATTTGAATCAATCTATCTTTTCTTTAGTAGAATCAGAAGAACGAAAANAAACACAGNATGTTATTTTCATTACCATGAATTTTGGTTCGAAAAATTGAATTCATACGCCNACGGGAAGTAACCGGGAAGGTTTACCTANACAGACGGCTAGTAACCCAATAAAAATATTCCATTTCATCCACTTCTGGATCTTAGCACAATTGGATTGGCTTGGTTTTAGAAATAAACGAATGCCCAAATAGGCCATAACTAAGTCGACTCCAAAGATCATTATAAAAAGATACAGCCCAGAATACCCGTAAATTAAGTATGGGACTGGACTAAACGCAATTCCACTTGCAATCAAANATAAAACGACCCACACAGCTGATTTCTCACCTAAAATTAAAGGTAAAGTCTTGGCAAATACGGCCTGGTCCCCGACCTGGTCTTCCATGTCTTTTACAATCTCTCTAGCAGTTGTAAATAGAAATGCAAAAACAGATAGCGGAAGAGTACCTTGGATTACTTCATTTGCTATTCCACCGGCGACGAAGGTTAGTGCAGTCAAGATTCCAACGACTAAATTACCGATTAGTGGTAAGCGCTTCAACCAGAAAGCATATATAGAGAGTAACCAACAGACAGAAACAATAGTTATCAGAGAACCTGAATTCACTTGAAAACCGATCACAACACTCAGTCCCAGTAACAGTATGGAAAATAATAATGCTTGCCTTCGACTAATCCGCCCTGAAGGAATAGGCCGCTCAGGTTTATTAATTCGGTCTATTTCGACGTCACAATAGTCATTTAAGCTGTTTCCAGCTGACAAAGCTAAAACAGCAGCCGTTGCAACTAAGAAGGTCGCCTGAATAGAGATTGATCCACCCGACATATAGGCACCTANCCACACTGAAACAAACGCGAGCAGCCCGTTTANNGGGCGGCTAAGCTCGATCAAGTCCCGTATTTTGACCTGACTACTATGGATATTTAATTCCGAATCGTTCAGCATAATACCAACGTAATACGAAAATAGTGCAGGCAAACAGTACTAAATAGATCGGTACTAGTATCCCTACGATAATTGAAAAGACTAGAATGCCAACACGCGACGTTAGAATGGTCGCTTTTGTTATCAAATATCTTTGCTGACTGGTATCTAACTTTTGCTTCAATTGGGTTTCAATCANCAGATTCATACGGACAAAAAAANGTAAACAAATTAGAGAAGTAGTAAATGCAAACCAGCTTTTTAAATAGTATGAGCATACAATAGATGCGACTAAAATAACTAAGCTTAACCAACCTGCTTTACGTTCCCCTAACCAGACACTAGTTGTCCAATCCCCACTGGCTCGATCCCCTACCATGTCAGGAATAGTGGTATTGACAAAAGCTGCGGCTACACATAGCACGTATGGTAAGGCTTGCTCGACAGCTGACCAAGAAAAGATTGCCGAAGATGACCAACCCACCCAGAAAGCAAATCCACCATAACCAATTGCATTAGAAAACAGATCCAGAATTGGTTTTCCTTTCAGTCGAATAGGTGGTAGCGAATAAGCCAGACCGAATAAGACCGAGCCGAAAGTTAAAACAACAAAAGCTAAATTATCTCCGAATCGCCAGACGGCCCAACTCAAACCACAGACAATTAGACAAAGAGCTTGGATAGTAACAGCAAAAACCCCGACGTGTCCATCGGCTACCAAATAAAGCTTTTGGTTGACTGAATCAGTTTCACTGTCGGAAATTTGATTCACGATGTAGCAGCCACCAGCTAAGCAACTGTATAGTACTAGTGTTTCAACAAGTCGTACGGGCGGCCACCAAACGACCAACTGTACTCTAGAAGACCAAGTGGCGTGGTAGTAACCCAATATCACTTGAGTCCAGACCGGTAGCAATAACATCGGACGTGTAACTGCCACGTAGTCAAACCATTTAACAAACGAGATCGCTGTAATTTGCAAACCAGACATTTTAGCGATCTTCTATTATTGTTTCGATAATCGAGTTTACTCGTTTAGTGTAGGGTCAATGTCTGCCATTTTCTGTTTCAATTCTTGTAATTCATCTAGAAAATGACCTAACCGCCGACTTTTAGCTTGATCTTTCATTTCCTCTCTGTGTAGGCGTGCAGGGAAACCTGAGACCATACCCATATTATCGGCTAAATTTTTTGTCACACCAGACTTGGCTAGAACTGTATTATTACTGCCGATAGTCAAATGCCCAGCAATCCCAACTTGTCCAGCTATTGTTACGTGGTCGCCAATTTGGGTGCTACCTGAAATTCCAACCTGAGCCGCAATACGGCAGTGCCGTCCAATTTTGACGTTATGAGCGACTTGAACTAAATTATCAATTTTAGTTCCGGAACCGATAACAGTGGATGTTTCAGTTAAAGTCGCACGGTCTATTGTAGTATTTGCACCAATCTCAACATCATCTCCGATAACTACAGTACCAATCTGAGGTATTTTATGATGCTGTCCTTGAAAGGTAGCAAAACCAAATCCATCACTACCAATCACCGCGCCATTTTGAATAATAGTTCGATCCCCGATCTTGACTCGCTCCCCGATAGATACATTGGAACGAATACGAACATGGGAGCCGATCTCAACTTTTGGTCCAACGTAGGTGTTTGGCCAAATAATTGTGCCTTCTCCAATTTTGACACCGTTTTCAATTATACAATGAGCTTGAATTGAAACGTTTTTATCTAAAATAACATCTTCACCGACTTTAGCGGTAGGATCAATACCCGTTGGTAGTTCCGCAGAAGCATTAGCAAAAGCTTGGTGGGTTTGCAAAAAGGCATAGTATGGATCATCAACCGAAACTCCATTTTTAACCGCTATATCACTTAGGCTGACATCCTGCCCCAAAATAATAGCAGAAGCCGCTGTTTTATCAACTTCTGACCGGTATTTCGAATTTGCCAGAAATGTCATCTGTCCAGAAATAGCTTCTTGGAGACTCGAAATGCCACTAATTTCTAACAGTGAATCACCAAAAATTTCTCCACCAACGATTTGATGGATTTGCTCCAAAGTCAAAATCATAATTGACTACTGTACGACATATTACTATGTTACTGTTTTTCTGTTTCTTCTGCAGGTTTGTTGTATTTATCGTTTAATTTTTTGATAATACGGTCAGTCAGATCATATTTTGATGAAACGTACAATGCAACCGGAATTGAGTAAGCTCCCACAGTTAGGCGTTGATCCAATATTAGACTATAATTCTCGCTTTCACCGATTTCTTCAATCAGAGTTTTGACTTCCTCGATGATTGGCTCTAATAATTCTTTCTGTTTTTCGATTAAGGCTTGTTGGCCGTTTTGCAATCGTTGCTGATATTCTTCTTGCTTCGTACGAATGTCTTGTCGGGCCGATCGAACAGCATCATCATCTAAAAATAGTTCTTGTTTAGTTAAACGTTCTTCTAAAGTAACGATCTCGTCTTCTAAGCCTTTTAACCTATTTTTTAACCGTTCTTCTAGGGTTTTGAGTTCGTTATCAGCTTCTTTTGCTTTCTCATAACCTTCGATTACACGTTGTGTATCAATGACGCCTAATCTAAACTCTTGTGCACTAGCAAAAGATGCAGCAGCTACTAACACCAATAAACACNAACTACCATTCAAAAATTTTCTCACTGAAATAACTCCCTATGTTTTATATCTTAATTTCCCAAGACAATATTTTAAAAACTAGGACCGATAGTAAAATGAAATTCACCTTTTCCGACTGGATTTCCGTTTGGGTCTTGTCTATGGAANCCATATCCCCATTCAGCCCGTAATAACATACCTTGTAAATCCATTCTGACCCCAACTCCAGCTCCAGCCTTGAAATTGAAGTCACTGCGCCGAAGTTTTCCCCAAGGTTTATTCCAAACTTGGCCGAAGTCGAAAAATGCAACGCCAGTAAATTGTTGTGCGATAGGAATTCTATATTCGATATTTCCGTACAAGGTTTTGTCCCCACCGTCCAAAGACGGAACACCATCGGCGTTGACTGGCAAAATTTCAAAGTCTTGATAACCACGTATCGTCTCGATCCCACCCAAGAAGTAACGTTCAAAGAATAGGAAATAGTCACTCTCAGGATTAGAAGATTTTGGTTGTAAATACCCACCGTACAGATGCAGTGCCAAAACCATATTCTTCCAAGTTTTAATGTATTGACTTAAATCAAGAGTATATTTGATGAAATCGCTATCAGCTCCCAGTAGTCCGCCGGAATATTCGTAGGATATCGTATTGTAAGCCCCATTAATTGGGTGATTGAGACTCATGCGGTAATCCCGGGTATCCTTGGATAAATAGAAGGTTAGACTACGTGTCCAACGTCGATATTCGCGGTCTTCTTTTTTCAGGTAGTCAATTTTGGTGAAGGTATGGTCATTACGAAAACGAACTGACAAGTCATAATCACGAGGTAGTGGCCGTCCCATTGTAACTGATGCCCCTTTCCGTTCGTAAATTGGCCAATCAGCATAACCGTAGCGGGTTAAGACAGAGCGAGTGTAATACTGCCGACGTTTATTGTTATATAAGCTGAANTTTAGCCTAGTCGGTGTACCTAGAATCCATGGCGTGTTAACTCGGAATTCCTGAGTTTGCCGATAGCGAGTACCAACTTCTCCTTTCAGGTGCACACGGTATGCACGCCCCAGAACATTTGAATGGCTAACTTCGGCCATTCCAAATAAGCCACCCTCACTTCCGTACCCACCGCCAACGCTGAACATCCCCATTTTATCACGTTCGGTAACATTTACAATTAAGTCTCGTCGTTGGCCTTCTTCCTCACTAGGAATAAAATCGACGTTACTGATAGAACCCAACTGAAATAGGCGCTGGCGTGCTTTGCGAATTTTTTGAATGTCAAAAAANTCGTCAGTTTTAATNTTTAGATGATCNANTTCACGCTTNATAATATTTTCTCTNGTTTTAACTAGACCGTTGATTTTGATCCTNTCAATGATGATGACATCACCTTCGCTAATGTTAAAGGTNANATCGACCAGCTGATTNNCCTCGTCAAATTTAGGTTGNGGGTCAAGCTCAACTAGCAAATAACCTTCTTCTTGGTAACGTTCAGTGATTTTGTCAATNGATTCCTGAAATTTNCCCCGATTGAANANCTCNCCNTCTGCNGGATTCATTANTTCTCTTATTTTTTCTTCATTGAAGGCTGGTTTTTCGGAAAAACGGATACTGATTCTGTATTCACCGACAGTATACTGAGGACCTTCATCTACTTCAATATCTAGCATTAGGCCCGTCTTTTCTGTATTAAACCGTTTTTCATAGCCAAGGACCTGTGATTGCGCATAGCCATTATCTTGGTAAAAAAAGCTGAGTGTGGTCAAATCAGCTTCCAATACATTTTCATCAAAATATTTTCCTACTTTTGTCTTCAGTTGGCGTGCTAACTTTTTCTGACTAATCCCTTGCCTACCAATAAAGTTAATCTCCTGAATTTTAATTCGCTTTCCTTCGTTAATATTGAACGTCAGAGCGACTGTGTTAGTCGCTTGGTCATGATCAAGTTCAGTTTTGACTTCTGCGAGATAGTAGCCTTTTTCTTGGTAAGTTTTCAGGATTTGTTTCTGGTTCTGCCATGCTAGATAATCTGTGTAAATTTCACCAGACTTGAAGTTGATGGCTTCTTTGATTTTACTGTAGCGAATCTTCTCATTACCAACAATCTGAAGTCCTTCGATTTTTGGACTTTCCACTAGTCGAAAAATAACTTCCAGCCCGCCCTCCTCATAAGGCTCAACATCCACGGAAATGTTAGAAAAGAGCCCTGTATCCTTAGCTACATTTTTAATATCTTTGCTCAGTTGATCTGGGTCGATTTCTTTTCCGATAGAGGTTTGGACAATTGAGCGAAGTAATGCATCTTCACCTGTTAGTCCTTCAAATCGAATGCTTTGGACGCTCAGTGGGTTAATTGTTTTTGGGGACTGATCAGCCTCAGGCTTATTGGTTTCTGACCACAGAACTGAGCTAAAAATGACAAGCAAACTGACCGTAAAGATACAAACATTCAGTATATTTTTCATTACAGGAAGAACTATTTTTATTAACAGGTTAGTTTTCGTCATTAATGGGTGTACCCGTCGTTTGTGTCAAGTGTTGAAAATCTTGAATTAAGGATCGAGTTATTTTGCCTGGTACCCCCTGACCAATTTGTCGATTGTCAATTTTGACCACCGGAATTACTTCTGCTGCAGTACCAGTTAAAAAACATTCTTCAGAAATGTAGAGGTCATGGCGAGTAAACACCTTCTCGACGACATTGATACCTCTGGCTCTAGCAAGCTCAATAACTGCATTACGAGTTATACCTTCTAGGATGCCAACGTGAGTTGGTGGTGTAACCAGTTGATCTTTTTTGATGTAAAATATATTATCACCAGAACACTCTGCAACATAACCGTCGGCATTCAACATTAGTACTTCGACCACACCAGCTTGCTTACCTTCTATTTTTGCCAAAATATTATTTAAATAATTTAAGGACTTGATCCGTGGATTATTGGCCTCAGACAAATTTTGACGGCTCGGAACAGTGATGATATCTAGGCCTTTTTCGTAAAACTCATCTGGATAGAGTGTAATAGCATCTGCAATAATTATTACACTCGGCTGCTTACATTTATCTGGGTCGAGGCCCAAATCTCCGACACCACGTGTTACGACCAGCCGAATATAAGCATCCTGAAGATGATTTGTCCGAAGCGTTTCCAGAACAGCTTGCTCCATTTCTTCAATTGACATAGGTATCTGCAGCAAAATAGCACTAGCTGACTCATACAATCGCTCAAGATGCTCACTCAGTTTAAAAACTCGACCATTATAGGAACGTATGCCTTCGAATACACCATCACCGTAAAGCAACCCATGATCGAAAACTGATATCTTTGCTGTTTCTTGGGAATAATACTGACCATCAATGTAAATTTTCATAGAGAGTCCTAATTGTTTAATCTGAAATCTTTAAGCCAAAACTTCTGTGTCAGCTGATATTTTACCATCTATCAAGTGAACACGACGATCAGCTCGTTGAGCTAAGGTATGGTCGTGTGTAATCACAATTAGAGTCGTTTCCGAAAACTGACTACTTAGGTCCCACAATAAATCCAGTACGCCTCGGCCTGTTTTTCGATCTAAGTTGCCCGTTGGTTCGTCAGCTAAAACTACGCGTGGTCGATTGATTAACGATCTAGCAATAGCCACGCGTTGACGCTCACCTCCAGAAAGTTGCGTTGGATAATGATTACGACGATCAGCCAAACCAACATAATTTAGCAACTCATCGGCTCGCTCTAGAATGTTATCATCGTTTTCACTATTTGGAATCATCGCAGCTAACGCTACATTTTCGTACGCGGTGAAATCAGACAAAAGGTGATGGAACTGAAATACAAAGCCAATCTCTCGGTTACGAAAATGATCCAATTCGCCTTCACTGAATTCGAAGATATTTTGCTCCCCATAAAAGATCGTGCCAGCAGTTGGCCTATCCAGTCCACCGATTAGGTGCAATAAAGTACTTTTTCCAACCCCAGACGTACCGACTATAGCCAAAATTTCGCCCTTTATGATTTCTAAATTGATGCCTCGCAAAACATGAATCTCGTTGTCCGCTTCAACATAAGTACGGTGCAGATCAAGGATTCGGATCGTATTCGCCACTACTCATACCTCAGAGCTTCGACTGGTGTGAGGTTGGATGACTGCCAAGCCGGATATAAGGTTGCTGCAAAGCAGATAATGAATGATGAAATGTTAATAACTACCACAAAGGGCCAGTCGATTTTAACTGCTAATCGGCTGAGCTGGTATACACTACTATCAATGCTAATTGGTCGAACTACACAGTAAATAACAAAAGCCAGTATCACAAACCATAACATACGGAGGCTCCATTCGAGAACTGAATGACGTCTACCATTCGGTTTGGCCGGTTGAAAGAAAACTAGCCAAACTTGCAATGCAACTGGTAAAAGAATCACTAGAGAATACCAATAAGAGGGACGAACATTATCTAGATTGAGTAAGCCACAGAGGCTCAGACCGAGTAATGTGCCAAAAATAGAGCCAAGAATACCGATTAAAATGCCCTGAAGCATGAAGATTTTTGTTATTTGCAATTTCGATGCCCCTAAGGCCCTTAGCACACCAATATCACGTGTTTTTTCCATCACCATCATAATCAGAGTACTAGCAATATTGAAGGCAGCCACTAAAATAATTAGAGCCTGTACAATCATTGTCACTATTTTTTCTAGTTTCATTGCATCAAATAGCGGGGTATATTGTTTCATCCAGGTATCTGTGAGTGGAACGCTTTTTAAGCCTCCACCCGGGAACTTAATCTGATCCTGAATTCGTTTTGCTACTGACTCAGCTATCTCCGGTTCGGTTGCTCGAACTTGAATTAAATTGGCTTGTCCTGCCCGATTATACAAGTCTTGAGCGGATGTTAAAGAAACAAATCCAAAAGCATTATCGTAAGTATGCAGGCCAGATCGATAAAGGCCGACAACCACATAGTTACTTACATCTGCAAAAAAAGTACTAGGGTTAGCAGGGTTAGGCTCCATTTTAGAAATTAGGCGAACAACATCGCCAACAAATACACCTTTCTGGCTAGCAACGTTAATCCCCAAAATAATTCCTCCTTTCAAAGTTTCATTTTTTGAAAGTTTGTTTTGTGCTTCTGCGATAACCTCAGGATCATCTAAATTGGCGGAACCGTCCACATATTGCGAAAAATTGGTTACGGCTTCTTCCTGTTTTATATCAATACCTTTAACATAGATGGTACCTAGAATTTTCTTCGTCCCTTTGGGTTGAAGTGCTAATTGACTGTAAATAACTGGTGAGGCTGAAACAACCCCATCAACTTGCTTTATCTTACTGATAATTTGATTATAGTCAGCAAAAAAACCGTTGATGGAACGAACAAAAACGTGTGCTTCATTAGCAAGTAGTTTGGCTTTTAGTTCGTGTTCAAACCCATTAAGTACAGAAACAACCAAAATTACCGTCGCAATACCTAGCGCCACGCCAGCGACGGATATTAAGCTAATGATAGAAATAAAGGACTGCTTGCGTTTGGACTTTAAGTAGCGACCAGCGACAAATTGTTCAAACCGCATTGTTGTAGACTTGATGGAATGGCATCGACTTTATTCATCTAAAGTTCAGGCTTCATTTGTGGGAAAAGGATCACATCTCGAATCGAGACTTGATCGGTAAGTAACATAGTTAGGCGATCAATACCAATACCTAGCCCCCCCGTTGGGGGCATCCCATATTCTAGCGCGCGTAAATAATCTTCGTCCATCAAAAAAGCTTCTTCATCTCCATCAGCTCTTTTCTTGGCTTGTTCCACAAACCGCTGGCGCTGATCAATCGGATCATTTAGCTCACTAAATGCATTACCAATCTCCATACCGAAAATGAAAAACTCGAACCGTTCAACAAAATCTGGGTCATCTCTCTTCTTTTTTGCTAATGGTGAAACTTCGACAGGATAATCGTAGATGAAAGTCGGCTGAATCAGTTTGGGTTCAACTAAAGTGGCAAAAACTTCAGCAATTAGTTCCCCCCGTTTTTCTGTACCGATCACTTCTTCTCCAGCTGACTTCAGTAGGGTTGCCAATTCTTCATCGCTTTGGTCAGTTACATCGCAACCCGCAATCTCCTTAATCGATTCAACCATGGTCATCCGTNGCCAAGGAGGTTTATAATCAATCATGGTTTCTTGGTAAGGAAGTTCTTCTTGACCGAACACATTCTTGGCAACATGAGACACTAAATTTTCGGTCAATTGCATCATATCTTCATAATCTGCGAAGGCCTGGTAAAGTTCGATCATTGTGAACTCTGGATTGTGGTCCCGATCCATTCCTTCGTTTCGAAAATCTTTCGCAAATTCGTAAACACGATTCAACCCTCCGACAATCAGCCGTTTCAAGTACAGTTCATTGGCAATTCTCAGATATAGATCCATTCCCAGAGTGTTGTGATGGGTAATAAAAGGACGAGCATTGGCTCCACCGTATATAGGTTGTAGAATTGGTGTTTCAACCTCCAAAAAATCTAACCGGTCGAGATACAAACGAATTGACTGTACAATTTTTGTTCGATTAATAAATACTTTTGTTACATCTGGATTTGTTATCAAGTCCGCATAACGTTGCCTGTAACGTGTTTCGATATTTTGTAGCCCATGAAATTTTTCGGGCAAAGGACGAATAGATTTAGATAGTAATTTAAACTCATCTACCTGAATGGTCGTTTCACCAGTTCGAGTTCGGAAAACAGGTCCTTCTACGCCGATAATATCACCGACATCAAACTTTTTGTAGACGGACAGTTCTTCTGCGCCAATAACCTTTTTACTGACATAAATCTGAATTCGTCCTGTGTGATCTTGCAAGTGAGCAAATCCAGAATTCCCATGATCTCTTTTCGTTATAATTCGGCCGGCCACCCGAACTTTTTTATCCAAATTTGGCTCATTAGTAGCTTCAGAATGAGTAGCCAAGACCTGTTCTGCAGTCGTGTCAGGATCATACCGATAAGGATAGGGTTCAATGCCATGATCTCTAAGATCTTGAACCTTATCAATTCTTTGTTGCATTAGTTCATTGGTTGATTCCACTGTTTTTTCCTTATGTTGTTATTTGGTGAGCTGACTAATTACCCTTCGGCTGACGACTAGCAGAAAACTTTAAATAAGCCTGAATAAATTGGTCCAAATTGCCATTTAGAACAGCATCAACATTACCTGTTTCAATATTGGTTCGTGTATCTTTAACCAATCGATATGGGTGTAAAACATAGGATCGGATTTGACTGCCAAAACTAATTTCTGCCTGTTCTCCTTTGAGCTTGTCAATTTCCTCTTTTTGAATTGACTGATAGTACTCGTAAAGACGAGAACGCAACACCTTCATAGCTAATTCTCGATTTTTATGCTGGGAACGTTCGTTTTGGCACTGAGCCACAATACCAGTAGGTATATGAGTGATACGAACGGCAGAATCTGTAGTATTAACGTGCTGCCCACCAGCTCCACTGGCACGATAAAAGTCTATTCGCAATTCGGACGGATTGAGTTCAATTTCGATATTGTCATCAATTTCCGGCGTGATAGACAATGAAGCAAAAGAAGTNTGGCGACGTTTATTAAAATCAAAAGGAGAAATCCGAACCAATCGGTGAATTCCAGCTTCTGCTTTTAGGTANCCGTATGCTAAATCACCATNAACTAGAATGGTTGTGCTCTTGATACCAGCTTCATCACCGGGCGAAAGCTCAATCATCTCTGTGTCATAGTTTTTTTCTTCACACCATCTCAAGTACATTCTCATCAGCATAGCAGCCCAATCTTGAGACTCAGTTCCACCAGCACCAGGACGAATATTGATGATTGCATTACTANTATCATGCTTACCATCNAGAAGTACCGACAGCTCCATTTTGTCTAATTTTTCGGCTAGCTGGTCAAGGCCATCTACGATCTCTTGGCTCAAGTTAGCGTCGTTCTCCTCAATTGCTAACTCTAATAGTACTTTCAAATCTTCCAATTCGCTTTCTACATCTTGATAATATTGGATTTCGGCTCTAAGAGACGAAATCCGTTGAGATGCTTTTTGTGCTTGTTGGGTATTACTCCAAAAATCAGGTTCTGCCGCTAGATCTTCCAACTCCAGCAAGGTCCTTTGCTTATGTTCTAAGTCAAAGATACCCCCGTAAATCGGACAATCGAACCATTGTAGACTCAATATCAATCTCTAAATCAGCCAACATACTTTCCCTCATGCTGTTCTCATTCTAACTTTCTAGTATTTTCGAATTTCTAGCCTTCGTTGCTTCCTGTATAGCCAGAATTCGATGATTCCTTCCCATCATATACGCGAACTTGATTTTTCCCGAAACGCTTTGCTTGATAAAGGGCCAAATCCGCTTGCTTAATACCATTTTCTGCGGACATTTTTTCCAAAATAGTGGTTACACCAATACTGACATTTACTGATATCACAGCCGAATCTAAGTCAACTNGTTCCCTACTNACGTTACATCGAATCCGTTCAGCCAGTTTAGTGGTTTCTTTTGCGGGACAATTGGATAGAACTACCAAAAACTCTTCGCCACCAAAACGCCCAACCGCATCGTTAGCACGAACTGAAGATCGTATCCGCTCAGCTACCTGCTTTAAAACGGTGTTACCAGCCAAATGACCATAAAGATTATTGACCTGACTGAAATTGTCAATATCTGCCATCATTAAGCTAACTGGTTTCTGGTCAGCTGACTTGACCTGCAGCTCAAGCCGGGCCAAAATAGCGCTATAATTAAGCAGGTTACCTAGCAATGGATCATGTGCAGACTGAAATTGCAGCAGCTTTCTGTCTGCTAACAGCCGGCTTTGGGAATCCGCTATACGCTTTAGAGCTTCTAAATGGGCCGCTAGTTGGCCAAGTTCATCTAGGTTAAGGCAGACGTCCGCACCCGCTATTAGTAATTGTGATTTCCAATTACTGCCTATAGTCGTTCGACACAAAAACAGGAGAAACACGTGTGGTACAAGCCGTTGTCGAACCGATTGACAAATCACCAACCCATCATTTACATCAGTAAAATTGACTATGACAACCGTGGGTAAGTCNATATCAGTTCTAGNCGATAGCCAATTTATAGTCTGCCTTACCCCTGTTACACTATCAACATCAGCTTCAGCTAAGGCAAACTGCTCGTTTACCAGCAGACCAATTGACGAATCCGACCATTGGTTGACAAGTTCAGCGATCAGTACCTTCATGCTCTACCCACATGGTTTGACCCAAACCGGCTCTGAAGAACTAACTGAAATAAACCCAATAGGAAACAAAAGATCGGAAACCAGTTTCCCCAGCGCGTGCTAAGTGTCAGTTCTACGTCAGCAGCTACAGGCATCTCATACACCAGCAAACCTTCTGGATTGTCAGGTTGAATAGTTGGTGTCACCAAGCGACCAAACCTATCGATTATACATGAGTAGCCACCATTAGCGCAACGAAAAACAGGCACACGGTTTTCTATGGCACGAAAAGGAGCCATAGAAAAATGCTGTTTCGGTGCCGGTGTATTTTCAAACCAAGCATCATTGGTCAATATACCGATCAGGTCTGCCCCCTTTAAAGTAAACTGTCGAACCAAATTGGGAAAAGAGGATTCAAAGCAGATAGCAACACCCATCCTTAAATTGGGATGATTAGGTACAGGAAACGTACTATATTCGCTTCCAGGAGTAAAACCGGTGGGTAATTGAATTAAATCAGGTAGTAGACCCATAAGTGGNACATATTCTCCAAATGGAACTAGATGGGTTTTTGCATAAGAACCCAGTTGCTGTCCATCCCAAGACAGGAAAAAAACATTGTTATAAGCCTTCCTGGTTATCTTTCCATTCTTAGCTTTTTTTTCGTAGGTGTAGTGGGGGGCGCCCGCCAACAAATTTACTTCTCTTTTTTTCTGTAATTTCTGTAGTTGATGGCTGTATGTGTTTGGAAGTCGAGTAAAAATAGGACGAGGAAAAGCTGTCTCAGGTAAAGCTACAAAATCGAGATCTGAATCCTTAACATCATTTTTTGTATTGGCTTGTTCAATGAGTTCTAAGTAATGATCAAAGATTGAGCTGAAATTTTTTGGTTTCCACTTTTCATTCTGTCGGATGTTTCCCGGAATTATGGCAATACGAACTTGGTCAGTGATCTCAATTGACCGCTTCAACTCAACCCACCCGAAAACGAAGCTGGAAACAATGATTGTGCTAGGTAAAACCACGGCAGCTACGTGTTGCTTCCATTTCGACATGATTAAAACAGCCATCAAACTATTAAACAATAACAATATAAAACTCACGCCATGAACACCAAAAACCGAGGCTATTTGAATTACAGGTAAATTTGGCCACTGGGTATAACCAATACTNGTCCAAGGNAAGCCGGATAACATCCATTCTGACATCCACTCTAAGCCTGTCCATATAATGGCGGGCTTAAATATTAGAGAAGTAACAAATAGGAAATTAGNCTCTCGAACTGTCTGCTTATGCCAGATTGGAAAGATGAATGCACAGAGGAAGGCCGGGTATAATGCTAAGTAGAGGCACATTGCAACAAACCCACTACAGGTAATCAGCCAATTAGTCAGCATATTACCTGTTTCGGCAAATGGGGCTAGTAAAGCAACCCAAAAAAAGGTNGCAGCATACTGAATGAAACCAAACATATAGCCATACCAAAAAGATCGTTTCCAGTTGGAAACTCTGTTCAAGACTAAAAATAAAGGCACCCAAGCTACCCAAGCAAATAACCAAAAACCAAAACCTGCATTGCTGACCGTAGCTAATATGCTACTCAGAACAACCATTAGTNTGGGNTTCCAATTAGTTCTCATCGCTTAAGCAATCCTTCCCACAAATCGTCGAGAACGGAAACTTTTAAAATCCTGCAAATAATAACTAGTATCAAGATGCTGAACAGAATAGGAGCAAAAACCCCAAATAAGCGATTCAATAAACGATCACTACCAAGACTTGACTCAAACCANCNATGACTATAAAAACACATGAATCCCATAACGGATGATGCTATTCCTAACTTCAANATCAAAACTAGTAATGGTTTCAATATATGCAGGCCGCCGACCCGTTTGCTCAATAGCCAAAGTAATAACAAAAAGTTAAGCGTTATGGTACAGGAGGTTGATAAAGCCAAAGCTCGGTGATCCAACCCCAGTCGAAATATGAAAATATAATTGAGCACGATGTTAGTNGCAACAGTGAACAAACTAACTTTGACAGGTGTCTTGGTATCGTTGAGGGCGTAAAATCCATCAATGGTAATTTTCAAAGCTGAGTAAGCAGATAAACCGATGGCATAATAGAATAATGCGGCGGCAATTGGTTCTGTATGGCTAGTATTTTTACCGACGCCATAGATTAATTTACAGATGGGTTTTGACATTACCATTAGTCCAACTGATGCCGGGATTGACAGTAGTAATACTAATTCTAGTGATTGTCTGTAGGATTNACGAAATTTGTCTGTTTTATTTTCAGTTAACCAGCGAGCAAAATTGGGCAATGCAACGGTTGAAATCGCAACTCCGAAAATTCCAATCGGTAGGTGGAGAAGGCGAAAAGCCCACTTAATCCAACTCAGCCAATTCTCACCTACCGATGCGAAATAACCATTGACCAAGACGTTGATTTGCACAGTAGCTGCACCAAGTATAGATGGAACNACTAGAGCAATTATNTGTTTAAACCGGTGGTCAGTGAAGTCAAAAACAGGACGAAATCGCCAACCAGTTTTCCACATGGTAGGAATTTGTATACCTAGCTGGAATCCACCACCAATTAAAACACCTATACCTAAACCTGTAGAGGGATGCCAACCCATCGAAGGAAACAAAAAAAAACCAGTTAGTGAAATGATAATGGTAGAAATATTAAAAAAGGAAGACGCTAGAGCAGGAATACCAAAGAAGCCCCGACTATTTAGTAACCCCATAGCAATTGCTGCTAGCGACACCAATANCAAAAAGGGAAACATAATTCTGGTGAGGTAAACCGTTAGTTCACGTTTACTGGAAAAACCGAAATTCTGGGTTGAATCCAAGGGTAAGTCAAACCCTGACCCCTGATAAATTAGGTCGACCAAATGTGGAGTAAAAAGCATACCCACCGAACATAAGGCAGTCAGNACAATTACGATTGCAGTGAAAGTTCGATTAGCCAAATTCCAAGCTGATTCTAGACCATCTTCAATTCTAGTGGCTGTGAAAGTTGTGACAAAAGATTTACTGAGAATGCCTTCGCCAAATAGATCACGCATGAGGTTAGGGATTTGAAAAGCTGCGTAGAAAGCATCAGTAACAGGAGTAGATCCGAACAGATAAGCGATGGTCTGTTCCCGGACAAGTCCCAGTACTCGAGAGATCATCACTGCGAGGCTGACCACACCAGCCGAACGAATAGTTCGTGTATTATCAGCAACCATTAACTTATACTTTTGCGATTGAATTTTAAAGAGGTAAAGAAATTGCTCGGCCGCTGTCAATCGAATCATAAGCTGCCAGTGCAATTTCTGTGGCAGCCCGACCATCAATACCCGTTACTGGGACCGATCTGTTTTCCAGAATGGCTTCAATGAAGGCCTGGATTTCGGCTTTTACGGGGGACTCGATCAGAATATCTTTCGCTAAAATTGTTTTGCTGTGAGCATCAAAAGTACGAATTTCAATTGCTGAATTAGCCCCCCAAATATTTGGAAAATGAATCGATGCTTGTTCACAATCGACTGAACCACCATACCCGCCCGCCGCAGAGACCTGGCCAGCATGCAGAAATCCTGTGGTTCCATTTGAAAGGGTCATATTCAGAAAAACCAAATCTGCATAATCGCTATTTTCTTGCAGATAGCGGCCACCTGAAGCATAAACACGTGTTATATGGTCGAAGTCATTNANACTTAAAGTCCAACGCATGAAATCAATTTCATGNGCATTGACTTCCATCAGAAAACCACCACACTCTTCTCGCTTCATCCTCCAGTGTCCTAGCTCACCNGGCCAAGGCCCACCAGTTCGGTGAACTTTCATGCTAATTGGCCGACCGTATTGACCACTGTGAACCAACTCACGAACTTTCGAGTGAACTGCATGAAATCGACAAACCAGCCCCACACCTAATTGTATACCGTTCGATTGAGCTGCCTGAATCATGTGATCACAATCTACTAGACTGGTAGCCATCGGTTTTTCGGTGAAAACATGCTTACCTGCAGCGGCGGAATCAANGGCGATTGATTTATGGAGAAAAGGAGGTGTAGCAATCAATATAGCATTAATCCGACTGTCCTCCAGCAAGTCAAGATAGTTTNTCGTCATTTCTGAATCGATATCTTGAGATAACTTTTTACTTAAAGATGGGTTGGTATCACAGACCGAAATAACTTTTACGGCAACAGAAGTGTCATCTGTTTTTTCATTTGTATTAAGTTCCAATGTTCCGATTTGGTTAGCACTTACAGCTAAACTTCNTCCCATTCCACCACATCCAACAAGTCCTAATCCGAATNTTTTCATATCGTTTTTATTTTTGGGTATTTTTTACAAAGAGGTTAACAATTTGAAGGAGCAACNAGAAATTCATGACCGAATCAATATCCTCGACCTAAGTGATGAGATACCATCATACACTATTAGATCCATTAATGTGGACAGAAAATCCAACTCACCTTNTATTTACTTCTAGGAAACAGTCACTCACATCTTGTTGTTTCGTTAGTTTTTAACAACTCTAATACGATTGAGTAGGCTNGTCATATTCTGTCCTAAACCATTGGCTAAAATAGAATGCTGCTCCGCCAAATCGTATTGTTTCTCGTTAAAATAAGCAACTGCCAAATTATTATGAGCAACTCCATTTTTTGGATTAATTTCAACGGATTTTTGATAAGACTGAAGCGATTGNTCATGAAATCCAAGGCTTTTCTGTAAAACTCCCAAGTAATGATAAGCTTGATCATTATCGGGTTCAATCTCAATAGCTTTTCGGTATGCTGATGTTGCTTTGGCCATGTCGCTCTGATAATAATAAACCTCGCCCATCAAAAGGTAGATTTCTGCCCTCATAGGTTCTAATTTTAGAGCATTTTGGAACATAACCAAAGCTAACTCAAATTTGCTAATGGACCGATACAATTTACCTAATGACAAAAGTAAGCCAATGTCTGTTGGGCTCAGTTGATTCGCTTTTCCATAATGTTCGATAGCCGAAACATAGCGTGATTGCGTCTCAAACAGTCGACCTAACTCTTTATGGGCTTCTAGATGATCNGGAGATATTGCGATAACACGTTNAAAAGCCTCAATAACAGTTTCTATCAACTGGCCCTGAGCCATATAAGATTGGGCTAAATAAAAGAGTGAATCTACAGAGTCCGGGGCAAGCTCGAGTGATCGTAATAGATATACAATTGCCAATTTATATTGATTTGTATGATAGAAAGCAATACCAGCCTTGGTGTTCAGGTCAGCAGAATCGGGATTGGCATCGGCACCAGTTTGTAAAAACTCGACAGCTTCCTTATATTCACCTCTTCTAAAATGAAAATTGCCGATTTGATCAGCCACATTTGCGCTAGTAGTCCCAAGTTCGATGGCTTTTCGATAGTGATTGATAGCTAATTGTATATCATCAACCGACTCACACACGGAAGCTAAGTGCTCGTGGACATTGGCATCACTTGGGTTTAAGTCCAAAGATCTTTGAAAATGCGTGATAGCTAGGTCAAACTGTTGATTCATTGTGTAAGCCAAACCTATATCCGTATGAAATTTAGCTCGATCAGGTTCCAACTCCAGCNCTTTTTGATGAGCCAAAATAGCCTCTTCGAACATGAAGTACTTGGAATGAGTTAAGCCTATGTTATTATGGCTATCGGCAAATTCTGCGCTCACTGTCAACGCTTTTTCAAAGGATTGTAATGCTTCGTCTGGTTGGTCTTTATCCAGATAAGCAACTCCCAAGTTATTATGCCCGACTGGGTCCTTGGGATTTAACAGGATTGCTCGCTGGTAATAGGATTCAGCATCTGCAAAATTACCCAATAAGTTTGAAGTAAGACCTAAATTATTTAGAATTGGTGGGTAGTTAGGTTTTAGATTGTCGGCTTTCTGAAAGCTTTTGAGTGCAACTGCATAGTTTCCAGATTGATAATAACTTTTACCCATATGGAATGGAATATGCCAATTTTCTCTGTGATATTCGGCCGCCTTCTGGTAAGCGTCAATAGCCAAAATATGTTGACCATCTTGATGNTAAGCCAATCCAAGATAAAAGTACAGGATCATCCATTTGCTAACTGAAGNTGATTCTCTTACGGTCAACAAAAGCCGATTATATGACCTGATAGCATCTTTGGGCCGATCGACTTGCTGATAGGCCAAACCTAAATTGTATTGCATCTCTATCTTTTTTTGACGACTTAGTGAGCCCTGTCCTATCTCAATATTTTCTAGGTGAACAATTGCTTGTTGATAGTTCTTCTGTCGAATATACAACTTACTGAGATGGAAATGGGTTTGTATAGCTACATTTTGCACATTATTTGACAACGCTTGTTTCTCCAAATCAATTGATTCTAGGATTCCCAATACTTGCTGATAAGATTCTAAGGCTAGAGCAGTCTTAGCTAATCCATCATCTCTTTCAACGTCGTCTTGATCCTCTGACATTGATTGGAATTGGATTTTCTGTCGATGGATACCTGCTAATTGATAATGGGCTTGGTACAACTGAGGNGCAAGTCGAATAGTGGTTTCATATGCTGTTTGAGCTGAAGATAAATCTTGCCGTTTTTCGTATAAACGGCCAATATTGTAGTGAGCCAAGGCTAAATCGGGATTAAATTTCAAGGCTTNGCGATATGCATTGAATGCTCGGTAGGTTTGGCCTAATCGATCATAAACGGCACCCAAATTGTTATAGGCTCGATCATAGTCATATTTTAATTTGATGGCTCGATTGAAACAGGTAATAGCATCCTGATAGGAATTTTGATAGAAATAAGCTGACCCCAAATTATAGAAAGCGACGGGGTTATCGATATCCTGACGAGCCGCACGCTTGTTAGTCGAAATTACCAACTCTAGATCAGTTTGATTTTTAGTGGTAAATGGAACAATAGACCTCTGNTTCTCATCTCCGGTGGTAATCAGGGCAGAACTCTCAGCTAACTCATNGTTTGTACCNGCAGAGGCTGCCTCTGTTGTGAGTTCAGTATCAGGCTGAAAGTTATCTAAATTATCAAAGTCTTCTGTTGTTTCAACCATTCTCAATTAATTTGTAATATGATTAGTCGAGCGTAGAACCAAGTTGACGTAAATGATCTTTNGCTTCTTCTCGCCACGACTCTGGTGGGTTCAGTTGTAAAAACTTTTTCCANCGAAAGATGGCCAGCTGTCGTTTCTGAGCATATTCATACATTAAGGCTAGATTGTAATTAGCCGTCAGGTCTGAGGGATCTAATTTGAGAGCTTTTTCAAATTGCTCAGTAGCTTGCCCTAACTGATCTAAATTGAAGAGAGTATTGCCATAATTCAGAAGAGTAGGTACGTGATTAGGTGCTAATTTAATGGCTCTTTCTAATGTTTTTTTTGCTCGACCAAAATCCATTCTCGAACTACGATATAAATCACCTAGTCGTTGCAAAGAACGAATAGAGTTAGGGTGAATCTCCAGTTCTTTTTCGTAGTACTCAATTGCTACTCGATAGTTTTGTAACCACTCTTCGATTAACCCAATTTCTAAGTTNGCTCCCACATATTTAGAATCAATCTTTAGAGCTTTGACAAAATACTGTCGTGCCATATCACGGTTATCCATATCCAGATATGTTAGACCAAGAAAATAATGTGCTTTTGCATTATCNGCTTCCATTTCGATTACAGCCTCAAAATCGTTGGCAGCTTCGCTGGATAGGTAAAGAGTACTTCCAATTTGGCGGTATCTTCGGATGAGCAATCCCCGAAAAAAGTAAGCTGAAGCGTACGGTTTTAGCTGAATCGTTGCTGTATAGGCTTCCATTGCCATGCCGGCATGCTGATTGTAATCTTCGACTGTCTGAGCGTGTCGATCCAGTAATCGTGCATAGCGAAATTGCCAATCGTAATTTGAAGGATCGTACTGATTAGCAAGGCCAAAATGCTTAATAGCTTGTACTCTTCGGTCCCGATTTTCGAAAATGGCNCCTAATTTATATTGTTTTTTGGGATGGTTAGGGGACAAGGCTAACCCTGGCACCCAAACCCGAATCACGTTATCATCCTCATTTCGATCATGATAAATTTTTCCCAATCTGAGGAATGGTTCTGCNTGCGTTTGATCAAGAGAAATTACTGTTTCATATCGTTCTATTGCTAAATCAATTTGATCCTTTTGTTCATAAATTAAACCTGCCTGATAGTGACTGTCTACATGATTTGGATCTAACCGACTGCTTTCCAGAAAAGCAACCAGAGCTTCCTCCGTTTCCAACAACTGAAGGTGAGTNAGNCCCAGCAAGTAGTGGGCTTCCACATTTTCTGGACTGGCTTGGANAAGCTTGTTCANCATTCCTAGAGCAAGCCTCGGTTGATCATTGGCTCGATAAATAACTGCTGAACGATACAATGCTTCGGTGTGAGTNGGATCTAGNTCAACAGTACGGACGAAAAAGACTAGTGCTTGTTCTANATCTCCGATTTCTTCATGGCTTCGACCCAATAAATAGGTAGAGGCCACATTTTCAGGTTCAATCAAAATGGTTTTATCTAGAGAAATGACAGCTTCAACATAGTTTTGGCTTGCAAACTCAGTTTTACCTTTTTCAAAAAAGTGTGTTTTTAGCTCAGGGTCTAATTCAATCGCTTGTAAGTAGACNTCTCTAGCTCTCTGACGATTGCCTATCTGATAATACAAATCACCCAAGGGGAAATAAACATCGGCGTACTCTGGGTCTAGTTCAATAGCTTTTTCATAGTTCTGTATTGCTAATTCGTTATTACCTTCACTGACTTCGATTTGTGCTAAGTAAAAGTAGGCTAGAGGTTGGTCAGAGTCAAACAATAACGATTTATCTATTAATAAACGAGCCTGCTCCGATGTCAATTGCCCTGAATAGTAGGCTGGCACTTGATCGATGAAAAAATTTACTAATTCTGGTTCGTAGACTACGGCTTGCTTGTAATGGTACTTCGCTAGTTCCTTGTCGATAGAGTATAACAACTCACCCAACTGGAAATGAGATTGTGCGTGTTGTGGTTCTAGCGCTAGTGCTTTCTGGAATAAGTCGATTGTCGTCTGAGTTATCTGCTCTGAAAGATTTCTATTGGCCTCAGCGAAGCAGATAGCCAACTGAAACCAAAGTTCAGCTGTAGTCGGTTGATATTTCCCAGCTGTTTCATATTCTAACAATGCATCATCAAAAAAATTATCTTTAGCCAACACTTGGGCCAGCTTATAACGGGCTGGTGCAAATTTCTTGTCGTGACTTAATGAGGTGTCGAATGCCTCGCGGGCAAAGTTGAGATTGCCTTGAGCAAAATGAACTAAACCTAACCCGTAATGAGCACGTTCGGATTTGGGATTGATGTTTACAGTGGCCTCAAAAGCCCGTAATGCCGAATTGTAATCCGACTGAGCCAGAAAAATTTCACCTCTTTTCTGTTGAGCAACGTGGTATTCGGGGTTGATAATCAGACAACGTTCAAATGCAGACAAAGCTTGGTCGTAATCTTCTTGTCGCTGATATGATCTTCCTAGATCATAGTGAGCTAGAAGATGATCAATGTCTAATTGAGTTGCTTTTTCAAATTGTTGGATGGCAAGGATTAAAAAATCTCGGCCGTTCGAGACTCCGCCTACAGAAGATAGATACGCATAACCCAAACCATAATGTAAATGAGGTGCTTGAAAGGAATCTATACGAACTGGGTTTTCAATGTCGGATTCATAAAAACGAATTAGGTAATCCAAAAGATCTTTCTTTTTCCACTTGGCGACTAAGCCTCGATGTCGTTCAGCATGCTTAGTCTTTGATCGAATTGTTTTTCCATAGTCCTTAACAATAGCTTTTTTATCTTTTTTAGATAAATCTTCGATACTGATATCAGAAGAAAAACCAGTAAGTAACGCCAATCCAAAACAATAAAGAAAAAAGGAGAATTTGCGTGTTTTCATCTTTTCGTCCGTGCACTCATTAACCGCTCAAGTATTTTTAGCCTTAAATGAATAACTATATTTCTGTGTTCTCTGTTTACTACTAAATTGTTAATCTCATTAGGATCTTTTTGGACATCGAATAATAGGTATGGTTCACCATTTTTGTTAAGAACGATCTTCCACTCCTGGTCTAATAACATGATTTCACCATCCAGTTCCGAAATTGCTGTGGATCGATGTTCTACATCAGGGTTGCTAAGACTTTTCATTAGTGACTTACCATGTTGATGATAGTTTATACTACCACCAGCTAATTCGACTAAAGTTGGACCAATATCAATCCATTCAACTGGACTATGGTTAACTCTTTGAGAGGTCTTTTTCTCAACTGTTTTCGGTGTTCGAACAATTAATGGTACACGTACTGCGCCATTCAAAAAATTACTCTTGTAAATCAGTCCAAAGTCGCCGTTCATTTCGCCATGATCAGAAACAAAAACGATAACAGTACTCTCTAATTCACCTCTTAATCTGATTGTTTCTAGGATTTGACCAATTTGGTCGTCAATTAATTTTATATTACCAGCATAATCTGCTCGCAGGCGTTGAGCTTCCTCCGCGGAAATCGGCGTATTACGCTGAATTTTTTTTTGTAATTCGTTAGTTGGCAGGCTCAAATTATCCATCTTTGGAGGTTGGATAGCCGGGGGCATATCTTCAGGTTTGTACATACTGGCATATGGTTCAGGTGTGTCCCAAGGCTCATGTGGTCCACCAAAGCTGACCCAGCAAAACCAAGGTTGCTGGTACTGGTAATCGGCCAAATATTTTTTTGCCTGTTGGCCAACATATACATCGGCATAATTATCTAAGCCTACTACAGAAGGACGTACCACATGTGGACAATTGCTGAACCGTTCAGCATAGTCAGCCTGATACTCTTTCCATACCCCTTTCTGTTGCCAGTCAGCAGTCATATGGGACAGAACTCTGGCACTAGCACGTGGGCCACCTATTTCATTAACATCATCTAGTCCGTAAGAATTCATTAAACCTTCACGATCTCTCAAGTCTCCATGATGAGGATGTAAATGTGTTTTACCGAAAAGACTAGTTCGGTAACCTACTGAACGGATGACTTGCATCCAAGTTGGTGTATCTACTGGCAAGGTATGATTCATATTATTCCAAATACCAGTATTGTGTGGATAAAGTCCTGTGGCTAAACTCAGTCGGGCGGGGATACAAACTGGTGAAGTCGTCACACAGTTAGCAAAGCGTACACCCTCCTTCGCAATTTGGTCGAGGTTAGGTGTGTTGACCCACCCCCCTGAACAACCGAGTGCATCCCATCGTAGCTGATCAGTCATCAAGAATAGTATATTAGGTCGTAACATTTTTTCTAAACTTTGATATTATTGGGGTTGTAGGGCTCCACTTTCTACCATTTCTACGAGGGGATTATCGTCTATATCAAGTGGTAGATCAATACGGCTTCGTCTCCGACTAGATTCGTAGATAGAAAAAATAATTTCAGTAGCGTTGAGAGCTCGCCGGCCACTTAGTTCTGGCTCAGTACCATCATGAAGAGAGTTAATCAAATCGGCAATGCCACGTTCGATAAATCCTGGCCCGTGTAGATGCTCCCCCTGAGTGTCGATGGTCTCCCAACTTTTACCATTTCGTTGAATCCTCAAATGTACATTATCAGTACCAACTTCGATGACGCCTTCGGTCCCGACTAACCGATTATGCACCCCAACCGAACGACTACCTAGCCCAGTAGCTATAAACCCAAAAACACCGTTTTGGTATTCCCATAGCGCTGTCGCTTGATTTTCGACCATTGCACCAAACACTAGGTTTTTAGTTCTGTAGTCAATTTGACCTTGTACCCACTTAGCAGGCAAATCTTGGTTATAGAAACCAAACATATCAATATAATGTGTTCCATAATCATAGATGTCTCCGCAGGCAGCCTCCAAACGTAGGAGATCCCCAATCTGACCGGATTTGAGAAGATCTTTGGCCATAGAGAACGGTTTCCCAAACCGACGTTGATGATTAAAGGTCAGTTGTACCGAATTTTTCTCTGCTGTCAGTACCATCCGCTTGGCATCACCCCAAGTATCGGCCATCGGTTTTTCGCTGTGGATGGCGCGTACACCAGCATCAATGGAATCTAAAACTAGTCGAGCGTGTAGATGTGGCCAGACGCAGATAGAAACAATATCCAAATCTTCTTGAGCTAACATTTCCTGATGCGACAGATAGAAATTTGGGAGCTGATAGTGCTCAGCAAAAGCTTCTGCGTTTTCTTGCTTGATATCAGCACAAGCAACCAACTGACAATTATCCAGTGCTGCGTATGCGTTAGCATGTTGATAAGCCATCGCATAACCCATTCGGCTGGCCCCCTTAGCAGGATTACCAGTCCCAATTACACCGACTCTTAGTTGTGTCATTTTTCACCTACTGTTATTATATTTATTGTTGTCTTAACCGATATGTATTCGACGACTTTCCTGAGGGGATAAATCCACTGCTTGCCACTCTTGGGTTCCTGTTTTTCGCCATTGATAAAGTAAAGCCTTCGAACTCGCATTGTAAAAAATTACTTCGGTATCATCCTCATTCGGCATTATTCGTACCAAGGACATCAAACCAGCTGGAACCGAACCGGACGAAAATTCAACCGAGGATACCATTTCACTTTTTACTTGTTTAAGGCCAACAAGCAGTGGCCCATAACAACCTGTAACTGAACCCGTCCCCCAATTTCGCCCATGACCCGCAGCAATAGAACAGATAGCCCCCCCCATATCAGCATGCTCACGTCCTCCTCTTAACACTCGTCGAGCCATCATCAGGCGAGTAGACGCTCCTTTCAGCGCACGCTCAGCATAAACTGGATCACCGGTTACTTGGAATGCCAAGGTCAATGTAGCTGGTGAAGGCTCACGAATCGGCTTAATTATACCATCTTCTGACCACTCACCCCATCTGGCCATATCAGCGCGTTTACCGACACCACCTTCTCGAATAGCATAGGTTTCGGGAAATACCAAGGCCAGTTCGGCTGGTGTATGTCTGGGCAAATCAGCTAGTTGCAAAATAATCGAATTGTCCAAGCTATTGTCAGAAAATGCAGAGCGGTAGTAGCTAAGTGCGGCAGCTGCTGGTTCATTGTAAGGGTCATTAAGTGTTTTGACTAAGGGTTTCACAATTTTGTAGGCTGCAGATTTGAAAATTGTTTCACCTGATGAGAGGTATAAGTCGCCAAAGGCGTATACCGTACCAGAAGCCAATAGATTTTCGATTCCACTAAGAGAATCACCTGACTGATGATGTTTGGTATTAGCTAGTTGGTGTAGGTTCATTCTTTTGATTTCAGCTTCATCAACCGGGGTACCGTTTAAATCCCAAAGCCGCGGGATTGTATCTTGCGCTAAAATTCTTTTGGCCCGTTTTAGGCCATAACGAATTGACCAGTCTAAATATCTTTGTTGTCCTGAAACCCGATAAGCTGCTAAAGCTATAAGAATAAAGCGGAAATGTTCACCTAATTCATACAAATCGCGAGCTTCTCGCCGAACTAATTTAGAACCTAGATGGAAACTGTGGAACACGTCCCGATCATAGTCGTACCAATCCTCAACTGCTGAATGCCAGTTACCAATATGCTCAGACGCATCTAGTAGGGTATCGATGGCCTTTTGGTCATTTGGTTTTAAGCCAAGATATCGAGGCAGAAAAAGTGCGAACGGCTCAGTTCCGTGGTGAGCTTCAGCTTCTGGCTCATAACCATGATAACACTCCCGATCAACCCAATCGATTAAGGCTGTACGCAAGCGATAGAAGTGTTCCAAAACCATTGGGCTTTCTGTGATAGTATAATGGTCAAACCAAGCTAGCGCATAATTGGCTTCGTCTTCTCCACCTCGATTCCGCCCCGGTGGATCCATCCACATGCTTTGTTTAAGCCAGCGGTCCATTTCTTGACGTAGATTGTTGTAATACTGATAAGCCGATTGAAGTATTTGATTTGACATTAAAAAATCCCTGAAACTGGTGTACTAATCAAACTAACTAGATAAAGTAAATTACGATGCTTTTACTTGCTTTGGGTATGGCTTTCCTAAACCCCTTGAGATAATAACGGTCTAATAACGCATTGGGCTACAACTTGGAGGATAACCTTGCGCCGCAAATTACTACTTGGCAAAAAATACAGCTGGATACCTTTCATCCTGACTTTTGGTTTATTAATCTTACAACCGGCTTTCACCGCTGATGAAAGGATCTATCAAATTGTGGCCAACCGAACCCATAATCAGATCGAAATTGATGGTAATTTTAATGAATCTGACTGGCAGTCAGCACAAAAGGTTAGTAATTTCGTTCAAGTTGAGCCTAATCCGGGCCAAGAGTCTACTCAAAGAACTGAGGTCCGTATATTGTACGACACAAATAATATTTATTTTGGCTTTACTTGTTATGATACTGATGTTTCCAAGCTAGTAGCTAACGAGATGCGTCGAGACGCCCGTAATTTACACGAAAATGATAATGTTTTTCTGATCCTGGATACTTATGACGATCGACGTAATGGGGTTGCTTTTCGATTTAATGCACTGAGTGCTATACAAGACATGGCTGTCACCAATAGTGGTGATAGTTTAAATAGAGACTGGGACGCAGTCGTTGATTGCCAAAGTCAGGTTAAAACTGACCGATGGTTATGTGAAATCTCTATTCCTTTTAGTCAGCTACGCTTCAGAAAGAGCGATGAGATGATATGGGGCATTAATTTGGCCCGCAAATTAAGCCGAAATGACGAAGAATCGACTTGGGTGCCTGTTCCATCGTCCTATGGCGGTCGAGCTAAGTACCGGACTGAAAATCTAGGGCGTCTAGTTGGTATAACTGGCATTAGTCCAAACCGGAATTTGGAGATACTGCCTTATTTTCTGCCGGGGTTAAGTCACATTAACGACCAACTTAAACCTAAACAAAAGATTGGGCTAGACATTAAATACGGATTGACTACTAATCTTACCACAGACTTGACTATTAATACCGACTTTGCCCAAGTTGAGGCTGACGATGAACAGGTCAACCTAACTCGATTTAGCCTGTTTTATCCAGAGAAACGCCCTTTTTTTCTAGAAGGTGCAGGTCTTTTTGATGTTGGAATCCCACGCACTAGTTATCGGCGCCCACCTCCTCTACTTCTTTTTTATAGCCGTCGGATTGGCATTGAAGATGGCGATTCGATTCCAATTTTAGCGGGCGGCAAAGTTACTGGAAAGATAGGTTCTTATAGTGTTGGAATGCTGAACGCGCATACACAAGAATATGATAATAAAGAACAGCAAGAGTTGGATACAGATGTGGACCCTTTATATGTACCCTCAACTAATTTTTCAGTTGTCCGAGTAAATCGTGATATATCGAGTGGTTCCAATATAGGTATGATAGCAGTCAACAAGCAGGACGACGAATCGGCCAATCGTACCGGTGGCTTAGATTTCGCTTATCGACCTAATGAGAACCTACAGGTGCGAGGTCTGTGGGCAATGACAACCTCATCGTCTAAACTAGAGCAGTCTAGTCAGGCTTGGTACATGGGTTCGGAATGGCGAGGGGACCTATTTCAAGTTGATGGATCATTTTCTAGTATTGGACAAGATTTCAATCCGGAAGTCGGTTTTGTTAGGCAGACCGGTATCCGCCGATTAACGGGAGAATTAGATTTTACACCTTGGGTACGCCGAGCAGGTATTCGCCGTATTTGGGCAGGGCCAGAGTTTGATTTAATTCTAAACCAAGAAAACCAATTGGTAACTCGAGATCTTTCGTTTGGTGGACGATTAGAATTTAGCACCGGAGGCTGGTCTGGATTTCAAATTCAAAATACGACTGAGGTGTTAGAAGAACCATTTGAGATTCGTTCAGATGTTATCATCCCAGTAGATGAATACAATTTCACCAGTTTTCGAGCGATGGTTGACACACCCGAAAGTCGAATGATTTCAGGAGGTATAGGGGGGAGTATTGGCCAATTTTATAATGGTTCTCGGTATGGTATTAGGATGGGTGCAAATCTTAAAACCGACGGCCATTTAATTTTAGAGTCCGATTATGAATTCAATCGGATCCACCTTCCTGCAGGAAATTTTAATGTTAGCTTAATCTCCTCACGCCTCGTCTATTCAGTAACAACAACTCTGTTTACCAAGATTTTCTTTCAATGGAACAGCGACACTCATACTTACAACTACAATTGTCTACTGAACTGGATTTATCGGCCTGGTAGTGATCTATTTCTAGTATTGAATCATATTGTCCCACCCAAGGGTGAATCGACTTCTTCGGCAGTTTTAGCCAAATTCACCTATTGGTGGAGTCGGTGAAATTCAGCCAGAATTTTGAAAACTAACACACCGATCAAAATTCCGTTTCGTATCGTAATGGCTGTTTTATTTTTAGCCTTTATGTGGGGCGGTAACGCTGCGGCTATCAAAATGAGCCTAACGGCATTCCAACCAATCGCAGTAGCTGGAATTCGATTCACCTTTGGTTTGATAGTCATTATCAGTTGGGCTTATCTGAACAAAATTCCCTTCTTACCTAGGCGTTGCCACTGGCCTCGACTTTTCTTGTTGGGTACAGTCTTTGTTATCCAAATTTTGTCTTTTAACTGGGGAACTAAGCTAACTGACGCTGGCCGAGCTTCCCTTCTATTAAACACTCACCCACTATTGATTGCTTTGATTTCACACTTTTTCATAGCCGGCGACCGCTTAAATATTGTGAAGTCGATTGGCCTAATAATCGCCTTTGTAGGTGTCTCGTTTGTATTCATCGGTCGTGTTTCTTCGACTCAGGTGAGAATTGGTGATGCTATGGTGTTAACTAGTTCTTGTGGGTTGGCAGTGATTAATATCTTGCTCAGGCGATACATGGTACCTCAAGGTAATCCCCCAATCGAAGCAATGAACCAATTTCAGATCCTATTTGGTCAGATGGTGTTTGGTGTACCTATCTATTATGTTCTGAGTTGGTTTCTTGAAGGTCAGGCTGCTGCATACGGCTTCTGGTCATTGTCGGCTTGGATAGGTTTGATCTTTCAAGGGGTGATTATTGCCGGTTTCTGCTTCATTGCTTGGTCTTCGATCGTTAAGCGCTACCCACCAGGACGACTCTCTTCTTTATTTTTTACCACACCAATCTGGGGAATTGCCTTTGGCCACCTACTTTTTCAGGAGGAGATCACTGGATCTTTGGTTGGTGGGGCCGGTTTAGTCGCTGTAGGCATCTATTTAGTAAATCGATGAGTAATCGGTGTGCTAAAAGAAAAACGCCGATTCAAACCGAAGGGAATTGGCTAAACCGGCGCAGAGGCCTATGCTGAAACAACTTTCGAATCAATAGATGAGTCTAAAAATTTGTTCCTTTAATGGCTTCGTTTCCAGCAGAATCAACGACACGAATCGCGATCGTGTGTGTATTGATAACTTTTTCGATCAGTTTAGTTGTTAGGACCAATTCTTCTCTTCGAGAGTCAAAAATCATGTCGGCTGGAAAAATCACCTTCCAATTTTCATCATTATCGATTTTGTATACTGCAGACTTAATTGGACTAGTTTCATCCTCTACAATACAACTGATTTGGTAGGTACCGTCGTCTCTTCTTTCCCCTTTAATCTGACCTATAACTGGTTGTGTATTATCAATTTCGAAGGATTTACTAATCTTCTCGGTGTGCAAACTGGTCGTGGGTTGATTGCTCAATTGATCGCTGATAAATATTTTCAGGTGGTATATACCGTCTGGCATTGCGGTTGAGTCCCAAGTATAAATTGGCTTTTTAAGCTCATCTTTTAGTAATTGCCAGGTTTCGTCTGTTTCTATTTTGTAATAGAGTGCGTATTCCAACCGATCTCCGTTAGGGTCACTTACTTCCCATTTTGCTGTGCGCCTTTTATCCATTTTAGCGTCGTTCCCATTTCGTTGGGGTGGACCATTCCGGTTTTCACGCTCTTTGGGAGCACCAATATGGATTTGGAAATCATCGATTCGAGGCTCAACGTTCAGTTGCACGGAACCAAATCGGACCTTCTTTAAGGTTGGTGTCCCCGAATCAGATTTGAGTTTGGCTTTCCACTGTAGAAACCGAGCATGCGGGCTGGTTATTTGCTCTCCTTCCGATGAAGTTATAGGTTCGGACCAATCGCTCCATGTGTTATCGGGTTGACTCGTATTACCAGAGCGAGTTGAAAACGACACACTATTTCCAATCGCATTCCATGACAATTTACCCCATTGAGACGTTAAATCGGCATCGTATGCCTTCGACTCAAGCGTCCCTTCATCGACATAGTCATTTGAGAGCTGAAAAATCTTTCCTTGATTACCGGTTGCTACCCAGGTCTGTTTTGAATGCTTAGCATTCAAAAGGGCCAAAACCTGTTTTGCTTTGCAGTTAACAAGCTCGACTGATTCTCCATCTAGAGTTACTCGATATATTTTACCGTCATCTCCAGTCCCAACAATAAGATAATCTTGATGAGTTTCAATCGTCAGGATCAGCGGCTCAGGTGAGTTCCAGATACTTCGAATAGTACCATTTGGTCGTACTTGATAGATTTGTGATTTGTTGATTTCTGCTGGCCTCCCGTCAGGAGAAGGTGGACCACTTGGTCTTTGGCCAGGCTTAGGTGGAACTGTGGTTACTGTTCCAGCAAAAACGCTACCATCAGCAGAACCGACCAAAGTCTTGACCTCTTTTTGGCCAGTTTGATGGATAACTTCAGCTTTTCCGTCCAAACTGATTTTGAAAATGATTGCTTTCCCATCACTACCAGCGTAAAGGTACCCCTGATGGAATAGTAAACTAACAATGTTAGTTTCATCGGAATCGAACAACACTGTAGGGCTATTCTCCTCAGTATTTTTTGACTCTGTTTCAACACTGTTCGTCAAATCGGTGGTTGGTATTTTATATATTTTCCCTTCTGTTCCTGTTGCCGCATAAAGATTAGCGTCGTCGTCAAAAACCAAATCCCAAACATAATTTTCTTCAGCAGAAAGAATCGTGATGGGCGGTGTTTTGTTATTGTCTATTCTATAGACTAAACCACTGGGGGCTGTACCTGCATAGATACGGTCTTGTTCATCAATAGCTAGGCTGAGAATAGATATTTCCGGCGAATCATAAAAAAGCTTTGTTTCTCCAGTAGGCGAAATTTGATAAATTTTTCCACTGTTTCCGGTACCTGCATAGATGTTTCCAACTGAATCCTCAGCCAAGCACCAGATATAAACCTCGTTTGATTTGTCAAAAACAGTTTCTAGCTTTTGCTGTAAAATAACGTCCCCTTGACTGGATATTGCCACAGATTTAGGTGCGCCTTCACGAAAATCAACATGCTCTTTTTGTTCCCATATTTTTGTTTTAACTGCATCAACTGGTGTCGGAAAGAGGCTAAGAGCCATCAGAAACAAACCGAACCAAGTAATTAGGCTATTTCTGTTCACGATTAACTTTGTTTTAAGGTAAGCCAAACTTTTCTCCTCACTTGGCACGACGATTAACGCTAAGACGCAAGAATCGGCTGCCTGAAATCACATAATCGGTATTGTTTTTTTCAACGTGCAAGGTTCGTCCTTTTGTATATCCACCTTCACCTAATTGTGTCTGCGTATTCATAACAGATAGCATGGAAACTGGCAATTCAGGAAACTCTTCACCTTGCACCGTCATTCCAACTTTAGGAATGTAAATTTCCAAAATCAAGTCTAGATTACTTTCACCTCTTTGCAATAGCTTCAACATCTGGTTCAAATTTCTAGGTTGAAAATTCAGGGGGGCTCTTTGGCGCTGCCAACCATCATAAGACTGGCCACTAGAAACAAGTAGGATAACTTGCCCTTCAGGTGTTTTCTTCGGAATGGTAATCCGTGCTTTATGCACAATGGGATTTTCTAAATAGGGCCGCAAAACAACCGATACATCAATAGTCTCACCTGGCCGATATTCACTTTTTTCGATTCTTAATCCTTCGATAGTTGCAGTGTTTCGTTTATCCTTGATTTTGACATTAACCGTTATGTCTTCGACTTTTAAGCGGCCGAATGGGTTTTGCATCAAGTTTTGCATTGCACTCAAAGAACGAAATGCCGCAAATCCTGGTGAGCCACTAGTGGAAAAAACATTTTTGTAGGTAAGTTCGTTCACGTCCAATTCTGGATGATCAGCAATTCGAATTCTGGTATCGATGGCGACAGTGTGTTCAGACCATGAAGATTCTAGCCCGTCTATTATATTCCGAGTACCAAACATCGCCATTGAAGCTGACATAAAACGATCTCGAGACACTTCAAAATACCGATCATGTGACTCGCCATCCATAGTCTGAATCTTAGCTTTAATTGGAATATAGCTCGGTGATTCACCTATCGTACCTGCTATGGCCCCCATCCTATCTTGGACTAATGTACCAATAGGCTGGGTCGCAGATGCCATCTTACTTGATCGATTGGTACTGGGCAAAATAAAGTGCACATATCCGCCTGATAGCGGAACATTGACATTTCCTTCTCCATACATATCGTGGCCAAAAGCAAGAAGTTGCTGTTTCTGTTGGTCAATATAAGTAATTGTGCCGTAACTGAAAGCGTTATAGTCTCCACGAGCAAACTCAACGCCAACCATTTGGCCTTGGGCTACAGGGGAATTTTCTACTGGTGCACCGCCAGCTGAGGCCTGAATCGGCTCAATGTTATGGGGGGCAAATAACTGTCGCAACTGTGCCAAATCTCCAACATTTCTCGTCGATACAGCCAAAGGCATGCTAACTAAGGAAGAACTTTTGCCTTGATGGATTTTGGGATCATTGAACTCGGGTATAGGCGCTGATCCAAGATCACCAAACATCAGATCTGTTGTGGATTGACCTGCAAATATGTGTGTCAGATCCAAAAATTTTGCGCCGGCATATTCAAGATTAGGTCGCATC
>PBVO01000102.1 GCA_002729015.1 Candidatus Poribacteria bacterium
CAACTGTTGATTTATCCATGATATCTGCTTATTAAGAAATTGACGAAGTTGTAATATTCCCTCCGAATCAGGCAGCTTTGCTAGTCGGTCGAGCATCTGCTCATAAATGTTAAATTGATCCGCCAGTTGCTGTTGATTTTTAGTCCAACTTGCTGTTGCTATCTCAACAACATCACTAGGCTGAGTTTGTATTTGATGAGTTTTTGCCCAATTTTGTGCAATTGGTACAATATCACTTGCTGATACTACTCCGTCACCATCAGCGTCAGCAAAGGTCATAGCTATTTTTTCTTCGGTTAACTCATCAATTGAAACCGCTGGTCGTGCTGGTTGAACTAACCACATCAACGAACTCGATTCACGTACAATCGTTTGTTTTTGCCAATAAAGACCAATTGGAATGATATCTAATACATCCACTACACCATCGTTGTTGGTATCTCCAGGCCAAACACCTAAGCCAGTAGAGAATGTCCATTCTTTTTCTTGGACAGTTGGATTTTGGTATTGGTCAATGACAGTAGCTTTGAACCGAACTGAAATTTCAGTTAAGTTACTAAAAGCCTCTTCCGGAAGATATCGGATGGTTGGTCCAACTATCCCTAAATTACCTTTATAAACTGTTACGTTGTTACCGGTTGCGGATAATCCAATAACTTCCATCTTGCTATTTGTTAAACTTTCTTCATCGATAACCTCGTTGAAAGTGATGGTGACTAAAGCGTTAACAGGAACAAAGCCTTTTTGGTCATTAGGGGAAATTTCAACAATATCAGGTGGTGTAACATCAACATCTGCTTCTTCTGATGTTACTTCAGACAGATTACCGGCTGGGTCGCGGAACTGTACATATATAGTTTTCGTCCCGCTACCAGTTGAAAGTTTCCACTCCATTTCTTTTTTTACTGGTAACCATTCTAATAGTTTACCTTGGCTATCTTTGTCGTGTTTCCCGTCAAAATACACATTACTCAACCGTACTTGACCCACAATTAACATGTTAGAAAGATTGTCGCTTGGCTGCATTTCAATGGTAACAACTTGTTTTTTTAAGTCTAAACTAGGTATTTGAATAGCAGCAATTGGGGGAGTAATATCATAAATTATTTTTCCCACCAAAGGTGGTGTTGTTAGATTCTCTAGCTGGTCTTTGAATTGACCGTATACTAGTTTTTCTCCTTCCTTATCTTCTTCGGTCAGTTTCCACTCTCTTTTATTCGTAAATGGTACCCACGTTTCTGGTTGATTTTCTTTACTTTCTTTATTTTCAATCTGTTCATTTTTATGAATGGGATCTTGCCAGGTATTCATAATCAACATTTCCGTTACCTCACCGTCAGAATCAGTCACAGAAAGAGTTAAATCTACGGTTAGTTGATTAGTGTGTGTTTGCCCATTATTGATAATAATTTCACCTGTAGGAGGTCTATTGTCTAATACTAGTAGCTCAGAGCTAGGTATTTTCAATCCGAAAATGTCCCCTTGCTTAGACGAAAAATCCGACGTAATAGGTAACGAGAACGATCTTGCGGCAGCATCTGGACTAATAGTTAGCTTGAGTTGAGCTACTATTGCTTGATACGTAGAATTACCGAAGGCAATATCCCAATCCTCAATGACTAGAGCTTGACCTTTAGAAATGGGTTTTATCCGAATCATCGGTTTTTGCTCAAGTACTTGTCCATCTTCAGCTATTTCATTACTAGATGGTTGATATAACGGATCTATCATCAAATCGAAACTAGCGATCTCGGTTACTGACTTGATATTAATTTGTCCACTAGCTANATTAATNGGTGAAGGATTAGGCTTATCAACCCGCAGNTCGAAAACAATTACTTCATTTGGTTCAACAGTAGCTGCATAATTTTCTAACGTTGAGTTGTCAGCAACTTTATTATCCTTTGACGAATCAGTATTAATTGGTATTGGGTTGAGTGGATTTGTGTTTTTCGTTTCAACCATTACTAGATCGACAANTACATCTGGAAGAAGATGAAACTCGACTCTTGGTCGATTGCTTGGAATTAAGCCTTTGCTTCCTTGTAGTTGTAGAGAGATTGATTCGATTGTAGATATAGCTCCTATTTTGGCTGTTGGTAATACTGTAAAANCTAAATCAACAAAATGAACAGGTGCNCCTTCTTGCCTCGTTGCAGGTGATAGTTTTAAGTCCCACATTAAAGACAATTGACCGGGCTGAATTAACTGATTTTGAACGGTAAAATCACCAACGACTTTCACTTTGTCAAACTGAAGTAGGTCCAACGGGTAAGATAAAACCATTGAACCCTTCAAGAGTTGGAAGGGGAGCGGCACATTTTGGGCTGATATAGGTAAGGTCAATTTTTTGCCAAGTCCTGCACCGACTATGGTTTTAGGCCGTTGAGTTTTGGTAAATTGCAGTGGAATGGGCATACCACTAGATAATTCACCAGAAGATCCAGTTAGTATCTTAGGGGCTTCTTCATCACTTTCTAGATCAGTAAAATTCACAGTGATCTTAGATTTTCCAATACTGTTCACTTCGACTTTTCCTTCTTGATCTATCTCACCCAGCCTTCCTTCCAAGTGATCCAATGTCCACTTTAGGCCAGTATTCAATGGTACTGGGTTATTAAGTGCATCCAAACCAATTGCTTGGAAGTTTACTATTTTGCCAACTTCAACGCTAAAATCTTCTTTGGGATGAACTTCAACCTTCACCACTGGACCTGCTACCACTGTGATCGGAGCGTATGATTCAATTGGGGACGTTCGTTTATGCAGAGGCAGAGATTCTGTTTCTGAGCGAATTAATCTTGCTTTCACTTGTCCAATTCCAGTCTTTTTTGCTTTCAACCTATATCCTTCCAAAATTTCAGCAATAGGCTCAAGGTTATTACTCGGAATGACCAATTCTAGGCTAATTTCAATTTTTTCTTTTGATTTCGGCTGGTCGTCCTCACTATCAGCAGCAATGTTAGAATGAAATGAAATAGAGTTACCATAACTGTCTTGTGGAATAATACGAAACTTGATTTCTTCTCCAGCAATAACCGTAGGATTTTTGGGTTCTATACTCAAGCTATGAACCGGGCCAGATGAAACATTGATTTCGGATGATTGGGATTTAACAGTATTGCCCATTGGTGGTTTAAAANTNAGATCAATCCGGCCAAGACCAACAGTAGTCGCCCGAAAGTTATAAATACCAGATGGATCCATTGTCTCTCCAATTCCATTTTTCAACGTCTCATACGTACCAATTCCAACAGACATTTCGTTGTTATCGTCAATTCGTACGATTTGCCAATTAGCAAACGCGTTGGGTATTGGGACTGAATTTCCTGTGCTGTCGAAACCACGAACTGAAAACTGAATTTGGTCTCCAGCCAATGTTTCAATCGGATCTTGTGACTGATATTCTACTTCTATAGGTTTTATTTCAATCCGATCTAAAGAACCAGCTACCACTGAGATTGGAGCCGATTGGCCTTGCAATTTTCCTACNTTAGCTGAAATAAGACCTTTTCCAATTCGGCGTGGGCTAAATACAGCTATCGGCTGGCTTGTCGGTTGTGAGTCAGTATCGAGGTCTCCAATATCATTNAGCACAGACCAACTGACTTCATCTTTTACTAGTGATATAGTATTGCCAAAAGCATCAGTAGCTTTGGCCTCAAATGTCAATTCTTGACCGATAGGTATACTAGCAGAAAGATTTTCTGGCTGAGTCATTTCCACTATGACTCGGTCCAATTGNCCAGGAGATACTTTGATTTTGTCAGTTTTTTGCTCAATTTTCGTATTGTTTACTGAAATTGACCAAGTNATCTCACCTTGTCCTACTGATTCTGCTATAAATTGGAAACGCCGGTAAGGAAATTCAGAAGCCATTGGTTCCTCCGGCATAACTTGGCCAATATTTCCCACTATTGCCCATTGTAAACTAGATTTTTCATCCTGAGGAATTGGGACTGGATTGTAATATTTATCCTGTCCCCAAATCGTAAAAAATTCACTCTCTCCAGCCTCCAATTGTATGGGGTTCGGCTTTTTGACCANCGGTCCAGACACCAACAAAGTTGATAAAGAATCTGGCAAAACTTCAAGTATAACTGGTTTGGACTTGGTATTAGTTCCTTCAATTTGAGCTGTTACAGAGACTTGGCCAGAACTAGTCCCAGCCGAAAAAACTGCTCGATAAACACCAACTTCTTCTTCGATAACAGTAAGGTCAGTTGTTATTATCTGGGATTCTGTATTCAATGATAACGATACTTCTTTATCNGTATTTGTGATTTTTAGGGCAGGTGGGTCAGGTGTGAATGTGGACATCATTCTTAAGTTTTCGAAAGGTTGTCGAATCCCGTCTCTATCGCTCACAATGGCACGAATGGTAGCAGACGAAATATCTTCTAATTGCCCAACAACCAGCCTATTAGGNGTAGCAAATAGACTGATCTGTTTAGCAGAACTGAGATGCTTAACTACGACATTCAATTTTCTACTAACACTTCCACCACGACCGTCTGATGCATGAAAAGTAATTGTGAAAGGCTTCTCTTTTTCTTCTGCCTTGACTAATTGGCTCGTAGGTTTCCATTCAAATTTGGCATTTTGGNTATCTTCGGTTGGAAGGGTTAGANTCGCTCCCGAAGGCAGATTTTCGGCNTACAAGTTAACTGGGTCTTGGTCTGGGTCTTCAACTATCAATTCCAGTTTTAATTCGTCNTTTTCATAAAGGGGTGTTGGTAATGTTTCACCTGAAATTTCACTCAACGGACCTTTGATNGTTAGCTTTGGTAACCGATTTGGTTTATACAAAATAACAGATGCCGCGCCACTCATAGTAATATTACTTCCCTTCTTCGGGTCAAAAACAGTTACTTTAGCCACAATTTTAACAGCCTCTCGATCAGGTAAGAACTCGTTTGGTGCCTGATAGAAGGCTAGATGTTTACCCGTTAGCCCACCGACAAATCTAGCACTATTCATGTTGTCAATTTCGTCATCATCTGTAACTTCCGGCATATTGTCTATTAAGTTTTGAGTTTGACTCCAAATGCGACCATATTTTGGAGGTGGATCAAAACGAACTTCTACTTCTTGTATTTCAAGTGTNGGAGATTGTGGGTTTTTTGTAGAATCCAAGTAAGCAAAATGGCTATCAATCGGGCGTTTTTTCTTGTCACGCAATGTGACTATCAACCGAGTAGTAGAATTACCATCNGCCGGCAGTTCAGAGTCAGTAATCGTTAAATGAACGCTGTCCGGTTGCTCAGGCANATGATCAAGCTTGATTTGAGCCGAAACACCATCTACCGAAGTTCTTGCGGTAATAATNACATCACCAATTTGGTCATTTTTAGTGATATANACTCCNTGGTAATGACCTCTAACATAAGGAGAAGGGTAATAAGTTTTGAACTCTCTGCCATCATCGGTGACTAATGTGACTTGCTCGTCCTCTACGGGGGCACCAATTGAGTCAGTTATTGTGACGGTAATTGGTGTTTTATCTATTCCGTCTGCAACCAATTGTTTTCTTTCACTGACTATTTCTACCATAGCAGCCAAACTTCGATTGTTAACTTCAAACTGAAGTTCTTTTCTGACAGATTGGTTAGGAAAATTTTTGTCTTCTACCGAAAGAACAAATGGATAAACTTCCTTGGGTGCGCTAGCAGTCGCAATATTATGCCCAAAGGTCACGCTATAGTTTCGGGCCCAAAAGTTCTTTCCACTACCACCNAGAACGTCGATGAGTCGATCCACCCAATCTAACTTACCTGTTTCACTTAAACTACTTTTATAATCGGAGAGAGAGGTATAAATAGGTGCTGCCGACTCAATAGTGATTTCATTATCTATCGGCATATTTACTATAAATAGCTCATTGGATGATTCAAATGAAATTTCATCAGTTAAGAATCGTTCATTTGTAACGATAATTTCTAAGTCTATAGTTTGTCCTTCAGAAACCGATAATGTCTTTTCCAATTGGTTACCTTTAGTATCCAGCACAATAATAGCAGGTAACTCTTTGAATGTAGCAATTACGGGTTCGCCACTAATTGGATTACCACTGAGGTCAGTCTGAGGCTGAAACTGCGCGGAAGTTGGATCAGGCTGATATTCAAATCGGATTTGATTAGGGATTTGATTAGGTTTCAGAGGAAGGAACCAAGGTATGGACGGATCGTATTCGGGTCTAAAGTCAACTTGCCAAAGACGATAGCCTTCGCTTGCAGTAGAATCAAGAGGCTCAAAATTGGTAACGAAGTTTGCCATTTCTTTTTTGAACTCACCACTTTGAATTTTCCAACCGATATGATTTCCGTTGTCAGGATTAGAAAGGTAGACATCTGGCCGAAATCCTATCACCGGTTCATTAAAAGTCAGTAAAATCTGGTTTGCTCCGGTAATTTGGGCCTGAAAGTCGGGTAGTATTTTATCCTGAGCTTTGATGCTAACCGTCGACAGAAAATTGCCAGACAGATCTTGCACCGCACCAATTAGATCTTGAGCCATAGGTAGATTCTCTGAATAGGTATCATCAATTTCATTATCTGTGTTAACAGGTAGCACCAAGGTTTGATATGCTACCATTGGCTCAGACTGAGGTGAAATCGGAGCAACCAAAATCAGACGAAATTCTTGGCTACCTCCTTTTTGAGTGAACTGAAATTGAGGGATAATTTGATCGATACGGTTTTCGTCAACTGACCAATTATCGACCAATAACCCAAACACTGGCTCATTGAATCTCAATAATATTTCTTTACTATTGATAGTTTCAGCCTTCTCAATAGTAGGTGGAATAATGTCTGTCTTTCGTACGGTTAAGATTTGAGTAAATTCCAACCATGCCTTTTCTTGATTGGCTAAATCCGCGATTTTGGCTCTAATCTCTAGTCGATCATCTGGATAACTGGGTGATGTAAATATAGCTTGATAAATACCACTACCCAAATATTCAGCCTGATCGGGTATTTGGCCAGCGGAAGCCATCAAATACATCGTTGGTTCCAGTGGTTCTACGGGGTCACCAGCTTTATCTAACACCTGAATTTCCAGAATGACTTGGCTTTTATCCTCATCGTATGGCCCTTTTGCATTTAACCATTCGGCCTCTGTCCCATTTTGATATTTGATAGAAGTGAAATCAATACGTTTTGGAGAAGGAGGAACAAGGTAAAATGTCAGTGGTTGGTCACGATTTCCAGATAGTACAACAGTTTGACCTTGATCATTGATTGGTTGAACAAGAACTTTTACCTCGATTTGGAGTGGTACGTCTTGGCCTAATCGATGAACGACAGCTGATTGGATATAGCCTGTCGTTTGACCTTTACTGTTAGTGGGTAAGGGTTGCTCAATAATTACTTTATCGGAATGGTCGGGTACGGATAACACAATTGACTGCCCCTGAATTGGGTTTTCCTCTTTAGAACCATCTAGTAATGTGATATCGACGGCTGTCCTCGACTTTGAGTTAGCTAAAATGGTGCTATCCGAAATTTCCACCGTAGAATTACTCGGAGAGACATCTCCTGCTAACAAATCAAATTCGTTATTCAATAATTTAGGCTGTGAATTTGATCGATATATATCACTTTTCGATCCTGCCTCCAAGACTATAGTAGTCATGCGGTCGGTCGATCGGTACATACAACGATAAATACCATTTCCAATAGATATAACCTGACTACCCACTATTTCGCCTTCAGATGGATTCACCCAAATATCTGCGTTTGAAAGAGGTATGCCGACTTCATTTTTCACCTTAAGTAGAATTTCCCCCTCCGAAATACCATTACCACGAAGTTCAAGAGGTAATTGAGTGAACTCAATCTCAGCTATTTTGGGCGAACTGAACGGCACTAAAGTGGTCAATGGTTGAAAAGCTGAATCCCCATCAACTAGCTCAGCTTTAACCTTCAACACGTTATCACTAGCTGTTTCAACGTCATACTTCATCTTCAATTCAAAAGATGCTTGTCCATCTTCATTTGTCGATGCAGTAGACTGTTGCGAACTTTTTGGTAGGGGAATTATAGTCGGTGTGGATTCTGTAGGCTGATCAACTATGACTAATTGTAACTTCTGGTTAGGAACTACGTTCCGGTGTTTATCCCGAACGATCACCGTGGCCAGCGTTGACTCGGTACCATCAGATGGTGGTTGCTTCATTTGCTGCCCTCGACCAATTTCGATCGTGGATTCATTTGAATCTGGGCGATTAGGTACAACAGGTAATTCGAAGATTTTGCTGATCCGAAGCGGAGGAGTAACTACACTTTTTGGGTCTTCTGCAATAACATTGACTTTTACTTTTTCAGCTGCTTTGGGTGGATTGTAGTTAACCCGGTATAAATCCTTAATGGGTGGATATTTCCAGTCATCGTTTTGAAATGATGTGAAATCAGCAGCAGCCGTTTTCTTTTCACTAGCGACTTCATCCGTTTGACCTTTATCAACATCGACGGTCAATCTTAATCCACTAACTGAGTTACCATTAGCATCTCTGACCACGAGCCATAAAGGAATAATATCCCCACCAGCGACTGGGGTATACCCTTTAGGAAAGAGTCTGTTCTGTTCAAGCTGGTAATTCATTCGATAGGGAGCCACGTTGATCAGTTGCAGCTCGGCTTTCTCCCCAAGTAAAATAGATAATGAAGCTTGAGCTATTGCGTCCCCATTTTTTACTTGTAACCTCATGGTCCCCATTCTGCTGCCGGCTACATACTCAGCTGTATAGGAGCCATTTTGGAGGTCGACAAAATTCTGAATCGTTCCTAAATTGCTGGCATTCTCTGTTGATTCACCAGATCGTGGGAAGTAAAACTGCGCCTCCTCTTCATTCATTTGTAGTGTAACTTCAATCTGTGAAGATCGTGAAACCGGGTTGTTATAGGGCTCTGACAAAATAACTGGGTTACGATACCGATCAGTCATTGTCACTTGGAAGGCAATCTTGGACTTCCCATCGGCAGGTAGTTGTGGGACACCACCCAAAAAATTGTTGTTAGCAAACTGAAGCGTGATATTAGCTGTTTCTCCACTCACCAGCTGAAGATCAATTTGACCGTTAGCATTACTACTCAAGGCTTTTATGCGAACTTTACGCTGTTGTGTTGTCGATGCTAAGTACACAAACTCATACCCGGTATCAGTTACATTTTCATCAACCAAACGACCAACAGTAGTTGAAATCTGCAATTCTTCTTGAGAGACTTGTTGTTGAGTAAAACCGTCTATCAAAATCGGGGTCTTGTGTGTTACAAATGAGCCTAGATTATCGATTCCATGAACGATAAATTTTTTGTTAGTGGTTCCATCGGCTGGTAGGCGAAATAACTGTTCTGAAATAACGTCTGGAACAACTTGCCATTTGACATCTTTACTAAAATCTTTATACGCTGATAATCCGGTAATAAAAACAGATGAATTTGATCGCGATGGTGCTGGTTGTATTTTGCTGCTATCCAGTACTTCATAGCGGTCATTGCCCATATATGTAACTGGAACTGACTCTAAAAAATCACCAGATCGGTTTTCAGTTACCATTAGCAATGGTTGAAAGATAGGAAGACCGTTGCTTTTCAATTCTTTGTTCAGCTCGGCTAATTGGGTCGCCTGCTGAATTTTGGCTCGAAAATTGTCCAGACTTGAAAGTAGTTCTAGACTAATGGAAGAAAGATCTAAGATTATTGTTCGCTTTGGCGTGATAGTCAGAAAGGCTACTGGAGGGTATAAATTCAATGGAGGTTTTGTCGCAATTTGGTCATTAACAACGATTGATAGCCTAACTGGTCGTTTTGGGTACTGCCCTGAAATTCCTGGTTTGAATAACTCTAGATGGTTTGGGGTAGTATACGTGATTTGGTAGTTACCGTCCCCATTAGAGATAAAGTTGCTGAATTGACCGAGTTGTGGAAGATCACTCTCGATTTCACTGTATTTAGCCTTGAAGTTGAGAGATTTGCTACTTGAAAACCCCTGAGATGACATTTTCAGATCTGATACTGGATTTCCTTGCTGATCCGTGACGTGAACAGTAATCTGGCAATGAGTTAACTTGTTTTCTGTTGACGCTGTTAACTGAGTAGGATTGGCTGAGACACCAATGATTTTGGTGGGTGCACCAGCCGTTACTGTAATTGGTTGGGTTGCCGTCAAGTTGATACCACCAGTTGTATATGTAACTCTAATCCTAAAGTCTCCTTTTTTAGGACCCGTCGTTAACTTTCCATCATTAGGTGCAATCCCTCCGCCCCGAGCATTACCAACAATTTCCCAAGTGGTATCTTGTAACGCTAAGCGGTAACCGTTTTTGTCGAATCCAATAGCTTGTAATGTTTTAGTTGTGGAGATCGGTAAGGTGAAAGGTACCCCTTCAGTTAAAATGGGAGCAAATAAAAGTCGATCTCGTTCGGAATCGACTGTTGCGTCTGGGTCGAGAATAGATATACGATCGACAGAGTTGTAAGTATAAGTTGGTGAGTTAGTCAGGCTTGACTCTTGCCCATCAACATTGATGATCACAACGCTCCGATTCGTACCAGGTAAGCCAATTGGTGTCAATGCCCGTAACTCATTATCAGACACACGTTCAACTTCAGTTGCTAATGTTAATTGGTCTGTTGTCAATCCGGTTTGTATCCTCAACTCGAGTCCCGGCCGAAAATTGAGTCCATGTAAGCGAAGGGGCGTTCCACCACCACCACTTGGATCCGCTAAATTAGGATTAATTGGGTCTAGCCGAGTAATATCAGTAACTTTCGGCTTGGGAAATAGAATGCCAAAATCAATAGAAATTTCTCTATTAGCGAGGTGCTTTTCCTTGATTTCAATCTTAGTTTCACCGCTATACTCTTGCTCATCAACCTTCAAATTGAGTAACCCAGTAGGCGTACCAAACTGATTGGATAGAATAGTCGGGTCATGATAGAAAATACTAAGCTCAATTTGTTGCCCAATCTCAATAGGGGCATAACCAGTTTCCGGTCTAGGATCAATAGATGTAATGTATGTATAGGCGCTTCCATTGGTAATGGATCGGACGGGACTAACCGTCGATGAAATAACCGTTGAACCGTCATCTGAAAGGATTTTGACCTCAACAGTATAATTCTGATCCACATAAGCCGTCTCAACTATACTTTCACCATCGATTGTCAAATGACGACCAACCCCTAAAATAGTAAAGGACTCAGTTTTACCAGTCACCGTTAGGCCAACGGGTAGAGTGTATTGACTAACGGTTTCTTGTCCACTGGTTTTCCAGTGAAAAGTGACTATATCCTCCAACTTCAGGATAGTCGTTGGTTCAAAGCGAAGAGTAATTAGCTCCGTTTTGTCAGGATTTATTGTCAATGGCAGAACTTCACTAGACTGAATCGTGAATTTTCGGCTTGGTAAGTCGATTCTTTTAATTTCTAGAGAAGCAGTACCATTATTTTTTATCTGCAAAGGGAAAATAGGGGGGGTTTTGGAGCCTAGGGGGATAGAATTGAAGTCAATCCGGGCCAAAGACTGGTCAGGGGCCGTAAGAGCAGAAATAAAGATTTCCGCTTGTTTCCCTACAATTTTCAGACGGGATGGTAGTTCACTACTTGCCTGATCAGGGTTAACAACAGCCAGATCATATAGTCCTTCTTTTAGATCCTTCGGAATAAATGCTTGAATTGAATCTTCTGATATCCACTCAACAAGGGGCACTTCCAAATTACCAAATAAAACTGTTGCATCAACGTTAAAATTTCTACCACTAATGGTGACACGTTTTTCAGGTAAGGCGGCCCGGGGCGATAAGCCAGTAATGATAGGGGATCTTGGAACTAGCAGGTCAACAGACAATATTTGTGCACCATTGCTGGCATCACCAACCAGAATTTGCTGTATGTCAGAATTACTGATCCGTGGGATTTCAAATATGGATAAGGCTGAGCCTAGTGTTAAATAGTTTTTAACTATTTTTGGACTATGTAGAATACTCGCATCCACGACCTGTATTCCTGTTGTTGCAGTGGCCAAGAATACAAATTCTCCGTTTATCGTTAGGTCTTGAACAGCGCTGTCAGTTCGAAGTCGAGTGATTTCTGTGGGTTGTGCTGGCTCTGCTAAATCGACGATCCATAGACCACCATAGCTGTCGGAAACAAATGCTATTTGATCTACGACCTCAACCGTTCTACTAAAACCATCAGCTACCGTTTGATAAGTACTGATGACGTTGGGTTGCGTTGGTTGAGTAACATCCAAAACCTTCAGACCATCAGCACCACAAGCCAAACAAATTAGGGTTTTATCTTCTAACTGAAATAAGAATTGATCTTCAATATTCGAAATAGGAACCGTAGTTATTAGTTGTGGAGTAGTTGGTGTGTCGAAATCGTAAACTTCAAGTAAATCAGTAGAAAGATAAGTCAGGGTTGATGATGTAGTTACCAGTGAAGAAGGCACGAATATCAAACTTTTGGCTGATTTTGCTAATGGAAGTTGGTGCAAAATTTTGTTATTTTGTTTGGGATCGATCAATGTCAAATTAGAAGAAAGAATATAAAGTAGGCCATTCATCTGGTTATAAGTCAGGCTTGAAACGGAACTTCCCACGTCCACGAAAGTTCGAAACTGATTACTAGATTTTACATCTCCAGATTTAATATTATTTGATTCTACGGTGAACAGCGAAACCCCATTCTGACCATTGGCTGTCGCAATTGTTCCTTTACTATCAGTCCTAAAAAAAATGGCTGATTCTACAACACCAACTGTTCGCCAGTTACCTATTAGCTGCCAAGGCGTTTTAGATTCTAGGTCTTGCTTGAGGACCATTGCGTGGTTGAGACCATCAACAACGTACAAATCGGCTCTTTTACTCGTCGATGAGACCGAGAAAGCAACAGTTGGGCGGGAAATGAAATTGGATGGCGAATAATTGCCGATTGTATCTAAATTTTTAGCATCTTCAAAAACATGGAGACCAATGTATTCGTCAGATACATAAAGCCAATTGTTTTCGTCCAGAGCGATGTCGATCGCTTCCGTTATACCTGTCAGATTTTGATTAACTATAATATTTTTTATGTCTGTAACATTTAAAATATGGAGACCTCTTTTCCCTAGAGCAACATAGGCTAAGGTTTTTTGATTGTCTAATCGGCGTACAACAATCCGTTGTGCAAGTCCATTTAATTTAACACTATCCTGAACAGATTCTTCGATATCTACTTTTACAGACTGAAGCGTGGGGCTAGTTTTTTGTGTCACATCGTAAATAAACAGTTCACTTGTTTGTCCTAAACCGTCAGGTTTGGTAACAACGTAAGCCTTCTTTCTATGAACGTAAACACAAGCAACTGGAAAGTTAACTAATTGGCTTGATAAGACAATTGGTGAACTTTCGTTTTCAATATTGATTATATGCCATCCACCTTGTGCACCAGCTATATAAACATGATCTTCATCTTCATTTTTATCGAAAAAAAAGCGATTTGATGGTCCAATCTGAGCTAAAGTCGATACATACTTGGGTGCATTTGGTTGACTGACATCAGCAATTCCGAAGCCATTCGCGCCGAGGGATAAATATGCGAATATTTTATTGGATGTAACTTTATGAATAGCAATTTGGTCAATTGATCCAGGAACCGTCAACGCAGCTTGCCAGATTGGTTTTTCCGCTTGCTCGTCTAATACATCTTCTGCATCGAGAATAAACAGTTGTGAACCTGCACCAACATATATCAAATCACCCTCATTATCGATTGCTTTTGCCAGCCCCGATGAACCAGTTACTGTTGACAAATTCTGTGCCACTGCCAATTCAAGATTCATCGAGAGCCAAAGCAGAATATAAAAGTAACAAAGATTGAGAATGAGAAGTAATCTAGTTTTGTTATGCAATTTTACTCACAGTAATTGGAATTTTGGTTTTTGATTTACCAAAGCACTTGTTTTGAATGTAATTCAAGCCAAATTGAGGTTAGTCAGAAGTGCTAGTTTAGTAACTTTTATACAACGCAATTTAATGGGCCTGAGAAAGTGGAAATAGATCATTAGTCTACGAGTTTTTTCACAAACACTCTGTATCAAATTCAATCAAAGCAAAATTCCTCAAACCCGTTTTGACTGAAAACCTTCTTGATTATATTAATCAGGTTTTGAATCTCCAACAAAGCAGGGTTTACTAATCGTCATTAGCTGGCTTTGATTACTGTATTTCCGTATAAATAATTGAGCATATCTGTGTAAATGAGTCAACTACTCAAAGTTTTCACATAAGATTTTGAATAGTTCTTCTTAAAGAACGGAAGTGTGAGAATACATAGAATATTGATCAGGATCACATAAGCCAATTTGGTTGAAGGGTGCAATCAGATTTCTGATTTGTTGCTCAAACCCTTTTATATTTTCCCATCCTTCACATGCCGCAGTTTCACTCGCCAGATCAAAAGCGAAGTTAATAGCCTTCGTCATGTCCACATCGTCAGATAAAAAAATTCCAGCAGGCAATTCAGATGACCCTAAATTTAAACAACGAGTTTCATAATTGTGAGCTGCGGCAAAATAAAGCATACAATACGCTTCAAAATGAGCCTTGCTAGGCATCAGTTTGTAACAACCTGCCACCAATCGGTCAATCAAACGTAATTCTCGGTAAATGGCTAACGAGTAATCTCGTACTTCATCTCGACTAATTCTAGGTTTTGTCAAAATTCTTGCTAATCGGTCGACTCCACTTAACGTATGAGCAATTCCCGTACTATGCAATGGATCCACAAACCCAATTGTATGAGGTAATGCAACCCATCCTGGCCCGTATCCAAAAGGTGCTAAACGTTGCAATCGATCTGAATAACGTAAAATCGGTGTTGCCTTATGTGGTATAGCACCAAAGAGCATCTGGGATATTGCGGGATAAGTATTTAACATGGATTCCCACAATTTATAGTCAAATTTATAATGGTTTAGGTCTATTACTAACCCCAGACTAGTAATACCATTATCGAATCTTAAACTCCAGAGCCATTGATGTTGCATCATATGGTGCTGAGCTGCATCATCTGATGAAAATGGGAAATCGGACACATCCATACCAGCTTCTTCGAGAAGCGTATCGTAACGACGTACTTTTTCAAAATGCCCATAAATAGCAGCAGTATTGGTTTCCAACTCAAATTTACTATTCGGGGTAACGTCAGTCAGCTCACACATAACTTGGCTTGACCCAGAGGCATCAATAATCCAATCAAACTGTTGGTTTTGTGAGTTTGTATCCAATTGGACCGTCCAAGAAAAGTGTTGTTCATCGAATTTAGCCTCTACAACTTTACTATTTAGTATGCAGGTTGCACCACAACGTTTTGCATAGTCGAGCAAGTATGCGTCTACGTCCTGACGATACCATTGCGTGTCTGCTGTTGAATGAGACGAACTTGCGGCAACTAATAATTCTTTTTGATGTAAATCTGTAGTTTGAACTGGTGATCCTGGAGAATGAAAAAAATAACTGAACCCTCTTTTTACTCCACAACCTACTTGAAAGAGTTTCTGTTTCCAAAGGCCATAACTAGTCAATGCCTCTAGCTCTGTTAGCTGGTAATGTTTCACTAGCGATTTCAAAATAAACGTAGCAGTTGGTGTAGAAGATTCGCCAATAGCAAATCGAGGGTGGGATTGATGGTCAACTAACATAACTGAGATCCCCGCCTTGGCGAGGATGGCCGCCAAAATAGACCCACCGAAACCACTTCCTATAATCATTATTTGTTTACTACTAGCAGCATTCATGACATTGGACCTCTGGTTGGAAAGACTGGGATTCATTCATTTTCATAATGCGTTGTAGGCGTAATTTTTTGCATGCTGAACAGCCTTCAATTAACTTACTATCCCATAGATCGACAAAGACACGGCCGCGTTCCATACTTAAACCTGATTCGAGTACACACTCGAGGCTGGTTATATCAGGTGCTTTAAAAAAACCGTCTTTCTCCAGTTGGTCCATGAAACCGTTTCCAGTTCGAACTGGTACAAGCGAACAACACTCTACGCCACAATCGAAAGCAAATTCCATCGACTTTACGGCCCACTCAATTCCTTCTTCTTCCGTGAGTGATGGTAATTTTATCAAAATAAATGACCGTACTTGAATATTATTGGTGATCAAATAATCAACTGAATTTTGATATTGTTTCAGTGTCATTTGCTTATTTAGCCATTTTAGTAGTCTCGGGTGTGTCGTCTCCAGCCCCATAGCAATTTCTAGTCGACCAGCGATCAGGTCGCGGAATTTTAGGATCCGTTCGCTGCACAACACTGGATGATTTTCCACAATAATGGTTTCAAAGGCATTCACCAATTTTGCAATTTCTGGCCAGTCTTTAATGGGTATGGCTCTCTTATCAAAGAAATTACTACTGTTATACAGCTTGATAGTGCTAATACCTTTTGCCGAAGGGTCGTACCAGTCGATTTGCAGGTTTTTGAGAGCCCATAAAATCTGAAGAGGTACCGACCCAACAGGAGTTGCATAATCAAGTGTATTCTTCCACAAGTCACACATTACACAGTGAAATGGGCACTCACTTCCAGTCAAGAACAAAGTAGCAATTCGGTGTAAAACCAAATCCGATCCGCATTCTACTTCTATCATGCAGTCGTATGGTTTATTGGCGTTGACTATGTTTTTCGATGATCGTTGTGNAATAACTTGNTGAGTACTAATATTCGGCAGGTTCGTAACCATTTCACTAAAAAACTTCTGAGAAGACTTCCCTATAGGTGTGATCTGATATGGGGAAGGATTCTTGAAAAATTTCCTTAGANGACACTCCATGCTGGAAACGTCGTTTTGTAAAAACTGGCATTCTAACACCAGTTACGGCTTGAACACCTTTGCTGACTACTTGTCCTTTTAAATCGTAGAGCTTTTCGTGATCCCATTCAGTCAGCTCAACGAAAGGTATTCCTTCAGCGATGTCAATCACCGAAGGCACAGTAAATGGACTGAAACCTCGAAATCCCAATATTGCTGCTGGTGCATATGTCCGAACATGGCCCCGACTTTGGCCACCTGAATAGGTTAGAGAATGTTTGATCGAATCTACTCCCCATCCTTCTTGATAAAGCATCAAGTTATTAAGCACACTAGCGATAGTTAATTCTGGATTNTCTTCAATCGGATAGTCTTTCAAATTTTCATCTCCACCATCTCCATCAATTATGTGAAGCCAATCAGGGTATAGTTTACGAATTTTATTTAACAATGCGTAAGCCATTGTTGCAGATTGAACATCTAATGGTTTGTAGTCCTCAATCAATTTGATTGTTGTTTTGAAATCGATATCCTCTTGGTTAACATTGATTACTTCTAAAAACATACTCATGCCGACCTCATCAACGAAGCGCTTAGCCTGATTCGTATCCTGCGATGTTTCATCNACGTTAAGAGTAAATGCTTTAAGCCGGTTAGCAGGTTGACCTCTTTTTAGTAGCAAATGTTGTAATAAGAGTAATATGGCGCCACTATCGATCCCTCCAGAAAATAACACACCTAGAGGTTCAGAATCATCAATAGTATTCAGCCATTTATCTATGACTTCTGCGACCTTTCCAATGTAATGATGTCCAATTGCGTCTAGATCTGGACTTAGAGCATTACGCTTGGGTGTGAAGAATCGGGTATTTATTGGATTCGGATCAGGACATCCAACTAAAGCAATCTCAACAACGTAATGAGCAGGTACCATCCTTGTGTAAGATGGGTGAAATTGATCTTCAAGCCCCTCATCGATTAACACATTAAGTAACTCCTCCATACGTTCTGCAACAATTAGACACGGTCCTTCAGCACGCTTTGCTAGGAAGTATCGCATNGGGCGACCAATAGAGCGAGCCATCCGTACAATATTCCCTTGCTTTTGTACAATGCCAAATTGTCCGTCAATTTCACTTATTCTTCTCGGATCTCCCGAAGAAACTCTCATAGCTGCAGCCTCATAGGACATATTTAGTAACACGTTTTTACTTGGATCCATTAGGTCTACGAGCCGTTCGACGTATTGATATTGGTGCATGATAGTTCTCCTATGAGTAAATAATTGGTAGTTCGATATTCTTCTCTTAACACGTANCTTAGTTTTCCGTGCGATTTTTTTCTATTGGCGCTAGCAGTCATGTAATTTTGTTATCTTCTCTTAGAAGTTAAGCCAATTTCAAAAAAAGATCAAACTGAAGGGTTGACCCAGTACGAGGCGTATATTGTTAATGACATTTTTCAGAAAGTGAAAGTGCATTGTACATCGGCATATGAAATATAGAGTATCAGTTTGTAAAAGTAATTAAAGTAACAATAAATTAATTAGTTTACATTCATAAACAAAAATCTAGTATTCATAAATTTAAAAACTGAGGTAGGTAAATATGTTCTCAGTATCCCTCAGTTTAAAAACTCNGGGAAATATGAGGTCGACAGGCAGTNGGCCAAAAAAATTACGATAAGTAATCGATAAGAATTGGGTTGAAGCACTCCAATTTTTTGAATGAACTACTCATCTTCTTCCAGAGAATGCAGGGTGAGTTACTCTTCTGCTAATCAATGAATCTTTTGTTTTCAAGCTACTAAGATTAATTCATACTTGACTAGTAAGGGTATGATGACCAGAAAGACTGGCCCTGTTCGCGTGTATCGTCGTAGGTCGTTTTCCATTTTTTGAGCTGATTTCTCAGGTTATGTAAAACTTCACTACGATTTGTATCACTAGCCAGATTATGAAGCTCTTTTGGGTCCCTGATCATATCAAACAGTTGTGTTTTACGGTGAGAGCCATTGACTACATACTCGATTAGTTTGTANCGTTCGTCTCGTATACCTCTTTGTACATTTTGAAAGGCGAAATGCAGATAATTTCGGATTCGTTTTTCTGAATCATTAAATGTAGGATACAGGCTACAGCCCTCTACTGTTTGTGGAATTGACAATTCAAGCAAATCACACAACGTGGGGAAAATATCGATCAGGTAGACCAGGCTATCTCGCTTTTGTCCTGATGGAATACCAGGACCAGCCATGATTAGTGGAACGTGAATACTGTGATCATACAAATTTTGTTTTCCCATCAGACCATGTTGTCCAACAGCTAAGCCATTATCACTAGTAAAAATTATGATTGTTTCGTCCAAAANTNTTTGCTCAACTANTGTATCAATAATTCGACCAATGNCNGTATCTAAGTGAGTAATCATGGCATAATATTCAGAAAGATGCCTTTGTACCTCGGTTCTCGTCCGAGGGAAGTTAGCTAGTTGCTCATCTCTACCAGTCATCCAACCATTATCAAATGGGTGTTGCGATGTGAAATTTTCGGGCAATTCAACCAAATCAGGATCGTACAGTTCTCGGAATTCTGAAGGCATACTACGGGGGTCATGCGGAGCCATAAAAGAAACATAGGCAAAAAATGGATTTTGTTTGCTATTGTGCCGTCGAAGAAATTCGCAGGTTACATCGGCAAACAAATCAGTCGAGTGTTTGCCTGCCGTGACGTGATCACAATGATGCCAACTCACTATATTGTCGACGTATGGATTACTGATTTTGGGGCTTTTGGGGTATTCTCCACTAGGATCAAAATCACAGGCTGGCACATTCCAGTGGTCGCTCATACCACCAAAGAAGATTTCAGCACCCGTGTTGAAGCTACGAGAAAAAGACGCCGAACCATTGTGCCATTTACCTGTACCAAAACAAGTATAGCCAGATTCTTGTAGAACTTGTCCAAGGGTAATGTGCTCAGGNTCTATGTCTTCTCCCTGACCTCGAATACGATATAATGACCGACCTGTATGCAACATGCTACGGCTTGGCATACAGACAGCCCCCGATGAGCCACCCATAATATACGCATTCGTGAATGCTGTTCCCCGACGGATTAACCCGTCAAGATTAGGTGTTTTGATGTGTGGGTTATTCAATCCTCTGATAGTATCAAAACGCTGATCATCGGTAAAAAAGAAGATCACATTCGGTTTTTTCATAACTCTGAATTCGTAGGATTTAGAGCCTCAAATTTACAATATACCAAGCGGTGGGGTGACGGTAACAGATTCTACTGTCATGTCAACTGGCGACATTGCCAGTTGCAAAATTGTATCAGCCAAATGATGTGGTTTTAGCATTAAGTCAAGATCCGGGTGTTGTTCCATTTTATCCCAAAAGCTAGAGTTAATAGAACCTGGTAGAACTGCAGTTACTCGAACACCTTCCGATCTCACTTCTTCTCGCAATACGTTACTCAAAGCTAAGGCTCCAGCCTTGGCTGCACAGTAAGCACTAGCGAATGGAAAAGGAATTTGAGCTGCTACCGATAAAATGTTAATAATTTGGCCTGATTTTTGATCTAGCATAGTTGGTAAGACAGCTTTAGAACACAGATAAATACTAGTCAAATTGGATTGAATAACTGATTGCCANTTGTCAGGATCAGAGTCAACTACCGATTCAAAAATCCCTACTCCCGCATTATTGATAAGTAAATCGATTTGTCCAGTTTCCTTGACAACTTGATCCACTAAATTCTGCACNGACTGAGCTTGAGTTACATCTGTTGGAATTGCTAAAGCATTTCCCGTGTCATTATTAATTTCCTTAGCAACCTGATTCAAATCATCTACATTACGAGCAGCCAAGAAAACAAAGATTCCGGCCCTAGCTAATTTAGTTGCTGTTGCTCGTCCTACACCACGGGAAGCACCGGTTACAATCGCTATTTTACTTGCCATCTCAAACCTCTAATTTTGGCGAATTTCGTTTTTGTTAGCAAAGGCTTTCTCAACTCTCCAGTTACTCCATGTTTCTGGTTCTGAAAGTGGAAAGCCACTACCAATTAACTCTTGGCCATCGTCAACTTCAAATCGNGNCACGAGAANGTGATTAGCTGATTGGGACAAGTTAACTTTAGTNCCCTCAGCCATAAAAATCATAATATGTGCTCTTCTTTGTTGATTAGTAANATTTGGNGGNGTAGCGTGAAAATTGAGGCAATGATGAAACATACATTCTCCGGCCATCAGTTCAACTGGTGTACCAAAATCGATGTCTTTCTGACTAATAAGTTCCCTTTCTGTTTTGTAAGTCCCTTCAGCTCTAGCTACAGGACCGAACTTTTCATCAATGTGACTACGCGGTATAACATGCATGCAACCACTGTCGATATTCGCATCGTCTAGGGCTAACCAACAAGTCACAATTCGGGGGTGATCCAAAGGCCAGAAGTAAAAATCTTGATGGAAACTGAATTTTCCGTTGTCTTTTGGTGGTTTAGAGATGATTTGATCGTGCCACAATCGCACTCGTTTCACACCTAACAAAGCACGGGCTGCTTCAGAAATGATTGGGTGGTGCAATAGTCGCTCGTAGCTTGGTTGACGCTTCCACATGTTTACAAACTGAGTAATTGCACCCACTTCATCTTCATTATTCCGCCGATGACCATATCGGAACTCCGGCTCAGTATCGTCGCCACCGTCAAGTTCTATCTGGATTACCTTGTCTAAATCTCTCCGCAATTCTTCGACTTCACTCATCTGTAAAACTGATCCATACGACAAATAGCCGTTNTCCTGAAAAAAAGAAACTTGAGATTTATCTACCATAAGCTATGAACTAAAATTAATCGTTTTTAAACGATTGCCTCCTTCCTAAAGTCTACTGGCATTATAACACCTGACCTGAAAATATGCATATCATTGTCGTGGTCAATTCTGGTGATTTTACTTTGATTTTGGTAATAGAGTTGGTGTAAGATGCACCATTCTCATTTGAACGCATAACATTCTCATTTGAACGCATAAGGAGTCATCAAAAATGGAAAAAGNAAAGGTTGGTTTTATTGGAACAGGCGGAATTGCCGGAGCACATATGAGCAATATTGCCAAATTTGACGATGTGGAGTTTGCTGCCATGTGCGATGTGTCTGAAGATCGCGCTAAAGCTCGCTCCGAAGAGTATGGTGGTACACCGTATACTGATTATCGACAAATGTTTGATAAAGAAAATTTAGATGCTGTTTACATTTGTACTCCTCCTTTCGCCCATGGTGAGCAAGAACAAATTGCGTGTGAAAGTGGAGTACCCATGTTCATTGAAAAGCCGATTGCTATTGACATGGAACAAGCTATCATAATTAATGAATACATTGATCGGTATGATATAACTACAAGTGTAGGATACCACTGGCGGTACGGAGGTAATGCGCAACAGGCAAAGAAAGTTCTAGCAGACGAACCTCAAGTTTTGGGAGCTCTCGGCTATTGGATGGGAGGCCTGCCTGGAACACCTTGGTGGCGTGTTCGTGCTGAGTCTGGAGGTCAACACGTAGAACAAACAACACACATTTTCGATTTAGCTCGTTTCCTCCTAGGTAATGGTAAAACAGTTCACGGTGTTGCTACCAGCGGTAGTATGCTGGATATCCCTAACTACGATGTTGACGATCTCAGTATGGTTAATATCGAGTTTGAAAATGGATCGATTGCTAATATTGTTTCTTGTTGTGCTATGCAAGGATGGGGACGTGTACACCTAGAGGTTTTTTGTCGCGGCTTGGTCATAACTGTTGGTGGATCTAATGAGATCAATCGTGAAGGTGAAACTGAAAAATTATCAGGTGAAGAAGGACAAGACCGAGATCGAGTGTTTATTGATGCTGTGAAAACTGGTGACCGATCACAAATCTTGTCCCCTTATAGCGATGCCCTTGAAACTCAAAAAATTATGCTGGCAGCCAGTAAATCGTTTGAAACTGGCAAGGCAATTGATATATAACCAAGTCAANTATTAGGAGTAATTCGTTTTTGATTGGCGTCAAGCTGATTGAAGTTATTTTTCAGGCAAAGTCGAGCTTGACGCCAAATTTTGGTAACTTCTGTTAGTTCCTTTTTACCTAGTAATTCCTAAAGAGTTAGTGGACTACTGATGACACACAAAGAAAAATACAAACTGTTAGTTTTTGGTGCACATCCTGACGACTGCGATATCAAAGCGGGTGGATTAGCTACTTTGTACGCTCAAAAGGGGCACCAAGTCAAATTTGTTTCTGTAACGAATGGAGACGCTGGTCATCACCAAATGGGTGGAGCACCTCTAGCAATTCGACGACAAGCTGAAGCTCAAGCGGCAGCTAATATAATTGGTATTGAATACGAACTATTAGATAACCAAGATGGCTTTTTAGAACCAAAACTAGAAAATCGTCTTCAGATCATTAAGCTAATTCGTCAATTTCAGCCAGATTTAATCCTGACTCATCGGCCCAACGACTATCACCCTGACCACAGATATACATCGATCTTAGTTCAGGATGCCGCTTATATGGTTACGGTTCCCAATATTTGTCGACTTGTGCCAAGCCTAGACTATAACCCGACTATTCTTTATCTGAGTGATGCATTTACTAAACCTAATCCGTTTCAAGCTGATGTAGTAATTGGTATTGATGATGTCATCGGCCAAAAGCTCGATATGATGCATTGCCACCAATCTCAATTCTACGAATGGTTACCTTACAATGCAGGTATAATAGAACAAGTGCCGGCCTTAGAAGCCGATCGACGACAATGGTTGGCTAATCAACGTTTAAAAGGTTTTGAACGAATTGCAGAGCAATACAGGGAGATATTAGTTTCTACTTATGGTGAGAAAAAAGGCTCTCAGATTCGATATGCTGAGGCATTTGAAGCTTGTGAATACGGAAGTCCGCTTACCCAAGAAAAGAAACAAAAAATGTTAATTGATTTTTAGTCTTGGCCAAAAATGTAAGGATAAAAAATGATTGTAACGGAAGCAATTAGATCTCGTCGAACTATTTTTCGCTTTAAGCCAGATTCCATTTCAGATGATAATCTAGAACAGATTTTATCTTACGGAATCTGGGCTCCAAACCATCACCTCACGGANCCATGGCGTTTCATAGTTTTGGGGCAAAATACTAAAGAGACTTTGGCTCAAAGATATCGCCAAATTCAGGTTGATAAAGCTATACTGAAAAATAACGAATTAACGGAGGAGCAGAAGCAACTAATTGCTGATGCTGGTTATCGCAAATTCATTTCAAAACCAACAATTGTGGCTATTTCTTCTCTGCAAGAAGGGGACTCGCAACGCCAGCGGGAGGATTATGCTGCTGTTTGTTGTGCCATTCAAAATATTCAACTAGCTGCTTGGTCGATTGGCGTTGGAATACAATGGAGTACAGGCCCTATCACTCTAGAGCCAAATACTTATCAACTGTTAGGAATAGATTTTGACAACGAGTATATGGTGGGTTTTCTTTATATGGGTTACCCTCAAGTTACACCTGAACCCAAAAGAAAACAATTTGATTGTTTCTTGCGGTACACACCTTGAACCTTGCAAGCTTCCTCTCTTGGGCTCATTTGTATTTAACAAACAAGCAATCCTATCTTGACAAGAGAAGTTGAAAATGGTATTTTGGCTCCTCTGATCCCCACAAAACCATCTGATGAGTACACCCCACACTTTGCCTGAAATTGACTATACATTATTCCATCGGCGTCAAGTCCTAAGTCTGATTAACCGTATATTAGCTGACCCTGAGATAAAAAACTGGGAGGTTGATCAAATTTTGGAAGAAATGATGCGCTTAGACTACGATATTTGCCCAATTTTAGTGGACCGATTAGTCAAAACCACTAGTGATAGGGAAATTCAGTTAATTGCCTATGCCTTATCCTTTCTGCAGGACGATAGTATTCTGCTTTATTTGGTCAATATTCTGACGGATCCACAGGTCCAGCCGGCTGTCAAATATGCTTTAATTCCGACCTTCGTTAGTTATGATATTCAACCGAATGATCCTGATTTTGCTCATATTTTCGAGTCCGCTTTTGGTGACATTGCAAACGTGATTCATCAGAGTACTGAGGATATTCTAGATTCTTTAGGTGGAGCAAAAAAANCAGAAACTCTTGCGTTTTTGACCGATAGTTACTCAGCTTTCCCGCTTGAAGCCCAGTTGTCGTTCATTAAGCATTTTGGTAGGACTAAAGATCCGAGGGTAGTTGATTTTCTAAATATCATTGTTCTTCAAGAACAAGATGGAACAGCTGAATTAGCAGTCTATTATTTGGGAAAAGTTAAAAGTCCAGTCGCACTTTCAGCTTTGATCAGATTAAAAGAAGAAATACAATCGACCTACTTACAACACGAAATTAGCAAGGCGATTCAATTCCTGTCTATGATGGAGATCCAACCGAAACAGAAATCTCCTCATTCTAGAGTTAGCTTGGGGGCAATTTTCAAAGTCCTGATTACTCATTTTGATAATATGGGAAGTCGCATTATTCTGTTCTCCCGCCGTTCAGAGGAAACTGAACGGATTGACACTGTTAACTTAATGGTGAAGACAACCTCTGGTATAGTTGATTGCTTTGGTGTTGACCAACAAACAGAGACTGAATTTGATGATTTGATGAAATCAATTGTTCAGGAGGTTGGATATGTTGAGGTTAGCTTTGATTATGCTATGACCATGATACGTGATGCACTATTCAATAATCAGATAACCAAAAACGCGGTGCCAGCTAACTTTTTCTTACTAAAATACTTTTTTGGTGATCAAGACCTTTCNCCAACTCCACATCTACCAAAATGGTCTGAATATGGTTGGGACGTTGANGCAATAGCTAAAGATAAGAAACTAGTTGAGACTTCAGCCCATCTGATAACTTCAGAAGCCTTCCTGCATTGGCCTGATCGATCGAACAAGACCCGCCGGTATGGGCTAAGATTGAGTCGTAATTCAAAAAAATCAGTTGGTAAACGGTTAGAGTTAGAAAAACGCCAAATATACAAATCTTATGCAGTCGAAGTCATAGAACCTTTACAAAAAATTATCCAGCAAAATTTGTTTTTGGTTGCTGATTTATTAGCACAGCAAGGGGGAACTGGAACGGCCGGNAAATCAGCACTTGCCGCTGCNTTGACCATCGATTCGAATACTTTGGATAAGCACCCATTTGTATCTGCAATGATAGATCAAAGCCTGAAAGCTGCGATGGAAGAAAGTCAACCATTGATAGGAAACGATGATATACCTATTTTGAGCGATAAGATTGCGGATTACTTAGTAAGCTCAGTCTTACACGGTATTAACCTGAATACTGCGACTGTGNAGGAATTAGTAATGTTACCAGGAATAGGTGNAGAGATGGCTAATCGGATAGTTGAAGCACGTCCNTATACGAACNTTGACGAACTGATGAAAGTTAAAGGAATTGGTCGTGTTCGATTCGATGAAATAAAAAATCTCATAACAATCGAACCTAAGGGNGTAGAATAAGATATCCATGCTGGATTGGAAGTCATTATCAACCTTGGTAGATCTAGCTTGGGCGGAGGACATTGGTTCCGGAGATGTGACTACATTAGCGACAGTACCTTCTGATCTCAAGGGGCGAGGGNTAATTTTAGCTAAAAGTCCAGGGCGAATCGCTGGGTTGCCAGTTGCCGAATACGTTTTTCAAACTTTACCCAGAACCCATACTTCATTGACTGATATGAATTCGAGATTAGCTTTCACCCCTTCTGTTTTAGATGGGGAGTCTGTTACAGCTAACACTGTTATTGCTGAGGTTAGTGGTTATATTCCACCAATTCTCATGGGTGAACGAACAGCACTCAATTTTTTGCAAAGATTGTCTGGTGTTGCAACATTGACCGCTCAGTTGGTNGAAGCGGTTTCACATACGTCAGCCCAAATNATTGANACTCGAAAAACTACCGCTGGTTGGCGTTCATTACAGAAGTATGCGGTTCGTATCGGTGGTGGTCACAATCATCGCATGGGTCTATTTGACGGAATTCTAATTAAAGATAACCACATTGTAGCCGCAGGTGGGATTCGTTCAGCAATCGCGAGAGCAAAAACTGTTGGCTCTCATACGCTTAAAATTGAGGTTGAGGTCAAGTCTTTATCTCAGATTCCNGAGTGCCTTGATGCTGGTGCTGACATAATTCTCTTGGACAATATGAGTAACGATGATATGACGACTGCGGTGAATATGGTCAAAGGTAAAGCATTAACTGAAGCCTCTGGTGGTATTACTTTAGAGAGGGTAGTTGGCGTCGCNCAAACGGGGGTCGACTTAATTTCTGTTGGNGCTCTAACTCATTCATCTTTACCTCTTGATATTAGTTTGGATTTAGAACTAAACTGAGCAAATCAATTACTATTTTATAAACAGGGAGACAAAATGATGCAACCGACTTCGATTTCAGCCGAACATACCACAATTGGCTGGGTTGGNACGGGAGTGATGGGNCGCTGGATGTGTCAGCATATTATGGATCTTGGTTATCAGACTAATGTCTATAATAGAACTCCGGCCAAAGCTGATTCGTTAATCAGTAATGGCGCCATCTGGGGTGATTCGCCCCGAATGATCGCCGAGAGATCAGATGTTATATTTACCATTGTTGGTTTCCCCGATGACGTACGGCAAGTTTACTTCGGAGAAAATGGAATTTTAACGGGTGCAAGAAATGGTAGTATCGTCGTTGATATGACCACTACAGAGCCATCTTTGGCGTTGGATATCTACGAACAGGCAAAAACGAAAGGTGTTTTTGCTATCGACGCACCTGTTTCTGGCGGAGATGTTGGAGCAAAGGAAGCCCGGCTTGCTATTATGATTGGTGGNGATGAGTCGGCCGTTCAATCAGTTCAACCTCTATTTGCNGCCATGGGTAAAAATATTGTTTATCAAGGTGCTGCAGGCGCAGGCCAACATACCAAGATGTGTAATCAAATCACTATTGCTGGTACAATGATCGGTGTGTGCGAAGCCCTAGTTTATGGAGCCANGGCTGGACTCGATTTGGAGACTATGCTTTCTACTATCAGTAAGGGGGCTGCTGGCTGCTGGTCCTTGGATAATTTGGCGCCTCGTGTCTTAAAACGAGATTTCAACCCAGGTTTTTTCGTTGAGCATTTTATCAAAGATATGGGGATTGCATTGGNAGAGGCTAAACAAATGAAGCTAAGCCTTCCTGGCCTAGCCTTNGTTCATCAGCTTTATTTGGCCGTAGAAGCACAGGGAAATGGCCGTTTGGGNACNCAAGCTCTAACCTTAGCTTTAGAACAAATGTCAGGAATAGANTAACATTCGGATTTCATTTTGAACTGATTCGCAAGACGTGTTATTATCAGTTGGGTCTCCTTATGTCTTTGATAGTTAGGTCTGCTTGGGTCGAAGTTGGTTGTAATCAAAGGATGTGATTCGGATGTCAATGAGTAAAAGAAAATTCAGGAAAGAAGGGCTAACCTTCGATGATGTATTAATCATTCCAGCTGAATCAGATATTTCTCCCCAGAGTGTTTCAACGCAAACCCGTTTAACTCGCAATATTTATTTGAATGTTCCCATCTGCAGCTCAGCTATGGATACTGTGACAGAAGCTCGCTTAGCAATAGGCCTTGCTCGCGAAGGGGGTATCGGTATCATTCATCGCAATTGTAGTGTTGAAGATCAAGTACAAGAAGTCGATAAAGTTAAGCGTTCGGAAAGTGGTATGATCACCAACCCAATTACGCTAGATCCTGATAAGAATGTAGGAGATGCACACAAAATAGCAGCCAAATTTCGTATCGGTGGTGTACCAATAGTAACTGGAACAGGAAAATTAATAGGCCTGATTACAAATCGAGACCTCAAATACCAAGATGACTTCAGTTTGCCGGTTACTGAGTTGATGACTCCCAGTAGTGATTTAGTGACTGCGCCTCCGGGTATAAATTTAGAAGAAGCCAAAAACATTCTGAAACGAATCCGAAAAGAGAAGCTCCCAATTGTAGATGAAGACTTTAATCTCTGTGGCCTCATTACCATAAAAGATATCGATAAAGTTCGTGATTATCCATTGGCTTGTAAGGATGAACAAGGCCGTTTGCGTGTTGGGGCTGCGATTAGTCCTAATTCATCTTTATCAGATGTTTCCAAGCTAGTTGAAGCTAAAGTTGACGCGCTTGTAATTGATACCGCACATGGTCATGCCAAAAATGTGATCAAAGCAACCGAAAGAGTTAAGGGGGAATTTCCCTCGGTAGACCTGATTGTAGGTAATGTAGTTACTGAAGAAGCTACTCGAAAGCTGATTGAGGCCGGTGCTGACGGGATTAAAGTTGGGGTTGGACCTGGCTCCATATGTACAACTCGTGTTATTGCGGGTATTGGTGTGCCACAGATTACAGCAATCTACGACTGTGCGCAAATCGCTGATCGATGTGATATACCGATTATCGCTGATGGTGGTGTCCGATATTCTGGGGATGTAGCCAAGGCCATCGCAGCTGGTGCAAGTTCGGTTATGATCGGGAGTCTATTTGCTGGAACCGATGAAAGCCCCGGTGAAACAGTTATTTATCAAGGAAGAAAGTTTAAGGTGTACCGGGGTATGGGTTCCCTAAGTGCCATGAAAGAGCGNGGCGCACGGGAACGATATGGACAAGAAGATCAGGAAAACTCTAAGCTCGTTCCAGAAGGTATTGAGGGGCGTATTCCTTACAAAGGACAGCTTAGTGAGTTTATTTATCAATTTGTAGGAGGGCTCAAGTCTGCTATGGGGTATTGTGGGGCACCAGACATCGATTCTCTTCGAATTAATAGCCAATTTGTCCGAGTTACTACTAGTGGCCGAAGGGAAAGCCACCCACATGATGTCGTAATAACTGAGGAGGCGCCGAACTATAGCGTCTTAACCTAACCTCTTATTTTGGGTGATCGTCAGATGATCTGTTTTTTGTTTTCTGATCGAATCACGTTTTTATTAACTATTTCAAAATTGACAAATCAAAAATACTTTAATACATGTCCACAATTAGCTTACTAGGTGATAGCCAAGTAGCTCTGCCTTTGGCTATCTTTTTAGGCCAAGAAAATCGGTATACCAATGTACGCATTATTGGTTCTATTTCTCCACAGAACTTGAGTACTGCACAAGATTGTCTTGCTAATTCAGGCTCCTATACAAATTTGGACCAGTGCCAAAGCGGAGCAAGCCTAAACTGTTCAGATATCATCATTATCTGTTCCAGTTTGCATAAAATAAGTCTGTCGTTCCCTCTTGACCCATTTATTAATCGTATAAATTCAAATGCCAAGATTTTAGTTGTTGGACGTTCTGTCTGTCGATTATCGGCTGATATTGCTAGGATGATCGGTGGGGCGGCTTGCCGTGTACTTGGCATTCCTTCTACCGGCTCATCTTACCTGCGACGTCATATTGCTAATCAGATTGGAGTAGCGACTGAGGACGTAACTACTTTTACTATTGGTAATGATGAAGAAGTTCAGATTATCCCTCAGTANTGTCGAGTAAACGGTATTCCCATTCNGCACTTTTTGTCAAATAGCCAAATCNACGAAATCATCTCGCTGAGGCGAATTCCTATTTCAATCGACCTAATAAAAGTCTCCTTAGCTCAAGTCGTCGATGCAATTATTCAGGATAAGAAACGTTTGGTGACAGTCGCATCTTCGACACACACGACTCACCATATATTCCTTAGATTACCAACCCGTATCGGGAAAACTGGTGCGGAATCAACCTTTCCACTAGACCTAGAACCTCAACAATTAGAAAAGTTTACTCGTTTAGTCACAAACTGTGTAGTCTCTCAAATTTAGCCAATAAGAACCATCAACATTAGAATAGAGCGTTTAAGTATATGGATGCCAAATTAAAAAAAATTCAAATAACCCCTACTAAATACGATAAAGATGGTGCTATCCAGAAAGAGGAATTTGCCACTTTAACCTTTGAAGCACCTGTNGACACTCCTCGTCAAAGAGACAACTTAATGAAAATACTCGACTATCTAGGGCATGAATGGGTGCGTGTTCAAGTCAGCGACAAACCGATTTCAGCTAACAACCAAGTAAATGCACAGCAAGGAACAGGGGAACTAGTCTAAGTATTCACCCTGAAGTATTGAGCCATCACAACATAAGAATTTATAGATGAAAAAATCTTATCTGTTTGCTCCTGGCCCTACACCAATTCCACNTCAGGCTTTGCTTGAAATGGCAAAGCCGATAGACTACCACCGGACTACCGAATCCGCGCAGCTAATTCAATCTGTTTCGGAACAGTTACAGCATGTTTTCCAAACACAGAACCAAGTANTAATGCTAACCTGTTCAGGGACTGGTGCTCTAGAGGCCACCGTGGCAAACTTGTTGTCCCCTGACGACCAAGTTATAGTAATTCGTAGCGGTAAGTTTGGTGAACGATGGGGTGAAATTTGCTCTGCATATGGTGTTANCTTTCAGCCAATTGATATTGAATGGGGGCACTCAATTGATCCTGAACAAATTGAAAGTATGTTGCATAAAATGCCGAACTGCAAGGTCGTCTTCTCTACTTTATGTGANACCTCAACTGGTGCGCTTCATGATATTCAAGGACTAGGACAAGTATTAGATAAATTCGACACACTACTTGTAGTAGATGCTGTTAGNGCTTTAGCTGCCGATAATTTGGAGATGGATAATTGGGGGGTTGACGTTGTTGTTTCAGCTTCTCATAAAGGTTTAATGACACCTCCTGGTATTGGGTTGATTGCTCTTAGTGATAAGGCTTGGCAAGTTACGACACAGTCTAACTTACCCAAGTTTTACTTTGACCTGCAGAAATCTCGTCAGTCAGCGCAAAGTGGTTCGACTCCTTACACACCGGCCGTTACTTTCATTTCTGCCTTAAATCAATCGCTTACTTTGATTTGTCAAGAACAGATTAAAAACGTACTTGCTCGACACTCTCGTCTAGCAAAGGCCACCAGAAATGGTATTCGGGCACTCGGTTTTGATTGTTTTGCACAGACCCCTGCAAACACAGTTACCTCAATTCGGTTACCTGATGAAATTGATGGTGAGACTTTTGTCAAAACAATGCGAAAGCGTCACGGAGTNACCTATGCAGGAGGACAAGCACAACTCAGTGGAAAAATTATCCGAATTGCGCATTTGGGATGGGTAACAGAACAAGATGTAGTTATAGCTCTTGCCGCATTGGAACGTGGTCTTATAGAAACAGGTTACTCTATTAGCCTTGGTTCATCGATAACAGCGGCTCAACAAACCTTTTTAGGATAAATCTATACTTATCGAGTAGCTAAAGTACTCAATCGATATTTTTTGGAGGAAAATACGATATGTATGTAAAAGCAGCGACTATTGATCAAGTGAAACCCGGTCGTGGTTTTGGTGTTCGGCTGGACCAGTTGTTCGTAGGAATTTATAATGTTGATGGCGAGTACTTTGCCATCGATGATGTCTGTCCTCATATGGGAGCTAGCTTACACCATGGTTGGTTAGATGGGTGTGTAGTATCTTGCCCTTTGCATATGTGGGAGTTCGATGTAAAAACTGGCACCTCTGTTTGGCCTGGCGACGCAGATTTAATTTCTTATCCGGTAAAAATTGAAGGAGAAGATATTTTGGTGGATGTCGATTCTCCAAAAAACAAGGATGGAGTTGACGTGTGAAATATCTGATCACAGGCGGTTTTGGTTGTATTGGGTCTTACGTTATTCGGGATTTGCTGAAACAAGCAGCCGAAATCGTCGTCTACGATCTTACTTACGATTTGACTATACCAAAGATGGTACTAACTGATAAGCAACTTGATAAGATTGAATTCGTACCTGGTGATATTACCGATGCCTCCAGTTTGATGAGAGCACTTAAGAAGCATCAAGTCGACCGTATCATTCACCTAGCTTCTTGGCAAGTTCCGGCTTGTCAATCTAATCCACCACAGGCTCTTAGAGTAGTGTCAGAGGCTACCATCAACGTATTCGAGGCAGCACGCCTTTTTGATATTCAGAGGGTCGTCTGGGCTAGCAGTGTGGCTGTTTTTGGTCTACCAGAGGACTATGGTTATCAGCGTATCGGTAATGATGCTCCTCACTTTCCAAAATTTATCTATGGAGCATGCAAATCCCTTAATGAAAGATATGCTCAACATTACTTCGATGAATATGGGCTGGATACTATTGGTCTTAGATTTACTGCTGTTTATGGTGTGGGGCGAACAAGAGGTATGAGCTCTTTCACGACGCAGATGATTGAATCTGCTGCCTTAGGCAAACCTTATATTGTTCCATTTGGGGACGATAAAGTTGATTGGCAGTACGTTGAGGATGTGTCTCATTCTATCGTCATGTCTTGTGATTGCCCAACTACTCAAACTCGTGTCTTTAATGTTAAAGGTGGGCTTTGGCCAGTAAAAGAAGGGTTTGAATACGTCAAAAAATTAGTACCCTCTGCGGATCTAACGTTGGAACCCGGCTTATTTGGTATCTCTTGGGATTATGACGCCACTCCGATAGAAGAAGAGATTGGTTTCGTTCCCAGCTACAACATGGAACAAGGCATCGTCAGAACAATCAATCTATTTCGTGAACTTAACGGCCTTGACTATATCGAAGTGCCAACCTAAATGCACGAACCTTTTCCGTGTAAGTTTTACTACATTATTGTTAAATTGAGGTGCTATTTGGAGTATCAGCACATCCCCTAAAGTCAATTCTTATTCAAGGGCTAATACTGCTGACGTCAAACAATCATCTAAGAGAGATTCAGTAGCTCTTTAGCATGAGCAATTGCTGTATCTGTATCTTGTCCACCCTGCATTCTCGCAATCTCCTCGATACGTTCTTCCATTGTTAATTCTTTAGCAGTAATAAAAGTATTTTTTCCAATAACTTTCTTGTTTATGCGAAAGTGTTTATCTGCTAGACTAGCGATCTGTGGTAGGTGGGAAATACAGATTAACTGACGAAATTGTGACAACTGTTTCAATTTATGTCCTACTACATTGGCAGTGTGCCCACCGATGCCCACATCAATTTCATCGAAAATTAAGGTTGGGATTGGATCAGTTTGGGCAAGGATACTTTTCAACGCCAGCATGAGACGAGAAATTTCTCCACCTGAAGCAATTTCTACTAGTGGCTTGAGTTCGGATCCGATATTAGTAGAAACTAAAAATTCAATAGAATCAATACCGGTAGCGGTCAAATCGGTTTGTTCTTGCGAGATATAAAACTGTGCCTTCTCCATGCTCAAAGTACGTAGTTCTTTTTGTATCAGTGTTTCTAGCTTTCTTGCAATGGATTTTCGCTTAACTGAAAGCAACTCCGCTTTCGCTTGGGCCGACTTTTCGACTTTTTGTAGCTTTTCTTGCACTATTTTAATTTTTTCAGAAGATAATTCAATGGTTTCTAATTTTTCAACTGCTTTTTGATAATGACCAATGACTTGTTCTGTTGTAGCACCATATTTTTGCTTCATCCGACTGAAAATTGAAAGCCTATCTTCGATTTCATTCAATCGCCTTGGTAAAAACTCGATTTGATCGCGATAATCCCGCATATCTTGAGCCAAATCTTCGATTTCATAGAGCGTTGACTCTAACCTTTGGTTAGTAGATTCAATTTGTTCATCTAAATCAGCTAACTTAGTTGACGATTTGTTTAATGCTCTCAAGGTATCCAGCAACGATGGTTTCATTTGCCCGCCAAGTAACCCCTGATAAATCTGATCGGCTAATTCAAAAAGTTGCTGGGCATTCGATAAGCGTTGACGTTCCTTGTTAAGTTCTTCTTCTTCGCCGACTTGTAAATCAGCTTCAGCAATTTCTTTGACCTGAAAACTGAGGAGATCCTTTTCCGCTTTCAGCTGTTGATAGTCGTGATTTAATTTGGTAATCTGGTGTGTAAGCGATTGTGCCGACTCGTATTTTGAGGCCACTTCTTGCCTCAAGGATATTAAGCCACCATAATCGTCCAGAATTTGACTATGCATTCCTTGTTGAAAAAGAGATTGATGTTGGTGTTGACCGTGAATATCAACTAACAAATGACCAAGAGTCTTTAACTGTTTGAGGTTAATAACGTGTCCATTTATATTACTACGGCTTCTACCACTTTGAGTTATTTGACGATGAAGAGTTAATAGTTCTTCATCATCAATTTCAATTGTTTGTAAGCTCTTCTGTATTTGTTGAAAAACTGGTGCAACAGGGTCTGCAACAATTTGTATTGTCGCTTGTTCCTGGCCTTTGCGAACGATATTACCTCGTATTCGCTCGCCCAAAACTAAGCCAAGAGAGTGAAGAATCACTGACTTACCAGCGCCAGTCTCGCCAGTTAGAATGTTGAATCGAGGTGAAAAAGTCAATTGGACTTGATCAATCAGGGCAATATTTTCAATATAAAGTTCCGTAATCATGCCAAATTTTTCGTCGAAATGATAGAAGCAGTAGGGAAGGAGTGTACCCGAGGCAATTTGAACGACTTACTGTAATCAACAGATGACGAGCCGGATTCAGCCAAATCGCACGCACTTAACGCCGTGATTATAACACGAAAAATAATGATTGAACAGGTAAGGATCTATAAGTCCGTCTGATTAAGATTAGATCGTATAGATTTTTAGTTTGACTTTGGCATAAACGTCGTTGATAATCCAGATTGATACTTAGAAAGTTAATTACCTCCATTATTTAGTATTTAGGAGTTTTTGTGATAGACAACCAAAACTTGTTGAATGATGAACAAATGCGGCATTTCATCGTCAATGGTTATGTCAAAGTTCAGACGGACCTTCCAACCCAATTACACAAACGAATTTTCGATAAAACCAACGCCATATTCGAGCGTTGTAGGTCTTTTGAACGCCGGTATAACCCACTTAATAATATTTTGCCGATGGTGCATGAACTACAAGAAGTTCTCGACGCTCCACAGGTCCGAGGGGCTTTAAGTAGTATTCTTGGAGATGATTGCGTCCTGCATCCTCACCGCCATTGCCATCCCAATTTCCCTCAGGAACCATCCGAATCGAAAGCGTTAACTATGCCTCTTCACAAAGATGGACATGCTACGGGTAAACGCCCTCGGCATCATTTACCTCGTTGGGCTATCTTATTCTATTTTCCGCAAGAATGCCCGATTGAGCTCGGCCCAACTTGCCTAATTCCAGGTAATCAATATTTAAAGGATATTTCCTCTAGGGATTTGAATACTAGAGATTTGGTTCCAGATCCGCAAGGAAATGGGACATTTCTGCTACCCGACACTTTTACTAATCGCCACCTAACCACCCTGGAAGGAGAACTTGGAGATGTTTGGGTGATGCACTTCGATATTGCTCATTCTGTTTTTCAGAACTATCAAGACTTAGCCCGTTATGGGATGAAATTCGTTTATATGAGAACGGAAGAGCCCACAATTCCATCGTGGCATAATACTGAAAATTACTGGTATCCACCGAAAAATAACTGGGTTTCTAATGATTACGAAATTGTATGGACTTATGTTTGGAATTGGCTATCTGGCAAATCAGATTTGTTCGAAACCAAGCGTAAACCCACAGAAGAAAGTATTCGGTACTGGGTGAGTCAGCTATCAGCCGATAATCGACAGAAACGATTGGAATCAATCAAAGAGCTAGGGTTTCTTCGGCAGTCGGCTAACATTGCTATTACTGATTTAATTGCTCAACTACAAGATGATTACGAACCAATTCGGCTGAATGCTACTTACGCACTCGCAGCGATCGGTGAAAGCGCAGTTGAACCACTAATTGAACAGTTAAGATACAGTAAAGATGATTATGATGAAGAGCCTATACTGCATATGTCTGATGCGGCTCATAGCTTAGCGGCTATTGGTGAACCAGCTGTCCCAGCTCTAAAACAAGCGCTATGTGAACCCGAAGAGCATATCCAGTCCCAGGCTGCTTATGCCTTAGGTGAAATGAGCTGGCGTTCAACTAATGCTACTCCTGATTTATTAAATTTGTTATCCAATTCTAATAGCCCTGTCAATCAACATATAATTTCCGCCTTAGGCATCATTAAAACCCCTATTTCTAAGGTTGTACCAGTGTTAGTGAGTATATTGGAAGATTCTGAAGATATGCCACTGTCTTTGTTCGCTGCACAAGCTTTAGTTCGCATTGGCCAATCCGCAGAGTCGGCTATTCCAGCTCTGTCAAAAGCTCTCAAATCTTCCTCACCTTATATCCGAGCTTTTTCTGCAGAAGCTTTGAGTAGAATCGGTACTCAGGAAGCTCTACAACCACTTGTTGCTCAATTAAGGACCAGTCGATGGTTTAACTATCAGGGGGCTAAAGTTAAGGTCTTAGAGATTCCAATCCAATCTCGGAATTTTGACTTGAACAATATAGAGATGGTTCAATCCCTCATAATTTCAGAATTTGAAAGCAAGTATAAGCACAAATTAAGTGAGATAGTTCATACTTCAATCGAAGATTGTGATTGCATTAGATTTTTGATGGCTGACGGTAATGAAGGATTTGTTGAACGAAAAAACGATGATTTGCATTACTACTACCTACGTCGAGTAATTGAAGGTGCTTATTAGCTATAGAAAATGGCGAGATGAAATATGGATAAGATACCAAATCGTAGTGAAGTGACCTTCCCAGCGATGGGAATTGGTTGCTGGTCTTATGGGGGTGGTGATTATTGGGGACTTCAAGCCCAATCAGATGTTGATGAAGTTGTAGGGGCGGCGTTAGATAATGGTATCAACTTTTTTGATACAGCAGCTGGTTATAACGAAGGTCGAAGTGAAGAGTCTCTTGGAATCGCGCTTAAATCAAGGCGACAAGAGGCTGTAATTGGTACAAAAACAGGAGATGTTAACCCACAAACATTATCTCAACAACTTGAAAGTAGCTTACGTCGATTGCAAACAGATTATGTTGATCTTTATATGGTTCATTGGCCTAATCCGAAATATTCAGCTGATGAATTATTTGAAAGTTTGATGCAAATCAAAAGAGCGGGAAAGGTTAGGGCTATTGGAGTTTGTAATTTTGGTGTTAAACAATTGTCAGAAGGTCTGGTAGTAAACGATCAGATTGAGATTAACCAGCTTTGTTACAACTTATTGTCCCGAGCAATTGAAATAGAAATAATGCCGCTATGTACGCAAAATAAAATTGGTATTTTAGCTTATATGCCACTACTTCAAGGTATTTTAGCTGATCGTTTTCAACGAATTGAAGATATTCCACCTCAGCAGTCTCGGTTTCGCCACTTTCGTTCGAATAAGGAAATGTCGATACATAGAGAATCGGGTGCTGAAACCAAAATGTGGGAAACAATAGAACAAATCCGACATATTTGTAGAGATGAGAATCAACCTATGAGCCGACTGTCAATCGCGTGGGTAATGGCAAAATCGGCTGTCTCCTGTGTATTAGTGGGAACACGAAATGTTGATGAATTAACGGAAAATTTGAAAACTGTTAACTATGTAATCTCGCCTGAGTTAGAACAAAAACTAGACCAGGTAACCCTCAGCTTACGTGATCAGATGGGTAGTAACGCAGATTATTTCTGGGCCACAAGAACTCATTGAGAAAAACTAACCTTTGTTACAATGAAGACCCAATATGAACACGATATTAATTAGTTGTATATTTGCTCTGCACACTCAGTGGAAGCAACCTAGTCAGAACAGCTCATCAGCAACCGGTCACATAGATAATCCGAAAATAGCTTGGGAATTTGACCCTAGAGGTCGAGAGTATCTATGGAGTGGTTTTTTAAAAAAAGGTCAGTTTAGTCCGTCCTTGACAGAAAATCTTAGACTATTTTCAAGAGAATCTGAAAGATATTGGGGAATTATTTCTCCCAAATTGGATGTATCTGGTAATGGCCAGTTGATTGATCCACCTGCGGTACCTGGAGAAAGATGGGGGAAATTTTTAGCTGATGTGTCAGGTATACAAAGACTAAGCTGGACTACAACATGGGGGAAAGATGCAAATTTCCAGTTACATAGTTTTGAAAATGGTATTGACTATCCCAAAAAGATCTGGGATATAGAATTTTCGGGAGATATTTACTCACCACTAGTGGTAGTAGCCGACATAGATAAAGACGAAAATTTAGAAGTAGTATTGTCCACTTGGAATGGAGTAATTGCTTATGACTTAACCAGTGGTGTTGAGAAGTATAGGTGTACTTATCGTTCAGAACATGGAAGACAATATGGATTTTTTGGTGCTCATATTAATTCTTCAGGCCAAGTTTATTTGGTAGTAATAGGTGATTTTGCAGGGCACATCGGTGTGTTAACAGTAGAAAATGGAGCCTTAATAAACCTTTGGTACAAGACTTTTGATACAGAATCGACTCAGGGAATTGACAGAAGGTTTACCATTAATACGGTAGGACCTAGCCCAGTTTCTGACTTCAATGGAGACGGATCACAAGAAATCCTAATGAATGTTTTTAACGAAAATAATGACAGTCGCTGGCATATGATGGCTTATGACTTAGAAACTGGACAGCATAAGCTTGATTTACCCGATGTTTACCTACATGGCCATGCCGAGATTGAGCAAAATAATATACCAGTACTATTGACACAACATACTTCTAATCGTTGCGTATCAACCAATGGAAAGATTATGATCTATCGCTGGGACCAACAAATATGGCATCATCATAACGCTCGTTGGTCTATAGAAAGTCTCCCTGATTTACCATTGGAAAGGGTTACAGGTGCTCTACGAGGAATGGAATCACCAGTAAATGGTGTATTAAAAGGTCAAAAGAAAAATACTGTATTTTTTACCACAGAAAAAGAGTCCAAGGAATCTTTACATGCATTACAAATAAATGCTAAGGGACAGCACACCATTTTATGTACTATTGAGGCAAGTCCTCAAGTTAAATTGTCGGCCGTCGCGGTTGCCGAAGGTAACATCCTCATTCGAACACTATCCACCCATCATAAATCAGTAAAACTGAAGACCAACGGTATACAGCTTAGCTCTGTCGCTAAAAATTACACAACTTTGTCAGCTCCTAAACCTCTAGTTTTGACGGATCAACATGGGGACTACCAAATAGTAATGGCTGAGCCATTAAATTCCATCTCTGCCTATCAAGTCACAACAGATTTAACGCAACCGCTACGACCAATCTGGCGTACGCCCGGGCGAGCTATGACAACACAAAGCCCTCAGATGGAAGGGTTAGCTTCAGGAGACATAGACCAAGATGGTGTTGACGAGGTTCTGTTCGTACGTGAAATGCCGGATGGACACAGCCGGCTAATTGCACTTGGCCTCAATGGTATAAAGCGATGGCACTATGACTTTATAGATTTTAATGGTCGTTCTCCTATTTGGAATGAATGTGGAACTACAAGATGGGCTGTCGGGCACTTTACTAATTCTGACCGCCTTGATGTTATGGTGTCCAATCGCCGTTCGATTATGCATAGCGACGAAACAGTAGTTATCAATACCAGAACTAATACGGTAGCTTGGCATAGGGATATTCTTGAGATGCCTAACCACACCCGTGGTTATGGTGGCGGGCGTTATTCGATTGCTAGTATGGGCGAAGACCAGTTGGATAATATTATTCAGGCCTATCCGGCTGAATTTTCCATTATTGATGGTAGGACTGGAAAACAAATTACAACTTTCAACTTAGGTCCAGTTGAAGGATCAAACCATTGGGTAATTGATGGAACACCAATAGTAGTGAATAGTGAGATCACTATTGTGACTCACCCTTCAATGGTTATTGCCTTGCAGAACAAATCAGATCAAACTAGTATCTTGTGGAGAACAGAACCAAACGATGGTGTAAATGGTTTTCCATCGTTTGGAGATGTCGATGGCGACGGTAATATTGAAATTGGTTTACCTGGTTGTCAAGATGGATTCAGGTGTGTTGATCTAAAAACTGGTTATACCAAATGGTCTATAGATAACTCAGACAGCCGAGTCTCCAATTGTGTTTCAGTAGACATTAATTGTGATGGGATTGAAGAATTCATCTATGGAAACGGAACGCAACTGCGTGCGGTTGCCAAGCGTGCTAATCAAAAGTCACCAATTATCTGGCAGATTGATTTACCTGCACCGATAGAACATCTTGTTGTTGCAGATATTGATGGGGACTCTTTTTTTGAAATTTTAGTCGGCTCAAGTAACGGGAAAATTTACTGCGTCAAGCAGGGATAGCACTAAATCAGCTCGCCTATCTATAGGTGAATAATATCAAAAAAGAAGCTTGCAATGAAACAAACCAACTTTCAACGTCCCCAAGGTGTTATTCCTGCAGCTTTAATGCCATTCGACTCGAATTTAGACATTGACCCAGTTGCTTACCAAAAACACCTTAGAGATTTGGCCTCTGTTGATGGGATTTCAGCGATAACAATTAATGGACATGCAGCTGAGGTCCATGCCCTAACCTTGAGTGAACAAAAACAAAGCCTGTATCTAGCTCAGGAAGCTCTTGACCAAAAGATTCCATTGATTGTCGGTATTTCTACAGCAAGTAGTATGGTTGCGAGCCAGTTGGCTCGTACTGCAGAAGAAGGAGGAGCTAACGCGTTACTTGTTTTCCCACCGGATAGCATGTCTTTGGGTGGACATCAGCGACCGGAAATGGCTATTGCTCATTTTGAGTATATCGTCCATCAAACGAACTTACCTTTGATCCTGTTCCAGTATCCGGTCTCCAGTGGCCTTGCCTACCCATTACCCACTTTACTAGAGTTGTGTTACCGTTTTCCTACTATTCGAGCGATCAAAGATTGGTGTAATAATCCGGTTCTTCATGAACAGCATATTCGAGAACTCCACGCTCTGAATCCGCCAGTATCGGTACTGTCCACACATAGTGCATGGCTACTTAGTTCTCTAGTCTTAGGTTGTGACGGCTTATTGTCTGGTGCTGGGAGCGTAATTGCACATCTACACGTAAGTATTTGGCAAGCAATTCAAGATGAAAATTTGTCTTTTGCCCGAGCTGTCAGTGATCAATTGTATCATTTAACCAAAGCTTTCTATTGTGATCCACTTCTTGATATGCATAATCGGATGAAAGAAGCGCTTGTACTACTCGGGCGTTTGCCGTCAGCATACGTCCGGCCACCTCTATTACGGTTACCTACTGAGGAATTGGAAAGTATCAAGAGAAAATTGGAATTAGCAGGACTTCAGACAGTGAACAAAAGTACACCTTATTAGGCTATACAAAAATAGTAGACAATGACAGCTTAGGCTGCAATTTGGGAATATTAGAAATGATATAAAAAGGCAAAAATCTTATGTCAGCTAGATACAAAATCGATAAATCTGCCAAGCTTTTTTAGCTATGTTCTGGTGTGCTTGAGCGTTGAAGCCTTACTGAGTTTTTTCGGTGTGGTCAGGAATCAAGTTGATCTGGATTTCAAACGTTTTGGATTCTTTTTTAATATGATCTCCTACTTGTATTTTCTGATATTGTTTGCCAGGGACCTCTGTTGTATATAGTTCATTGCGAGTATCGACCTTGACATAATGGCGGGCAGATGTAACCCTGATAGCCTTTCTTTCCCTAACATACTTTTCAATAATCTTTCCTTCGAAAGAGGAATAATAAAGATCTAACTGATAACCTAAAAACGCAGACAACACTATCGTCGTAATAACTGGGAAAATAAAGAATTTTATACCTATTTTCTCATTTTTGTTACTCATCTTAGATGAAAAATTAGTTTGGCGTACCAGCATAACTATGGAACCGGTAAAAAGTACAAATACAATTATCGTAATAACAGGATACCAAATAAACAGTTGTGTCAAGAAATTCATTCTATTCTCGTATTTTTGCTAATCCATGTTATTTATATCTGATGCTCATGGTTCGTATCGTGATGTAGCATGTGGCACAAGGAGAAGTTCTTTTATTGATGATATTGTCCACGACGCTTTGGGTTTTGCCTAATTTACTTAAAGAAAAATGTTTATCTCTTAACTTTTGAAGTGTTATGATTGATTAGCCAAATTTACTGGTTCGTTGACGAGATGCTGTTCTACAGTCATCACTTGGACCAGTATACACAAAGAACCGTACACATCTTCGGAAGGGCTTTGTTTGACACCTCTTAATTCATTACTGTACAGTCTTCCTGAATTATACAAGATAAGTGTTTCCAAGTATCAATAGAAGTTATAGCTGTGGTCAAAAAACGATGCTCTGTGGCTAATTATTTTATTTACAAGACTCGCATTTTTTTTAGTAATTTCATTGATGTTGTATTTTATAAATTCACCATCTGCATGAATGCTGAAATTATCAGACTTATAGAGAGTTAACTTATAAAATGGAATGGCCCAATAGCATTTTTCGATTTGGGAGATAATACGAATTAACACCCCCTTTTTTCTCATTTCGATATCAGAAAAAACAATATGTTGACCAGATTGGATAATTTTCTGAATCCCATGACTTGATTCTGAAACAGTCAAGCGACTTGACTTTACTCCATTAAGCATCAGTCTTTCAATTAAACCAAACTTCTTACCAATTAATTCATTCGTCTGAACTATTCTATTCCCATCGTTATTAGATAGATTGTACAACATTATTTTAATCTCTCTAAAAATTATTAGGTTAACCCTCAGATCAAATGCAGTCGACAGTGATTAACTCACTCGTGTATTTTCATTTTCTTTAAAGATCGGAAAAATCTAGAATAGATGTATTTCTTAATCATGCCTTATAGACAAAGAATCTTTTAGTTTCACAGAACCTATTCGCTAACCAAGCAAACACGGGCAAGGAATAAATAGAACTGTACAAGAAAAATCTGACGTGTCTGACGATATACGCAACTTCATAATTTTGGAATTAGCTATTTTCAGATATTAGTTACCATATATTATACAACTGCAGAGCACCGGTTAAAAATTTACTGGCGATGAAATATTGCTGTACTACGCGCATTTAGCGAATAATCGGTTTACACTCGTACCTGGCATGTATCATCACATGAATAATTCGCCAAACAGTGGAACCCAAGATACAGGAAAAGCCTTCCCCAACGATCGTGGCCTCATCAATTCCCCAGATGCGACTTTCGGGGAAGTGCTTGGCCCAGTGAGCTATTCAACTTGTCTGGATCGTAAGTAGTATTTGGGAAATAATCTTAGTCTTACTTCGAACAGAAACCTCAGTAAAAAAACAGATAAGAATTCAATCCGACCTACAAATTTATTTTTAATAAAAACTACTGTCTTATACAGGTTCGTATTTGCAGGATAACTCAGTCAATTACCAGTAATGTTTTTCTAACCGAACCATACTCCGTAACCTCTAAAAATACCTGATCCAATACTTGCAAGTATGCCCCATACTATTCCTGCAGTAAAAAAATGCCCTAACGTAATGCCTAAAAAGCAAGGTGTCAACTGACGATAAAGCCCAATTCCCCCAATTCGAGTAATAAACACCTTGAGAATCCAAGCAACAAGAAACGGCCCCCATAAAGGGTCTCCATAAGCAGTTACCATAGCAAAACCAAGTGGGTGCAAAGGAAATTGTAAAAAACTACGACGTAGAAAACCCAAGAGTGTAGTGAAAATGAAACCAAATCCGACTGCACTTGTTCTTATCAAATTTGGTTCACTTTTAGACAATTGATAACCTTTCATCAAATTGTATTCATGACGAATAAGTGCGGCACCACGTGTGCCACCTTTTAGTCCTTGACCTCCTTCTAGAATATTGGCACCATACTCGTAATAGGTAGTCAAATGCATCCAGTAAGCACCTACTAACCCAATTATCAAAGCTAGCATAATTACAAAAGGAATAATCCGCCGATTAATTTTCACATCATCACTATGCTTAAGAGATTCGAGTTGATAAGCCATGAATGAAGGGAAATAACCCCTAGATAAAAATGTTAAACTCGCCCAAACAGATAGATTTTGATAACTTCCGTTCGGAGTAAAAGCTGCGGAGCCAAAGGCATTTATCATAATATGCTTATGTTCGCCATAAGGGAAAAGCCATATCATGGGAGCACCGGCTTCTGCACGGATTTTTGTGTAAACAATTGCAAAACTGAAGATAAGCCCGAAATATATTAGCGTTGTTGTGAGAGTCATTCCTGCGAGAGTGCACCAAACACAGATAAAGGTGACACCACCAATAAAGCCCCAAAATGCGAAGCGGAAAGATAATGGCTCTTCTTTGTCTTCAATGACTTTCTTGCTGAATGCGTTGATAATTACGTTTCGCAGATGCTTTTTAGATACCCAACAAAACGCAACAACAAGAGCTAAAAAAGATCCGCTACTCTGATCGTGAACGTATGGGAAACTTGGTAGATTATAGCCAGACGCTGAAGCTAGAATTGACTCTATTTTCAACAAAAAATATAGAAACCAAACTGAGAAGTTAATATCTAAAGGCATTAGATACGCCAAGCCAAAAACTGCAGGCCGAAATTGGAAAGTGATTGGTCGTATAGCACTCCAAGGCCTATCTGTAAAATGATGACTTAAGTCAATTCTGGTTCCCGGTCCAGGGATAGAAGGATAAAATGCGTGTATAATATTCATGAAATTATATAAGAATGCCAAACTGAAACCAATCCACATGTAAGGATTGCCAAAAAAAGATCTTCTGTTTGTTAGGCTAGAGCTAGCTAAGCCTTCGTTTGGTGTGTAGTCATTGCCGATAATTTCAATTCCAAATCTAGCTACTGGAAATACCAGACGTTCTTGGTCAATCCATTGCTTGCGAAAAATAACCACAATACACAGCATAGTCCAAAAAATCGAAACAAACAGAAATGTCCAAAACGTGAGTGGAGTTATCCAAGCGAACCAAGGAACGGAAGCATTGTTCCCAATACCTTCATAAGCACCAATAATTGCTTTCTGATCATCTACAACCATCCAAGAAGGCAGATACTGAGAAAAAAAACTAAATTCGTTTTCGGAAGTAGCATAGTAGAATGGTGCTGTCAAAACAGGCAAAAAGTATCGGACCATACCGACGGAAGACATAGAAATTGAAATAGCAACAACCGTATAAATAACGATGATCTCAGGTCTAGATAACGCAAATGATGGATTTAACAATCTAAGAAAAGGGTTGATCGCAACGATTATTATAATCGTTGCAACTGCAGGAATTGGAGGCACGGACTCTCCAATTTGGGTGGCGTGTACTATAAGACCACTATGAGCAACCCAAATATTACTAATCCAAACGATTAGTATCGATAAAAGCGTAGAGCGAGTTGTTAGCCCTACTGCTAATTTCTGGATCATAGTTCAATTCCAATTTGATTAATTTGCGCTGGTAATAGTCCCTGAAAAATGTGGAAAACAATTTAGGAGTGTTAAAAATTATTTATTCTGCTATTTCAAGGTGAAGGTAGTTTTCATTGTAATTTGTTCGCTCACATTTATAGATAAAACGAAAGCTTTATTTTATATACGAATTTGGGCTTTTTTGTTCAACAAATGGAGGTTTTTATGATTTTTCCCAACATGTTACTGATGCTTTTGGTATCAATTATATCTGATAGTATGCCTACAAAATTTCAAGCGGGAGCTGCGAAGCGTATTATTACACCGAAAGACTCAGTTTATCTAGCAGGATGGTCCAACAATCGAAAAAGTGAAGGAGTCCATGATGAGCTTTTTGCCAGATGTATACTAATTGATGATGGACAAATACAAATCGGGTTTTTGTGCCTTGATCTTTTGGGAGTAACTCGTTTACAAAATCTGGAAATTCAGCGCCTCTGTCGAAAACAAAGTACTCTGCCAGACCATCTCGTCATTATGGCGACACATCAACATTCTGGTCCTGATACGATCGGTCTATGGGGGCCGGATGAAACAACCACTGGTGTTGATTCCAGATATATAGATTGGGTCTGTCAACAAGCTGCCGAATGCATAGCAGAGGCAAAAGACAGCATTGAACCTGCTAAGATCTCTTTAGCAATGACAACAATTGATGAAGCCGATCGTATTTCTATCAACCATAGAGACCCAGGTTTAATTGACCGTGATTTAGGTCTAATTAAGATTGACCGACTTAACGATACCAACATTGCGATGTTAGTCAATTTTGCTATGCACCCAGAAGTAATGAAGTCTGATAGTCGGCTCATAACTGCTGATTTTCCATCTGTGATTTATCGTGAATGCGATAATAAATTGGGGGGAATTACTCTATTTGTCAATGGTGCTCTAGGTGGAATGATTTCACCTGATAGAACAGAAGGTAATTTTCAAGAAGTAGAACGGATAGGTAGTTTTATCGCGGAAAAAATATTAGAGGCTGCAAAGTCTGCGGTTTTACAAGAAAATATTAAGCTCAGCCACCGTTCAGCTAAAATAAATATACCACTCGAGAACTTGCAATTTTTGTCGGCCATTGAAATAGGGCTTTTACCAAAACAAATGGCTATTCGTGATCCGAAGATGCCATCCAATGAAAGTAGATTGATAATTCCGACAGTTGTTCGTTTCATAGAAATAGGCGATGCGCAAATCGCAACTTATCCCGGAGAAGTTCTGCCAAAACTCGGCTATCAGATCAAAGATAGAATGGACACCAAATATCGTTTTATTTTTGGTCTAGCCGATGATGAATTGGGTTATATTTTGGATGACCAAGATTTCGGCCGATATCCTTACGAATATGAAAGCTCAATGTCTATCAGTAGAACAGCTGGGTCCTTGACAACAAACGCTATAATTCGCTTACTGGGTATGTGATTAAAATCTAGTATTATAAAGTATGAATACAGCAATTTAGATAGTAAGTGGTACAAACGTTCGATGACTTCAAAATTGAAGCTGAAAACAAGTAGCTGAAACAATTGTACTTTCTCGTGTTCCGTTTAAATTAGTGAATTTAGGAAAGATTCCTTCTGAATACAGTAATAACATGAAAAAGAAAAAACGCCGGCGAAAAAATTCAATCAGACAGAATCCAACGAGCTTTAATCTCACAACAGTTGATGGTAAAGACTATGTGGTTCTATTTATGAATAGGGAGGGAGTTACTCATCACTGTCCATTTTGTGGATACATTCACNACCATGAGGCTGAAGGTCTTCAGAAGGCAAAGTGCACAAGTAAATATACCAAGAAAAAACTTAAAATATCTCAGACTGACCATCCATTTGAACTGGTGGATTGCTACAAAGATGACGGATATTATCTTGCGTATGAAGACACGGTATCAGAATACGTTGATCTTTCAGACACNAGTTTTTGATTAAAACCAAATCTTAACCCAAGCGGGCACAGCCATGTTAGNTCAAGCCAACATCCTATCGCAGAACGTTTTGTCTCTGATACGATAATCAGACAATATCCATCTCTCACCCAAACAGATTAAGAGTGGTAGCAGCCCCAACTATTGCCACTCACCTCACCTGTTTCTGAGTTCCCAACGCCTCACCTTGCAGTTATAGCCGACTAGATTTCAGGGTATATTAGCCTCTGGGACATACCACTACTCAAGCTCATAAATAGCATAGCACACCGGAGATACGGACCTCTTCGTGCGCGGGGAACTAGCTGCGTTCGTGATCTTCCAGAACTTCGTCGATCATGTACCGGGCCCAGTGGGCTATGACGGGATTAGTCTCCAGATAATAGGGGAGAGCTACCAATTGCAACTGAGAGGGCCAAGCCACGCCCTCGTGCCCAGGTCGCGTCGTCGACGTCGATCGCCGCGCGGAACGCGCCGCGACTCTCACGTTGAAACAAGTTCCAGGCAGGGAGCAACTCAGTAGCAGGATCGCCAACAGCTAGGCCGCCCCAGTCTATGACCCCGCTGATCCGGCCGCTCAGTGCCAGCAGATTGCCAGACGCGAGGTCACCGTGGATCCAGACTGGTGGTCCTCTCCACACCGGTGCTTGGAGGTCGCGTTCCCATGCGGCGGTTACAGCATCGGAATCGACCAATCCAGCGGATTCGGCGATGGCCGCACGCGTGTAGCCGTCCCGATCTGCCAGTGGAATACCACGAAAGAAGTTGTGCTCTCCGGGAACAGGGCCATCCACAGAATCGATCTGCTGCAAAGCGTGGATGAACTTCGCGAGGTCCTTCGCGGCTTGAGACANATCAGTCAGGCAGTCCAATGTCGCGTTCTCACCAGGCAGCCAGCGGCAGACAGACCACTGACTCGGGTAGCCCTCGGCGGGTGCGCCCTTCGCGACTGGGACGGGGATAGGAAGTGGCAGTTGTGGAGAGAGAAACGGTAGCCAGCGGTGATCCTTATCCACTTGGGTAGTATTCACGAACCTATATGGCAATCGGATCGCCAAGTCGTCTCCGAGCCGGTAGATCGCGTTCTCGGTTCCGGCGGACTTGACACGTACGATGGACAGGTCAGCCCAGTGCGGAAACTGCCCGGCGAGCAGCCGTCGCACCAGGNGCTCGTCAATGTCCAACTGGTCGGCGTGCATCTTCTCAGGGCACATTAGGATCAAAACCTTCGATTGAATTCTTTTCTTATACCCATCTAATTAAGCGGCACTGTTTTGAAACTTCCGTAGCCCTCACCTTGCCCAGTATGGCCATAGTAAACATCAAGTCAGGTATAAACGAAAGAAAATAATAATGTAAACACAATGCATTTGCCTGCTAGGTTCTAACAAACCGTATCCTACTATTCAGGGGATATCCTGTTGATGTCTATCACCTGTCAAAATAAGCTATCTATNATTATCCGTTTAATTGAACGAATAATAATTCAAGGGGTCAATTTGGAGGAATTAAATTTTTTAGATATAAGATGATTTTCTAATTACCTGATTTTTTGAAAAATAGGNAATTAACAACATGTTTATGAATGGTTACGATGCCAGTTTGCCATCCGTTGGTCTTCGTGTTTCATGCGCCANTGAAGAAGCTTTTGGCAATACCGAAGAACTGTCGGCATATGTAGCGGTTCATTAGCCAAGTTGTTATATTCATCTGGGTCATTACGAAGATCAAATAGCAGTGGTGGTATTTCTTCACTAGCAAATTGAACATATTTATAATCGTCATCCCGGATCAACCAAAACAACCTCAAATCAGGATCAGAAATAATATGGTCTACTTCACCACCAATATCTTTTTCGTAGTAAATCTCGGTTTTACTATTCCCACTACCTTGCAAACGACTTAGAATACTGGTTCCTTGAAAACGCTTTGGGATGGGAATACCAAGGTATTCAAGAATCGTGGGCGCGTGATCAATCGATTCGACAAATCCGTCAAGTTGTTGTCCCCTGGTTGCATCTGCTGACGAAGAAGGATCACGAACAATAAGGGGGACACGCATGGTACTGTCGTAAAACTGGCCTTTACCAGTTAGGTAATGATCTCCCAGGTACTCACCGTGGTCTGAGGAAAAAAGGATCAATGTCTTATCCCACTGATCAGTATCTTTAAGAGCCTGAAATAGTATACCCAGNGAGCGATCAAGTTCAGTGATCATCCCCCAGTAATTAGCCTGAGTTTCACTCAAGTCTCGATTCGACTCTAATTTTGGGTTTTTGTGGATACTTTCTAGGTACGGGTGATCAGATTCCAATTCATCTTTTCGTCTTTTAGGTGGAGGCATGTCCGACGGATTGTACATNTCNTTATACGGAGCCGAACAAATGTTAGGTGGGTGTGGTTTGATATAATTAACGTTGAGGACCCAACCTCTGTCTTTGTTAGAATTAATATGATCTATAGCCCTGTTAGTTATAAATCTGCACTCGCAATCTTCTTCTTTGTAATGTGCAGGATATCGGAGCGGAAGATGTTCTCCCGGCCCCTCTGGGGGAACATTGGGACTATGAATGGATTGATGATTGAGTAAATGTTCCGGATAACCTTTTTGCCTCAGGTCTTCGAAATATTCAGGAGAGTCATACTCATGATATAAAATATTTTCCCAACCAGGTTGGACATTATCATAACTGGGCCGCTTCTTCCTCGGGTCTTCATCTGGTAGAATCCGAGGGTCAACTGCATAATCATGATACCCTATTTGAGCNGGCTTATGGCCGGCNTNNCTAAGAAAAACTCCTATATTCTCATNGGCGTCAATGAGTGGAACTTTATTGTTCAAAACACGGTGAGAGCATGGATAGCGACTAGTATACATACTCATCCGNCTTGGNCCACATGGNGCAGTTTGGACGAAGCATTGCTTAAAGTAGGTACTCTCCGAAATCAATGCGTCTAGATTTGGAGTTTTTACTACAGGGTGTCCCACCGAACCTATACTGTCGGCACGAAATTGGTCGGCAAGAATAAAGAGCACATTTTGAGACATAATTGAGATCCCTAAAAATAATTCTAACTTCTATTTGGCAATGAAATGGTTAGGATTCCTGCAAATCTGGTCGGTATTAGTTAACATCNAGACTCACATNATCTCTGGAAAAGCTATCTTAGGCGTAAGCAACTCCAAGAAGTCTAGATCATCATTGTTTATAAAGCGAATATCTGAACACAAAAAATTCTCTTATCCAAAAAACTACTCCTACTGATTTTTTAAGCGCAACTTTTTAATTTGGCTCCAAGTAGTAGTAAAAGCATCTTGAGGGTTAACCGGAAAAGTATCAGTAATCACCAAATTATCAAAGAAAACCCCACTCTGTGCATATAAAATAAAACCGATATACCCAGCCTTATCATAAGTATTATCTTTACCTTCAACAGCCTTTTTCCCATCGACCTCCACNCTAAATCTATCGCCGGTGACCTCAATTTTCCAGTGTGTNAGTTTCCCTTCAGTATAGGATTTTCCTTTTTCTATATCTANNGTGTCATAGAAAGGTAATTTTTGTCCTGCACCTTTGCCTAATCGAACTTCCAATTTACGCCAAGGGCCACGTTCTCCATTGGGAGGATTACCACTATCGACCATAGTAAAGAATCGATAGTGCTCGGAAAGGTCTTGAAAACGCCAAACAACACCCATACCGTCATTGTCATTAGCTAAAACATCAACATCTAAAACAAAATCAATCCACTTCTGCTTGGTGTAAACTACTACCGTACCAATAGCAACTGTATCTGTTTTATCTCCCCAGATATTGGAACTCTGACTCAAGGCATTTCCTTTTATTTCACCTTTCTTAATTTCCCAGCTGGATGGTCCCTGGTCCCCTAGACTATTCTCATCAAAAGTTCTCCAAGTACTATCAGCAGCAATTCCAATTTTGATGTTTTTTGCTTCAAAGTCCGTCTTAAAATCGGCGGCTTCTGATTGAAGCAAAATAATGACGAGAGCTGTTATTGACAACAAGATTTTTTTCATAGCAACCTTCTGAGTTATTCAATCGCCAAATAAGGATAAGCGATTGTTTTTATTTCTTTTTTTAATATCTGCCCAATGTGTAGCCAATTTATGACCATCATCTACAAATAATCCAAATGATTCCATATTCTGTTTAATTTCTTTCCNAGATAGAGCCCTATNATAGATTTTGACTTCGTCTATTAATCCGTGNTGGGGGAAGAATTCATTTTTATCACGGTATTGACCGACTACGAGTTCAGCATCACTCTCATCTTTAGGGTCTTTAGCATTAGGATAATTTATATCACCTTTATGATTTTTGTTCTCTGCAACAAGTTCACCATTGATATATACTTTAATTTCTTTTCCATCATAAGTTCCAGCTATATGAAACCATTCACCTTGGTTCGGGTTTTTGGCAGCCTTAACATATGTCAAGACACCATTACCATCATCAGGTTCCTTGGTAGAAACGGCAAAACTTACGTTATTGTTGGTGCCAAAAACCCAACCTTTTTCAAAACTTCCGTTGTCCTGAGCACAAACTACATATCCACCCCACTCGATGAATCCTTCATCAACAACCCAAGCCTCTACGCTAATTGCTTGAGTCGGTTTGTTTTTAAAGTTTTTGAGACTCTTGGCGCCTTGGATATAATTGTTTTGATTGTTATCGAATTTAATAGCATCTCCAAATTTACCTTTTACTGTTTTTAAATTNCCAATNATTTTTGCATTTTGTTTGTTTNTTGACAGATCCTCAATTGTTGCCCCTTTAATTGTTCCTTTATCAAAACTCCAGTATGCCACGAGTCCTTCTTCCACAACTTTTTGTGCTCGAACAACTGACAGTGAAGAAATTGTGAAAATAAAAAGCAAAACCCAGATATAAAATTCCTTCATGATCANCTCTAATATNTTATTGGTGTTTANGTTTTGAAAACTGTAAAAAAAGAGAGCTAGTGGATAATGATAGCCCTCTTTTTCTTTTGGNGTNAAATTATTTAAATGATCTAATAGCTCCCCAAGTTGTTGCTAATTTACCATTGGCTTCAACAGGTGTGCTAACTTTCGATTTTGCGCCTGTAACAACGATATTATCAAGAGCCCACCACCAGTCGTTATCAGCATCAAGCATGGCCCATGAAAACACCATCGACTTCGCTCCTTCTGGATTAGTAACCTTGATGCTCATCGGAAATTCTACTTTATCTTCACTTGTAGCAAAAGCTTCGGTTGAACCGTCATGAAAAGTCGCTGCGGCAACCGATTCATCTGAGTCATCAGAGGTCGCACTCATTAGTACTATAGGAGCTTTTCCATCAAAAGATACATGAATCTCAAAATCCTGATTTTTCTCCATTCTGAATGAGGAATCAAATTGCAGTACAACGGAGTTGGCCTCANTTGATTTCAAATCAATAGTAGGAGTACTGAGTATTGAATTGAACTTAACCACATCATCTGGACTTTTTTCGTCAATTTTTTCATCATCCCACTCATCGGGGTCAGCCACCGCTACCACACCGGCTGCTTTTTTCCAATTTCCACGGCCTTGATTTTCGGCAGTTTGCACCCACCATTCTAATTGGGGAAAGCTCCAACCAGTCCATTCTTCAATGCCAAGTCCACCTGGCAGCGGAACGTCTGGGTCTTTCAATGTGAAATCGTTCTTGACTACCCATCCTTTTGGGCCTTTTTTACTCCAGACGGCAACACCTTTTATACTTTCCTCAACACTATCTCCTAACGTGACACTTTCAAAATCTTCTTCAAACAGAATCTCGCTGTGTCCATCTGCATGAGCGACCGATTGTAGGTTGAAAACAACGGCNAATGCAAAAACAATCAAAATAATCACCTTATTAGTTAACATCATATCTTCCTTTTTATTTTTTTCGACTTCCTATAAGATTAATAGTACATAAGCAACTAATTTCTTACTAACCACATAGATTAAGAAGTCAGCAAAAATATATCTATCAAAAGTGGAAAACTTATTGTGAATTTAATAAGTTTTCAAACAAACTTGTATGATGTTATACGGNAAAGAGGCTAAATTGTGGATGCGTTATTCTGTCTAAAATATGAAAGCTGACCTCTTTTGTTGCAAATATTCTATTAAAAAAATAACCGTGTACAATTTTTATTGTTNCAAAAGACTAAGCCGAAAATTAAATAACCTAAATCAGGATTAANCCATTGTTTTACCGGCAGATTTTNAGATATATTTTGATTTCNTTATTCTTCATACTACCAATTTTAGAGGGTGAAGTACGTTTTACTGATGTGACTTACTCAGCTGGTATAGAATTTTTTCATGTTGACGGGCGAAGTGGGAATAANTACTTCATGGAAACTTTGGGAGCAGGGGTTGCTTTTTTTGATTATAACAACGATAGTTATCCCGATTTGTATTTTGTCAATGGCTCCCCTTTGCCTGGTTATCTGTCCGATGATGATCTACCTACCAATCAGCTCTACCAGAACAATAGAGATGGAACCTTTAGCAATGTCACCATGTATGCAGGTGTCGGGGATACTAGNTATGGCCATGGTTGTACCGTTGGGGATTACGATAACGATGGAGATTTAGATCTTTACGTTACTAACTTTGGTACAGATGTACTGTATTGTAACAATGGAGATGGAACTTTCACTGATGTCACACTGGTGGCAGGTATTTTAAATTCTGATTGGGGAACTAGTTGTGCGTTCNTTGACTACGATCTAGATGGTGATCTAGATCTATATGTAGTCAACTACATAGAGTTTGATTTAGCAACTAATCCTTGGTGTGGATTGAAAGAGTCTAATATTCGGGCCTATTGCGAGCCTAATAGTTTTCTAGGAGTACCAGATTTATTATATCAAAATAATGGAGACGGAACTTTTAAAGATGTTAGTCAATTATCGGGTATCGCTAATGTTTCTCCACCAGGTAAAGGACTTGGTTTGACTTGGGGTGATTATGACAATGACGGAGATCCAGACTTATACATTGCTAATGACTCGACAGAAAATTTTTTTTATAGAAATAATGGAGATGGAACTCTGGAAGAAGTGAGTTTTATGTTGGGTGTAGCAGTCAATGAAAACGGAACACCCGAGAATGGAATGGGCACCGCGTTTGGAGATATCAACAACGATGGTTGGCTTGACTTAACGGTGACTAATTATGCTGATCAAACCAACACTTTATACCGAAACGACGGAGATGGATTTTTTTCCGATATTACGAGAGCCTCAAAAACTGGCCATGTTACTTTTCCTTATCTTGGTTGGGCAACGCTTTTCTTTGATTACGATAACAACGGTTATCAAGATCTGTATGTGGCAAANGGACATNTACACGATAATCTAGTTGAGTTGGGTCAAAATGGAAGTTACGCTCAATCTGATCTTATGTTTCATCAAGCTGTAGATGGTTCTTTAACCGAGGTNGCTCAAAATTTAGGTGACCTCGGACACCCAATTATTAGTCGAGGTGCCGCTGTGGCTGACTATGACCTAGACGGTGATTTGGATTTGGTAGTGACAACCTCGAATGGTAAGCCTTGCCTGCTGAGAAATGAGGGTGGTAATAGACAAAACTGGATCCGATTTATAATTCAAGGAATTGCTACTGGTACACGTATCACGATTCAAACCATCAGTAGTGATGGACGGCGACATCAGCAATGCCAAGAGGTCGGCAATAATACTGGTTATCTTTCCCACAGCGAAACTTCTCTACATTTCGGCGTCGGAAATGCCAAACAAATCGAGCAAGTTGTAATACGTTGGCCAAATGGAGACATCGAAAACCTGGATCATTTTTTGGTCAACCAGACAGTCCAAATCACTAGGCCCTAAAATGGGGGTAGTTTGTGTCGTACACGGCGACTATTATACTCAAGCTGATACGGAAGTAGGTGCTCTGGATATTCTTTCGGTGGATAATCTTTCATATTGTGGTAAGGTAACGGGCCAACAGTCTGGGAAGCCAGGGTATTTATATCTGCATCCTTAACCCAACCATCACTAAATAAAACAAATGAACGCGTCCATCCAGCCGGCAAATCAGGTAGTTTGCTTTTTGAGAATTTGACCGTTATCTCGTCACCCGCGTTCATCACTACTAACTTATCATCTAGATTATTCAATAATTGGGTTACGTCTCCATATCGGGTAAAGAATCCTTCCATATCTCGCCAACGTTGGTTTCGATCGATTTGGTTATAATCGTATAAGTGTGGCCCATGTGGTGTTGGCCGGTACATCTTAGGGAAACCAAGGTATTGTAAGTCGGCAGTTTCAACCTCGAGTTCGGTCATAACCATTGGAAAGTCTTGGTCCCCAATGGTAAAAAAGGCTCGATCCCAGTAGACTTGCATATCGCTTATAATCCGTACACGTCTATCGGTCGATAGAAACTTATCTGTTAAATCTATAATCATAGTTTTATTTTTACCAGCAGGGATGCCAATTGGATTAATNACCGTTTGCCATTGGCCTTTCTGGTCTTTTACTTGCAGATAGGGAAAAGTAGAACTAATAGCGGNATTTTGCGAGATAGAGACATTAATGGATGTATCCGTGGGAAANATCCAGCCAGTCAAAAACAGTTTAATTGGAGTTTGATCACTAGTAGGACCAAGATCAAGCTCAATGATATGCTCGTCGACTACGCCCTGAAAGCGACCAGGCTTATGTTCAANGGCATAATCGTAATCAAATTTTTTCAATTTTTTTAGTACATCGTTTTTATTATGATCNATGGCGCTCAATGGCCTTCGAGCTATTTTGACTGGATGAATTTCAAATGGTGGATAGGGTGTNGGTGTAAANTTTTCGTCNACAAAGATTTGGTTNCTCGCTGGATGATCAACGGTGATAAGTTTGACCTGATCAAAATATGCTGTTTCCCATAATTCTTCGGTAATTTTCAAAATGTATTGACCATCTTTGGGTTTTAGCTTATCTCCAATTAGAACATAATCATCAGCTGATTTAGACGACGCAACTGTACCAATTGACGTAATCATACCAAGTGGGCTTTTCCATAGTAAATCAGTGATGAATCTAAAGCCNTCCCCGTCGTATACATATAAAAACGGACAAGATCCTTTCAATACCTGTTTTTCTACGATTTTCTGGTTACTACGAGGTTGAAGAATATTTTGTGGNACACCATTCGTCCANACGATCCGAGCGACATCCACCAATTTATTGTTGCCTAATCCAAAATGAGAGATCTGTTGATCGACGTAGGTCAATTGATAATGATTTCCAGCCTTGACCTCTAATCTCGAACCAATACCTTTTAGATTATTCTTATTATTACCCTCGACGATTGCTTCCAGTTCAATTCGTAACCATTGGTTTTGGTTCCCCCCATCGTTCTGTAATACGTAGCTCTTATCGTCGGCTAAGAAATGGACTAAGTCTAAATCTCCGTCATTATCGTAATCAGAAGTTAGCCCAAATCCCCCATATTCAGTCTTGGGNGGTAATAAACCAGNCTGGTTCTTGAACCGGCNATAACCATTATTTCGCCAAATCGAATGCTTTGTGGGATTAAGAATCCAAAGGTCTAGAAACCCATCGTTATCGTAATCTACGAAATGACAATCCAACCCATTGGAAAAAGGAAGTACTTGATCACTCACAAAAGTGCCATCACCNCGATTTTTGTAGGTTTGAATTGCCTGATGTGAAGTGATCACCAGATCAATATCTCCATCATTNTCATAATCCCCATCATCAATGGATTGNAGCTGNTGTTGATCTGAAACGATTACTACAGCTTTTAATCGACCTTGACGTAGGTTTTCAAAAAAATAACANGTAGTATGATCAATAGTAATCAAATCTACATCTCCATCATCNTCGAAATCAGCAAAGGTTCCANCAGTAGCCGCTATTTGAAAATCCCGACCAAAGGTCGTCTGGGATGCGTCAGAAAATGTGCCATCTCCATCGTTACGCCACATTTTCATTTTTTCACTATTGAGTTCTAAGGCATCTAAATCTCCATCATGATCATAGTCAAACTGAATATTGTTAGTTTTAGGTTTNTCGAAATGTTTTTGAATGGTTGTNAAATGNACGGAGATAGGTGGAGTTATTTTGGTAACTAAGCGGGAACGAAAACCAGTTTCAAAATCCTCGATAGGATGACCTAAAATCGGGGTATCCAATTCGGCAATACCTTGCTGGTAACGGGGAGTGTTTTTGTTGATATTTTCGAAAATTCGCAAATTCCGGTTGGCGACTTGTAGGTGATTATTTAATTGTTGATTNTGGATAGCTGTTAGCCCATCGATAAGGAATTGCAATTTATCAATAGGAATATCGGCTAGCAAAATTTTTAATTGTTGGCCAGTTTCCATTGTTAAGTCAATATCCCCTCGANTGGCNGCCAATTGAGCTAACTTCATCAAGACAACAATGTTCGTTGGTGTTCGCAGACGTATTTCCTTTAAACCCTCAATGGCTTTTTCCTGTTCACTTACATCACCTCTGATACGGAGGTGTTGTCGAACTAATTGGTAGCGAGCTTCTAGGTCCTCCGGGTTTAGTCGGACGGCTTCCTCAATTTCAATGGTTGCTTTTTCGAATTTACCTTTTAATTGCAAAATCTCAGCCGAAATAAAGTGAAGTTGGCTATTCATTGGGTTAACTNTGAGTCCCCTTTGTATCGTTGTCCAAGCCTCATCAGATTGCTTAAGACGCAGTTGTGCAACGGCCAAGTTACCATATCCTATGGCTTCTTCTGGTAATAGATTGATCAATTGCTCAAATTGTTCGGCAGCTTTCTGTGGTTGAGATTCTTCTAGGTAAGCCAAACCCAAATTTTGGCATTTGAGTGCTAGTGCAGTAACTTGTTCTAGATCTGTAACCGGTTTTGCCGATAGTTCTGATTGTGAAAAGACACAAAATACGGTGATAATATATGTTGACCAAATATGAATCAAAGAATAGGGTGAGGAAGAAAACATTCGGCGCAAAGTGATTCTCCTAACGAATGAACTTAAATAAATTTTTGTAAGGCCAAACAAGTGAGTCTAAAAANTTTCTTAGTTACCACTAGATGGAATGGCATTGACAGGATAAAAAGAATCATCAAATAATTGGTTATAATCTGAATACCGACTGGTCGCCTAAACAACAAATACTTTAGACATTTCAAAACAACTTGAATATAGCACGGAGAATCTTGGTTAATTTACCAATTTCTATGTTGCCAAACAGATATTATTCTGATTACCACAGCAGAAAGAAAAGAGGTGCTTCTAGGAAATAGCTTCCCCCATGATTTTACGTGTCATAATAAAAAAAGGTGGTAGAAAAATTCTACCACCCCTCGAAGATTTTACCAACTTGGATGAACCCAATTTCGAAGCAAGCTACTTGAGTCGAATTTCACCACCCGCACGAATCAGTCGACGAGAAGGCTTCATCAAGTAATCGGGAATATCTCGACCGCGAACAATATCACCCATCATCTGATTACCCAGACGTGATACCATATGCTTTCTCAGGTCAGCTCTGATTTGTTCTTCTGATACTCGGCTATATTCTTTGGCCGGATCTTGTGTTTGAAACTCCCTACAATATTTAATGTATCCTTTCAATCCTTTATTGTTCCAAACAATTTCTTTCGTTTTTACATCCACAGCAATTACGTGCATATCGACTTCAGCCCACTGGTAAACTAATACAAAACGGGTCGTTCCAGAAATACCAGCTTGATTACTCATGTCAAAGGCTGGCCTACTATCCATTTCCTCGTCGATTTTGAGTTTTTCAATACTGCCAATTAAAATTAGGTCAGCTCCTACTTTTTCACCAACTGCAGCAGCGAGGGTAGCATCCTCGGAATCCTTATCTGCGGCAGCTTCGAACGCAGCTTTAATTGTAGGAACCTTAATTTCTTTGGATTCGCCATCTGCACTGATTTCTTCAATTGTTTCTACTTGTTCTAATTCAGTTAGCGCAACAGATACTGGATTTAATGTCGCCGATTGATCATAGATCCACTCATTTTCTTTTGCTGCTAAACTTAGTCGGGTTGCTAGGTCGATGGCAAATCGTCTCTCCATCCCCTTTGAGGTTTTATCCGTCAAAAACGGGGCTACGGCTACTCGCTGATGTGTTTTTAGTTGCGGGCTAAGTTCACTGACATTTTTCGAGCAGCCACTTATAATTCCTACAATACCNGCCACAAAAAGACACAGCAGTATATTCCTCTTATTCACAATTTTATGCTCCTTCTAACATGAAAAGTCGAGATGGCCTCGATTATAGCACGTTGGTTATTACCTGTCAATATGCCAGCAAAACAGATACANTCGGCCTCAACGACTAATCTNGATCGCCAGTTAAACACACCCAATAGGAAGTGATAGGCCNTATCTTTTACTCCACAGTGAGAAAAATCGAGTTATTTTAAGTAGTATATACAAAGGTTCGCTGTGATAAGGAGTTGGCTGCAAAAAGGAAGCAAGTTTAAAGACTCAAGTGGTAAACCTGATAATGTGGAAAATCTTCGTTCAAATCAGCACACAGCCAAGCAATAGCCAGAAATGTTTCTCCGATACCACAAAAATCAACAGATCAAAAGAAACTGGAGATTCAGGTTGTTTTTAATCCTTTAGTGTTGTGGTTATACAACCTTACAAGAACCAAGAAACAAAATTGAATCTCCCAGCTTAACTTTAGTCTATCAGGACAAAACAATGAATCAGTCTTGCTTCTACCGTTTTATCTAAGNTGAAGAATTTTGTGGCCGAGGAGNTAGTTCAGTTGGCAGTGCTAAATTAGGTCGATTTTCNAAATCAGGTATCTCTGGAGGGGCAGTTTCCAGTAAATTCAGAATAATTTCAATTGCCTTATCCAGTTGTGGGTCAACACCTTCAACGTAGTGATGTGGTGCATAATCCACTTCAATATCGGGATCGGTACCGTAGTTTTCTACAGACCAACCAACATCTTTAAACCAAAATGAATACTCNGGCTGTGTCGTTCTACCACCGTCAACTAATCCATGTTTGGGTGAAATGCCAATAACGCCGCCCCAAGTCCTTTTTCCGATTAACTTACCTAACCCCATTAACTTCCAACAATGGCTGAAAATATCGCCATCCGANCCTGCTAGCTCGTCNGTNACCACTACCATAGGACCTAAAACAGAATCATAGGGGTAAGCTATAGGTTGNCCCCAACGCTGTCGATCATAGCCAATCCTTCTACGGGCTAGTTTCTCGAGAATTAATGGAGAGACGTTACCACCTCCATTACATCTCACATCGATAATTAACGCTGTTCGTTCAACTTCAGCTAAATATGCCCGATGGAATTCCGCATAACCTGCAACGCCCATATCTGGTATATGCACGTAACCAATTTGACCTTTAGTTTGNGAGTGAACCTGCTGCCTATTCAGACTAACCCACTCTCGGTAGTGAGCAGATCTTTCTNCCACCATTGTTTTGATCGTCACTACTCTAGACTCCGGTTTCTGTTCTTTATCTACCGATTCATCTTCATTTACCGTTGAAAANGGTTGGATTGTCAAGCTCACTTCTTGGCCAGNNCGGTTAACTAGTAACTGACTGGGCGTTATATCTTTGTCTAACGGTTGACCATTGATAGCCATAATTTTGTCTCCCACGGACACATTAATACCGGGAGCATTGAGTGGAGAATCTTGTCCCTCTCGCCATCGGTCCCCNCTCAAAATATGCTGAATTTGGTAACCATTGTCGACTGGATCGAAACTCAATTTTACACCCAGATAGCCTTGCCCATATTGATGTGGATTTTTACGATAATCACCACCACTTTCATAAGCATGGGATGTACCAAGTTCGCCCTGCATTTCCCACATCAAATCAGAAAATTCACTCCGACTAGCAATACGGTCAACTAAGGGTAGATACCGGGAGTACACACGAGTCCAGTCTACTCCCGACATATCTTCAGCCCAGAAATGGTCTCTTTGTAAACGCCAAGCCTCTCGNTACATCTGATGCCATTCAGCAACNGGATCGACAGANATTTTTATTCTTTGTAAATTTATCCAACCACCAGTCCGATTAACTTCGTCTTTTTCTGGAGCTTTGACACCAGCTTTAATTACTCTGAGGCGAGCTCCNGACCGATAGGTGAGGACTTTACCATCTTTGCTGATNGTAAAATCTGTTACATCGTTAGCAATAGTCTGCTTATCTTGNTTTTCGAGGTCATACATCTCAAGTGCAACTTTACCTTTTCGATCAGCAACTGGAAAGGAAGTAAATAAAACTTTGTCTTTTAATGCGATAATTTTGCCGTATCGACCATCTGGTACCGGCAAGGCTGCCAGCCGGTCTTGGATACCNTCTAAATCAATACGAATATTAGTATCTTCGACTAAATCAGAATCATCTGTTGACTCGTCTATCTCCTGTCCAGTATCCGCATTTTCGTCTCGTTCTGAATCAGCGATGGAATCTTGGCCATCCAGAATTTTTTCTTCATTAGAGTCTTCGTCTTGATTCTTTTCTTTATCCGGATCAAGTAGTGGTTTTGGTTGTGGTACGAAAGGTGAAATTAAATCTTTTTGTAATGTCAGCAGAAAGGGGCGTACTCCCCTTGGAAACCCTAAATCGAAATGTAGATTGTCGTGAACAGGATTAAANTCACGTTTCCCAAGGAAATACAAATATTTCCCTTCAGGACAAAAAGACGGATTAGTATCCTGTAGAATAGGTTGAGTAACCGTATGAATTTGACCTGACTCAATTTCTACTAACCTGATCTCACTGGTATTCTGAGTAGCCGAAAAACCGTAGGCTATCCAGTGCCCGTCAGGCGACCACGACANGCCTGNGATCGACCCATGCNAACTTTCATCTAAAATTTGTGCAGTTTCTTCTTTTAAATCAACCAAAATTAGTTGATTTCGATGATTAGTCAAGGCTAACAAATCAGCTTTTGGTGATACAACCATCGTAACAGGTCGACCAAGATCTAACTGGTCTAAAATTGTGGTTGCTATCTGAGTGTCAAGATGATGGATTTCTAGACGTTCGTCCCCTTTATCATTGACTGANTCCCCCGAATCACTAACCATTACCAATNGCTTTCCATCATTCAACCATCTCACCAATCGATNTCGAACAGTGGTTANTGGCTGANACTCAGAAGAATGGGTTAATNTGCCATGACGGCTTACCGCACCTTCCCAGTAAGCAAAACTGAAGGCTTGTCCTCGGCTAATTAGAGCCAGATCAGTATTATTAGGTGATAAATCGAAGGTTTCTAGATAATTTCCAGCCGAGACAAACTTTCGGTTCCTTTGAATACCAGATGATCTGAAATCTATGTCGATAGGTATGACCGTATCGTCGTTAGGGGCACAGATGAACAGGTCTCCTCCAGCATGATAAGCGATCCGTTTCCCGTCAGTAGTCGCATTACGAACATAAAAATCTTCGTGGTCAGTGTGGCGTTGTAAGTCTTGACCTTCTGGGTCACATGAGTAAATATTACCAATACCTTGGTGATCGGATAAAAAGTAGATACGTTGATCAATCCACATCGGAGATGCCAAATTTCCATCTAGATTGACGAGTCTTTGNAACTGACCATTACCATTAAAATCAATCCATAAGACACCAGTAGTACCACCTCGGTATCGTTTCCATCGAGCGGGATCGGCTGTAAACCGACCGATAACNAAGCCTCCATTNTTTCCCTTGGCCATNGTTTGAGCTGAGCCGTATGGAAGTGGTTCAGCTAGCCCACCATCCACTGAAACCGAGAAGAGTTGGTAAGATCGACNGAATGGTGTACCCGCATTACTNGAAAAGATGATTTGGTCGCCTTGCCAATCAGCAATCCCACTAGCTGCACTTAGGTAGGTTAACCGACTGGCAGCCCCACCAAGCGTTGGCATAACATAGACTTCAGGTTGGCCTTCTTCACGTCCGATAAATGCCACTTTCTGCCCATCGTTAGAAATCAAAGGTCGAGTGACCTCACCCAAATTAGCGGTCAAACGACGAGGGATTCCACCGGTGTCGGTTATTAACCATAAATCGTCTTCAGCCACAAACACTAGTTGATCTTGATATATACTCGGATAACGAGCGTAACATTTATTGGACAATATNCTTACTCCATTATTCTTTGGCTTATAACTCGGATGAAAAAAGAAAAGATTATAGACTATCCTTCNGAAAGGGTCAAGTTCCAACAGGCCTATCACCTCAACGGACAAATATCTTTTTGTCAGTCCGAGAGTTTGATACACTATTGTCGATGGTAAGTCTGGGTGTTTCGCAATATTTTTTAATTGGTACGATTAGCCACGANATAACTAGCTACCAGAAATGCCAAAAGTTGATTAGTCAGTANTGACCCAGATGAGTAAAATAAAACTTNTGTTATAAAAGATAATATAGCNGCAGATTCACCAACAGCAGTTAGAGCGATGGATCAGAATNAGGCTGAGCAAAACTATAATAGTTATGTACCGAACAAATTTTTTTCAGAAAANTCAGTAGGAGATCATAGCAAGAGATGGAACAGAACTTAGAAGATTATCTATTCGATTTACGTGGTTACCTACACCTTAAAGGAGCCGTATCAGCAGAATTGGTCACACGACTCAACACTGAGCTAGATCCTTATGTATCGATGACTCTAAATGAGTGGAATGGCAATATTCATCGACTAAAACCAGATGAGATTCACAATATTATTGAAGCGGGACAGGGGTTTGAAGAGTTAATTGATCATGAGTCCTGGATTTCACATATTCGTCGTTACGCAGGCCATGATGGCTTATTCATTGATGAGGCTTTTGTGAATGTAAGAGGAATTGGTGGGGAAACCCGCTTACATTCAGGTGGGCACAAAAAAAGAATCCGGACCCAATTTCGGTTTCATAATAACGAATTTCGCTGTGGCCAGATTGTAATTTTATTGGCTCTAACTGATATTGGTCTTGGTGGTGGAGGAACAATGGTAATTCCAGGTAGCCATAAATCAAATCTGGTTCATCCCGCTTTTATGGACGGCCGTAGTAAAGGAGGTTCAGCCGAAGGTATTGAAGGTGCCATCGAAATTGAGATGAGGGCTGGAGATGCATTGCTTTTCGTTGATTGTATCGCTCATGGGTCAGCCAAGCGTCGTGTTCCAGGAGATAGACGAATAGTGATCTATCGTTACGGTCCGCACTGGGGACATAGCCGTTATGGGTACCAACCATCGGCTGATTTACTAGCCCGACTCACACCCGAGCGCCGTCGAATTATTCAACCGCTCAATTCTCGCCGAAACCCCNACGAGTCCATATACGAATACAACTAATAACTGGTTGTTCGGTGTAATAATTTACAAGAAATCAAAAAGAAAGGTGATCTGGCGGCTATGCGATTCGGAAAATCAAAAAGAAAATAAGTTCAGAGTAAGGGTATTAGCTTAGGAAATACTAGACCCGATATCTTATCTGAAAGAGAAGATTGACACAGTTTTTACAATCTGAAGTTATCGCCTATTGGGTTGGAGCCAAGAGCCTGTTCTAGATAGATCAAGTGATTTACTTAACGATTACCATTCTCCGGCTAGCTGAGAANTTTTTACTGGTCAACGTATAAAAATACATGCCTGTTGCCACAGTTTCTCCGATCTGGTTTTTGCCATCCCAATAGACTGCTCTCGATTGCGACAGGTAACGTCCAGCTGAGCGATAGCCAACCCNTAAATTGCGAATTGTAGTGCCTTGGCTATCAAAGATTTGAATCGTTACTGACCCGTCTTGACTTAACTCATATGGAATCCAAGTCTCTGGGTTAAACGGGTTAGGATAGTTGGCTAAGAGCATGGAACGATTGGGAACAATATCACCGATTGTTAATGACTGGTGGTGATAAGCTTGTGTTAGGTCCTGATCTNTTATGGGCCACAGATTTGGACCAGCTATCAAATTTCCCGCCTGATCCAAGGCTGTAACTTCAAATACGTCCCCTGAGNTGACTACCGGTTGCTGATTCATGTTGGTCAAAACAGTATTGAATCGATTACCTTTCAGTCTCAGGTTTAAGGCTTGGCCAGTTGGTTGATGAATCGCTTTGATCTGGCCGATTTGAACTTGTTCAAATCCCACACTCAGCTGTGAATCTCGGACAACTTCTCCACTTAGAACGAAAGCCCAATTTTGACCTGATCTTTTTTGTAAGGCTGGCGCTGGGCTAGCCTCTTCAATTTCAGTGATTGTGGGGGTATCGATTGTTTCAGTATCTGTACTACTATGATTATCGGTAAGACTAAGTCCCCAAGGCTGACCAATGAAAACATACGACTGATTCTCTAAAACATTGACAATATAACTTTGGTCTTCATCAATCAGGAATCCAGAATCTCCACTATTAGCCATGACTTCTGGGATGTAAGGTACAAAACTATTACTCTCACTGACAAGTGAATCATAGGCGACAACGACTGTAGCCTGTATTCTTTCTGCTAGATCGGCCGCAGTCCAACTCTGAGGTTGTTTAGTCTGATTATCTATGGGTTGTAATGGTAAAGAGACCAAATTTAAGCCGGCAGTCAATTCAAGCTCAGTCTGCCAAGCAGAAGGTTGCGTGCTTTTAACGTTAACTTTGAGTTCTATTGTAGGTGAAACTTGGCCATTGATATCTACGGCTCGTAACAGGATCGACACTTCACCTTCTTGGCTTTTCTCTTTGGTTAGTTCTATTTTTAACTGTGTATTATCTGTTTCAAAATCGGGACTAAACTCAGTACGATTCAATTGGGTAATCTCTTGAGCCTCATCAGTATACTCAAAGCCAGACTGACTATCTAAAGCTACGGCATCTGGCACACTAATTAAATTGGTATCGGGTAAACTCAATTGATAAATCAGGTTGTCGCCCCAATCCAAATCATCATCTGTAAAAATCAGCTGTAGATCAATTTCGATATCTTCGTCCCCTGCATTGACATCTATAGTCGTTGAATCTTGTACAGAATTCGAAATGATAGTGGTTTGCCAATCGTCGATAAGTCTTGGTGATTGATTCTTGATCGTTAGCAAGTAACTCAAGTGGTATAAGTCAGCAGTTAGGTTGTCCTCGCCTTGCTCAGTAGCTAAAATCTCGATTCGAGATTCTTGATCTTCGGTCGGTTCAGACAGTAGCACTATTGTATCTGCGACCTGATCGGCGGAAATAAATGGCAAGCTGATTCTTAGTGGGGTTTCCTGAAAATTGCCACCTATGCCTGTGTCTAGCGTGTCTCCGGTAACCTCGATCTTGATCATCTGTTCAGGTATACGTTGAGCCAAATCAAGGCTAGCAGGAAGTATGGCTTCGACATCCTCTTGTTGAGCAGATTCTATCTTAGTGGTCAATCTTGTTCCTACATCTGGTAACTGTAGGCCAATATTTCCGACACCTACTACTTCAAAGGTACGAGTAGGTTGATCTTCAATTGTCAAAGCTGCTGATATGATAGTAGAAGTAATATGGCTATCCGAAACAATAGTTTTAGTTTCGGCCAAAAAATTTCCCAAATCATCCTCAATGGTAACAACTACTTTATTTTCTATCTCGGCAGTTACTTGGCTGACATCCTCGTAGAGTAAAATCGTAAATTCCCCGCTGGTTGTATCTACCGGCACGATATCATCAAGGGTGTTAAATCGTTCTTGATTATCTGAATAAACCGTGGCGTATGCATACATTTCTGGCCGCAACTCTCCTTGAACAATGCCGACAACCTCCAAAGCGCTTGCCGTTATTTGTACCTTAAAACTCTCTGGCGGTGAACTGGTCAGACTCATATCGGTTGCACGCAAAATAAATTCAATTTCCCCTTCCAAACTTAGATCATCAGTTATATCCAATATCAGATTTTGGTCATTGATGGTGGCAGTTACGAAGGGTTGATCTATAGGCGCAATTTGATACTCAAAGTCTAAACTTTCCCGAATAGAAAACCAATTGATCCTCTCATCACCGCGGAAACTAATATCGGCCAATTTCTGGGTTATATCCGCATTGGTCAATTGATAATTATCAGTCAAGACTAGGCCACCGGAATCATCAAAAACTTCAATCAAAAGATTATCGTTCTGAGATGCAACAGAACCAGCTTGGTCGATGTTCATCAGAACGGTTTTATATATTCCATCACTATTAGTCACACTTGTAGGAAGAGTTTCTAGCTGGGTTTGGTGGGTTATTTGAACCATTAACCCGGAAAGGGGTAAACCTTCACTATTCCAAATTTTTCCCGCTATGGTTAAAACATCAGTTGTTTCTTGGTCTCCAATAGGCAATGATGTTATATCTGGATCAGAAAAAATAGAGGTTAAGTCTATGATTACGTCATCACTCCCAGTCCAGACGCTGATGTCATCAACGGGATTAGCCACAAATGGCTCATCATTAATGGCACGAATCGTAATAGCTAATTCATTCGTAGCAATAGATCCGTCGATATCGGTAGCTACGATGGAAACTATGGCGGTTCCGTTTTGATCCTCCAAAGGCTGAAAGCTGAGTACTTCTCCATCTAAGCCAATATCTAATAATGTCTCTCCCCCACTAGCGGTGAAACTGAGTTGATCTTGATTGGTTTCGATATCCGCATCAGCAAAAACATCAATCAGGAAAATAGTTTGTTGTTCTGCATCCTCATCGATCGTGATATCAGCGATTGGATTTTTAACCACTGGTGAATCGTTGATAGGGCTAATGGATATTTTGACTATGATTTCACTACTACCTGCAGTAACGTAATCTACTCCAACAACCAGGGTATCAGTCCCACTATAGTTGGCGACTGGACTATACAGGACTTGTCCTGCAACTGAATCGAAGTCAGATAACTGTCCCCAATTCCCTGATTCAATTATTGTATATCTAGCTACAGTTTTACTGTTGTCGATCGGCGAAAAGCTGATAGTTTGAGGCAGATCTTCTACTAAACTAAATAGTTGAAGGTTTATTTCAACTATCTTATCAGTAATTTGTTGGGGGGTAACTATCCATGAATGTTCGACCATGGACACATCAGAAGAATCCAGAACACGAACCTTCAGCCGATCACCGGTATCAATAAAACTATGGTCTAAATCTCCGTCACCAAACATATCCATGAATAGTATCTTGTACAATCCGTTAGCATTGGTAATAGACTCTTTAGTTTCTACAGATGTATTGGTTAAGTTTTCGACTTGTACTCTAGTTTCTGCTAAAGCTAGACCCGTACTACCTTGCACTCTACCAGCGACAACAAAAACGGGGTCGGCTTTAACATCAAAGCCTAACAACAGGATTAGTACTAATAGCCCAGATAGTAATTGGGGCACCTTCAGCTTAGACCTGATTACAGCGATAGTCTCTACTGAGAATGGTTTTGAATCAACACCGTTTTTCATCTTATTGGCTAAACCTATTTCAGAATGACCATTCGGCGTGTAGCAGAGAAAGGCGACTTACTATTCTCAGCCGAGATAGAGTAGAAGTAAATGCCACTGGCTACCTGCTCACCTAAATCTGATTTTCCATCCCAATAAACAGCCCGAGTTCGACTGGTATAGAGTCCGGCATGTTGGAACCCAATATCAATAGTCCGTACCGGCTTACCACTAATATCATAGATGGTAATGACTACTTCCGACTGATAGTCAATTTCAAATGGTATCCAGGTCTCAGGATTAAATGGATTGGGGTAATTGGCCAATAAGCGTGAGCCTTCAGGTATTTGATTATATTCGATTTCCTTAATAGTAAAAGCTCGCTGCAAGTCA
>PBVO01000103.1 GCA_002729015.1 Candidatus Poribacteria bacterium
TAATCCTTCGAGAGGGAAAAGTATTTTCGGTTGGTAGTTGACCTAGAGGTGGGATTTTATTGGGGGGGGATAAATCTGACCAAGTTGGATGAATACGGCGAATTGCATTTCTAAGAACCTGTAACCTGTTCTGAGGTAAGTACATAGATAAGACACAAAAGCCTTTTTCACATAATTCGGTGAACACACTTTCGTCTGTTAATTGCTTCTCTGACATCGATTTAACTCTCTATCTCGTATTATTGGTCGTCGCTAATTCGACTGATTAAGCTTTAACCTAAATTTCAAAAATTGGTTCCTATTTTCAGCTTTTTATCTTCTTTCCAATCTTATTCTTCTCCTAGACTAAAGATGCTTAATAATTTTGTCAAACATTTAAACTTTTGAATCGCATGCAATAATATAACTAGAATACTGTACGACTTAATAACATCTTACTAGTTGGTAATTAGTTCTAATTTGTCCTGTTTTACAATTTGCATGACTACGTAAAAAATTAAAATTACACGTTGTACAAAAAACTGATAATATTAATTAATGCGGAAAAGATAACGGTCAATAAAACAGTAATGTCAGATTGTATCTATGCCGTTTTAAATCTCATATAAGTCAAACATTTTCCAATAGTTGCTTATTTACGATTTTTGTTAATTGGGGGACGCAAGTTTCGCAAAACAAATATGCGAAGTGAAAGAAAGCATATTTGACTTAAGAAAAATTACAAAAGCAAACACTAATTGTCGGATAGGAGTAATTCAAACAGCCATGCAGAACGATTTTTTGCAATACATGCGCCATTTGTATGATAAGACTGCACGTCAAATGCGATTTCAAGGATCAATCGAAAAATTCTATGACTGGAAACCAAAAGCCCGCTCGAAAATTATAGAACTTCTGCAGATTTCGGATTTACCTTCATTCACGGGAAATACCTTTGAAACTGAATTTGAAATTTTATCAGAAGAACAACTACCTAATTACCAACTTCTCAAAGTTCAGTACCAGACACTCCCCAGTTTAGTAGTACCAGCCTACCTATTGATTCCTACTCAAACCGATCAGCCCAAGCCTACTATTATTTGCCCGCCGGGACACGGGGCTGGTATAGACCAAGTTATATTTGAGTCCAAGAGTAGTTACCACCGTTACCCTGAAAGACTGGCGGAAGCAGGCTACGTAGCCTTTGTACCTGAGCACATCAGTTTTGGTTACCGATCAAACCCAGAACCGTATCACGGCTGCCGGTTTGACCACGAAGCACTGAGTCTGCTCGGTAGTACAGTCATTGGTTACCGAATGTGGGAGTTACAAAGAGCAATAGATCTATTAATGAATTTACCTGCTGTCGATAATGATCGGATTGGCTGCGCGGGGCTGAGCTTAGGCGGTGAAATGACGCTCTATCTAGCCGCTTGCGATGAACGCATTCAAGTTGCCTGTGTTTCTTGTTTCTTGACATCTTTCCAAAGTACTTTTCTAAAAGAGCTTCATTGTACCTGCGGTTACGTCCCACAAATGGCTAAATACTTCGAACATGCTGATATTGCTACATTGATTTCCCCCAGACCTCTGATGATTCAAGCTGGAGATAGAGATCCAAGTTTTTTAGCTTCTGACGCGACTCAAGCCTACAATCAGCTTGCCGATCACTATCAAGCGCTCGGAGCTAAAGATAAAATCAGGTTGAATATTTTTTCTGGTGGTCATGAATTTGACGTCCAGTCTGCTATCGAGTGGTTTGATCAGTGGCTATGATTCATTCAATATATAGATTTATCCTGTCGTCTCATAAACTCACAGATTGATCCAGTCAAATTTAAGTGATAATGACTTACAAGCTGAATTAAGTTGAAATTTGATTTTTTGCTTTGGCGTTTAGGCACTGATCTCACTTTTACCTCCGTTTTGGCCAATCATGCTCAATTGACAACAAGAGTGGTAAGCAGCCAAGTTAACTAAATAGTACATTTCAATCGTTTATGACCTGGTACAATTTTTCTATTTCTTTCATAAATACCTTTATTGGGATTTGGAAAGTAGTCAACCATATAAGAGATGCAAAAGCATCAGAACAGCTTTTTTCTATTCGTTGGTATATATCTCATTCATCTAGTGTGCCTATCCATCATTAAAGTGGATAACGACGGTTTATTAGCTACTTACACTACTTGATAGTCTAATAAAGTGGGATGGCTACTAGATAAGTAAGTGATCAACGAAGGCTATGATTTCCTTGACTAGGTTATGATAGCTATAATCGATTGCAAAAGATTAGATCAAATAACCCACCGAATTTTTCTACAACAACTAACAGATTCCATCGATACTAAAAATCAGATTATGAAGTCTCATTAACTCAATTTCTTTTATTATGAATGTTTCACATACGAACAGTAAATACAGGAACCTTCAAGGGACAAAGAAGATAATTACTGTTGTCTACTGATTTTGATTCCGCCCCAAAGTATAGGTAGATTATTCCCTTTGGGAACGGTCATCTCTGGTTCTTTTTCTATTCCTTCCCCAGCGCCAAATATTAATACATAGTTGTTCATTTGACCTTGGGCTGGTGGCGCAGCATTACCTCCTAGTGAGTGTTTCCCTTTAGCTAAATCAGCTTTCCCTCTATAGAGAACAAAGGATTCCATCTTGGGTTCGTTTGTTTTTATCTGTAGTTTTGTCTGATCAAAGTTTGTTAAAAGCCATTTGGGCGCAACACCTTTTTTTTCTGGAGCCCCACGACTATCACGTGCAATCCATAGCCTAACAGTTTGATCGACTACGAATGTTAGAAATTTTTCACCTTTTCCCTTATGGTCAGCGTTTGCTGTCATCATATAATGCAACCCAGACAGAGGTTTGGGCACATTTGTAAACTTCAGATGGTCTCGATCGATGTATATTCGGGCTTGATTTTGTAAAGGAGTAGCTCCCATCTTGTATTTTTGCCCACTTTCGACTTTGATTTTCGTTACTTTTAAGCCAACGGCTGGTTTTGCTTCTTGGCTGTTACCAACCTGGTTTATGAGAAGAATAAATACTAAGAGGTATAAACAATTGTAAGTTTTCCATTTTCGTCGGTACTGATTCCTAATAATCACCATTAGTACTACCTAATCTTTTTATTTGCTAAAAAATGTCGACCAATATTTCTGTTTAGTCGACAAACTAGATATAAACAACAAGGAATTCGTAAGATTCTCTATCTTAGAGTATAGTTTGGTTCAATGATAAAATCATCTTGGACTAAAGAAGCCAAGCGGGCTAAACCATGAATTAGAAAAGCTGGGCCTAACTGGGACTCGTACCAATTAATATTAGAAGCACCTATGGGTAATGTATTCTCAAAATATACATCACAAATATCTACAGCAAGGTCCATCCCTGCAGCCAACCAACCGGACTCACCAGTGACATCATATAAATCTGAGAATAGAGCGAGAACTAGGCCTGAATCCATAGCAGGAATCTGAAGCCCTTTGGTCTTAATCTTATCAATTGGAAATGGTTCTTCAAGATATGATTCACCAGCAGCCAACGCCCACTTCAATAGTTCTTTATTTTGTGTTAGACGCCATACGTTAATGCACAAAACGGCTGTTCCAGAAACAGTACTCGCACCGTATATACTACCCCAAGTAGTCATTAGTTCAATAACCTTTTGAGTTTCTCGTTGGCATAGACTGACGAACTTTCGATTTAATGGTTCATGGGGAGCAGCTAAAAATCCGGAAATATATTCGTACGCATAACTCTGCATTTTTAAAGCTAGGTCGTTTTCAAAAGGCTTTATGAGATCTGCCGATTCTAATAAACTCGCCCCGAGTGACAAAGTCTGACTTGGTGTATTATTGGCAAAAAATCGCTCTGAATCTTTAGGAGATCGACTTTCAATCAGCAAAAGACCAAGCTCGTCACGCTTATTCCACCAGTATTCTGTCATTAGGCAAAGTTGGTCAAAAATTTCTGTACGCTGCATGTGTACATAAGCATAAGCCAAATCACAAATATAAAAACCCGAGTGTCGTGGAAAATCACAAGAACGGGCACCACGTTCAAGTTGAGACCGAATTTCAATGTTTGCATGGCGTATATACTCATATCCGGATCCTTTGGTCCAATGGAAACTTAATCCGTCAGCAAAATTTTGAATACAGTCAGGGTTAAATTTGCGCAATTTATCCCATAACCAGAAGGGTACGTGCCGCAGGTGATCATGGATTGCATAACCATTTGAGTTTCTTGAACAACCAACACACTTTTCAATAAGATGCCAAAATGAGTGCTCTCCCCAAGGGAAGAGACCCGTTGACGTTTTTGTACAATGTAAAGAAAAATAACTTAAGTATTTATCGGCCGCTTCAATGTATTTTGGTCTTCCTAATGCGTACATTGTCTGTAGTAATGGCTCATCGTGAATCAGGTTACTCCCCAAATGAGACCGATCTCCATTACGCTGCCCGGTAATTTTAGGTGGTCTATTGAGAAACATTTTACCGGTTTGGGGGTCAAGAATTGATGGGAATAATCCACCATAAAGTTCGCTAGTCTCTATAATTTTATCAATGGCATCTTGTATTCGTCTAAAAATCTCTATCGTATCCATAAATTAATTTCCGAAGCACACTACTCATCGCTAATCCCAACTCTACTTATACTATTTGGTGGATCTTCGATTCTATCATAAAACTAGTATTGTATTTTGTGAATTAGCTTGACTTGAACTATTTTGGATAAGCACGGATTGAGTTAGATATCGTTAATCATAACTAAATCGCCACAAAAAGATAACCGTAGTACGCAATCAAAAGCAATCGATGATATCTCTGTTGTTGGAGTTCGAACTTCATGAGTTGGCATTACATAGTTTGGATGTAGATTTCGGATATTACCTGATTAACTATTTACTAGTGATAAAGATAGAAAAAAATAGACCATAGGAAACAATATTTTATGAATGTAAGAAATAGAGAGATGATCTTTTATTATATTAGGAAATCTATGCTCCTCATAAGTAATCACATGAATTGAATTTGAGCATACGTTAAAAGTTGATCTGTCAAATTTTTATACAAAAATAATCAATGTATAAAAAGTAACACCTTAGACTTAATTCAAACAAAATGAAATACCGAATTTAGCTAAACTGAAAAAGAAAAATCAAGGAGAAAAAACTTATGCAGCGACGTGATTTTATGAAAATTGCAACCGTAGGTGGACTTACTGCAACTGCGGCTTTGTCCACAGTACCCATTAATTTATCATCTCATCAAAGACGAAATGTACTTTTCATTGCGGTTGACGACCTTAAACCATTGATCGGTGCATTCGGTGCAACTCAAGTTCACACTCCTCATATTGATCGTTTATCTAAGCGTGGCATAATTTTTAAAAATAACCATTGTCAGCAGGCTATCTGTGGGCCTTCCAGGACTAGCTTGATGACTGGTCTTCGACCTGATACAACCAGAGTTTGGGATCTGAAAACAACTATGCGTAGTATTCTTCCGGATGTAGTAACACTACCGCAATATTTTATGAATCACGGTTATATAACTAGAGCCACAGGTAAGATCTATGATGGTCGTTGTGTCGACAATGGTCGGGGTTGGGTAAGCCAAGATATTCCTTCTTGGAGCCAACCAGCCCGAAAAGTGAATGGTACTCGATATGCCTTACCCAAGATTAAAAGCAACCCAAAACCCGCAACCGAATGTTCTGATATGCCCGACAAATTGTATAAAGATTATCATTGTGCCACCAATGGTATTGAGATTATGAACGAATGTTCAGTAACCACCTCTCCATGGTTTCTTGGTGTTGGATTCAATTTACCTCACTTACCCTTTTCTGTTCCCAAGAAATACTGGGATCTTTATGACCGAGAAATGATCAAAATCAATCCTATTCAACAAAGGCCTAAAGGAACACCATTTTTCGTCTGGCAAAACTCTTGGGAATTACGTAGATACTCTGATATACCGGATAATGGACCAATACCTACCAAACTTCAGCGTAAATTAATCCACGGCTACTTAGCATCTGTTAGTTTTATTGATGAACAGGTAGGTCGACTGATTGACCATCTTGAAAGTCTTGGCCAAACCGAAAATACTGTTATCTGCCTATGGGGGGACCATGGTTGGCACTTGGGAGATCATGGTATGTTTTGCAAACACACCAATTATGAGCAGGCCACTCGCTCACCGCTAATTTTAGTTGCCCCGGATATTATCCCTGCAGGTACATCTACCAATGCACCGACGGAATTTGTTGACATCTACCCGACCCTCTGTGATCTAACGGGTCTCGAACCTCATCCTCAGTTGGAGGGTACTAGTTTGCTACCAATAATCGAAAATCCCACTAGTTCTGTCAAGCTAGTATCAATCAGTCAATACCCTCGCCGTTACAACAAGCAGGACGTCATGGGTTATGCTTATCGAGATCACCGTTACCGTTATGTAGAGTGGATTCAGAAGAGATTTAGACAGGGTGAAAAAACAGGCCCTATAATTCTTCAAGAGCTTTATGATTATGACAAAGATCCCTTCGAACGAACCAACTTAGCTAATGACCGATCTTACACCAATCGGTTGGCACGATTAGTAGATATAGCTCATACTATTCGAAAACGGTATTAGACGCTTATTATACTACGAAAGCAAAGAAGTACTGTACTGATTATAAAGTGAGAAAACAAAAAGACTCCAGACAGAAGAAAATTGATCTAAAAAAACAAGAGCCAGGGTGTTTTTCTGCTTAATGGTTAGAAAGAGAATGCTATCAGAATAACAAAGATCATTCAGAGATCATCAATGATAATTGCAACCAAACGAATTAATTTTATCTTTTAAGGTAAACTGAATCAAATTATTTGGGTGGAGTTTTGCATAATTGGGAGGCCTTGATTCGATAAACCTAGCTAGCTAATCCTCAACAATATATCGACACAAGTGTTGTGCGCGCAACGACATTCGCTCAAAGTGTTGCCGGGGTAGTTTTTTAGGAAGATGTTGTCGAAACCACGGTGCATAATATTGGACGCTAGTCATTGGACGAGCTATGTCAGAACTATTAGCAGTTCCACCGTGCCAACACCTAATATCTCGGATCAATGCAGAACCTGCAGGAGCATAGATCAGGCAATTTTTCATCCAAGGTGGCTCCTCTTCCAAACTTGGAATTGGAGCTTGTAATCTTTGTGTGCAGGGGATTTGTCGAATTGCTCCATTCTCTTTGGAAAAATTGACCATTGGAAAGTTGACAACTAAAGTCGGTGGAGGTAGAGCACGATAAGAAGTTTGTTCAACCCAATGGTCAGAAAATCCTAGTTCATTTCCATCAGAGTGGAGAGGTTGAATTTCGGCTTTTGGTAAAGAGAAGTCTCCTCCTGCACCACTACATATGAAATCATTGTTTCCCCAAATGGCTTCTACTATCGACAAAATTGGTGGAAGATCAACTAACTCGCACCATTCAAAATGGTGTATTTGGTTTCCAAATGAATAACGATGGTGGCCCCGATTTCCAATTCGGTTTGGATCCTTATCAATAATATCATTTATGACTCGATCTGCAGCCTGCCGTATTCGGTCAAGTTGATCACCAACTAATACGTCTCGTATTGCTACAAAACCATCTCTTAGCACAGTATTCTTTGCTTTCTCTATTTCGATCGGTTCCAAAAATTCAATTTCGAGCATTAGACCTTTACACCTTCGACTATTCTGAAATAGTTATAAATCTTCAAAATAAACCAATTATACAGATCGAAAATATTGACAGACAACATTGCTCTAGCCCTTTTGTTGATATTGATACCATATTCTANCTNACNGATTGATNACANTGAATNCCATTTTCATTTTGGGNNGANAAATTCTTGTCCGACAAAATNTGAAACCNTGTCCGACAAATTAGCGTATTCAAANTGGTACCNGTTAANTTAGGAGGAGTTTTATGTGGCTTGATATGAANGANGCCGCTTTTTTATTGAAAGTCAGTAGAAGGACACTTCAGCGCCANGTNGCCAAAAACAGNATCAAAAATAAAAANGAAGGNNGAAGAAGACTAGTTTGGGTTCCAGAACAGAGTACTGATATTTGTCGGACANCAATTACAANTNATCAGAANAATNTCGAACTAAGGACNAAAATATCAGATTTGGAAGANAAAGTAGGCCANCTTTCTCNNAAGCTATCCCAAATNTCGGACAAAGCTGACGNAGAACAAAGCTTGATAAAAATTAAGGANCAACAAATCGAAAAGNTACAACANGCACTNGATCAAGAACAAGAANTGAACGTTATCGGCCAGAGNAATATGGAAAATTTATCTAACCAAATTGAGGCTCAAAGACAACANCTNGAAGAATGGNAACGTCTCACACCATTGATGGCCAGATTAAGGGCGGCTTTCTTGACTGAGTAGAACCAAATAGAATCAATATTTGGCAATTTATTCAGGATGGCATAAGCCTTTCAGGCACGCCACTGTCAAACGGAGATCTGACATGATAAATCCTAACACAAATTCACTGATATTCAAAGATGTTGATTATCTACACCGTGTACTAGTCCGACGGGAAGTATTGGATGATGATTATTTGAATGCTTTTATATCAGATATTAAAAATGGAACGTATACCTACTACGATTTGAGAGAATATCTACAACGCTTACTTGAGGTTGTAATTGATAAGTTTGACAGGGNGTTAGCACCAACATTAAAGCTATTCATTGAAAATAAGGTTGATGATATATCTTGTTATACGGATATAGCGTTTTTACCAGAAACGGTAGAAGATTACAAAAATCTAGCTCATTATGCAAAAATTCAGGTTTTATTGGAACAGCAAAACCGGCTGGGTTACCAAAATCACATTAATGAATCTAATTACCATTCAGTATTTGAGCGTTTACGAATTGATTATGCGGAGTGTACAGAGGACGCGCTGACAGAAGAGTTTAAATTCAATCTTGCTAGTTTAAAGATAAACTAACTTTACGAAGTAAAAACTGTTTTTTCTAGATAAGGTTCATTTCCATACCATCTCCAGTCTGGTATATTCCGTTGTCCTCAGATTAGTACTAAGTTGAGATTTTACAATTAAGGTCAGTATATAAACTTCAGTAAAAAGTTTAGTACTAATCAGTACCCAAAGTGTGTTTGGTCTCAATAATACAGTAAAATGAGATGACTCTCACAAAATGTCTGAGAAGTGAGAGTAGCACAACTAAAGATACTTTTGCTAACNGATAACTGATAATGCTGTATTCTAAGTGGAAATTCCCGCAAGATTAGGCAAATTTAGATGGATGGTCAGTGATAGAAAGTAGAAGTGTTCAGTGGTAGATGGGCCTGCCATTAATGATTCCTATGTCGAAAGTAAGATTTTCAGTCATTTCGTNCCAAGTCTAGCCTATTTCTTTTCTTTTTTGTCTTCGATGCGATTCCCCTTATATCTCTAGGCTTACTAAGTTATAATGTGTCGTTTTTTAGTGGTTATTCAAGAAATCGCACTTGTGTCATTTTGGCTGAGGTTCGATAGATTTCTTACCAAAGCGACACAATATGGTACAACTAAGTGGAACAATTTTAAACCGACGCAGGATTGAAAATATGATAGTCATTTCGCCGGCAAAGAGACTTNATAGTNTCCCTAGCAACGCGNNTCTAAAAACAACGCAGCCAATNTTTGATANGCAAGCTAAANTTTTGGCTGAACAACTTTCCAAGTTACNAGCTGATGATCTNAGTAANCTAATGGGTATAAGCAGCAATATTGCAGAGTTGAATGCNGAGAGATTCAAAAATTGGGATAGTNTCTCGATCCCNGAGAAAAGNGCAATCTTTCAATTTCAAGGAGATGTCTTTAAGCATCTAAACGCNAGAGATTTCTCCCAAGATGATGNNAATTANATGAATGANANGTTAAGGATTTTATCNGGTATNTATGGTGTTCTNAAGCCTTCTGACAAAATGAATCCGTATAGGCTNGAGATGGGAACTCGATATTCATTTGGCACTNCAAAAAACCTTTATGAATTCTGGGGTGATAAAATTGCTANCCAAATTAAATTAGANCTTCAGACTGGATTTCTTTTTAANTTGGCTTCAAAAGAGTATTTCTCATCTATAAAGAAATACATAGATACATCACAAGTCATACACTTTAAATTTCTGTCAGTTTCCAATGGTAAAGAAAGAGTGGTTGGAGTAGTTGCTAAAAGAGCCAGAGGAGAAATGGCTAGATTTTTAATCAAAAACCGAGTCGAGGATATTAATGAGATAGATGAGTTCACATCGCTGGGCTTCAAATTTAGGCAGTTTGAGAATAATTGCTTTACCTTCGTTCAAGACTAGTTTTCTTCTTGTACTAATTCACTTTTCTCTTGTCTTTTATTCTGTGTTTCAGTGTTTGTGATAGATTTATTTTTGCAATTTGCTCACAGAATCGCTACCCTCCTTACTAGCCAAACTCAAAAAGAGCACACATGAAGAAGATAAGCGCGTTTATATTAATGTTGTCGTTAGTCATTGGGTGTAGTGAGTATTCTACAGAAATATCCCAAGAAATAAGCGGTGTGAAGGAAGAACCTTCCGATTTTTTTACACAGGAAAGTGAATATTCTCAAAATGACGAAAAATTATTTGATTTCTCCAAACAATCGCACTCTGAGTGGTTTCTAGTAAATGATGATGTCATGGGTGGGGTTTCACAAGCCCAGATTCAGCGAACTAACCAATCCATAATGAGTTTTTCGGGTCGCTTGTCTCTGAAAAATAATGGTGGATTCAGTTCGGTCCGATCTTTTATACCGAGATCTGCTTTGGCCAGCTTTGATGGGTTAACATTCAAAATACGTGGGGACGGTAGATCGTACTCGGTATTAGCTACCACCCGAGATCCTAGAATAACCTGGCAGTCTGAGTTTGAAACGAATGAAGAATGGCAAACAGTAACAGTTCCATTTGATGAAATGCGGATGTCAGTTAGGGGTTGGAAAGTTAAAAATTCTCCGAAAATCGTTGGCAGTAAAGTGAATGGTATTGGGTTTATTATTTCCGATAAGATTCAAGAGCCCTTCAACTTGGAAATAGATTGGATAGCGGCATACTCAGATTTAGACTAAAATCAGATAAGAACTGGGCGTCGGTGCGTATCAATCCTTAGGGGTTGATACGCACCGAAGCCCACCACTACTACTTCCTAACGGATCGTGGCACTCGCGTTTGGCTACACGAAGATTAATAGGGAGATAGCTCCAGGAACCTCCGCGTAAAACCTTGTATTTTCCGTCCACCGGCCCGAAAGGATCTTTAGCTGGTGAGATTCTATAGTACCTTTCATCATACCAGTCTGATGTCCATTCCCATGCATTTCCTGCCATATCGTATAGACCATAGCCATTAGGTGTAAAACTACCCACTGGTGCACATTGCGGCCATTTATCTTTTCCGTCTATGCCGTGACAGTTGGCATAATCTCTTGCTTGGAATAGATCGTCCCCCCAAATATACTTTTTTCCAATTAAACCACCCCTTGCCGCGTATTCCCACTCCGCTTCTGTCGGCAATCTTTTACCAGCCCACTCTGCATAGGCTAAAGCATCCTTCCAACTTAGATAGATCATAGGGTAATTAACTTCTGGCGAATATCGAGCTACGTTATCCCACAGGTCGTATCTATAGCCTGTTTCACTGGCAAATTTCTGGAATTGTCCTACCGTCACTTCATGAACATCCATGTAAAAAGCACTCACTTCAACTTTGTGTACTGGCTTTTCGTTTGATATATTATTTTTAGAGCCCATCTCGAAATATCCAGCAGGAATAAGGACCATTCTAGTGTTATCTTTATCCCAAACCAGTTCTTTTCTCTTACTTACTTGTTTTTCAACTGAATTTTTGATTAATTCCACTTGTTCCTGAGTATCATTAAAACCACAATTAATCAGACTAGTAGACACTCCTAGCAACAACAAAGATACACGAATAGACTTCCACATAAATTTTTTCTAAACAAATTTAATCAATCTAAGATGAATTGTGTATATAAAGAATATCTGATATCAGTCACAACAGTCTAGCTTGACGTACAATGTGGATTTTACTGATGCGTTAGAGCTTACAAAATCGGGTGGAGCCAATTGACAAACAATGCCTTATTTTTTCACTTCTAATATGGAACAAAGATTAACTTCCAACGCCTGAATGTTACACAAAGTCTAGTTCACTAACTTTTTATCACCAAATTCACTCAGAATTTGTACATTTCTCAACTTATTGGTTTGATAATAAGATCAGCTGATATTGATGACTAATCCTATCCACCCGCTCATTATTCAATTCAAAAATGATTGACTTTGAATAACCGATACTTTATTCTTAGCTTTCGGTTTATCAAAACGGCCATACCTTAGATGGAGAGAAAAATGTCTAGTGACAATCAATCGCCAATTTTAAGCCAGGACGATCTGGATTTTTGGGAAAAGAATGGTTATGTCGTGGCAAAGAAAGCTGTTTCTGAGCAGAATGCGACTCGTGCTGCTCAAGCGATATGGGAATTTTTGGAGATGGACTCAGAAAACCCAGAGACTTGGTACCCCGACCCTCCTAGGCCAAGTATTATGGTCGAAATTTACCAACATCAAGCCTTATGGGATAACCGACAAGCCTTTCGCGTCCACCAGGCTTTTAGTCAAGTTTGGAACAATGAGAAACTGTGGGTTAGTTTTGATCGAGGTAGTATGAATCCGCCGAATCGTAACCCTGATGCTAAACAATTTGGGCTACATTGGGATACTAATGTTGACAAGAGACCAATTAATTTTGGTGTTCAGGGTGTCTTGTATCTAACGGATACAGCAGAAAACCAAGGAGCTTTTCAGTGTGTTCCTGGGTTTCATAATATGATTGAGGACTGGTTGGATAGTTTACCTGAAGGTGAAGACCCACGCCGTCAAGACCTTCATGCTTTAGGGTCAAAATGCATACCTGCGGAAATCGGCGATCTGATTATCTGGCGAACGGCTTTACCTCATGGGGCTAGTTTGAATACCTCGGATAAACCCCGAATTGTCCAGTATATCACTATGAATCCTGCCAATGATAGTAATGAAGATGCCTGTCAAAGTAGAATTAACTGGTGGGAAGAACGACTGACCGGCCTCGGTCGAAACACTAAAGAAAACGAACATCATTATGGAAAAACCGCTGAGTTGTCCCCGTTGGGACGTAAATTGCTCGGTATGGATAAATGGAACTAATAGTTAGAAGGAAAGTTAAATGAGCAAAATTAGGGTTGGTATAATTGGTGCCGGTGGCATCGTCCGTCGGTTGCATCTACCGGACCTCACACAAAACGACAATTTCGAGGTAGTTCTGATTAGCGGGCGAAAAGAACATAGGCTAAAGCAACAATGTGACGAGTTCAATATCCCTAATTGGACTACGGACTACGAAGCGGTCATTTCGGATCAACAAATCGATGCAATAGTAGTCGGAACACCTCATCCACATCATGTTTCTTGGGGTATAAAGTCCATCTCCGCTGGTAAACATCTGCTAATGCAAAAACCCCTTTGTGGGGATATGAATGAAGCTAATTCGTTTGTTGAAGCAGTTGAAAACAGCGACAGAACCGTAATGTGCTTGCCCCACTTCGGCAGTCAAGCTTATAAAATTCGGCAAATGATCGCTGAAGGAGCTATTGGTCGTGTGTCAGGAGCTAGGTATCGAACTAGCCATGGTGGCCCAGAGATTTATTATGCGGAGATTCGGGATTTATTTGGTGAAACCGACGATGATTTATGGTTTTTTGACGCCGAACGTGCCAGTGTAGGGGCTTTGTTCGATATGGGGGTCTACGCGGTTTCTAGTTTAGTTGCTATACTAGGTTCATTTGTAAAAGTAACCGGATTCGTCAGCACTTTTGACAAACCAACCGACTTAGAGGATGTTGCCACCCTAGTTTTACAAACGGAATCCGGGGCAATAGTTACGGCAGAAACGAGCTGGTGTGATCCGGCTCGAACCAGTGAGGGAAGTATTCATGGGACAGCTGGCAAATTCACACTGCCAGGACAAGGTGGAGCTGCTGTTAGCCTACACAGACCAACCTCTTACACGAGAGAACACGCACCTGTTGAAGTACAATCAGTCGACTGTTCTGATTCTGACCCAGGTAATATGCACCAACACTTTGCTGACCATATTCGATCCGGCAAACAACCACCACTTTCCAATGCCCAATCTGCTCGTCATGTGACTGAAATCATGCTATCGGGTATGGAATCTTCTCGCCTAGGAAAATCGATTAACTTACAGACTCGAGTGGCACACTAAGTCAGAGAGGCATAAGCAAATGCAACTAACAGCTCATTTTCAGTGTGCGTCTGGCTGCGACGAATCTTATCCACTCAACCGAGTTATCTATCGTTGCGAGCAGTGTAATGGATTATTGGAGGTTAAACATGATGTCCAACAGCTGAAAAAGAAAGATGCCCAATCTTGGATTGATTTGTTTGATCGGCGATACATGCGGACTAATTTTCCTTATGGTAGCGGTGTTTGGGGAAAGAAGGAATTAGTATGTCCCAATGTCGACGATGAGAATGTTGTTTCCATGTTTGAGGGAGGAACTAATCTTTTTTGGGCTGAGCGGTTCGGAAGACAAATTGGTTTGGATGATTTGTGGATTAAACAATGTGGTAATAGCCATACTGGCTCTTTCAAAGATTTAGGTATGACCGTTTTGGTATCTATGGTGAAACAGATGCTCTTCGAGGGGAAACCAATAAAAGCCGTCATTTGTGCATCCACTGGGGATACCTCGGCCGCTCTTTCTGCGTATGCTGCTGCTGCTGGCATTCCATCTGTTATTCTTTTGCCAAGAGACAAAGTTTCTACCACCCAGTTAATCCAACCAATTGCTAATGGAGCATTAACGTTAGCCCTAAAGACAGATTTTGATGGTTGTATGTCAATTATTCAACGATTAGCAAAAACAGAAGGCTTCTATCTGGCTAATTCGATGAATTCTCTGCGAATAGAAGGGCAAAAAACCATCAGCTTTGAGTTAGTACAGCAATTTGATTGGAACGTACCTGATTGGGTGATTATTCCAGGGGGCAACCTAGGTAATGTGACTGCCTTGGGGCTAGGATTTTTGATGATGAAGGATTTAGGGCTAATCAACAAATTGCCTCGTATCGTTTGTGCTCAGTCGGCACGCGCTAATCCGCTGTACCGTAGTTTCAAAACTAATTTTGAGGAATTCGACAGTCTAAAAGCAGAAACCACACTTGCGAGTGCTATTCAAATTGGCAATCCAGTTTCAGTTTGGAAGGCTATAAAGGTTTTGAAAAAATTTGATGGTATAGTTGAACAAGCCACTGAATCAGAATTAACAGAGGCTGTTGCTCAAGCTGACCAAACTGGCCTGTTCAACTGCCCACATACTGGAGTTGCTTTGGCTGCTCTGATGAAATTAGCCCAGAGTGGACAAATTCAACGTCGAGACCGTGTTATTGTGATCTCGACTGCATCTGGCCTGAAATTCCCTGATTTCAAGATTGGATACCACGAAAGGAGTCTGGAAGGTGTTGAATCTCAATACGCTAATTCACCAGTCGAGCTAGATCCTGACTATGATGATATTCGTCGAACCATCGACCAGCTTATCAACTAACTAACCGGACTAAGCCGGTCAATTAATCATATGCCAACTTTTACCTTTGACCAACTTCGATCAGTTACTAGGCAGGTTTTTACAGCTCTTGGTGCAAACACAGATGAAGCAGAAATACTTGGTGACTTCTTACCTCGTGCTAATCTAGTTGGCCACGATTCGCACGGTGTAATCCGCATTCCACAATACATTCATCATATTAAGAAAGACGAAATTCAGTTGGGACGGAAAGTTGAATTGCTGAAAGAAACTACAACCACCGCGGTTATTAATGGCAATTGGGGATTTGGTCAAGTAGTAACCAAACAAGCTACAGACTTAGCTATCACTAAAGCTATCCATAATGGTCTGGGTTGTATAACCGTTCAGCAAAATAACCATGTTGGACGCCTCTCTGATTACGCACACCTTATTGCTGAAAGGGGTTGTATTGGTATATTGATGGTTAATGGTCATGGTAGTGGTACTAGGGTTGCCCCCTTTGGTGGTATTGATGGTCGGTTTTCCACTAANCCTCTGTGTATTTCTATACCTCAGAAGAATGATGGACCANTTGTGGCTGATATTACNACTAGTGTAGTGGCAGAAGGTAAGGTTCGTGTAAAACGTAATCGAGGAGAGCAGTTACCTCCTGGATGGATCATTGACGCCAATGGGCACCCATCACAAGATCCAAAAGATTTCTACGAAGAACCTTATGGGGCGCTATTNCCGTTAGGTGGTATTGTCGCACACAAAGGGTTTGCTTTATCCATGATGGTTGATATTTTAGCCGGTGCTTTGAGCGGTGCTGGTTGTAGTGGAAATACAGCCCCTCGTTTTGGAAATTCTGTCTTCATCTTAGCTATACAGGTTAGTAATTTTGTGCCAGAATCTTTTTTCCATCAGCAGATACGNGATCTTATNGAATGGGTAAAATCATCTCGTTGTGCACCAGGATTCGACGAAATTTTGGTTCCAGGTGAGCCAGAGCAGCGGATAAAAGCAGAGAGAGAGAAAAATGGAATTCCCATAGATAGTGAGACTTGGAGTCAGATCTTCAGCGCTGGTCAGAAATTAGGTTTAGATTTTACTGAAGCTGAAAACTGTCAAATATGACTTCTTGGATTGATTCTGGACCGTCTAATAAAAAATTGAATTTTTCTTTCATATCTTCCTTTAACTCTAGTTTGATTGCCTCTTGCTGCAGCTCAAAGGCCGTTTTTTGGCTTAATAATGTCACGACTTGATCCCAAGCTGCCGCCAAAAAGAAGCCCTTCAGCAACTTCTCATCTTCGGTAGGTTGTTCAGATACCAAAAACTGGCTACGCTCGTTCGTCTTAACAATCATTTGAAGCTTGACTTGGACGAAGCGTGTGGAATCACTATCGGCAGTGTTAGCCTTAACTCCCATATCATAACTGAAGAAAACTTCGCCGGAGTTACCAAACTGAACAATCTTTGAAGGTAATTCTGGTATGTCTTCTGTATCACTTGATAGTTCAGGTTCATAGCTGACAGATTCAATTGATTTTTCTGGGTTTAGTAGTTTGTCTAGCGGGTCAGTTTGATGTTTTTTCCTCATCAAACTGAAAATGAGAGTCATAGCCAAAGCAGTGCAAACAACCAATCCTAGTATATAAACTACTAACTGGCGCAAAACNANACCNCGTNAGGCAAAATTNCCATAACGCTCAGGTAATAATTGGNTGGACAATTTGACCATGAACATCAGTGAGACGAAAATCCCGACCTTGAAATCGATAGGTTAGTTTCTCATGATCGACACCGAGTAAATGCAGCATTGTGGCGTGAAAATCATGTACATGTACTATATTTTCAACCGCATTATAACCCAATTCATCAGTAGCTCCGTATGTTACACCGCCCTTAATACCACCACCAGCCATCCACATTGAAAACCCTTGGATATGGTGGTCTCGTCCGGTGCCTTGTGCCATTGGTGTCCGGCCAAATTCCCCTCCCCAAATCACCAAAGTATCGTCCAGCATTCCTCGCTGCTTTAAATCAGTAATAAGTGCAGCTGAAGCACGATCCACTAATTTTGAAGCGACTTCTATTCCACCTTTTACATTGCCATGATGATCCCATCCTCGATGGTAGAGTTGGACAAAGCGTACGCCACGCTCAGCGAGACGACGAGCGAGTAAACAATTAGAGGCAAAAGAACCATCCCCAGGAGTTGCACCATAGAGATCTAAAATGTGCTGTGGCTCGTCAGAGACATCCATCAATTCCGGGACGCTGGTTTGCATACGGAAGGCNAATTCATACTGNCTGATTCGAGTCGAAATTTCTGGGTCATCCACAGTTTCNTTATGGATCATATTTAGCTGGCTGACCGCAGATACCACGTCCCGTTGGTGTTTCATGTTAACGCCGGGAGGATTGGAAACATAATGTATCGGATCACCAGATGAATGAAACTGGACTCCCTGAAATTGGCCAGGTAGAAATCCACTATGCCACTGGCGGACTGCTATTGGTTGATCTTGACCGCCACCAGACGAGACTAGAACCACATATCCTGGTAGATTACTTGACTCACTACCCAAACCGTAGAGTAACCANGATCCCATACTTGGCCGGCCAGAAATACCTGTACCAGTGTTAAAGAAAGTATGGGCAGGATCGTGATTGATTTGTTCAGTTTTTAGTGAATTAATAATACATATATCATCGGCAATACTTCCAATCTGAGGAAAAGCTGTGCTCATCAACTGTCCTGATTTGCCATAGTAAGCAAACGTGTGCTGAGGACCTAAACATTTGAGAGATTTATTGTTCTGTAATTGAGCGATCGGTTTACCTTTGGTAAAAGACTCAGGCATCGGTTGCCCATCCATTTTCACTAATTCAGGCTTATAGTCTAGTGTTTCCAGGTGAGACGGCCCACCAGCCATGCAAAGATGAATGACTCGCTTAGCCGCAGGTCTAAAGTGGGTTGGATTCGTAATACCTTTCCATGTCGTTGGTTGGATATTAGCCACACTATCATCCGGGTTTAATAGAGAAGCCAAAGCAAGAGAACCAATACCACGAACAGATTGACCAAGAAAAGAGCGACGCGTTTTTTTGTGTAAGTCGAATTTGTTGTACATGATTCACCTATAATTGAGTAAGGCTAGAATTAGATAATTACAATCAACTGCTATCTTATTGCAGCAAGAGTATTTTAACTAAACCTCTCCAAACTGTCTAACGAATTGTGTCGATATTCGGTTAACTCTAGCAAAATACCATCGGGATCGTGAAAATAACACAAAATTTTCTGGCCAGTCGAGTGTTGAATCACATCAGTAGGTACAACCACTGGTCGGCTTAAGAGTTCTGTGCCAGCCTCACGCAATCGATGGACGGCAGAATCAATATTATCAACACTCAAAGCTAAATGTCGTAGACCAAGCGTGTTAGGNATNGAGTTAGCTTGGAACCCNTCACCAATTGGTGAGTGGTATTGTAGNAGTTCAAGTCGAGGTTGACCAGCTGGTGNTACGACATAGGCAACACTCGCTTTGACAGTTTCCAAACCGATAATGGTTTCAATCCATTNCCCTTCTAATTCAGCNCGTTGAGTTTCTCGAAANCCCAAAACATTAGTNTAAAANTCAACCGACCNCTNNAAATCAGAAACTACTAAATTAATGTGATCAACTGATACAATCACGNTTACTAACCANTGGNTATTTGCTCAATTCTTATCTCTGTTNATTCACCATTAATGGAATACTGCTTTNCAAAAGATTTGTCACTAAAAGTGTCGCCANAGGCTACTTCAGNTGTCAATGTTTCCGATGTCACNTAGCTTCTNTATNGATCAAAAGCNTCTTGTACTATTNGCGTCGATTGTATTGATAGNCTAATCCGATCNGAAACATTGAAGTTNGCNAACTTTCGNTGTTGTTGNATTTTGTTAACTANCTCGCGTGCTAANCCTTCAGCGATTAATTCATCATCTAGTTCAACATTTAAGGCNACAAATTGNGNACCTTCGGTTTCAATGGCATAACCAGTGACTATATCGGAATGTAATTCGATTTCGTCAGCTTTCAATAANTAGCTACTACNGTTAATTACTAATTCTACTTCACCCGTTTNATCTAATTGATTNTTNATTTNTNGGCCATTTTNNTTTNCNAGGAATTGGCTGATTTNCTGNACATCNTTTCCATANTTGGGGCCAAGNTTTTTAAAGTTAGCTTTAGCNGTATAACCNCTGAACTGNTCTAGNCTTTCGACAAAATTCACCGATTTTATATTTAGTTCNTCANAGATCAGTTCTTCTAGNTGNCCAACAGCTGATTTTTGCTNNTCATCNAGGCCACCAATTTGAATNCNAGACAAGGGCTGGCGAGTCTTTATNCCAGATTGGTTACGAGCAGCACGNCCCATCACGATTACCCTGCGAACAACATCCATTTTTTCTTCTAAATCGACATCGAGAATGGTGTTATCAACTGTTGGGAATTCGGTTAAATGCACACTTTCAGGAGCATTTTGGTCCACCGATCCGACCAAATTTCGGTAGATAGAATCAGCCATAAATGGGGTGAATGGAGCTAGCAACTTCGATACTGTAACTAGAGTTTCGTACAGAGTGACATAGGCCGATTGCTTATCTACTCCTACTTCGGCCCCCCAAAATCGATCTCTTGACCGGCGTACATACCAATTACTGAGCTCATCAACAAAATCGGCAATCGCTCTCGGAGCGTTGGTCAGGTGATAATTTTCCATCTCTGATCGCACTTTATGGATGGTTGAATTGAGCTTGGATAACAACCATTGGTCCATGACTGTACGCTCAGTTATCGGTGGATGTTGCGATACATCAATCTGGTCTAAGTTCGCGTACATTACAAAAAAACCATAGACGTTTTGCAACGTACCCATAAACTTTCTTAGTGCTTCATCAATTAGCTCTTCTTGGAATGCTCTTGGAGTCCAGGGCGTGCAGGAGGTATAAAAATACCATCTCATGGCATCAGCCCCTTGCTTATTTAAAATTGACCAAGGATCGACAGTATTACCACGACTTTTACTCATTTTAGATCCATCGGGTGCGTTAATGAGTTCCAAACAAAGAACGTTCCTATAAGCTGGCTGGTCGTAAAGTAAAGTGCCAGTAGCAAGTAAACTATAAAACCAACCACGAGTTTGATCAATAGCTTCAGATATAAAATCAGCTGGGTAGGTAGCTGCCAGCTTATCTTTATTCTCAAAGGGATAGTGCCATTGGGCGGTATGAGCAACACCAGAATCGAACCAGCAATCTATGACATCTTCTACCCGGAACATCGTCCCGGTACAGTTTTTTTCACTTGTACAACCAAAAGACACTTCGTCAATATAGGGGCGGTGGAGTTCCAGATCGTTGCTTATATCGGGAGCTAGATCTTTCAATTCTTTTATTGAACCAACCACATGAGAGTGATCGCAACTATCACAATTCCAAACCGGCAAGGGGGTTCCCCAATATCTTTCTCTGGTCAGGCACCAATCGACATTATTTTCTAACCAGCGACCAAATCGGCCATCCTTGATATGGTTAGGATACCAATTAATTTGCTGATTGTGAGCTAACATTCTATCACGTATGGCAGTAGTACGAATAAACCAAGACTCGCGGGCGTAGTAAAGTAGAGGGCGGTCACATCGCCAACAGAATGGATATTCGTGTTCATATTCGTCTAGCTTGAACATTAAACCACGATCAGCCAAATTTCGAATAATGTCATCATCAGCATCTTTGACAAACATGCCTTGCCAAGGAGAAACGGATTCGACGAATTTCCCAGCAGTGTCAACTAGTTGAACGAACGGCAGGTTATGTTTTACCAGCATATCGTAGTCGTCTTGGCCAAATGCTGGTGCTGTATGTACTAATCCTGTACCGTCAGTCAGGTTTACAAAATCACCGTCGATTACATAAAACCCCTTCTGCTCTAAATCACCTGCAAAATCAAATATAGGTTGGTAAGACAAGCCAACTAAGTCTCGACCTTTACAAATTGATTGAATTTTCGGTTTTTGTTCCCCGAACACACGATCTACCAAATCTTTGGCCAAAATCAGGTTTTGTCCTTTGTATTCCACGGTAGCATAGTCGTAGTCAGCTCCAACAACAATCGCCACGTTAGAAGGAAGAGTCCAGGGGGTAGTTGTCCAAACCAAAAATGCTGTACTTGGGTCATCTTGTAAGGGAAATTTAACGTAAATCGAGGGGTCAGTTACAGTTTGATAACCTTGCGCTACTTCGTGGCTCGCAAGGGTCGTCCCACATCTTGCACAGTAAGGTTGTACTTTATGACCTCTCTGGAGTAGCCCCTTCTGCCAAGCTTGTTTCAACACCCACCAGACGCTTTCAATGTAATCGTTGGAGAGTGTAATATAGGGGTCGTCCAAATCCACCCAAAAGCCAATTCTCTCAGTCATTCGACGCCAATCTTGTTCAAACTGAAATACATTCTCCTTACATTTTTCAATGAATTGCTTTATCCCGTATGCTTCTAGATCCTGCTTGTTTTCGATGTTGAGTTGTTTTTCTACTTGATACTCAACGGGTAGCCCATGAGTGTCCCACCCAGCTTTTCGGTGGACTTGATATCCAGTCATAGTCTTGTAGCGGCAGACTGAATCTTTCATAATTCGAGCTAAAACATGATGAACTCCAGGTGGCGCATTGGCAAAAGGTGGACCTTCTAAAAAGACAAATGGCGTTTGTCCTTCCTTTTGATCTATGCTTTTATCGAAAATACTATGGTCTTTCCAAAAGGCTAAAATATCTTCTTCTTGCCGGATGAAATCAAGATTGGTAGAAACTTCCTTGAACATAATACGCGACCTCAATCGCCCTTAAAAATAAAATAGCCCATCACCAAACCGAGATGATGGGCTATGTCGATCTAATATGTAGAACTTGTCAACCGACCGTAAGCTTATCCGGTCAGTCCCCACTAACTATCTGCTGGCCAACTAAAATCATGGGGCTATTTTTATTGTCTTTTTCAACTGAGACTGAGATAATCTTAGCAAACGCTTCTTTTTATGTCAAGCCTTTTCAGGTAATCTGTAATGCACATTCTTTGTATATTCATTGCAGACTCCTCTTTCATTTGTACTAGAGCCACAACGAGTTTGTAATCACTGAGCACTGTCGATCAAATCTGTAGATTGTACGATGTTAGCCCTAATTATGTGTAGATGCTAAACTCCATTTCGATTAACAGAATATTCCTGTGAATAGGCATATTATTCATCTCTGTGACAGGGTGATCATGAGTCAAACTCAGTAAACTCGGACCTCACTCGTTCTTACTACGATTTTTATTACAGGTTGAGTATTTGATAGTCTTTGAAACTCCCATTTGCAACGACAGTATCTCATATCACGTTGAAGAGATCCTGTGTCAGTCTAGTTTTTCAGCTTATCTGTGTGTAACTTGACATTTCATCAAGAATAACATACCATCTGGATCAACTCTGACTACGAAATTCTGAAATTAGAAAACGGCTTTCTTGACCATATCTCGTTGATTTCGTTGGTTTACCTAATGCATTCTTCTCAGGTGGCGTCTTTCCTCTATTTTATACCATTAATAGTGTTCCTAGCTGAGACTTTTGAATTATTACAATAACTACAGGTAAGCGAATTTCAATATGGACCGTACCCTTTTGGCTTTCTGTGGAATAGACACTATTAACCGAAAAGATCTGAGTTGTGTTTCTACACTCTATGATTCCCGAAAGATCTGATCATATGTTATGTTAGTATCTTCTTGGGCAACTAATCAGATAATATTGATCCGTTAGTAAGACGACTAAATCAATTAAGTTGGATGGTTAGTATTCCATTGAACATTAATTCAAAATTTGAGTGATCTCAGGCCCCAGAAGGATGTACGGAATTGTCCTAAATTTGTGTCGTTATCATTGGCGAATGACCGAATACAGACGTAGTCTGGTGGTGGCCTTTTTTTTGACTGCTTTAGTCTATTTAGTGGCGGTCGCAGAATTATTAGCTCGAGCTGAACCGAATGCTAATCAATACTTGTCAGTGTTGCTAGTAGTAGCTTCTTTTTTTAATTTTTCTTGCCTAACTCTAGCCGTTCATTTAGTTCCGCTTGCTATCTGCAGTTTGAAGTCAACAAACTTGATTAGTGCAACATTAGTTAGTGAGTTATCTGTTTGGATTGCGCAGTTGGCAGCCACATTAATTTTGGTAGTTAATCAATTTTTGATCTTTGCACCGCTGTTTGTATTGCAATTCCAACATATTTCATGGTTGGATAGACTGGAGTTAGGAGCAATTTTTATCTCGGGAAGTTTGTGGTTGCAAGTGATAGGGCTTATAATGTCTGAACACATTTACCAGCGTATTTTTCCAGGAAAATCCCCTAAAATGTTTATTTTGGGTACAATTATTTCTCTCATTGTATTGCCTGCGATATCCCCTGTGTCGTGGAGCCGATTGTTAAGTCCAATCTATGTATTGGTAAAAAGTCTAATCGATGTTTCTAATGAAACTGGTGTTACATCATCCGCTATTGGCCTTTATATCATTGGTTATTTTTTATTTTCCTTAGTGCATTTCTTTTTGAAAGAGGTTCCTTAATGGTGTGTGGTCGTATTTCTAGTATTTTGTGCTTATTATTTTTAATTTTTGGATTGTTTTTAACTGACGCACTATTAAATGCGCAAACTACTGATAGAACAAATACACAAAGTGGTGAGATTTTAGATCCTTTGTCTATTCCACGATCAGTAATTGGTTCAGGTCTAGTTCGACAGGTAAAATTTTCGCCAAAAGGAGATGAAATTGCCGTTACAACGACCCTTGGTGTAGAAATTTTGAATGCGAGTAATTTGTCTCCTTTGGCTTTTTACTCACTGAAGCCAGGAGTCTCAAACGCTATTTCGTACAGCACTGACGGTCAAAAAATTGCTGTCGTTGCTGGTTTAGAAACTTTCGTAATTAACCGAAGAACTAACCAGACAATTCAACTAAAGAAAGCAAAACAAGTTCAGGGAGTCGCTTTTGCTCCTGATGATCGTTTATTTACGCTGGTCTCTGATGGTATCGTACAAGTTTGGGATAGCCAACAAGATTTAGCTGATTTCGCTACCGCAGAGCCAAAAAAATGGCATCAACACCGTTATCGACCGCGAGCTATTTCTTTTTCACCAAGTGGTAGCTATGTAGCGACAGGCGCCGCAGATCGGGTGATCTCTATTCGCAGGTTAAGTGACGGTCAATGGATGGGAAATTTATCTGGGGCAGGATTAGTTAACCAGATTGCGTTTTCGATGGATGAAAGCCAATTGGTCGCTAGTAGTTTAGAAGGTGTACGGGCTTGGAGTGCTAAAACCATGCAAAGAACGAAAAAACTACATACTAAAAGAACTGGATCTGACTATCATCTAGCGACTGATCTGAATAGCTTTCGTTTTGCTATTGTTAGCCGTACCAGTGGAAATTGCGCCATTTGGGATTTAATGTTGGAAAAAAAAGAGGCCGAATTTCAAGTTGATATTGGGACTATCTCGGCTACTTTTCACCCACAAGGAAAAAATTTTGTTACCGCGACACCCTACTCGATAAAAATTTGGAACCCCGATAATGGAAAGGTCATATCGAGTCGAGACACCTACTATCGGATCAACAACTTCGGTTTTAGTGCTGATAGTAGCCGCATGATTTTATCCACAGTGAGCCAAATCAGTGGTGAAGTGTTTGGGAAATTGATGTTATGGGATGTCGTAGACAACCAGTTGATACATCGGTGGGTTGCCCACCAAAGCGAAATTAGTACTGTTCGTTTCAGCCCTGATGGAACTCGTATCTTATCTCGATCGATTACTGAACCAAACCCAGAAAGCCCAAAAAGATCCAATCAAGTTTTGCGTATGTGGTCTACAGATTCCTTTGAACAAATTGGGGCTGATTTAGTCGCTAATCGAGAACAGGTTAATACTAGTCAACTTAAAGATCCTAAAATTATTGCTCCATTTGATTTTAATGTTGAAGTAGAAATGCTAGCTGATGCATACGAAAGCAGCAAAGATCAGACCTACATAGTTATGACTGATAAGCAAAAAATGATTTTATGGAAGGCGCCTAAGCAATTCCATTTTATCCAGCGATCATACTGGCCAGTGATCTATAGACAACAAATTTCTCGTGCAGCCTCTAATAATGGTAAGCATATAGTTGTGGTCAAGAATAAAGATATTGAAATTGATCTGGGACCGGGTACACCTCGACCTAGGTTGAATGAACACCGAGGAAATATTAAGCAAATGCAGTTCAGTTTTGACAGTCGCTACCTAGCATCTTTAGCTTGGGATACTGGTGCATGCGTCTTGTGGAAATTTGACTGATTCTATTTGTTAAAAAACTATCCTTGAGTACGGAAACAGTTCCTAAGTCTTCGCTATTTGTCTGGTGGGTAACGATTGTCATTCTGTTTCTATCAATTCTATTCGGGTTATTTGTTTTTTATCTCTCCAAAACTCATCAATTTAAAGCTGATTCTGGTCCTACTTTTATCGATGTATCGAGCTATCCAGCTGAAATGCAGAAAAAGTACCATGTTTTTGTCAATAAATGCTCACGATGTCATACAATAGCTCGCCCTATTAATTCTGGATTTACGGCTGAACAATGGCCATCATACGTACAAAAAATGAAGCTGAAAACAGGGTCTGGGTTGACCGACAAAACAGCGAATCAAATCACAGATTTCTTAATTTTTGACGCCAATAATAGAAAATCGACATCTAATAATTGATCAATGCCCAAATTGAGTCAATCAACCGACCTAACTGTCGGTAGTATTCCAGGCCACCTGTTACAGATGACAGGACCAATTATTCTTAGCCATATCCTGCAAGATGCCTTCAACATCGTTGATATGATTTGTGTTGGACGGCTGGGTGCGGATGCACTCGCGGCCGTTACCATTAGCGGTAATCTACTCCGATTAATTACAATCTTTGCTCTGGGAATTTCAACTGGAACCGTAATTCTTTTATCTCAATCAATTGGGGCAAAAAAGAAAATCCAAGCGCAGAGCCTAGCTGTCCAAGCCTTATTTCTTTCTATAGCTTTCTCTTTGTTGGTAGCGGTATTCGGCTATTTTTTTGCTGAATTTGGATTGCGTTTTTTGGGTGCCGACCCGGCTGTCATTCAGCTTGGAACTGCTTATATGCGGGTTATTCTGCTTGGGAGTATTACTCATTTTAGTTCCATGACTTTATCGGCTATTTATCGAAGTACAGGTGATACCATAACTCCTATGCAGGTACTAATTCTATCTACTGTCTTAAATATTGGTCTGGATTTGGTACTTATTTTCGGTTTGATGGGCTTCCCTGAATTAGGTGTGATTGGCTCCGCCTACGCCACTGTAATTGGTAGAGGAGTTGGTGTGTTGATTCTATTATTTCTGTGTTTATCGGGACGAAAAGGTCTACTCATTCGGTATCACCGACCTAATTTCAACCAGATGTGGCAAATCATACAACTGGGTATATTTAGTGCAATGCAAGGCTTTTGGAGACATATATCCCGTATTGGTTTCATTTGGTTTGTGGCCAAACATGGGACCTTTGCCATTGCAGCTTATGGAGTTTGTATGCGCTTACGAGTATTCGTTATGAACCCTGGTTTTGCTTTGGCTGGTGCTGTTGCACCTATTGTGGGGCAGAATATAGGTGCAAAATCGATTGATCGAGCAAAATCTGCAGTTTCGTTTGGTACAAAATTGGCAGTAATTATGATGGCAACTATTGGACTGGTTCTATTCTTAATACCTGATTTGGCAATTAGCTTGTTTTCTAAAAATCCCAAGGTTATTGGAATTGGCTGTATTTTCCTGCGGTATTTGACTCCTTCTTTTGGTTTTATTGCTTTATCTCTAGTTCTCGGTAGATCGCTGAATGGAACTGGCGATACCTTCTGGCCTATGGCATTGACATTTATTAGTCAAGGTGGTTTGTTGGCTTTGTTTGTAATTATTTCCTTTTTCTGGAACCAAGTTGATCTTATGGTGATTTGGATTGGAATTTCAGTATCTAACCTATTTCAAGGCGGTATGATGTGGTTAGCATATCACTGGCGAATGGCAAAAATAGAACAGAAAACAATTTGATCAGAGTATATATTGAATCTATTTAAATTACTTAGCTTTACTATGTTACTGGCGTGCTTGAATTTTGGTTGCCAGGATTCTTCGCATAAAAGTGGGCGTTGGCAACCAGTCCGCCAAGCTGATTGGAAAACCCGTTTTCACGATGTCTTTTTCTTTGATAAAAAGAATGGTTGGGCGGTCGGTAACAATGAAGGGAGTTCACTAGAAGAAGAAATTTCAAGTGTTATTGTTGCTACTCAAGATGGTGGAAAAAGCTGGCACCCACAAGAGAGTAGAACCCCCTATGCCTTAAAAAAAGTACAATTTACAACGGTTAATAGCGGTTGGATTGTAGGTGATAACGGTCTTGTCTTATTTACTAATGACAGTGGACATAATTGGCAATCTCATTCTATTGATACTTTTAATAACCTTTATGATGTGTACTTTATTAATCCTCAAATCGGTTGGATTGTAGGCGACTATGGTTTAGCTCGCTACACTAATAACGGAGGGGAGACATGGAAGTCAACAAACGAAAAATTTCGGGAGCATGCTCTACGTGGCGTATTTTTTTTGGATTCTCAAACAGGATGGATTGTTACCTATGAAGGTTATATTTACCAAACATTGGACGGTGGACAAAATTGGACCAGGAAACGACCGGTTGGTTATGAACTGACTAGCGTATATTTTATCGATAGACAAAATGGATGGATTACGGGTAACAAACGTACCATTCTGAGAAGTCAAGATGGTGGTAAATCGTGGAAATATATCACTGAAGGTTCTAATGAAAGGCACGAGACATCCTATGGACAGAGGTTGAAAACAGGGGACGAGCCCTTACATAGCTTCATTTTATTTGAGATGAGTTTTGTTTCTGATCAGACAGGTTGGATAGTTGGCGATTTGGGCGTGATTCTCAAAACTGAAGACGGTGGAAATAGTTGGCAACATTTACGAGGTGGTCATCGACAAATACCGGGTGGAGATGTTGTACTGCAAGGAGTCCACTTTGTCGACAACCAAGAAGGGTGGGCGGTTGGGGAATTCGGCACTATTTTGCATACCCAAGACGGTGGTCATAACTGGATGTTGCAGTCAGAACCTTGTTACTTACTATCTGATTTGTCTTTCGTTTCGACTAAGATAGGATATGTCGTTGGTGATCGAGGCCAAATTTATATCACTAAAGACAGTGGAAAAAGCTGGCAATCACAAAATAGTGGTACTATGGAGTGTTTTATGTCAGCTTATTTTTTTGATGCGGAAACTGGTTGGGCAACGGCTGAGTGGGGTACGATCCTACATACACAAGATGGAGGTGGAAATTGGCAATCACAGAATATCAACACCAAAAACGCGTTGCTCCGTATTTTTTTCTTAAACAAAAAGAGAGGCTGGGTCACTGGTAACAGTGGTGAAATATTCAAAACTGAAGACGGTGGAAATACTTGGCAACATCAGTCAAGTGGTACGAATCGAGACTTATTTGGTTTATATTTTGTCAATGAAAAACAAGGTTGGGTCGTAGGCGACGGTGGGCTTATACTACATACCCAAGATGGGGGGAAGGATTGGAAAATTCAGAAAAGGATAGGGGAACGTTGGTTATATAGTGTCTATTTCGTTGACGAGAAAAAAGGATGGGTGGTTGGCATCGATGGACTCATACTACATACCCAAGATGGGGGTAAAAAGTGGGTTGTTCAACCTACCAGATTAAAAAGCTTTTTGAAAGATGTTTTTTTTCTGAACTCAAATGAGGGATGGGTTGTAGGAGGTGAAGGCGTTGTCTTGCACACCTTAGATGGGGGACAAACTTGGAGACCAGAACCAACCAACTCGACTTATAATTTGAACGCTATTTCTATGGTTGATCGGCATAATGGTTGGGTAGTTGGTGATCTGGGACTGATATTGAAATATTTACCAAATTTAAAACCCAAAATGTAGCTGACTTCTGAATTAATTATTCCGCTAATAATAGGGAAATATCTATCTTTCCTTCGGAATTCGTTTGTAGTTAAGATTTTGCTCTATAGTTTAAAATCGAAACGGTTTGTTGTTCTCTATCGATTTTAGAAAACTGTTAGATTTAAATATTTTCCTGTGGATAGGTAGAATAAAGTGTTACAAGTAATTACTGAATTTTTTTTACTAATGACCACAGCTAACCTGATGATGGATGCGCCAATGCAAAGCCCAAAGCAACTCCTTGGAATTTACTATAGATTTCCAGTAGAAAACCCCTGGCATACGGGAGAAATATCTTTTCGAGGACATGAGAAAACTGTTCTCAAATGGAAAAATCAGGCCGGGGTGAGTTGGGATCTTTTTCCTGATTTGGAGCATAACAAGTTAAAAACTGGAAGTGGAAATCCATATTATCAATCTGGTGCGAGGGAATTTAATTTACAATTTAGGGACGGTGAACTGATTGGTTTTTTATTTGGATCTGATTTCTTTGCAGTAGCCGACCACATTGGAATACCTCAGCTAAGTGGAGGCTTGAAGGGATACCTTTCAATGGGATTAGTCGGAGTACCAGAAGGTTTTGGTTATGGCGTTAGTTTTTACGCTAGTGTTTGGTCATTGATTAATAAACCATTAGCAGGATTCCAAATCGGTTTGCCTTCAACCTGGATCACACCAGACAATCGCGACTTTAAAAAACCACTTTGTCCTCCTGGTACTGTGGCTCGAGATAATTGGCCTGAGCGCGGCCCATACTATCAAGATGTCTTTCAAACTATCGAGGGCGGGATTGGTTATTGGGTTAGTACACAGTTTGGTTCTACACAACCCAAATATCGCATTAATGGTACACCGAATGGATATAATCATGAAATATCGTCTCCTGGCTGGGGGTTTGGTTCGGTGACACCTTTAAAGCCTGAAGAAATCGGTATCGCACAATTATCTAATCGTTTGTTAATCCCTCCCGATGGAATTACCTTTGGAAAAGAAACGGGGGGGGCAATGATAGGCAATGCTTGGATGGCATTACCTTTGACCGATAGCAACAAAACATCACATGGACCAACGGGGGAAATGTGCTGGACTCTTTTCCTTAACACATCTAATTTCAGTGGTCCAGTTGCTTTTTGGATTCCCGAAATCTGGAGTTATCTATCTCAAAGTTATCCAGCTATTAATGGGCGTGGTTTGGATAATCGACCAGGAAGAATAGCTAGTGGTGCCATGGAAATCAATACAGTTCCCTATTTTGAGTCAACCGATGACGCTGGTAACATTTACAGAAGAATTCCCCAACTCCGTTTTCCTGTCGACCAAAATGGGTTAACAATTCTAATGAGGGATGTTAAACTTTATTCTAGGTTATCAATATATAATCGACTCAAAGATTGGTCGGCTGGCGAACCATTTCCTCATGGTAGATTTGATGAACATTTCGATGCTTGCTGGGTTCCAAAGATAAAAAGCCATCCATTTTCTCTTGTGCAAGGAGAAGCTAATACCCCTTTATTTGCTGAAAATATACTAGAGCCAATTGTAACTGAAAAAGACGGATCTTGTGCATTTGCATTAAAATGGCTTTCTTCAGAAACCGAAGGTTTATTTCCCGAATATTATAAGCTAAAAGGTCAGGTGATGGAGCCAGTTGAGATTGAAAATGTTCCACAGGAAACGAATTTAGCGAACCAGCAGTTCATAGGATACAATTCTAAAAATTCATATCGACACGTATCTGTTGATAACCAACCAGAAAATGATGCAAAAATCGCAGCTGGCCCATTTAATATTGAGTTAGTCGATGGGTCGATCGTTACATATTCCTGGTATCGTTTTATTGATCAACCTGCATTAAATCGTTTTAATTGGAGTCAAGCCAAAAGAGAGAAGTTACAAGATTTAGTTGAAAATATTCATTCAGAATGGAATGTTAGAAAAGAATTCATGTCAGCTCCCCAGCTGGGAGAACTAGTTGCCCTGGATTCTGGCTTGGTACTAACACCGCCAAAAGGTCTGGAAATTGGATTTGTACCTATTGCTACTCAACAATCATATCAGTAATTCTGAATTTGGGTATATCGGAACAGTATCTTCATACATCGCAACTCAAGTTGTTAGGCTATCAATAAGTGCCTGTAGACCCAAAAAAGAAAATTACTGTCCTTGTAACTTATCAGCATTGCGAATATTGAGTTTCAATAACTGGTCGCTACTAGGCAATTCGATCTCCATCACCTTCGCATAGAAAAGGAGCTCTGCACCTAAGGCCAATTTTATGTTTTCTGCTTGTCGGAAACCGTGCCCCTCGTCGGGAAAAGTCAAATATGCAACAGGTAATCCTTTTTTCTCTAATGCATTAACCATTGACTCTGCTTGATTAGGGGGTACCACCTTATCCTTCAGTCCCTGAAAAAAGATCACCGGGCAGTTAAGTCGCTCAACGAAGTTAATTGGAGAACGTTCTATATAAGTTGACTTTTCTTCAGGATAAGGACCAATTAGGCGATCCATATAACGAGATTCGAACTTATGTGTTTCTTCTGCTAGAGAAATCAAATCGCCAATACCATAGTAACTAGCACCGACTCGAAAAAAATCCCGAAACGTCAAGGCACATAAGGTTGTATAGCCCCCAGCACTCCGTCCGCGAATTGCAACGCGGTCTGGGTCTACCCACTGCTGCTGAATCAGATATTTAGCACCATTGATACAATCGTCGATGTCTTTTTCCCCCCAATATCTATTGAGCCTCTGACGGTAGTCACGACCAAAGCCTGTACTACCTCCATAATTGACATCTAAAACGGCGAATCCACGGCTGGTCCAAAACTGGATTGTTAAACTGAGGCCGTTTGTGGTTGNCCCTGTTGGNCCACCATGACTCATTACGATTAGGGGTGGCTTTTGCCCCTCAGGACTGGCGAAGTCCGAATTTTGAGGTGGATAGAAGAATGCATAAGATGATAGATTGCCAGAGGTTGGAAATTTGACTGTTAAAGGTTGCGACAGATAGGAATCAGAGATTTTTGCTGAATTGGATACCCGCACTGTATGCCAAGACGAGACTGTATCAACNAGAAGTTGATCCGCCTCTATGAACATTACAGAGGAAAATGTACTGGGCGAGCTCGCAGCCAGTAGTACCCCAAATTGATTGGAGCTTAGAGTACCAGAGAAATCAGTCCAAGGGCAATCATAAGTAAACAATTTACCTTCATTTGCTAGGTCGATACGGGCCAATTGCCAAACACCGTTTTGACTGTAAAAACAACAGATTTGGTCTTCTGAAATGAAGCCATAATTAGACATCCCAAAAACCCATTGTGGTTGTCCAAATTCGGCAGACATGCTTACAATTGGTTCCGAGGATAACTCGCGGCGTTTCATATCCAATCGATATAGGTTCCACCAACCATTCCGGTCGCAAACATAGTAGAGTTGGCCATTGGGAGACCACTCAGGTTGAATGATAGAAGATTCACTCATTCCTGTCATGTGTTCAGCGAAAGTGATTTGTCCTGCGTTATCTAATTTTGCTAGCCAGAGTTGAGTGTTATCCCAAGGCATGTTCGGGTGGTTCCAGCTTATCCAAGCTAGGTGTTTNCCATCCGGGCTAAGCCGAGGANTAGCATAAAAATCATCACCACTGAACAAATCAGTTATAGTTCCTGTTTTCAGGTCGACTGAGACCAGTTTGTTTATCGGCTCTGATTNTCCTTGTTCTGAAAAATGATATTCAGCGACACAAATAACGCGGTTACAGTTGTGATCAAGAGAAAAGTCAGCGAAACGATACTGACTAGGCTTTGTAATTTGTTTCGGACGGATAGCATCAGGCGTTAAGGTATACAGACAACCATCAGTATCATTACAAAAGATAACTATTCCATTACTTACCGAAAACACACCTCCTCCATATTCATGAACTCGTGATCGTACATTAAAGGGTGCTGGTGTTAGTTCAGTTGCTTGGGAAGACGTTTTCAGTATGTCCTGACGAATCAACGTGCTTCGTCCACCTTCGCTTGGTCTTCCTTCGATCCAATAAGCCGTTGTTTGGTCGAGATATAAGGCACCCAGGCGAACGCTATCAGTTACGATGAGGTCAGTCGTGATTGGTGATGACCACGCACCATAGTCATATTTCATAAATTTTGATTCTGTCGCAATTGAGTAATTCCTTCAGATAAAGCTTTCTGATACAACCACAAGTCGCCACCGTAAGCGAGGCTACGGAAGCCGCGTTCCAACATAGATCGACCTTCGTTGACTGTTGTTGCCATAAAACCNGCTGATTTTCCCGTCGCACGAGCGACATCAGACACTTGGTCTAAAGCTGAAAGATATTTTGGATGATCGAATTGTCCAGGTATCCCCATTGAATTAGTTAAATCAAAATGACCAACCCATAAAACGTCAATACCATCCACTTCAGCAATAGATTCCAAATTTTCTAGACCTTCCACTGTCTCTATTTGTGCAATTAACATAACATTATCGTTTGCTGTTTCCATTTTAGCTAGGATGTCACCACTAGCATAATCNTCGTGAGCTACACCAAAGGCCGCGCCTCTCTGACCAATAGGGGGGTACTTAGCTGAATTGACAATTACTTGAGCCTGCTGTGCAGTACTCACCATTGGTACCATTAACCCCATGGCTCCCACATCCAAAGTACGAGAAAAAAAATGATAGTTAGTAGCTGGGACTCGTACCATTGGCACAATATTAGCTGATCGGGTCGTTGCTACCAGCAGGCGAATAGTTTCAATAGACCAACCAGTATGTTCCATGTCNAAAATGACGAATTCTGCACCAGCTGTCGCAGCTAGTCGACCNANACCTGAACTATTGAATTCAAAGGCCATGGTACCGATAGCAAACTCACCGTTTTGTAATTTTTTCTTAACTGGGTTATTTCTCATAGTTTTTCTTCTCCAAATTTTGGTTTAACTTCTGATTTTTGATCAAAGATCGATAGACTGATTAGCCGCAGAAGTAGAAACCATATTGAAGGTAATATNGCCTAAAAAGTTAAAAATNGAAAAATAAGTTAACTTGCATCTCCAGATCGACTACTAAAGAAAAGAAGATTCGTCTTTCGTACTAGTGATTAAGTCGTTTTTCAAGTTTGGGGTGTTCAAAAGCCTCAGGGTTAACAACATATTTCGGAATTTTCCCCTTAAAAACATCAATAATACTTCGACAAGCACTTTTTCCATTGCCCAGAAAGCATTCATCAGTCCAGCAGATAGCATGAGGTGTCACNATCACGTTCTCCATAGAAAGCAGCGNATTATTGGGATCAANTGGCTCTNTTTCAAAGACATCTAAACCTGCACCTNNAATTTGACCTTTTTTTAGTGCGTCAATCAGAGCNNNCTCATCGACAATCGGTCCACGAGCGGTATTGATTAGATAGGCTGTTTTTTTCATTAAAGATAATCTCTNNGNGTTAATCAAATGATGAGTTGATTCAGTTAAAGCACAACTNATACTGACAAAATCTGATTGACTTAGCAAAGTTTCCAAATCGACTAACTTAACCCCCAAAGATTTCGCTTTCTCTCGAGTAATATAGGGATCAGTTGCCAATAAACGCAAATCAAATGGCTTAGCCAATGATATGATTTCTTGTCCTATGTTACCTAAGCCAATTATACCTANTGTACGACTAGTTATACCGTTTCCCATGTAGCTGAGTTTATCATTCCATCGCCCATTCCTAGTCAGTCTATCCTTGATACATAATTTATGGCTGAGTGCCAATATGTAGGTCATCACAGAGACAGCCACCGGGCGCCGAACACCATCCGGAGTGATGGTTAATATGACTCCATTATCAGTACAAGACGGTACTTCGATGTTNTCATAACCAACACCAAAACGAGCCACAATAANTAACTGCTCCGCTTTAACTAGCGTATCACTTGTCACCCGTGGACCAAGTACGAGTAAGGCATCATACCCATCAATATTTTCAGAGGTTAGAATTGGCTCTTCGTATGGTAAGAAGTCCCAACTGAGACCCTGAGTTTGATCTAACATATCTAGACCAATGTCTCCAAATCCAACAGAGCCATCCGGTTTAAGAAAATCTCGAGTTAATCCAACACGAAAGGGTTGAGGCATTAATTGATCCTTTGTTAATTATTTTTACTNAAAATGGAATAAGCTAATCCNAGTAGGACTGAGGATTATAAGGTTAGAATCCCACCTTCGACAAGCATGGGTGCCCCAGTCATGTATTTTGACTCATCCGAAGCCAAATAAACGGCCGCCCAAGCGATATCTTCTGGCTCACCAATACCTAGAGGATNCATGTCTCGAATTTCGGTTCTGACTGCTTCCGGATCAGATTGTTGTGCCAAAAATTCACTAAAAAGTTCTGTGTTAATAGTTCCTGGGCAGAGACTGTTTACACGGATGTTGTCCTTAGCATAACGAACAGCCATACTGCGAGTCAGATGAACAACGGCTGCCTTAGAAGAGGTATAAGCTGGATGCATGGGGAACCCAACGTAAGCCGACTCACTCCCCATATTGATTATCGAACCACCACCGGTCTGTCTCATTGCTGGAATAACGGACCGTGAAACCAGATAAATGCTCTTAACATTAACACTATATTGTCGATCCCAATCTTCTGGACTAATTTCTTCCAACTCTCCTACTACAGCAATACCTGCATTGTTAAACAAGATGTGAGGAAGGCCTAGTTGAGATACTGTCTTATCAACGGCTTTTTCAATTTCTGGGCTTTTAGTGACGTCACATTGACAAAAGATACCACGCCCACCATTCGATTGAATCTTTTCTATAACTTCTGCAGCCCTCTCAGTATTAATATCCCATATAGCCACTGAAGCCCCTTCTTGGGCAAAAAACTCAGCGCTTTTAGCTCCAATACCACGAGCTGCACCGGTAATAATAGCCACTTTGTTGTTTAAGCGATTTGCCATTTTTTATCCTTCAACGATAATTCCCATTTGGGCTTGATGAAGCTGACTTAGCCTAGGTTTATACTAGCATGAATCGAGATCTAGGTACAAGCCAAGACAATAAAAGGCAGTCATGCTTGTCAACTTTGATTGCGCGAGTGAGAAGTATTGGCTATAATGTTGAGNGTGAGATTAGCTANCATGTTTTTGTTTGTACTGCATTGTACTGTCATTGCTCAGCCCNTACAGGCAAGGATAATTGAAGTTAAAACTGTTGGCAAGATTGGGTTCGCTGTTGTGTTGGCGACCNTAGCAGTTGGTGTTAAATTTTGGCAATATAAAGATCTTTCCAAATTGAAAAATCAAAGATCACAACTGCTATTAACTGAAATTGAACCGCAAATTTTCCAATTCAATCGTGGTTTTGATAACTGGAGGATCGAATCCTATGGTAANTCACAAATTTGGATTAGGAACGGGGTTTGGCTAGAGACAAGGTAATAAAATTAATATCCTTGGCGTTTTTCCATACTTCCCTTCACACTTTAGGTGAAAAGGAAAGTATGATGTTTACCGATGGATCTTGCAAGATATATTCACACCGTCTGATTTGTATACGNCCGTTAAGAGCAACNTTAATGACTTTGTTTATACAAAAAATTAAAGAAAAAGAAGATGAAAAATGTTGTTTTAATAGTTGCTTGTTAACCTACGCAATATTTGTACACGGGATAGTGACTTACGAAATGAAAGCCAAGTAAAAAGAATACGAACATTAGTAGGGTAGGTAGAGAGGAACTAAATTTGACTAATGTTTCTTATAAATTAAATTTTTTAAATGGACACTACTTTGGAAGAAAAAGATCATTCGCAGCCGACATCAGATC
>PBVO01000104.1 GCA_002729015.1 Candidatus Poribacteria bacterium
ACCGCCGGAACTAGCTGCAGCCTCTACACCAGCAGCAATGGTTGGTTTAAACCCAGCACTCTGCATCATAGGGATTGTAAAAGTACCTGTTGTTGCTGTATTTGCAACGGCACTGCCTGAAAGTGAACCCATCACACCACTACTGATGACTGCGACTTTTGCCGATCCACCTGTTGTAGGTTTAAAAATACGCTCCGCTAGACGAATAATATAACTAGTAGAACCGGTCTTTTCTAGAACATTACCAAATAATACAAAAAGAAACACATAGGTAAACATAACCCTCAAGGCAATACCGAAAACTCCTTGAGAACCAAGAAAAACTTGGCTAACAATACGCGACCATGTATAACCGCGATGGGGAAACAGCCAATCTGGTAAAATTGAGCCAAAAATTGAATAAGACATAAACAAAACGGCTAGAGCTGGTAATATCCAGCCAATAGACCGTCGGGCTGATTCCAATACTAGTAATAAGCCGATTGAACCGACTGTATAATCAACAATTGACTCCATCCCAGCCCGATTTCCTAGTGACCGATCATCTACCCAAAATTTTTTGAATAAAGGTTCCGTTTGAACGAAAATGTAGGCAAAGCAACCTATAGTCCCAATTGCTAGGAGAAAGTGACATAATCTTTTTAGCCAATCTTTATTCGAAAGGAATGATTGCTGGATAACAAAAACAGGCTCATTCGCAAGTGTAAATTCTACACCTAAAAAAGCAAACAAAATTAAACCTGATTGTGGTGATAGAATAGGATAGTTCACTTCAATCAGAACAAATAAGCTGAGTGCGGTCGATCGCAGAATATTTAATCTCATTTAGATATAGTGGATATTCATTTTTGTAGCCGTGGGCACCCTCTACCCAAATCCAAATGGCTTTTTAGAAAGATTAGTTTTTGGTCAATTTCGTTGAAAATCAAGGATGAGGATTGACTCGGTCAATGAGTGAATGATTATTGACACACGCAGGTAGCTCAATTCGTGCTGTAACAACCAGTATTTTTTAATAAATTTTTTCTAAAGTGTCTTCTAACAGCTCAGAATACAAAAGCGTCAGACTGCTTGAGAATTTTTATACTAAGGTTGTCAATTAAGTTTNTAGTTANACTAAGANCATGNGTAGTATTAGTTTTTGATACAGATTATTAATTTTGTTCGACCTATTCGACCTATTCGACCTATTCGACCTATTCGACCTAATTGATTCTTATCTTACCGATTAAAGGAGACAAATGATATTTGTTATTGACAAACAAGTACTAAATAATGTGTTAGTATGGTAGTTCAAATATTTACCACTTCAGAGCCAAACGGTATAACGACGCCGTACCAATCAGTTTCTTAGACTCATCTGTTAGGCAAAATACAATTAATGGAAACCGCGCCGTTGATCTTGCTGAAGTGTACGAATTTGTGCTCGGGCTTCGTCATATTTGAAACTATTAGATTGAGTTACATATTGAAAGGCACGCATTGCTTCAACGGTCTGATCAAGGTTTCGATAACACACCCCAAGCCAGAAAAAAGAATTTCCTAACACATAGCGATGTTCAATTCCACTTTCAGTTAGCATAATCAAGTTAGGCAAAGCCGACTGATATTTTCCAACTAACACTAACCCTTTAACGGTCTGATTGTACAGTTGCTCCAGATCAGATCGGTTGGTAACTTTTGATGGCGTTGTCGATTTCGNNGGTAATTGATCGGATACGTTTGAAATTTGCAAGTTAGTCGATAAAGTNTTGTCAGTTTTAGCAATTGGTTGTGAGGTTTTGTTGTTATCTATATCAGAATTTGGATTAGTCTTTTTATCTGGTATTAACAGATCTTCNGTTTTTTTTCTAATTGATGGCTGATCCGATAAGGCGGGGGATGAGATAGCAATGTTGTCAAGCTTAGACTCAAGCTGACTAAGGTTGTTATTCAGGTCTGACAATTCAGGCTTAATCAATTTCCAATAAATAGCAGTCCCACCAATGAGAACGAGAAGTAAAGGTAGAAAGAGAACCCAATCCCGGAATCCCCCTAATAAAGACTTAGGTTCAGAAGCTTCCAGACACTCCATAGCCATCAAGTTGAGTGGATCCAATTTTAGTGTCTTTAACCAAGATTCCCGTGCTTTGTCAATTTGCCCCAACTGCATGTAAATTTTGCCCAATAAGTTATGTGCTTTAATGTAATCTGGGGCTAGCTTAACAGCTTCAGTTAATAGCGAAAGAGCCTCGTTGAACCTCTCATGCTTAGCGTAACTCAACCCTTCGTTATATAACTCAACGGACCGAGCATATACTGAATGTTGNTGTGCTGCTTTATTTTCTTCTTTAGCAAAGCTTTCAGTACTCATAATNCTCTCGTCTGATTTTGGTTGTCGTCTCTATTTATAACTGAGCTCAGGAGTGATTGATAAGTCTNGTTGTTTTATTTCAAAATCATTGACTACTTTCCCATACAGATAACGATATATGGAATAACTATCCATAACTTTCTTGATGTGTCGACGAGTTTCGTCAATAGGAATATTTTCCACAAATTCGTCCATATCAATTTGTGAGATAATAGTGGCTTGAGAGAGAGCTTCAACTTTTTCTGGTNTAGCTTTTTGTAGCCATCCTTTGATCCGAGTAGGCCCACCATTGTAGGCACCTGCCACCAAAGAATAGTTGTTGTTAAACTGGCGCATTAGATCGCTCATGTACCAGGTNCCAAATTGAATATTGACTTTTGGGTCGAAGAGCATTTCACCTTTGAAATCAGGAAACTTAATTTTCTTTGCAATGACTCTTCCTGTCGGAACCATTACCTGCATTAGTCCTCGAGCACCAGCGGGTGATACGACATCAGCATTGTATCGACTCTCTTCTCGAATCATAGCTGCGACAAAAAGCGGATCAATATTGTAATCTTTTGCATTTTTAATAATTTCATCGGCATAATGGAATGGGTACAATGTTTTATATAGCTGAATTGGAAGTTGTCCGCTATCATTCTTTAGCTGTGGAAAGCTTTTTAGCTTATCAGCATAGCTATAAGCTGTTTGGTAGTTTCCTATAGTTTGATGGCAAACCATCAAATTATAGATGTGATTAATCCGATCCATCTTGTCCGAAGAACGAAAATCTGATTCTAATTNAGCAATCGCATCTTCGAACATACCAAATCTCATTAGTCGTTCTACACGAACAGATTTTTTTTTATTTAATTCCAGCCAAGCAAGACCATTNTCATAACTGTTCAGACGAGTAATTTTTGAGTTGAATAATCGTTGGGTTGCAAGATCACTGTAATACCAACGTTTTTTTTGTGCAACTCGACGAAAATTAGTCTCGGCCAGCGTTTTTTTATCCATACGAAGATAACACTTGGCCTTCCAGTATTCAGCCACTAATGCATAAGTGTCATTTGGATACTTGCGTTGTAAGATATCAAAGGTTTTTAAACAATCCTTCCAAAGATTTGATTTGAACTGAGACCAACCCATTTGCCAGTAAGTTCGCTGTACCAGTCGACTTCGTTGGTGGTTATCAACTAGCTGTTGGTAACAACGGATTGCATTTGAATACTGCTTTTTCCTTTCATAGATACGTCCTAGATCATACAAAGCATCAGGTATTAACTGGCTCCACTGATATTTTTTTACAAAGATCTTTAGATTAACTTCAGCACGGGTAGTAAATCCCTTTCTGCGATAACAAACAGTTAAACGGTAATAAGCACGAGTTAAGTAATCACTGGAAGGATAAGTGTTTATTACTCTTCTGAACCAGTGGATTGCATTACTATATTGACGTTGTCGATAAAAGCTATAACCGATTTGGTACGCGGCATGACCAGCAATTTTCTGATTTTGACCTGATTTTTTAATGATTGACCGTAAAATTGACCGGCAGCGGGTAAAATGCCGATTGTGATAGTAAACCATCGCGTGGTGCATAAGCTGATCACTATTAGGAAGAATTGTAGTTACAGATCTACGGATTCTACTAATTTGCACTAGTGCTTCCCAGGCAACCCAGTCTGATGATTTNTCCGCGATTAGCTGACTACAAACTTGATANGCCTCGTTCCATTTACTTTGTTTGACCAATGATTCAGCTATTAATAACTTAGCTCGNCTTTGNTTAACCGGAGTTGATTNNTCCTTNAGTTTTTCGAGCATCGGCATCAATGCCGAAAAATCATTGTCCTGCAAGTAGATCTTTGCCAATTGAAATTCAGCCGTTATACTTCCNGGATATGTCGGATAATTCTGAGTCAGTCGAGTATAAGATAAGATCGATTCTTCCCGATAATCATACTGNTTGTATAATTTTGCTTGATGGTGAAGAGCATAATCAACCAAGAGATTTTTAGAATCTGCAGCCANTAAATAATAGNTTAATGCTTTTTCATCTTCGCCAACCTTTTCATATACAAAAGCTAGTAGGTGTAAAACTTCGGTCGGGTGTAATCCTAAATTATTGGGTGTAGAATCCTCCCGCAATTGAATAAGACCATTCTCAACACCACGTACGGTAATTTGATCAGCATAGTTTTCCAAATGTGGTAATGCCTGATGGTACTCACCTTCAGAGACCAAATCCAATGCTGTTGAGACNAGTCTTATNTTAGGCGTAGAAATTGGTCCTGTAGATTTNCTATCGCATCCGCAAAAACAGAGAGCCAAAGCNATTAGTAAAAAAGAGAAACGATGAACAGNAATTACTGACAATAACCGAAAATCTATTTTTTTTCTCTTTGGCAACAGGAACAACCCAAAATTAAGGAAAGGAANAGGAAACTATCTTACAATTCGAGCTTAGCTTTGTCAAGATAAGGAAANCTATAAAATAATTGTTCTTCGACCATGAACAAATATTCGGTGGTCGACATACAACCGAACAGCTTCAGCCAGCACCTGCCGCTCCACATTTTTTCCCTTTGTTACTAAATCTGATACTGTGTCTCTGTGTGATATTTTTAGCGTATCCTGTGCTATGATAGGTCCTTCATCAAGCTGATCAGTAACGAAATGTGACGTCGCACCAATGATCTTAACACCCTTTGAGTAAGCTTGTGTATATGGTTTCGCGCCTGCAAAAGCNGGCAAAAAAGAATGATGAATGTTAATAATTCTAGATGGATAACAATTAACGAATTCACCACTTAAAATCTGCATGTAACGAGCAAGAACAATAAAGTCAATTCTGTTTTCGGCTAACAATTCTAATTGCTTTTGTTCGGCATCTACTTTAGTATCGGCTGATATCGGTATCTCAACAAAGTTAACACCAAAATGTTTTGCTACATTGCTAGCATCGGAATGGTTACTCACAACCAATGGGATTTCACAGTCTAATTCACCCGATTGGTTACGTAACAGTAGGTCATACAAGCAATGTTGATATTTTGAAACAAAAACCGCTAATCTTAACTTATTTTCACTAAACCATAATTTGCTCTCGAAGACTTGAATACCAACATCCTGAAATAGGTTATTCAATCGGCACTCAATTTCGGAATCCTGAATGCGAAATTTTGTTAGAGACCACTCTAATCGCATAAAAAAAAGCTTACTTTTAGTGTCAGTGTGTTGTTCTAAGTTAATAATATTTCCATTATGGTGATATATAAAATTAGTGACATTAGCTAGGATGCCTTCTTGGTCTTTGCACGTAACCATCAAAATACAATTTGCCATAAAAACCGTTCAAAAATTTTCTGTTTTTCCTAAAAGACTCGTTCATGAGAATAACATTTAACAAGGCAATTTTCAAAAATCATACGGAGAAACTTAGAAAAGACAACTATTCTAGGANNACTTGCAATAACAAGGTTTTTGGTGTAGAATTGCCNTCCGAGTTAGCAGACAGCAAAACGTAACCCACCAAAGTCAAAAACAATTCAGAACATGCCTATATTTAAATCTGATTCNAAGATAGCNGACGNAAATGAAGANCATCTTAACCCGCACTTTCGNATTNAAACNTCCAANGGGCANATTACGCTTGAATTATTTCCTGAAGCTGCTCCAAAAACAGTAGACAACTTCCTACGCTTAATCAATGANAAGTTNTATGATGGNTTGACTTTTCATCGCCATGTNCCNANCTTNGTGATTCAGGGGGGATGCCCGAAAGGNGANGGCACAGGCGGNCCTGGNTGGAAAATTTCAGGAGAATTCAAACAAAGACGTCTTAGAAAGAAGATGCCCAAGCACNAATTGGGNGTTCTGGCTATGGCTCGTTCTGGAAANCCNCACTCAGCAGGAAGTCAATTNTATATTTGTTTGGATTCTGCTCCACATCTGGATGGACAATATACTTCGTTTGGTCGGGTCACTGAAGGAATAGAAGTGGTAAATGAACTGCGTAAAGGGGATAAAATNGAACAGGTTTCTTTGCTGTCAATTGCCGNATCATCAGTAATAACCATGGGAAATAAATANTCATCATGGAATGGAAAGAATTGGTTCGAAATACTGTAAACTCACCAGAAAAATTGGTGGCTCATTTTCCTGATTTTGAACTTGACCTAGAGGAACTTCGACGTGTTCATGAAGAATTCCCTATCCGAGTTAATCCTTATTACTTAAGCTTAATAANAGAACCTGGAGATGCAATATGGAAGCAAGTAGTACCTGACAGTAGGGAACTAGTACCAAACGGTTACGATGATCCACTGGGCGANGAAGGAGATAGTCAGGTTTTAAATGTTACNCATAGATACCCTGATCGTGCATTGTTTTATGTTAACTACATGTGTCCCATCTATTGTCGATTTTGTACCAGGAAGCGGAAAGTTGGGGACCCCTACTCTATTCCTAATGACAACTTAGAACGTGGGTTGAATTACATCAGGGAACACCCTGAAATCAGAGATGTTATCATATCCGGTGGTGACCCACTGATGATGACCGACAGAAGAATCGAACAGGTTGTTAGTNGCCTGCGGAGTATTGAGCATCTAGANATAATTCGAATTGGCTCGCGGGTACCTGTCACGTTACCTCAACGTATTACCCCCGAGTTATGCAAGATTTTGAAACAATATCACCCATTTTATATCAATACTCATTTCAATCATCCACGTGAAGTTACAGCTGAAACAGAAAGAGCTTGCAGCCTCCTAGCCGATGCAGGGATACCACTAGGCAACCAGACCGTTTTGCTACGGGGCGTTAACGATGATGCGGAAATTATGAAAGAATTGATGAAAAAATTACTAGCAATTCGAGTAAAACCGTATTACATCTATCAAGCAGATCTGGTCTTTGGGACCGACCATTTTCGCACCTCAGTAGAAAAAGGGTTAGAAATAGTATCTGCACTCAGAGGGCATATTTCGGGTTTAGGTGTACCACATTACGTGATCGACGCTCCAAATGGGGGAGGAAAAATTGCCGTTTCACCTGACCCAGTCATCACTTTCAATGAAAAAGAAATTACTTTGCGTAACTATGAAGGTAATCTTTATACCTATCCCAGTAGTCCTACTCACTAGTTGATGGACAAAATTGTTATTGATGGAATTCAATTCCATGGCTACCACGGTGTTTCTGAATCTGAACGAGAATTAGGACAAAAGTACGGGGTAGATATTAAAGTCGGCACTACCAATGGGAAGTTTAATCTTGAAACTGCTGGCCAGAAAGATGACCTGAATTTAACACTCGATTATGCTCAGATCGTTGATGTCGTAATTGAAATTGGCACTCAACACTCCTATCAGTTATTTGAAACTTTAGCGAACGAAATTGCTAAGTCGATACTTCAGCGGTTTAGTGCGACTGATATCTGGGTACGTGTCAAGAAACTTTCCCCACCGATTGAGGCAAAGGTTAATTTTGCAGGTGTAGAGATTTATCGTAATAAGCCATGAAGGAATTCCTAGAACAGAAAATTTTTTACGTTCTATTTTGCTTGGTTTTTCCAATCGGGTGGGGTGTATTTGTGGATTTTTGCTTTTCTCTTTTTCAAAAATCTCAAAGTAAATCTACCTCTGGCCAAATCCAATATCACATTTAATTAATGATTGTTGATATCGGTGGCGTCGAATCAGACATCGTCTCTCTATTCATCTTAGGCTGTGTAGCTGGGTTCCTATCTGGTTTTTTTGGTATCGGAGGTGGCTCTCTTGTAACACCGATCCTACAAGTCATTTTCCAAATTCCTTTTCAAATTTGT
>PBVO01000048.1 GCA_002729015.1 Candidatus Poribacteria bacterium
ATTAAAAGTGTATTTATGTCTTTTAAATTTGATACAATAGATAGTATATAACTGAAGCTTCGTCGGTTAATCTAAGTAGATTTAGTGACGAATTTTTACCTGACTGGCACTTAGTAGAACTATCAAACCTATCCTACCTACATTTCAGCTCGGTTGTACATTTCTAATTGTTCTCGATTCCGGCATTATTGTTTTGGGAGCATCAATTGATAGTAATGAATGGTTATTAGGGCCGAAAACTACTGTTCAATATGGTTATTTCCCACTATGAATAGAATCATCACTATTACCTGATAATCAGTTTTGAATGCCGAATTTTTTATACTAGAGAACCTATGTCCAGTGGAATTATGAGACGCAAAACTGGTTCCGAGTTTTGGTATATTGTCTATTTACGATATTTGGACAACTTGGTTTATGATAGTAGTTACAACCTCAGCCTCTACTTGGTTCGGCTATTTATCACCAAATGATTTTTGTCTGATCGGAAGACTGTACGCTTTTTTTACTTGTATGACAGTTTGCGATAAGTTTTCATGTCTTGTATAGTTAGTTACAAAAGCTTTTATTTTCGGAAAGTAATCGATTATAATAAGTAGCCTTTGTTAACATCAAAACTGGGTTTATACTTCTATGGCTGCTAGGGTCCCTTTGATTGTTGAAGTNTTCCAACATCTAAATTTTCATGGCAGGAANAGTTTCGTCATTGAACCAGTACAACACCTTCGCCAAATTGGTCTNAATGATCAGATTTCGTCNCTCAAGGTGTATCGTGGTCCAAATTTNTCNAATTCTAACCACAAGGTTATNCTCTACGAACATCCTCGTTTTCGTGGTCGNAAAATTGCTTTTGGTCCNGGNTTCTATCCTAATATTCATGANGCTGGTTATAATTTCTCTGANCGGACATCNTCTATCAACTTTGGTACTATGCCNATNCCAGTTGGTCCAGAATGGGGNACATTACCGGTAATTGTCGAATGTTTTGAACACCAAGAATTTAGGGGNAAAAAATTCACNGTTCTGAGGGATATCGCTAANTTGCGTGANCCAGACGGTGGNACTTGGTTTGAAGATCGANTNTCTTCGCTNAGAATAACNAAAGGNCCAAATTTTCCNNGTACACCAATNGAAGTTATTTTGTACGANCACCCAGAATATGAGGGTGCAAANCTATCANTTCCGATTNGTCCNAGCGAATTCAAAAAGGAAATCCCAAANCTNCATGTCCTACCGCAAAGTTTTGGTGATAGNATATCGGCTGTCAAGATCGAAGGTTGGTCATCAGCCCAAGAATTTCCACAAATAGTTTACTTTGATGAATTCATNGGCAACCAGATGAATCCTGAATGGCGTTGGGAAGATCCACAAGGTGGTGGATCTTGGTCAGAGAAACAAGGCTACTTAGAGATGAAAGTCGAACCTGGACAGGACTTATGGCATGGTTCACCACCAGGACGTGGAGGTAACATGGATGCTCCACGCCTCCTGATGAGAACTTCTGGTGATTTTGCTATCGAAACAAGAATCAAGGTTTCACCAGAACTCCGTGAACATGGCGGGCTGATTATTTGGAAAGGTCCTTGGAACTTTATTCGTTTAGAAAAGACCTCCGGTCCGCATGCTTTTCGAGGTGATGTTCGATTCGAGCAACATGTGAATCGNGTATTTCGTTTGATCGGTCGTGGGGCTGGATTGCGCGAAGTAAGAGAGGTTTATTTACGTATTGAACGCCGGGGTAATCGATTTACGGGTCTTGCTAGCGAAGATGGTATCAACTGGAAAATTTGCGGAGAAACTAATGTTGGCATGGGGGACCCAGTCAATGTTGGATTACATGCTCTATGCCCAGGGAACATCCCACCAACTTTAACCCGGTTCGATTACTTCCGTCTTTTAAAGCGAAAAGGTGAAATGGCGCGTTACCTAGGNCGAAACTTTGATAGAACACAACGTATGTCTGACGAGGATCGGCGGCGTAAACAGAGAGATCAACGTAATCGAGCAATGAGAGATTTAGTTTGAATCAGAATCAACAATACAATCTCGATTTTTTCTTACTTAGTCAAAGGTATATACTAGAAAAGAAGGTGAAATTTTGCGAGCTGTATTGATCGGTTGTGGACGGATGGGTACGACAATTGATGAGGAAGTCCCGGCATCAAGGGGCTCTAAGGATCCACGAATGGCGTATTCTCATGCTCAAGGGTATTCAGTCGTTGATGGAGTAGATTTGGTAGCTGTTTCTGATGTTCTACCCCAGAAAGTTGATAGAACCCAAGAGAAATATGGTGTNCCACGTGGATACTCAGATTATCGTGAGATGATTTTAGTAGAAAAGCCCGATATTGTGAGTATTACTACACGTCCGAGCACCCACGCTGAAATAGCAATTTTTTCTGCTAAAAATGGTGTAAAAGGCATTTATTGCGAAAAACCTATGGCTTGTTCAATGAGCGAAGTTGACCAGATCGTGTCAGCTTGCCATAAAAATAATGTAAAATTTAATTATGGGACAAACCGTCGGTATCAGCCACTATTTTGGCGAATGAGAGAATTAATTGAAAACGGTAGGATTGGTGATTTACAGTGTGTAATTTGCCACTGTGGTCCTAGTTCAGCCCAGTGGGGNCATACCCATATGACGGATATGATGCTGTATTTGGCGTTAGACTCGGATGTAGATTATGTTCAAGCCGATATTGGAGCGACTGATGAAGATTGGGAAAATTGGGAAATTTCCATTGATCCTTCGATTCTTATGGCCTATGTTCAATTTAAAAACGGGGTGCGNGGTTATCACACAATTGGTTCGGGGTATGAGTTTGAAGCCATTGGTTCCGAAGGTGTTTTGAGAACTTCTGGTAGTCATGGGCTGATGCATAAGCAGTTTGGCCGATTAACTCCAGAGACCGAAGATATCACTCCTGACTTTGGAACAGCTAATTGTATCCGTAATCTTGTTGATAGCATCGAACATGACACCCAAACAATATGTGGTGTAGAGTTAGCGTCAAAAAGCCAAGAAATGATTTTTGGCTTCGTCGATTCTGGCCGGCAAAATGGTCGGCAGGTTTCTTTTCCGCTTGTGAACCGCCAACTCTATATTTCTCCATCTGGTTGGTGACAAATAGCGCAAAATAATAATTATTTATAGATTCTAACTNTGGATCAAGCCCTAGATAAAACAGTTATCATCGTAAAACAAAATCAGTAAGTGAGAAAATATGACAAAAGANCAACTGTACGATAAAGCATTAAACTTGTTCGGCGAGAACCTACTAGACGATGCCGTCAATGCTTTCCAAGANCTAATAGAGAAGTTTCCGAATGAGATTGANGGATATATGGGTTTAGCNCANGCCTACGAGCGTGCACAAAATTACGATGGTGCTATTGATGCAGTCAAATTGGCAATTGAAATTGACCCAGACGANAGTTTGGCTTACAGNAGTTTGTCCGCCTTCTATCAACGAAAGGGTATGATCGCTGAAGCTGAAGCCGCTATGGCCAAATCAGCCGAGCTAAACTCGACGCAGACGAAGTGAATTAGCAATCACTAAGACTGAACTGAAAGCCATGGCGGCTGCAGCAAACATAGGGTTTAAAAGTAGACCCCACCACATGAATACGCCAGCAGCAAGTGGAATTCCTAGTACATTATAGGCAAACGCCCACACTAGATTCCAACGAATGGTATTCAAAGTCCGCCGACTCAGTTGAATCGCAGTTGCTACGTGTGGCAACCGACCCTTGATTAAAACTACGTCGGCAGTTTCAATCGCAACGTCAGTCCCTGTACCAATGGCAATCCCAACTTCGGCTTGCGCTAAAGCTGGAGCATCATTTATCCCATCACCAACCATTATTACTACGTTACTCCCTGTTTGTAAGTCGGCAATTATATCTGCCTTGTCCGCTGGTAAAACTTCTGCCCTAGCTTGACCAACACCAATCTGCTTAGCTACAAAGTCTGCAGTCTTAACGCTGTCGCCGGTCAGCATGACGGTTTTCAATCCCATTTGTTTTAGTGTGTCTAGAGCTTCCATAGCGTCGGTCTTAATTACGTCAGTCACCGCAATTTGTCCAGCCAGCTGGTCTTCCACGCTAACCCAAATTACTGTTTTGCCATCTCTAGCATACTCAGTTTCTCGATCGATGTCTACTCCAAGTAACTGTATACCTGACTTCTCCATTAGTCGGCGGCTACCGCACCTGACTTTTTTACCATCTAGATCAGCCTGTACACCAAAGCCAACTAGTGCTTCAAAATTGTCAATTTTGACCTGTTCAATCTGTAAATCTCGTTCTCGACAAGCTTCAATAATTGATAAGCCTAGGGGATGTTCAGACTTTGATTCCAAAGCGGCCGCTAATAAAAGTAAATGTGTTTCTGAATATTCATTGCTAGGCATAATATCAGTAACAGAGGGCTGCCCCTGAGTCAAAGTACCAGTTTTATCAAAGACCACGGTTTCAGTACGATGTAAAATTTCCAAAACTGGAGCGTTTTTGATTAATATTCCTTGTTCTGCAGCTCGACCAACACTAGCAATTATAGCGGTTGGTGTTGCTAACCCTAGAGCACATGGACAAGCAATAATCAAGACAGAAATAAAAAATGTTAAAGACTGAGCCAGCGAAGCATTTAGAATAAAAAACCAAATACCGAAAGTTAACGCTGCAATACAGATGACAATCGGTACAAATAAACCTGCAACTTGGTCCGCAAGCCTTTGGATAGGCGGCTTCGAACTCTGTGCGGATTCAACCATGCGGATAATCTGAGATAGCATGGTATCAGCGCCAACGCGCTTTGCCATTATATTGAAACTACCTGTACCATTGACAGTTGAACCAATAACTTCATCATCGATTTGTTTGTGTACTGGTTGACTTTCACCCGTTACCATTGACTCGTCAACTAAAGACTGTCCCTCAACTACTATACCATCAACTGGAATACATTGGCCTGGTCTAACCATTAACAAGTCGCCGACTTGTACTTCACCAATATTGACCTCAGTGGTTTTCCCATCATCCTGAATTTTCAGCGCTGTTGGTGGTTGTAGCTGAATAAGTTTCGTAATTGCTCCTTGAGTTGCGTGTTTAGCCTTAGTTTCTAAATACCGGCCAACCAAGATCAGCGTGATAATCATGACTCCGGTTTCATAGTAATTATTGTGATTTTCTGTATTAGAATTTGTCCAATATAAGATTGTTATGAACAGACTGTATAGGTATGCCGAAAAAGTGCCTAGCGAGATGAGGACATTCATATCGGCAGATTGGTGCCGCAATGCAGAAATAGCTCGATGATGAAACTGCCAACCTGCCCAAAATTGGACTGGGCTTGATATCAGCGCAAGAAACAATAACTCCCACTGGTAGGACAACTGGTGAGGTATGAACATAAGTGCCATCGACACAAAAGCGATTACTCCACTAACCCATATCTTGATCAATAGAATCCGCGACTCTTTCTGGTGGATTCTTTCTTTTTCTTCTAGTTGCTTTTGACGAAATTCACTGGGGCGGTGAGCAGTATAACCAGCATCGATAATTGCAGACTGCAGGTGTCCAAAGTTAACAGCTTTCGTGTTATACTCAACTTCGGCTTGTTCTGTTCCATAGTTAACAGAAACAGCAGATACACCTTCAATCGACCTGAGAGTTTTCTCTACCCGAGCCACACAAGCTGCACAGGTCATTCCTCCAACTGAAATAGTAGTTGCAAGATGCTTAGGATCATTATTTATCTTTGAATCAAGAAGTCTTTTCTGCATTTATGATTAGCCTAATTCTCTTCAATTTTTAGATTTGTAGAGTCTTGATTTTTTGCCACAAGGTTGTACGACTTATTCCCATCAACTTTGCCATTTTCGAATAATTATTATCAGTTTTCTGACGCAGCGCCAGAATTAACTCTTTATCCAAACTGTTGGTCAATGTCTTGTAAAGGTTACTTTGACCAGATAATGTGTTTGGAGAATCTAAAATTTTTCGGACTGCCAGTTCAAATGTTTCATCAAACAGTGTCCTCCTTAGATTTTCATTGTCTAAATCGAATGAAACAAAATTTCTGATTTCGGACGGCAAATGGTCAGGTAAGATTACATCAGATCGAGATAGGACCGCAGCACGTTTAATCGTATTCTCTAGCTCACGCACGTTTCCTGGCCAAGGATAATTTTGAAAAAGAACTAAGCACTGGTCGTCAATACCATAGAAATGACGATTGAGTTCAATCGAAGACCGTTCCAAAAAATGTTGTGCTAGCAGAGAAATATCCTTCGATCGTTTTCGTAAAGGTGGTAAGACAATAGGTACTTGCTTCAGCCTGTAATAAAGATCTTCTCTAAAATGTCCGTTCTTGACTGATTTTTCCAGATTCACATTGGTAGCCGCAATTACTCGAGCATTGATAGCGACCGGTCGAGTCCCCCCTAATCGCTCGATTTCACTATCTTGTAAAGTACGTAAAAGTCGCATTTGCAGTGCAGAACTCATATTACCAATCTCATCTAAAAATAGAGTACCACTATTTGCCAACTCAAATTTACCTAATTTGCCATTTTCTTGAGCTCCAGTGAAAGCACCAGCCTCGTAGCCAAACAGCTCACTCTCAAGTAAGTTATCGGGTAAGGCCCCACAATCGACGATGATAAATGGGTTGTCGCGCCTAGAACTATTGTTATGGATAGCACGAGCTACCACCCCTTTTCCTGTACCGTTTTCTCCTTCAATCAAAACAGTCATCGAATTAGCTGCCATTATACCAATCATCTTCCAAACCTCTAGCATTGGCTGACTTCGTCCGACTAATTGGGGGGAGCTTTTTACAATTATTTTTTCGGAGGCTGTGGAAATGGACTGGCGAGCTTTCTGAAGTTGTGAGATCCGTTCTAAAATCGACTTTACTTGCTTTAGATCAATCGGCTTCGGTAAAAAGTCGAAGGCTTGTAGGCTCATTGACTGGATGGTATTTGCGATGTTATCGTAAGCCGACATTACTACGACTTGCATTTTTGTGTGGAAAGATTTGAACTGCTGGAGGGCTTCTAAGCCAGACATTCCTGGCAACTGTACGTCCAATAGGACCAGATCTGGTTGGTGTTCAGCGGCTAGACGTAAACCATCTTCCGAATTACTGGCGATTAGAACAGTATAGTTCAGATCTTGAAAAAATTGCTCGAACGCCCAACATATGTTAGAGTCATCATCAATAACAAGAACGGTATTCATAGTTATTCACTACTTTACCTACAGTGAGAGCAATAGCCTAAAATCTCGTAACGATACTTGAGTGCTTGAAAATTGTGTGTATGGCAAATTTCATTCTGCCGAGCTTTAACTTCTGGATCTTGAAATTCAATGATTTGTGAGCATTGGATACAAATCAAATGAGCATGCTGACTAGTATTATCATGAGAGACTTCATACAAAATGTTATTGTTCGCATCAATAATTTCAGTCAGTAATCCACTTTTTACTAACAATGGAAGCGTACGATAAATAGTTGCTTTAGAAGTTTTGTGGCCATTCGCAATCATTTGAAACAAGAGATCGTCAGCTCGAAAATGCGTGTGAAAAGATATGGACTGCTCTAACACTAGCCGTCGCTCTGTGGTCAGCCGAAGATTTTGCGTTTCTAGATAATCCTTAAACTTCTGGATTTGTTGTCTACTCTTTTTCAATTTATTTATTTTTCTTCTATACGTTGTTGAATAGGGAGGAGCTTATCAGATTTAACCATTTCCCAAATTTGATCTAACTGTTCTAAGCTATAGTCAGTTAACTCGTGTCCACAAGCAGAAACGTGAGCTTCCATTTGATGAAATCGACTTTCAAACTTTTGGTTGGATTTACGAAGTGCAGATTCAGCCTCTACATTCAAAAATCGAGCTAGATTAACTACGGAAAATAATAAATCGCCGACCTCCATTTCCACTTGATCTATTGGTCCATCAATTAAGCAAGCCTCGATTTCCTCAATTTCTTCTTTTAGTTTTGGCAACACTTCAGTCACATTATCCCAATCAAAACCAACACGTGCAGCTTTCGTTTGCAGTTTTTCGGCTCTTTGCAGACTGGGTAAGGCAATAGGTACCCCATCTAGTGCCGAGTCTCTATCTTGGTATCCTTCTTCGCTTAGTTTAATTTTCTCCCAATTTTGTATTACCTGATTGGTATTTTTCACACTAAGATCGGAAAATACATGGGGGTGGCGACGGATTAGTTTTTCTGAAATTTTTTCTAGGACTTGTTCTATATCGAAGTTGCCACTTTCCTGACCTATTCGTGCCTGAAGCATGATAACCGATAGAAGATCACCAAGTTCTTCACAAATCTTGGCTGAGTCATTACTTTCAATTGCCTCAATGATTTCATAGGTTTCCTCTAGAAGGTTTGACTTCAGACTTTGGTGTGTTTGTTCTCGGTCCCATGGACAACCGTCTTCACTTCGTAATGTGGCAATAATAGACTTGAGTTCTTCAAATGATTTCATTTATCTTTCTATTCAGCCTCAATTTACTTAAAACCATTAAACAAAAAAAGCCCAGATAAACTATCTGGGCCTTCATACTCACGATTCATTATTAGAACTAAGCTAGAGGAGTCGCGCGTAATACTCTACAATCAGCTGAATATCTAAGGGAAATGGAACTGATTCAATCGTTGGCAGTGCAGACACAGTGGCCGTACGCCGATTTCGATTTAAGTCCAACCAGTCAGGACTAATTAAGCTAGGATTTTCCATAGAAACAGCCACACACTCTAGATTCTGGCTTTTTTCTTTAAGACTAATAACTTCACCAACTCTGACCCTATAAGATGCAATGTCTACTTTTCTGCCATTTACTTGAAAATGACCGTGATTAACCAGCTGACGCGCCGCAGGAATAGTAGGAGCGAAACCAGCTCTAAATACTACATTGTCTAATCTTCTTTCCAGCAATTCCATTAACTTATCACCAGTCGAGAGCTGGCTACGACGAGCGTCGGATACTAGACGACGCAGTTGCTTCTCACCTAGTCCATAATTGAACCTTATTTTCTGTTTTTCCGTCAAACGACGACCGTAATCAGAGACCTTGCGACGAAAGTTATTACCATGCTGCCCAGGAGGATAAGTTCTCTTCCTCCTTTTCCGTGTTAGTCCAGGCAAGTCTGCATCTAAGGCTCGACACTTTTTGAGTCTAGGTCCAGTGTATCTACTCATCTACTTCTTATCTCCACCGTGTTCTTTTATGTGTCCGACTAAACTAATTGAATTATCTTTGATAGATCAACGAAAAGAGGTAGATGGTAACATTTTTTCACCTAGACCGCAAGTACAAAGTGATAAGTAAGTAGTCAATTAGTGGTGTGATAAAGAAACAGCGCTCCGTACAATCTCAGGGTCGTTAGACAACCGCTTAGCAGCTTCGATAACTGTCTGGTGATGATGTTGCATTTCTTTCTGGATTCTATTCAAACGGTTTAACAAAAAAGTTTGATTGTTTTGATAAATGGCTTTTTCAGTCATTTTTGCCAAATACATGAATAGTTGATCAGCTTCGCTTCGCTCAATTTCAATCGTTATCCTAAACCCATCACTTAAACTCACGTTCATTTCGGAAACTCTTTGTTCGTGCGCGATTAAATCATCTTTAATTTGGCTAATCGAATCACTAGCAGGCAAATCGTGGATCCGCATGTCTAAGTCAAAAGCCGCATCACAGAGGCCACGACCAAATTCTATCAGGACATAATGCTGCCATTCTTGGGTGCTCATTGTTTCCCAAAAACGAGCGACTCGATCATCAATTCCTCCCAGCAACAAGGACAGCCGAGCATAAATTTTGGCGAACCGTAGTTCAATGTCTTGACATGTATCAAATGCATCTCTAAGTGTTAAATGTTTGTCAGTCATGAAACAATTAATGGTAAAAACATATCTAGAAGGGTCAATTTGCCTTTACCTCCTCCATTTTTCTTTAAGCGATAGTGTATTCTATTTGACTTTTGTATCCTGTTTGTCTATTGAACTTGTTTTGTTTTTAAAATTAGAACCATATATCGTATGTGGTTAAATGCAACAGCATAAATACTGGCCAGCGAACAAACAGAANGCCTTATTTCGTGATTCAGTTTACTTATAAGAATCTGGCACTCACATCAAGGANNTGGAACTTTGAAAATAAAGACCAAGAACGATATCGAGTTATTAAGAGCCCCCCATNCAGTAATACGCCAGCAAGAATACNACATNGATTTTAGCCAGCAATAAACTGANAAGGCTCGCTATTTACACTGATTTTTTGTGTGGTTTAATTTCCGGCTGACGCGATGCCANTTTACCTACACAGTTGATCTTCTTGGAAGCGTGTCAGCTCGCGCATTCATTGCAACTAGAGTTTTTGCTAACCTCAATTAAGATGNAAANNTTCTAGTANATAGAACCTTCCGGGCCAGNAACAACTTTATTTATCAGGTCGTTGACCAAGAGCGAAACCGAGTGTACATTTCATCTTGTTGCCAAGAAGTGTCTAAGTTAGATTCATATGAGTCTTTAGAATCGAACGAAAATACACTCTATCGTATGTGCCCCAGTTCTATTACCATTCGAGTTCTAGTTTCTCTGCTTTTGGTAGTTAGTTAGCTGCAAGCACAAAAAGCAGATCCTTACGCCCAAATTCTATCACGACGATCCATTAATTCCAAATCGAATCTATGACAGACGAAAAAGCTTGCATACAAGAGATAAGTTTGTCAAAATAGGACCTTGGATCGAGGAGGTAAATTATCTTCTATGAAAGAATTCTTGAGAACAACACGGCGTGTTTTTCTTTCCCGGGCGAGTTTGGGTTTGGGGTCAGTTGCTCTTTCTCAACTCCTGCCCCAGCAGGTATCCAGCCTTACAAACCCACAATTTTCACCTCGTGCTAAGCGAGTGATCTACCTTTTCCAGAGTGGTGGCCCATCACAACTTGACCTATTTGATTATAAACCTATTTTGAATAGACGAAATGGGGAGGAACTGCCTGATTCAATTCGCCGCGGCCAGCGGCTAACGTCTATGTCTGCTAATCAGGCAAGCTTGCCTTTGGCGGGTTCANCCTTTCAGTTTAAAAAAGAAGGACNGTCAGGAAATTGGGTTAGCCAATTACTACCTCANACTGCTGCGATTGTAGATGACCTCTGTTTCATTAAGTCAATGTATACAGAAGCCATTAATCATGATCCTGCTATCACCTTTTTCCAAACTGGTTCGCAAATCGCAGGCAGGCCATCTTTAGGGTCTTGGCTCAGCTATGGNCTTGGATCACTAAACGCTGATTTGCCAACTTTTTGTGTGTTAGTTAGTAAGGATAAAGGTGGTCAGCCGCTCTACTCTCGGTTATGGGGTAGTGGTTTTTTGCCGTCACGTCATCAGGGGATTCAATTTCGGTCAGGTAAGAATCCTATACTCTATTTGACTAATCCAGATGGGATCTCGCAAAANTGCCGGCGTATAATGTTGGATCGATTACAAGAATTACATCATCTAGAGTTTGATCGTGAGAGTGACCCGGAAATTCAAACAAGAATAGCGCAGTATGAAATGGCATATCGTATGCAGACCTCTGTACCGGAAGTGACTAGTATAGAAGATGAGCCTGATTATGTTTTTGATATGTATGGGCCGGATTCGCGCAATTTCGGATCCTTTGCATCCAACTGTCTANTAGCTCGTCGGCTTGCGGAGCGCGATGTTCGGTTTATCCAGTTATATCATCAAGGTTGGGATCAACACGGAAATTTACCTAGTAGTATTAGCCGCCAGTGCCAAGAAACGGACCAGCCAGCAGCCGCTTTGGTTCAAGACCTCAAACAACGAGGTATGTTAGATGATACTCTGGTAATATGGGGCGGTGAGTTTGGTCGCACCAATTATTGCCAAGGGAAATTAACTAAAACTAATTATGGCCGTGATCACCACCCGCGCTGCTTCACTGTTTGGATGGCTGGTGCTGGAATCAAACCTGGATATTGTCACGGAAAGACAGATGACTTCGGTTATAATATAACTGAAGATCCAGTCCATGTACATGATCTGAATGCAACGTTGCTCCATTTACTTGGAATTGACCATGAAAGGTTGACGTTCAAATACCAAGGCCGCCACTTCCGTTTAACCGATGTACACGGACGTTTGATTAAGCCAATTTTGTCTTGATCTGAGTAGTCGTAATGATATTTGTCTATATATCGATAGTTACGCAGTTTTTGAATTTTCGATGAGAATTATCGCTGGGCGTTTTAAGGGAAGGCGGTTAGCTAGACCGAAGCACGCAGTTGTCCGCCCAACAGCAGATCGGGTGAGAGAGTCTTACTTCCGCATAGTTCAGAGTCAGATAGTTGGAGTAACCTTTTTGGATTTATGTGCTGGTAGTGGTGCNATNGGCTTAGAGGCGTTNAGCCGTGGTGCTGAACAGGTTTTTTTTTTAGAAAATGACTACCGATCAGTTCGACTGATTAAAGACAATCTCGAAAAATGTGGTGTTTCAGCTGACGATCATCGAATTAAGCTGCTGCCTGTTGATATCCTGAGGTATCTGAACGGTTTTGATATTACACATACACAGTTTCAGATGATTTATTTCGATCCACCGTACGATTCAGACTTTTATCTCAAGTGTCTTGATCAAGTCAGTACGTCACANATACTGGTAGATCAAGGAATAATTTGTGTTGAACATGATCAAAATAATTTTCCTACACAAATTGGGCACNTAAAGCAAATCAAACAAAAAAAATATGGAAATANCCGTTTATCTTTTTTTAGAATGGAAAAATAAATATTCTGACGGGCAGAATTGGTANCACCGTATTAACAGATATTTTCGAAGACAGATCACTGGATGGCTTTAATGAGTATGCATGCAAATCATATGACTAATAGAAAATATCCGATGGAGAAGCCCTAGATGTCATTTGCATTTGTATGCATACCGTTTTTGTTGATTAAAAATTCCCCCTTTTCGGGAAAACTGATTGTATCCCGCACGAATTTAGCGAAGTTAACAAACTTACCGATTTTAATACCGGTTGCTACACATGAAATTGNNGACCATGATNGGGGTAATATGGTCGATTTTTCTGACTACGATGTGAACATTGTCAGTATTAGTTTTGCTAACGACATGGTATAAGTTNTTTTTTCGCTTTTATATTGAAAGNAAAGTGATGGANTGGGTTAGATNGATCCAAGACTAGTGTTGTCAGNGATATTGATGGTAATTCAATAGGTATGAATTTTCTGGCCNGATAGAAGAACATAGTAGTANCATGAATGGTTAGCCTTACGAATATAGATATTTNATTTGTGCTTTCAAAAAGTANGAAGATTTCGAAAAATATAGAAAATTATAAATTAGGGCTAAAAAGCTTACAGTTAACGCTTTCGGCTAGTTGATTCTTCAACTAATACAAGCAAAGTTGTCACTGTGGATAGGATGTGAAAATGAAAATTAGTGTCCAAATTGGGGACTTACGAACAATCGAAGTTGATGCTATTTGCTGTCCGACCTTTGAAGGTAATAAATTAGATGATATCGGTAAAATAATTGACCGATCAACAAATGGTCAAATCAGTCATCTATTAACGCTTGGAGACCATACTGGTAAGATAAAACAATCTACTATTTTGTACAGCAATGAAGGAATTACATCTCCACGTGTCTGCTTGGTTGGCCTAGGTAAGCTAAAACGACTAAACCTGGAAGCCATTAGACAAGCAACAGCAAGTGCTTTAAGAAAAATACAAGAGCTTGGGTGTAAAACTGTTGCCTGCTCAGTATCTGTACCAGAAGCAAGTGGCGATCAAATTCAGGCCCTAGTTGTAGGCGCAAAATTAGGTTTATATCAATTCAATCAATATCAAACTAATACTGACACTGAAACCTCTATTGAAGAATTATGTTTGCTGGTAAGTAGTGAATTAGGGCGTGAAGCAGTTGAAAAAATAGTTAGAAAGGCTGAGGCTATTGCTGATGGTACACTCTTTGCCCGGGATTTAACTAATCATCCTGCCAACAAGTTGACTCCAACCGATTTCGCTAATAGGGCTCAGGACCTTGCGGCCACCAGTAACTATCTGGAATGTCAGATTTTTGATCAAGTAGAACTAGCGAAAAAAGGATTTAATGCCTTGCTAGGTGTCGCTCAAGGTGGACCTCAGGCACCAAAGCTAATTCAGCTGACTTATAAACCTAAAAGCCCAATTAAAACTGAAACTGTAGTTTTAGTTGGTAAGGGAATCACCTTCGATAGTGGAGGGTTATCATTAAAGTCTGGTACTGGAATGATGACAATGAAATCAGATATGGCCGGAGCTGCTGCTGTTATGGCAACTATACAGGTTATATCTCAAATTCGTCCTAATCTTACCGTGATTGGGCTAATCGCAGCAACCGAAAATATGCCATCAGGCACAGCACAGAAGCCAGGTGATATTGTTAAGTCATTCGGTGGAAAAACTATTGAAGTTCTTAATACAGATGCGGAGGGTAGATTGGTCTTGGCCGATGTTCTTGGTTATGCCAAAATTTTTGAGCCTAAAGCTGTCGTGGATTTGGCGACCTTAACTGGCGCAGTGGTAACAGCATTAGGTCGGCATGTTGCTGGGATCATGGGGACTAATCAACAATTGATTGACCAGTTGATCGTCGCGGGTGAAGCCACCCATGAACGCCTCTGGCAACTCCCACTTTTTGATGATTACGATGATGGTATTAAAAGTGACATTGCTGATGTTAAAAATATTGGGGACGGTACCGCTGGGGCTATTATTGGTGGCGCATTCCTCAAACATTTTGCTGATGGTTATGCTTGGGCGCATATCGATATTGGAGGAGCCAGTGATTACCAAAAAGGATCTGCCTACCTACCTAAGAGTGCTTCGGGTTATGGCGTTCGATTATTGACTCGGTTTCTCTGCGATTTTGTAGCTGACTAAATCTAAAGTCTTACAGCAAATTGTAAACAACCAATAAAATAAGTTGTAATGATTGGGAACTAATCGGCATTTAGTATTTTCTTATTTGCCTCACGACTTTTAGAGGGTGTGTTTGTACGTAGCATCTAGTTTAGTCAGTGTGAGTAAGAGAATTTGCCCGACTGAATCCGAGCTGATAGACGAAGCTTTTACAATCCTATCTAAATACTTGGTCGGTAATCTATTTCAGTTTGGTTTTGGTGATAGATCAGGTTCTTTCTACCAGTCGGGTTTTCGATTAAAGCGGCACGATCCCAATGACAAACCTTGTTTTAGAAAGTTTTAGAAACAATTTGAATATTTTGAATGTATCTCTCCAATAAGACGAACAAAAATAGAGACTTGTTATCCTGACCCTGATTCCAATGATAAGCTTATCTTCACTAAATAAGATTTAGCACAAAGACAGGCAAACTGATTTGGGATTCAACTTTCCTGAGTCTTAAACCAGAGTAAGTAGTTAGAAGTGCAAGACATACTGATCCGATTAATTTAGATTATACTCAGGGTAGTTTGGTCTATTGGTTACCTGATTCGTTTTATTTAATAATAATCCAACTAGAGTTTACATCCTGTTAGCCTTGCGACCTAGCTTTGACAACCAAGATCTGATCTGTCATAATCGTGGGGATTTCGTTGTCTCGTTACCTCATTACAAATGAGTTTAAAATAAGTATGTTATATAAGTGAGTCATTCATTATGAGCCAGGAAGTGCGTTTTGGTGTTGTTGGTCTAGGTATGGGTATGAACCGTTCTAATCAGGTTGTTGATACTGATGGGGCTAAGTTGGTTGCTGTAGCCGACCTCGATGAGAACAAATGTAAAGTCGCCGAAGAGAAATTTAGTTGCGACAGCCATACTGATGCACTTGAAATGTTCGACCGAAACGATATCGATGTAGCTTTTATTATGCTGCCAAGTGGGTTACACGCGAAATTGGGTGTCGAAGCAGCCAACCGAGGAAAGCATGTGATTACGACCAAACCCATGGATGTCAATTTAAAAAATTGTGATGCCTTGATTCAGGCTTGTGAACAAAATCAAGTTCAACTATTGGTCGATTTTCAAGAGCGTTATGGAAATAAAAATCGAAAGATGCAATACGCTGTGCAAAACGGTTTGATCGGTGAAGTCATTCATTGTGAACTCAGAATGAAGTGGTATCGTCCTGATAGTTACTATATAGGTTGGCACGGAACATGGGAGTTTGACGGCGGTGGCTCAATTATGAATCAGGGCGTACATTATGTAGACCTAATGCTTTGGTTCATGGGAGGGGTTAAACGGGTGATTGGTGCTCACTATGACGTATTTGCTCATGAGAATTGCGAAACTGAAGATTTAGCCACTGCTATTCTAGAATTCAACAATGGTGCTATTGGAACCGTCTATACTACGACAACTTTTCCGAAGGAGGCTGGAACTGTGTCCATGATTAACATCCATGGTGATAAAGGGGCAGTTGGATTAGGGCCTGACGTTTGGGCGTTTATCGATGGTGAACCTGATATCAGTCTTCCCGATCACCCTGTTAATGTTGTAGATGATGCCGTGCGTGCTATTCGTGAAGGTCGTATGCCTGCAGTCAGCGGCCAAGAAGGCCGTCGTTCGGTTGAGCTCAATATGGCAATCTACGAATCAGCTCGTACTGGTCGATCAGTTTCTTTATAACTTCAATCACATTTACGATGTGGTGTCGGATTATATAGTTATGAGTGAAGTGTCAAAGAAATTATTTCTGTTGGACGGGATGGTTTTAATATTCCGTTCCCATTTTGCTTTCAGTCGCAATCCGCGTATTACCCATCAAGGACGAAATGTGTCAATTCCTTATGGTTTTACCAGTACTCTTGTCAAGATTTTAGAAAAAGAGAAGCCCACTCATATTGCAGTAGTATTCGATACTGCTGGCCCGACACAACGTCATCTGATTTTTCCTGACTATAAAGGACATAGGGATAGTGCACCTGAGGAATTAGATACTGCTATACCGGACGTTGACCAAATTCTAGGTGCGTTTAATATTCCCGTTTATAGATTAGGAGGCTATGAAGCGGATGATCTTATCGGAACCATCGCAAGAGAAGCCGAAAAAGAAAAATTTGAGACTTATCTGGTCACAACCGACAAGGATTTTGCGCAATTAGTCACTGATACTACTTATCTTTATCGCTTGTCGTCCCGTAGTGATGCTGAAGAAATCATGGGGATTGAACAAATTAAAGAGAAATGGAAGGTTCAACGTCCTCAGCAAGTGATCGATATTTTGAGTTTATGGGGAGATTCTTCAGATAATATTCCTGGTGTAACTGGAATTGGAGAAAAGACAGCACAAAAATTGCTCGCTCAATTTGATAATTTAGAAAATTTACTAAAAAATACCGCCCAACTTAAAGGTAAACAACGGGAAAATCTGGAAAATGAGTCGAGTGTCGCTAAATTATCGAAACAGTTGGCAACTATAGACTGTAAAGTACCTTTTGAATTTAACTTTGAAGATATGCGTCGTCGATCGCCAGATATAACAAGACTCAACGACATATTCATTGAATTTGAGTTCAATCAGTTAGGCAAAAGGGTATTCGGTGATCTCTTTGATCGACAAAAAGATGCGGCCAAGGCTGAACTTTTACAGACTATTAACGATATAGAGGTTAATTATCAATTAGCCGAAACGGCCGACGAAAGATCTAATCTAATTGGTTTGTTATCTCAGCAGCCAGCTTTTTGCTTTGATTGTGAGACAACTAGTTTGGACAAAAAAGAGGCTCAATTAGTTGGTTTAGCCTTTTCTTTTGATGCACAAACAGGGTTTTTTGTCCCACTTCCGATTGATCAATATGAATGCAAATCCATTTTGACTGAATTTCAAACACTATTCGAGGATACGGGGATCGAAAAGGTGGGGCAAAATCTTAAATACGATCTTACCGTTCTTCGATGGTATGGTATTGAAGCTAAAGGCCCATTTTTCGATACTATGATTGCACACCAGCTGATTGCACCTCACCTGAGACATGGAATGGACTTTTTGGCCGAAACCTATCTTAAGTATTCTCCTATTCCGATTCAGGCTCTAATCGGAGATAAAAAAGATCAGCAACGTAGTATCCGAGAAGTTGCTCCTGATGAATTGATGACCTATGCGATTGAAGATGCAGATATTACTTGGCAACTACGATCTGTTTTTGCTCAATTATTGACAGAGTTCCAGCTGGAGCGAGTCTTTTATCAGGTCGAATGCCCTACGATACCAGTCCTAGCTGCGTTAGAGTTTAACGGAATTAAGACTGATTCCATAGCTTTAAGTGATTACTCTTTAGAATTATCTCAAGAGATTATGAACCTGGAGCGAAAAATATATGATTTGGCCGGCACGCGGTTTAATCTTGATTCACCAAAGCAAGTAGGCAAAATCTTATTCGAGGAATTGCAGCTAGAGTCTGACCCGGGCAAAACTAAAACAGGCCAATACAAAACCGATGTGAAAGTCTTAGAACGATTAGCGCCAAATCACTTAATTGCTCAACATATGCTCGACTTTCGGGCTTGTCGAAAATTAAAGAATACCTATGTAGATCAGCTGTCAGCTTCTATTTTTCAATCTACCGGTCGTATTCATACAACATATGAACAAGCATTCACGGCAACCGGCCGTATGCAATCACATAGTCCCAATCTGCAGAATATACCAATCAGAACTGATCGAGGCAAAGAAATTCGCCGAGCCTTTATTTCTAGAGACCACAATCATTCTATTTTATCGGCGGATTATTCGCAAATTGAGCTACGTATTATTGCAGAACTCAGCCAAGATCAAGCACTAATCTCAGCTTTCGAAAGTAACCTAGACATTCACACCGAAACAGCTGCTAAGATTTTTGACGTGCCCTTTGATCAAGTTGATAGTGAAATGAGAAGGCGTGCTAAAATGGTAAATTACGGAATCGTGTATGGCATTTCACCTTTTGGATTGTCGCAACGATTGGCAATTCCGCGAGGAGAAGCTGTTGAGATAATTGATCAGTACTTCAAACAATTTCCGGGTGTACCAGTTTATATTGAAGAAACGGTCGAATTCGCTCGTCAATATGGTTATGTCAGGACAATGACTGGCCGAAGGCGTTACCTACCTGATATTCAGTCTCAGAATGCTACCATGCGGAATGGTGCGGAACGTAATGCTGTTAATTCACCAATTCAAGGTTCTGCTGCAGATTTAATCAAACTTGCTATGTCCAGTATTTACCAATCTATCTCCAAACGAAACTTGAGAACTCAGATGATTCTTCAAGTTCACGATGAATTACTTTTTGATCTGCACAAAGACGAACAGGATATAGTCATACCGCTAGTTGTAAAAAAAATGAAAACAGCACTTTCAATGTCAGTACCAATTGAAGTCGAAATTGGTATTGGTTGTAACTGGCTAGAAGCACATTAGAAAATATAGAAAACTATCAGTATGGACCAAGAAAAAAGAGATCAACTAATTGAAGATGGATACTGTTGCTTCCCACAAATTTTGGATTCCGAAATTTTGAAAAAAACTCGTCAGGTTAGTGACCATTTGATTAACCATCAAAAAACCGACCACTTCGAGACCCAAAAATCAACGGGTAGTATGATCAGCGTTTACGATGACCCATTTTTCGCTGAATTGATTACTTACCCCGAAGCACTATTTGCTTTAAAACGACTCGGTTATTCTGACCCGCGTTGGTCATCAGGGTACATCATTAGCAAACCGGCTCATTCTCCGCCACTATTCTGGCATCAGGATTGGTGGGGATGGGACGACCCTATCAGCTATACCAAGATCCCACAACAATTGTTTTTGATGTACTATTTAGTCGACACTAATCAACAGAACGGATGTTTACGTGTAATCAAGGGATCACATCTGAAACGGCACTCTCTGCATACTAGTGACGGAGAAGCACATACAGCTAACTGGAGTCGTTATTCTCACCCTGAACACCCAATTTATCAGTCGGTGGCCGAAGAAGTTGCCGTACCTGTAAGTGCTGGAGATTTAATAATTGGGGATTCTCGCCTAATACATGGTGCTTACGCTAATGCATCGGATAGGCGAAGAACCGTTATCACACTTTGGTATCACCCAGAATACAGTAAATCGCCAGAATCAATAAGGGCCCATTTGAGTCGTAAACAATCTTGGGTGTCTAGATGGCCACCAGAGGCCCAAAAACGGGTGCAGCATTTAGTGCCAGATTATTCAGGGGATTGTGAACCATTAACCTGGAATCGAAACCCTAGTTACAGTTACGAAACCTAATTGGTGGCTCTGACTTTTTCTTGACAGAAAATGGTGCCAATTCTATAATAGGAGCGTCAGTTTCTGACGTCATCAGCCTGAAGTTGATTCTTACCTCAGTTCAGTCAATCAGCGTTTAAAAATAGAGACGATGCAGATACCATTCATGAAACTTTGTGGTGCTGGGAACGACTTCGTCGTCATAGATAATCGCCGAGATGTCTTACCAATACCGTCTACTGAATTCGCCCGTCGGGTGTGCCACCGCCGATTATCCGTTGGTGCCGATGGCTTGTTATTGTTGTCAGAGAGCATCTCATCTGACTTTCGTATGGAATATTTCAATGCTGACGGTAGTCAAGCTGAGACCTGTGGCAATGGTGCTCGTTGCATTGCTAAATTTGCTCATCTCAACGGTATCTCTGGCACAGAAATCCGTTTTGAAACTGTAGCGGGGCTATACCACGCCGAAATTTTAGGCTCACAACAAGTAAAAGTACAACTAGGTAACCCACAGCAAGTACGAATAAACTTCCCTCTGAAACTAGACAATGAACGTTTGTCGATAAGCTTTGTTAATACGGGGGTTCCACACGTAGTCAATTTGGTGNCGGAACTAGCAGCCATTGATTTAGCCCATNTGGGAGCTAAAATTCGTTATCATAAAAGTTTTGGGCCAAAAGGAACCAATGTTAATTGGGTGAAAATTCAAGGCAGACATGATATTGGCATTCGAACTTATGAAAGAGGAATCGAGGGTGAGACGCTGGCTTGTGGAACTGGTTCCGTCGCTGGAGCTATTATNGCTGTACTGACAGGTAATGTTGAAACACCTGTGGCTGTGAAAACCGCTAGTGGAATAGTACTGACCGTCCACTTTGCCCACAAGATTGTAGGCGAGAAAATAGAAATTACCAATACCAGCCTAGAGGGGGATGCTAGGCTAGTATGTCGCGGACAACTAACTTCTTCTGCCTGGGATTATTAGAGCTTACTTCACACAAGGAGATTTTGATGTTTGAAGGTTCTTTTGTTGCTATTGTAACGCCATTCAATACTGATGGTTCACTAGATGAAGGAAAGTTACAAGAATTAGTCGAGTTCCAAATTCAAAATGGTACACATGGTGTTGTTCCTTGTGGGACAACTGGTGAATCGCCAACCCTTACACATGATGAACACGACCGTGTAGTCGAATTGACAGTTACAGCNGTTGACAATCGGGTTCAAGTAATCGCTGGTGCTGGATCTAACTCGACAGCAGAAGCTTTGCGTTTGGTAAAACACGCTAAATCCGTTGGAGCAGATGGTGCACTGGTCATCACTCCATATTATAACAAACCAACTCAAAACGGCCTCTATGCCCATTTTATGCACATTGCCGATCAAGTTGACATCCCAATTATTATTTACAATGTACCTAGTCGAACGGGTACGGATTTACAAACGGAAACCTTAGCTAAATTAGCAAGACACGAGAATATTGTTGGCCTTAAGGAGGCAACTGGGCAACTTAGCCGTGCAAGTGAAGCTGTCAACGCTTGTGATGATCACTTTTCAGTTCTATCAGGAGATGATGTGAATACATTACCTATACTATCAGTTGGTGGNAAGGGGGTCATATCAGTACTCGCAAATGTAGCACCGAAACCCGTTGCAGATATGTGTAATGCATTTCAAGCTGGAGANCTAAAAAGGGCACAAGANATCCATCATCANACAATGAAATTATCGCTGGATCTATTCATAGATACAAACCCAATTCCAGTCAAGACAGCATTACAAATGATGGGGAAATTGAATGGGTATATGAGGTTACCACTTGCTCCAATGTCCAAAGACGATTGCCAGGTACTGGAAGCAACGATGAAAAGTACGGGGTTAAATTTACTATAGTCCAGCAGCAAGCAAGATACAAAATCGAAATCTAAGATCAAGACAAAGAATTTGGTAACTAGTATCTAATAATTGGTTTGTTTCTAGGAAGGGGTATGGATTCGCNGATCTGTGATTTTACGACGCGACCTACTTTCCTCTNTACANTAAGTCCTAGGCAGGTTTATTCCNTCGACCTGACATNCTGCATCGTCTAACCTCTGGNGGCTTTGCTACTGAACGGCATAGTATGATGCCAAAGTCAAAGGCCNCGTTTTGNCNTCAGCTAATCAANTCCTCATTTTTACGCTTGTATGTTNAAAAAAGATAATGTTCTGTNGGTTTAGATGTCAAAACTTTTTTCTAACTCTTTAACCTTTTGCAATCAATTCAAGTATTCAATATGGCTTTGTGCTGTTTGGGGGTTCTTATTCAGCCAGACNATAATTGGTGAAGCCAAAATAATAACAGTGGATTCAAGTATCGGACAGTCAGTAGCCCCGGGTGGACAGACTGTGTTCAATAGTATCCAAAAGGCAATTGATACTGCCAGCAATGGAGATACCATTAANATCAAGCCCGGAATCTATAAAGAGTCTATCACATTTAGGAAAAATCTAACATTAGCTGGTTCTGGAAGTGAAAAAACTCGTTTGGAGTTTGATCGAGAGGGTTTAGTTTTATCTGCGAGTGATGTCAAACGGGCCAACATTCAAGGATTGACTATTGCTTACACTGGCCAAGGTCAAAGATCAACACTTTGGTTTTTCCGCTCTAATATTATNCTAGAAGATTGTACAGTAAAAGGNGGATTCTATTCTGGGATTTATATTACAGCAGGCTCAAACGTAACCATTCGTCGATGCCAAATCACGGATAATCGACGCATAGGTATTAACATAGCTAATTCGACTGTGCGCTTGTTGAAATCTAAAATCAGTCGAAATGGGCACTATGGACTAAAAATTACTAAATGTCGGGATACAGTTGTAGAACAGTGTGAAATACATCAAAACAAGTGGAGTGGAATCTATATCTCTGATGGAAAATCGGAAGAAAACGAACCAATATCCATTGTAACTCTCAGGCGAAACACTATTCAATCAAATCAGCAAGATGGAATTGTCGTTCACATGACTCGTCAGACTATCGTACATCAAAACTGGCTACAAGACAACATAGGAAACGGTGTNAAGATAGAAGAGACTGCTGGTCAACTTATTGGTAACTTAATAAGCGATAACAAAAAAAACGGGATTATTGTACGTAATTCGCCTAGTATTCTGATACATCATAACACCATTGCTTCCCAGCAAGTTGGGTTGGACCTGCAAAACGCCAAAAAGTTGGATGTTAAAAACAATATCATTGCTTATCATCAGACTGGTGTTATTACNAAGTCTGTGGTTACTGCTANCTTCGATCGTAATAATCTTTGGGCTAATCGAAAACACTATTCGAACCTAAAACCCCCAAGTGAAGATATACAATACAATCCCAAGTTTGTTTCAGTCGAAAAAAAAGATTATAGACTATATGATGATTCACCTATGATCAGCAATGCAACTGACAAGACTGATATTGGTGGTTTTACTCATTCAAACCCAACNGACATAATAGAAAAATCACAAGCTAATANTACTCGTTCGGAATTCCAAACGACAGAAAGNTTTCTACCNCAACCTCNACCAATCCAATCCGAAATATTAGAACAGCCCAAAACNCCAGAAAATAATGNCCAGCCGCCTGAATTATTACTNGCCTCCCCAACTACGCCTGATTTTGTCNTGCATATTACTCATCTGCAAAAACAACCCTACTTGATTGAAGTTGGGCAAACGGTCAAAATTTCAGCCCAAACGGTCTTCCCCAAAAATGATTTAAAAATGGTTAATTGCCAATTNTTGAGTGATAGAAGTGAAAAAATATCTGGTTTTGTATACCAAAAACAGGAGTTAAACTGGAAAGCTAGTTCTGATCAAATAGGTTCGCAGACTATTCGCTTTCAGGCAAATCAGCTAGTCGTGGACGTACGATTTTTTGTTTGGCAACAAAAGAAGCCACCACGTATTACCAAAATCAATGGTAATTGGATAAACCGAACTGATAGCCAAAAGCNAGTTGAATATGAAGTCCCTGCCAATAAAGAAAGTAAATTAGTATTTGAAGCCGAGGGTGGGGATTCGCTTAAATTCTCTTATGTATTCCTGCCTGTTGGGGCAAAAACGAAAGAAAATATATTGACCTGGAAGCCACCACGTAGCCTTGCAACAAAATCGAGGGCCAGAACATCGACTACAAAGAAAAACGAGACTTCCCTCCTCGAAAAACAGTCGGCAAAATTCCCACTCTTAGTCGTTGCAGAGAACGGTAATGAAGTAGATGTTCTAGACCTAGTACTGATAGTTGAATTAGATTAGTCACTCGCCAACATATAACCAATGAATACACCAAGACTGGTTGTAGTCAAAATAAGAATAATCGCACCTAGAACATATTTCCAACTTGTTGAGACCGACTCTTGATTACTATCTGCTTGAGGGCTAATGTTGTTTCCTTCCGATTGTTGATGAAAAAAATCATTGTTTATAGTTTGGTTCTCAATCAGAATATCGGATTCAATAACGATTTTTGGATCATGCTGTATTGTTTGGTTTAAGTTCGAAGATCGTGGTTCATCAAGACCGGCGCCTAGCATTTCGCGTCTTCGATTTTTAACTTTCTGTTTTACAATTTCTTTTTCTGCTTCTGATAGTGCCATTTTTAATCCTATGAATCAGTAGCCTTGAGGATTTCTGTACCGATTCCTTGCGAAGTAAACATCTCCAACAACAAGGCGTGTTTCATACGCCCATCAATAATGTGTGTTTTGCGAACCCCAGCTGAGAGGGCTGTTGTGCAAGCTAATACTTTAGGTAGCATACCTGAACCAATAATTCCCTTTTGAATATATGCATCAATTTGGTCAGTGTCAAGTGTTGAAAACAACGTTGACTCGTCGGTAGGATCAGATAAAAGCCCCCTCGTATCAGTTAGCAAGATCAACTTTTCAGCCACTAGAGCAGCTGCGACTTCACCAGCTACAGTATCCGCATTAATATTATAGGCACTTCCATCATCTCCAATACCATTGGGTGCAATGACCGGAATATAATCCGCAGATTTCAAAGTGTGTAACAGATCTGGGTTCACCCGAACGACCTCGCCGACATAACCAATATCGATCTGCTCAGCTATTCCTTCTTCGGACACAAGAGTTGGTGAATATTTCTTTGCCTGGACTAGGCAAGCATCCTTGCCACATAACCCAACCGCATGTCCACCATGTTGATTGATCAGTTGAACAATTTCTTTATTGATTGAACCGGCCAATACCATTTCGGCAATTTCTACAGTCTCGTGATCTGTTACCCTCAGGCCTTGTACGAATTTAGACTCCTTACCCATCCGTTTCATCATCTGACTTATTTTAGGGCCACCACCATGTACGACAACCGGCTGAATCCCAATATATTTCATTAAAACAATATCTTTCATTACTGAATGTTTCAATGAATCATTGGTCATAGCAGCGCCACCATATTTAATCACTACCGTTTTTCCCGAAAACTGCTGTATATAGGGTAGCGATTCAATTAAAATCTTCGCTTTATTCACTAAATCGGTTTCTTTAAATGCCATCAATATGATTTCCGCTTGGTGTATTGATTAAACCACCACTAGGGCTTGAAGCCGTAGCATATAATTTCTGTGGAATTCGACCAGCTAAAAATGCTTCTCGTCCAGCTTCAATAGCTTTTCGCATAGCAGACGCCATCAAGACTGGCTGGCGCGCTTTTGCTATTGCGGTATTGAGCAAAATCCCGTCACAACCTAGCTCCATTGCGATGGTTGCATCCGACGCGGTTCCAACTCCCGCGTCGACAATCACTGGAACTGAAATGATATCTCGAATAATTTGAATATTATAAGGGTTACGAATGCCAGCTCCGGAACCAATAGGTGCTCCCAGCGGCATAACTACAGGACACCCTAAATCCTCTAATTTTTTACAGGTTATTGGGTCGTCATTGCAGTAGGGCAAAACTGTAAATCCATCCTTGATTAATACTTGAGCAGCTAAAAGAAGTTGTTCAACATCAGGGAATAGAGTCCTGTCATCTCCAATTACTTCTAGTTTTACCAATTGAGTCTCAAGAGCATCTGCCGCGAGTTGAGCCGTTAGTATCGCATCTTTCGCCGTGAAACAACCAGCGGTATTGGGAAGTATAATTATTTTTTTTTGTCTCAATAACTGAAACAGATCTCCTTGATCTTGATTGTCAAATCTTACTCGTCGAACCGAAACGGTTACTATTTCTGTTTCACTAGCAGCAATAGCTCTGAGCATAACTTCAAAATTAGGGTAACCAGAAGAGCCGATCAACAAACGAGAAGAAACAGTTAGATCTCCTATCTGTAGTCCCTTATCCACCTTGCACCGCCCGAACGATTTCCACCTGACACCCTGAAAAAACTTCGGTTTTTGGCCAAAGTTGGCGATGTACAACCCGATGATCAAGAGCTACAGCAATACCAGCCTGTTCAGGTTCTAAATCTAAGAGTTGTAAAAGCTGATAAAGATTCAGTACATCTTCAGGAAAATTTTTTGTTTCGCCATTAATGTATAATTGCATAAATCTGGATTTAATAAGACCTCTTGTCTGTTTTACTCAGGTTAAGAGTTTCAAATCTGGAAATGTTAAACGGTTTTATCACTTCTGACACTATACCATTTAAGACAAGTTGCGAAATTTCGTCACAGGTAACCGGTGTAAGCAAAATACCTTTTCGAAAATGACCAGCGGCCAAAATTAACCCATCCACAGAAGTTAACCCAAGAATTGGGGCATTATCTCGGCTCGCGGGTCGTAAACTTGCGAAGGTGTCAACTATGGGAAATTCGTAAATACCTGGAAGTGCTTCCCATGCCCCACGCAATAGTTCGAACACACCACCAGCTGTCAGNTGAGTATCAAACCCTTGTTCTTCAACAGTNGCNCCTACTACCANGGAACCATTACTACGTGGTACTAGATAAGCGTCTGGGGCGTNAATCACATGAGAAATGATTGGTTCTGCATCCATTTGTAATCCCAGTATTTGGCCTTTAACAGGTCGAATTAAGTATTGGTATGATTTTGGTAGGCCCTCAACTTGACTCAGCCAAGCTCCTGCGGCTACGATCACCAAATCAGCTGGAACAAATTCTGAATCGATATGGATACCGGTTACCTGCTGATCTTTTATATTAATTTTTGTTACAGCTGTCTGCTCAAATAGCTTACCGCCAGCTTTCTGAAAAGCAACAGTCAGCGCNGCAGTCATCAGACGACCATTAACCTGTAAATCGGAGGGGCAATGGATGGCAGCCACTACCCGTGGAGAAAGAGCTGGCTCCAACGCACGAGCCTGATTGCCAGTTAACCAATCTACTGGCAAGTCGAAGCTTTTTTGCATTTCAAAGTGGTGTTGAAGATCGGCTCGGCCATCTCGGTCCAAAGCTACCATTAATGTTCCTTTTTTGCGGTAGTCAATGTCGATTTGACTTTCTTCTTGCAGTTCACGGACCCACTCAGGGTAACGATTAGAACTTTCTAGGCCNAGCTTTAGTAATTCCGCTTCTTGCGTATGCGCTTCTGCGAGTGGGGATAACATTCCTGCTGCAGCCCAACTTGCGCCACGACCAACCTGATTACGTTCGTAAAGTGCAACTTGGCAACCTAGACGTGATAATTTCCAACCAATTCCTAGGCCAATTACCCCGCCNCCAACGATAATGATACGCACGATATTTCCTACTAATTACGCGCCGAATGGTACATTAGCTATTCGAATAAAGTCAAGGCTGAGACGGANACTANAGTCAACTAAGACTTTTTCTATTAGATCANCCGCTTAGCCCTGAGANCAATAACCATATTCTTCATTTCTTCGATGATTTGGNACTCTTTTTTAGCAGTTGTATCAAGAACNGAAACAGGTNCAGATGTATTATTATACTGATGATTGTTGATCCACATACGATCTGGATGATCTAATCCTAGGTAGCGAATCGATAAGTAATGTTCCGCTTGTTGAATCGATTCTTTTCCATTCAAAATTTTTCCTTGTTTTTTAGTTTCATAACTAACACTATAGCAGCGGCCTGTTTTTTGATTAACAATCGTATAACCCGCTCTACCTATGGATTCATTCCAGCATTCTTCAAACCCATTTGTAGGTATACGCTCTCTTAATTCTTGAGCGGATCTAACAAGGGACTCTTGGCCGATGGGATTTCGGACCACAGTAACATCATCTTCTGTTGTTCGGTGAGGAGCTAAGCTTTGTGTCAAATAGACACTATCCAAACTGTAAACCACTCCATTCTTAATGCCTTTGGCTAGATTCAGATGGCACTCAGAAATTTCAGTGTCAAATGGATGGAGCTGGTAGAGTGAGCTGCTAGAAAACATAGCCCTTAATTCTTTGCGNCAACTAATANTAGNCATTCGGCTCTGAGGTGTTGAGACCTCCAAAATTANCTGATATCCAACCAGNAAATCTCTTACCACNCCTAANTCNGATTCTTTTGCTTTNGCAAGATAGGTCAACCCGGTCTGACTTTTGGAAATTAGTCGACTAATCAGGTACTTTCGGCGGAGTGATTTTATTTGTCCTGAAATTGATTTGAACACTGGTGGTGGCAGTTGATCGATTAAGATTTTATGTTCCCACCGGCTGCCACGCTCGTGTGTGAGAATCTGTAGTTGTTGTATTTGTTCCTCAGAACGAATATAACCAAGAGTAGTAAAAGGATCAAAGGTNGTCCGGTAGCCATCCGTTTCTGAATCGGTCAAAACACAGTCTCGACGCTCATAACGAGAATAAAGACCGAACTGGAATTCCACTTCACCAAATGGTTCTATCGCTTCCAATAGATCTCGTGCAAACTCGTNACCACTCGGATATTGGCTAAAGATAGNTTCGGTTTTTTTTGGGNTGTTGAGTCCATCGAGAAAATNACCAATGGGAATTCCACTCTGGCTCATATTTGTACCAAAGACTTTNGTTTTACTTTTGAAGGGGGGTTGTTTCAAAAACAAGTCTCTTTGTGCCGTTAGATGCTGTGCGGGGTCCGCTGATAGGTTCGAGATCGTTGTTGCATCTCCAAAAAAATCTTCCAGTAAGTCGTAATTCCCACTTTCAATTACATCGTCACCCCTTTTTAGCTCGGCAAACTGAACAAGATCATCAGCCTGATAACAAAGCGGAGCACTCGATGAAAGATTATCGTAATTACTTCGAGTGAAACGAATACGTGGTTTAATTCGCATGACAGGTATTAAACCATAGTTTTTCAGTAGAGCATATAGGGTAACAGTATATGATTCGTCATGGATTTTCTGTCTCAAGATCCCTTGTTTACTAGTTCCTTTGATCAAATGAGATTGGACCGCTTCACTGTCGTTAGAAAATATCATCATTCGGTGTTCTTCTCGACTATTATCAACCATCACTTTCCTTTTTCTTTTTGGCTTTTACCCGTAAGACAACCTATCTTTATTGTACAAANGTCTCTTTGGGCCGCCATAGTNGAATCAACTGCCCTCGATTTTTATTGTTCAAGCACAGAATCTCGGTCCAGTTGTCTATAGGTAGGTATACCTCAGCTAATGCAGCGGTTGGCATAGTTTCATGATTACCGGTAAGTTCATCTATCAGTAGTTCTAGACCAGGGTTATGTCCAATCACCATCACCCTAGCGTGATGATTGGGCAAATCAGATAAGTAAGACATATATACCCATGGCTGTGCTAAATAGAATCGGTCAACTTCAGTAATCCCATGAACGTACTGGCTCGATGCCGCTACTAAATTAGCTGTTTGTCGAGCTCTCTTAGCTGAAGAGGTTAAAATTAAGTCAGGAACTAGTTGCTGTTTTCTCAGCAGTTGCCCTACTCTTGGGGCATCTCTTTGCCCACGTACGTTCAAAGGCCGATCTTTGTCTGAAATTGATGGGATGTCCCAACTCGATTTAGCATGTCGTAAAATCAAAACAGTTTTTGTTGTAGAAGGCATCATAGCAAATCATACTGNGGATACGTCTATTTTTCAATATACTATTTAGCTAATGGTCGATTAGTGTAATGCCAGAGAAGTAAAAACAAATTTACAAACCAGCCCTCACTAAATATTGATTATCGGTTTTATTTGACATTGCCTCTTGTCTATTGTAGCCTATACATCTTTAGTTTACCATCACTGTACTTAGGCTAGTTTCATGAATGAATTTAACCCGGCTGAAATTTTGGATTCGCTTCAACCAGACTTCAATCGATTTTCAGGGAAACACCTGATTTGGGTTGTTCTATTCGGGTTAGCCGTTTATGGTCTGGCTACATCTATTTATACGGTTCCTGAAGACTCTCGAGCAGTCGTTTTGCGGTTTGGGCAGTCTATTGAACAGAAGGAATCAGGATTACATTTCAAGCTTCCTTTTGGTATCGATCGTCAGTATCCAGTGCCCGTGAAACGGATATTCAAGGAAGAATTCGGATTTCGTACACTTCAAGCTTCGGTTACTACTCAGTACGACACTCGGGATTATCCTGGTGAATCTTTAATGCTGACTGGAGACCTAAATATTGCTGACGTGGAGTGGGTGGTTCAGTACAAGATTTCTAACCCAGAATTCTATCTTTTTTCGATTCGTAACCCTGAGCAAGCCCTACGGGATTTAGCTGAGTCGGTAATGCGGTTAGTAGTTGGGGACCGAACAGTGACCGAAGTCTTAACCGTTGGTCGGAGTGAAATTACACTGGAAGTCGAAACAAAACTACAAGACTTATTAGAAGTTTATCAAACAGGTCTCCGAGTAGAGAGTGTAACGTTACAAGATGTGAATCCACCTGAAGCTGTCAAGCCTGCTTTCAACTCGGTCAATGAATCAAAACAGCAAAGAGAACAGCTTATAAACGAGGCACGTGAAGACTACAATACGTCCGTTCCAAAAGCTACAGGGTTGGCTCGTAAGGTGATCACTGAGGCTGAAGGTTATGCATTAAAACGAGTCAACGAAGCTCGTGGAGACGCAGACCGTTTTACAGCCATCCTTGGTGCTTATCAAAGCGCNAAATCAGTTACTCGTCGGCGTTTGTATCTAGAAACAATGAGCCAAGTTCTACCAACTGTAGAGGAGATATATATCATCGATGGTAAGCCTGGCGCACCACTACCAATTTTGCAATTGGGACCAAAAGGGAAATAGCTATTATGGATAAGCTGCTAGTCGCTTTTGCTATCATACTTTTGTTCATTATTCCAACTGTAACCAGTACTTTTTANGTGGTNAANGAGGGCGANCAAGTAATCATTACCGAATTTGGTCGNGCCGTTGATCAAAAAACTCAGGCAGGNTTGCATNTTAANAAGCCATTTATACAAAATNTTGTTTCCTTCAGNAAGNGNATTCTGGAGTGGAATGGGTTNCCTAANCAGATTACTACNAAAGATAAACGTTTCATTTGGGTTGANACCACAGCTCGGTGGCAAATCGTAGATGCNTTAGCTTTCTATCGTTCTCAACGCAATGAGGATATTGCACAATCTCGTTTGGATGACATTATTGATTCCGCCACACGTGACCTAATTACAGGGCAGTTACTAATAGAAGTCGTTCGAAACTCCAATCGGATATTGAGTTTAGACATGTCAAGGTTGGCGGAGGAGGATCAAGATGCTCCTATTCCAACCGAAGAAATTGAAGTGGGACGAGAACAGGTCACACAAATGGTACTAGAGAAGGCAAATCAGAANTTATCAAAAGAATTTGGTATTCAGTTGATAGACGTGAGGATCAAGAGAATTAACTATGTTGATGAAGTTCAACAGAAGGTTTTTTCTCGAATGATTTCGGAACGGAAGCAGATTGCGGCTAAATACCAGTCTGAAGGCGAAGGTGAAGCGGCTAATATTCAAGGTCAAANGCAAAAGGACCTAGAACAAATNCAGTCAGAAGCTTATAAAAAAGCCGAGCAAATTAAAGGACAAGCAGATGCCGAAGCTATCGAAATCTACGCTTCGGCACATAACCAAGACCCAGAATTCTATGCTTTTTTGCAGACATTGGAAACATATGCAGCTACCATTGGCAATAACTCTAAACTATATCTTTCCACGGATAGTGATCTTTACCAGTANTTGAAAACTACGGGNACGACTAGCAAACGGTAAAATTAGTCTTAATTAACTAAACTAGTGNTNCAACCGATGTGGGAAAATCTAATTCTCACCGCTACAAACTCCGCTCAGGCAGAGGTCTTCGAGAGCCAACTGAAACGNCTTCGCCGAGCTAAAGTTCTAGACCCAGAGGTTCGCACTTGGGTTATTCCTGATCCAGATGGACAGAGAATTGGTAGTGGNGGCGCCACTTTTAATGCTTTGGCCACTTGCTTCCCNCAGGGNNTTNGCTTCGATCAGAAAACCTTGATGCTTCATTCCGGTGGTGATAGTCAACGGATCCCGCACCAAAGCTTACAAGGAAAGATATTTGCTTCACTGCCTGCCCCAGATTTTTCAGTATTCGAATCTATTTATCAAGTACTAAGCCAGATTGGTCNGCAGTTAGAATCTGGTATCGTAGTTGCTTGTGGTGATACTCCCCTTCGATTTTCTGGTCAGCCTAAGCTTCCATCNCAAGATTTTGACATATTAGGTATTGGCCATTGGGCGGACCTTGATCTGGGTACGCGACANGGAGTCTATCAAACTGCGAAGCCCGAGTTTTCGAAGTCCCAAATTTTACATCAGGTAAAGTCTGTGTGGCAGAAAGCCTCAACCAATTTACTAAAGCAATTTTGCAACAATGACCAACAGGTAATCATTGACACGGGTGTTCTGATTTTTCAAGGTCGATCTATTGACCAATTACAANNTTGGACCATGGAGTATAATCCGGGTACTTTTGTGGATTTATATAGTCAGCTACTACCCCAGTTTATAGCAGACCAGTTCACCGATTTTCGAGCGTGGATACCAGAACAATTACATTTTTTCCACTCAGGGACAACTCGTGAATACTTTGATTTTATCGATAATTCTGAGCAGACAGTTAAATTTGCTGTTCCTTTAATTGAACCCACTGACAGTTGGGTAGAAATTTCATACAATGTTGACGATAACCCAAAAAAAGTTGATGATAAAGCTACCTTATTTGGACAACCAATNTACCAATGGCTTAGGACAAATTCTCATTCAGCTATCAGTATTTGGCCATATGAAGAGGAACGCTCTCTATGGAACGCTCGACTATTCCCGATTCACCGGGGAATCCAAGATAATGACTTTGGTTTATCTCCAGACANAGCTTTTCCAAATTGGTATTTGGACCCAGATGATAACTGGCTAAAAAGTAAACGATTGTCGATTGGGGAAGTCATGAAACTGGCTGATAGACATAAAATTTTCAAAAATGAGCAGAAGATTGAGGCCGAAGTCTTAGCATCCAATATTGTCGACAGAATTGGAACAGATAGTGATTTTCGTTCTGAACTCAATCAGATACTAACACCGGAAGGCAGTCATATTCTTATCGGCAGCTTAAGTCAACAGTTAACCGAAATTGAGAACCCACTTTATCAAGCACGTTTGCACAAGGTAATTTCAGACTTGTCTGATAAGATGGAGGATGACAGGCTTAAAAAACAGCATTTAGAATTGGCCTTCCAAAAAATTGCACAATCGGTATCAGAAAGTATGGTACTGGATCAAAAGAACTCCTCATTCAAGAAAAATCAATTTTCCAATTCCAAAACTATAACTGTCAANCTACCAGTTCGAATTGACTTAGCAGGAGGTTGGACTGACACTCCGCCCTATAGTTTGGAGCGGGGTGGTGCNGTTGTCAACATGGCANTTTTGCTGAATGGGGATTATCCGATTCAAGTACAAGCTAGATGGCTAAATCAACGAATAGTAAGGTTTCATTCAATAGACCAANATCAACTACTAGAGATTACNGATTTTGATGAACTNTATAACAGGCCAAAAATTGGTAATGCGCTAGCTCTGCCACACGCGGTTCTGTTAGCTGGGGATATTTTGTCAGTCTTGAATATTTCAAAAACAATGGGNCTGGAGATTACAACTAGCTGTAATGTGCCAATGGGATCAGGCCTNGGTACTAGTAGTATTTTAGCNGCAGGCTGCGTTATAGCAACTTGGGNACTAATGGAACGTGAATGGAGCCAAGANGAGTTATTTAATCAAGTTCTGTATGTCGAACAAGTNCTAGGTTCNNGTGGAGGCTGGCAAGATCAAGTAGGNGGAATTGTAGGTGGTGNAAAATTGACAACCACCGANGCCGGAATACCTCAACATTTTTCAGTTCAGCAGTTGGCNCTTNNAGGTTCATTTGCCCAAANATTGCAGGAACGAATGATNCTNGCATANACGGGTGANCAAAGAATTGCCAAAAACATTTTAGAGTTGGTGGTTGCTGATTGGCTTTCCCGCCGAGTAGATCTAGTCGAAACCCTGAACAATCTACGTACTAATGCTTACCAAATGGCTATGGAAATTCAAAAAGGAGATGTAGATAAATTCAGTCAATTATTAGTCAATTATTTTGAAGGTAAAAAAGTATTGAACCCACAAACTACGAATCCACAAATCAATAGACTTATTAACCGTGATTATTGTCTCGCTTGGAATATTGCTGGTGCAGGTGGAGGCGGGTTCTTGATACTTCTTGCTAAAGATGCTGATTCGCGTCGCTTGATGGAGCAATATTTAATTGACTATTCTGCTACGATATATGATTGGGATTTTGCTAACGGGTACGTCGTTGATTCACTCCCATAACAAGTATTTAGTATTCTTTCTTAAGGAGCTAAAGACTCATTCGTAGAAAAGATAACGCCAACTAGTATTCTCCTGTTTTCGAGTCGCATGGTCGTGGAGTGATATATAAGTGCTACAGAATGGCCTCGATTACAACGGGATAAGATCAAATTATGAAGAGAGACTAACTTTTCAGGTCAACGGGAGGTAACGATGCCGGTTAAGTTCAAAAAAACGCTTATTTCAGAAGAAACCTACGAAACAGCTGCAGCTTTCGACGTTGATGGTGATGGAGTTTTAGATATTGTATCTGGAGGTTGGTGGTACAAAGGTCCCAATTTTAAAGAGCGTTATAAGATATGTGATGTTATGCCGGATGGTGAATATTACGATGATTTTTCCACAATCCCTCTGGATGTTAATGGCAACGGGCGTACCGACTTTATTACAGGTGGTTGGTTTGGTTGCCATATACGTTGGATGGAAAACCCAAGAGACCTAAATCAAGAATGGGTCCAACATATTATTGCTGATTGCGGTAATGTTGAAACCACTAGGGCTTGGGATGTTGATGGCGATGGTCTGCTTGAAATTGTACCGAACACCCCATCAACACCTCTGATTGTCTATAAACTGATCGTAGACAAAAATGGTCAAGGACAAGGCGAATTTGTGAGACACCAAATTTATGATTTCGGCCAAGGACATGGTCTCGGCTTCGGTGATGTTACTGGTAACGGTCGTGGCGATTTTATACTCAATCATGGCTGGTTAGAATCTCCCGAAGACACCTACGGTGGAGACTGGAAGTTTCACGCTGATTTCGATCTTGGTTCGGCTAGTGTACCGATTTTGGTAGTAGACGTGAATGGAGATGGTCTCAACGATCTCATCGTTGGTCAAGCTCACCCTTATGGCTTAGACTGGTGGGAGCAACAGATTAGTTCGACTGGTAAACGAACATGGGTGAAGCATCCCATTGACCCCTATAATTCCCAATACCATGACATCCAATGGATCGACATTGACGGTGATGGTGAATGTGAATTGGTAACTGGTAAAAGATATAGGGCGCATTGTGGTAATGATCCGGGGGCCAATGATGACCTTGGCATCTACTATTTCAAGTGGAATGGCAAATCTTTTTCAAAACAAGTAATCGACTATGGTCCAGCTGGAACTGGCTCAGGTTGTGGCATCTATTTTCATGCTGTGGATATTAATAATAACGGTTTGATAGATATAGTTGCACCGGGGAAAGACGGACTCCACCTGTTCCAAAATTTGGGAATTACCTAAGGAAAAATAGGACATAATTTCTTGGTATTTAACACCAAAATAAATTTGATCGAGAAGAAAAAACATATCATGGTCTTTCTTCTCGATCTGATTATAATTTGTAGACAAGATTAAAGATCGATGATAGACTTGTGGTCATTTTCGAAATTTATGATGTGTGATTAGGAGTACAAACCTGTATGAAGAAAATATTAATTGTTTTAACCCTAATTCTATCCGTGGCCTTCTTGGGACAAGCGGCTGAAATTACAGATGGCCTAGTGCTGTATATGCCGCTGGATGAAGGGACTGGAAAAAAAGTAAAAGACTTGTCGGAGACAAAAGCCGAAGGTGAATTGAAAGGTGGAAAGTGGGTTGATGGGAAATTTGGCAAAGCTTTACAATTTAAGGCGGCTCAAGAAAAGGTAGTTGTGGATGATAACAAAGCCTTCCACATCGAAGGTGCAATCACTCAAGCAGCTTGGGTTCAATTAGATCAGCTGCCTAGTGCTCACGCCATTGTTTTCGGTACTCGGTCGGGAGGTGGCCGTAACATTGGTTTTGGTTACGGAATGAATCCTGGTAATGGAATAAAAGTTTGGACTAATGACAAAGGCGGCGGATTCAAAGATATCAATGATAACAAGACTAAACTCAAAACCGGTACATGGTACTACTTAGCTTATACTCATACTGACGATGATAAAGGTATGGTTAAGATTTATGTAGACGGGAAAGTCACTTATGAGGAAAAATCTGGTAACCCAGTTGCGCCTGCAGGCTCACCTGATGTAGTTCAAATTGGAACTTGGAATGGTGAAAAATGGCCCGGCATCGTGGACGAAGTTCGGATGTGGAATAGGGCTTTGTCCGCAGAAGAAATTCAGTTTAGCATGGAAGCTGGTGAGGAGAAATTCATGGCAGTTCAACCAACAGCTAAATTAGCTGCCACTTGGGGAAGACTCAAAGTCCAATAATAAAACTTACATATCATTTGGATTAGCAAATACCAGCCGACCTTACCTATGAGTAACGGTTGAGCTGGTATTTTTTTGATCGTTTTCCAATTTTGAATTTAATCTTGAGAAATGGATGAAGTTTCGCCAACAATATGCAATATGGAGGTAAAACTAAATTTTGAAGAAAGATATGTTCTTGTGCGATCAACAAATTATGCAGTGGCAGACAGATGGTTATCTTTTACTAAAACATGCTATTCCAAACGTACTGATCGAGGCAATCAAACAGCAATTTGCTCAGATGGTCGATAGCATCATAAGTGAATTACAAGTAGAAGGACTCATTCAACAAGATGGTTCAGATTTACCTTTTGAAGAACGGCTACATACTGTAGCCGGAAATTATGCCAATCGCTTCGGCCGCTCTTGGCGTCAGCAAGTACTAGGCCAACCGATTTACGATTTGTATCGAACCCCAGCTCTAGTGTCTGCTATTAATCAAATTACGGGTACCGATGTTATAGGCCATCCAGTTTTTAACGCACGCCCTAAGTTGCCAGGTCAGCAACTGACAGTGGTACCATGGCATCAGGACAGTGGTTACTTTGGTTCCGATAGCGAACAGGCTCTAATCCCCACTGTTTGGATACCTCTGGTACCTGTCGATTCGACTAATGGTTGTCTGCAGCTAGTAATTGGCTCGCATCGCCTAGGCTTACTAACACATCATACTGAAGCAAGAGAAGGCCAGTTTCTAGAAGTAATGGATCAATTTGTTGACAAGAGTAAAGTTGTAACTTGTCCGATGGAAATCGGGGACGCACTACTCTTCCATAACTTAACCTTACATCGGTCAACAGCTCACACGAATAACAAGACTATCCGTTGGGCTATTGACATTCGTTATTTACGGGATGGCGATGATGGTGGTAGTGTATATTGGAACGACCCAGAATTTAAATGGGTGATATCTAGTCAGACTCAGCCTATTACTTCGTTTGAAAAATGGCTGTCAAAATGGTAATTCTTTCTCATAACCATAAAGAGTACTAAGATGAAAAAGATAACTGACCATCTAGTAGAATATAGAGAAAATGGGTTTACGGTCTTTCCTGGTTTGTTTTCTGAGAACCAGATGCAAGAATGGCGCAAAAAACATACTGAACTAATGTCAGACTATGATCAACGAACATGGTTTGGAAATATGCTAGAGTATGCTCCTAAGCTGATGTGGCCGGCAGTTAGCCACCCCATCTTGCTTGATTTTTTACAACAAGTGATGGGTCCTTTTGTTCAGCTAGATAACTTGACTTTAGCTGCGTTTCCTTCAATTACTGAGGATAATGCCAATGGGGTTGTGTCTGGCTGGCATCGTGATCGATGGGCTCATTTGCCACAGGAAGGAGTCTATACAACACCGCTGGCTTCTAATGCGATTAGTTACTTACAGGATTTAACAGACGATTTTGGTCCACTACGGGTGATCATCGGCTCTCATCGTAAACCTATTACGATTGAGGAAGGTGAAAGTCGTCGCCGACCACACCCTGATGAAACTCTAATACATATGAAGGCGGGCGATGTGATAGTTACCCACAATGGACTGATTCACTCAGGCTCACCAAATACTTCTGGTCAATTACGTTACTTTTTCAGTATATATTATAACTCGTGTTGGCTCAAGCATACGGATAATCATAATGGTCCCCTAACGCAACAACTACTAGCAGCCGCTCAGGAATGCAACAATTATCGGCACATGCGTCTTTTAGGAGATGACCCGCAGATGCCAAGTCGCTGCAATTCTGGTTTTTTACTAGCAGACGAATCGCAATGGCAGAAGTGGATTGAGGCGGATTATCAGGCACTAAAAACTAATAATTGACGTTCTAATTTCAATGACTAACTGAAGGTTGGGTTATGCGAAAGACGATCGGTATATTTACTCTTTTAATTGCAATTTTTTTACTGACTGGATTACTCGAATCTAATTTCTTCAGCAAAAAATCGTATTTTTTTGACGGCGGAAACATCTTTAATATGGCCAAATGGACGGGTTTGTTTGGAATTCTTGCCGTTGGTGTTTGTTTTGTAATTATAACAGGTGGCATTGATTTATCAATTGGCTCTCTGATTGGCTTAACGGGTGCTTTATTTCCACTTCTTCTGGTAGGAAAAGGTCTGCCGATTTTTACTGGCTTTGCAATTGTTCTTACATTGGCTATGACAATTGGATTAGTCCACGGGCTACTTATTACCAAATTAAAGCTACAACCATTTATTGTTACCTTGTGTGGCCTTTTTATTTATCGTGGTATAGCCCGCTACATGACGGGTGAAATGAATCAAGGATTTGGTAATAGCTTTGGCAATCTACGTCAGTTGGTTAAATTTAAAGTCTTTGGCTTTATGCCAATGCCATTTATGAATTTAATCATTATTGGTATTATTGCTGCTGTATTTCTGAATTGTACAACTTATGGACGCTATTTGCTAGCTCTAGGAAGAAACGAAAGTGCGGCTCGTTATAGTGGCATTAATACTGATCGTATGGTAATAGTTGCTTACATTATCTGTTCTCTGTTAGCTGGTGTTGGTGGCATTCTATTTGCCTTAGAGCAAAATTCAGTGCAGCCATCTACCTTTGGTAATTTTTATGAACTTTATGCTATTGCTGGTGCAGTTTTAGGTGGATGTAGCCTACGTGGGGGAGAAGGTGCAATTTTGGGAGTAATTTGTGGGGCAGCAATGCTGGAGGTTATTCGTAATGCTGTCATATTTTTGAATGTGAAGACCGAATCCGAGTTTACCGTTATCGGTTTTGTCATTTTAATCGGGGTAACGGTAGACGAATTGGTTAGGCGCTTTTCTGAACGACAAATTAATATGCGCCACCAAAAAGAAATTGGTACTTAAAGCATGATTAAACATAGCTATTTCAATCTTTCCCGTACGTCAAAACTATCACACACCTTCGAAAAGATAAAATTAAGCTTACTTTTAATAAAAATCGTTATTGTACCGATAGCGATCGGTCAAGAGACGCCAAATTTCTTGGATATCACAGCACTTTCCGGTATTACTTTCAAACACAATAGCGGCTCATTTGGCCAAAAATACCTCCCGGAAACTATGGGACCAGGCTGCGCTTTTATTGACTATAATAATGATGGAAGACAAGATATTTTGTTGGCTAACGGTAAAGATTGGCCGAATCATGAAACCAGTCGTCGACAAACTATGGCTCTTTATCGGAATGAAGGAGACCTAGATGGAAATGGTGTCCCAGAGTTTTCAGATCAAACTTCTGCGGCCAAGTTGGACGAGTCGAATTATGGCTTGGGTTTAGCGGTAGCAGACTATGATAATGATGGAGATGATGATTTTTACTTGAGTTGTTTGGCAAACGACCGACTGTTTGAGAATCAAGGAGATGGAACATTCATTGATAAAACGGAGACTGCAGGCATCTACAACCCTGGTTTTGGTACCAGTTGTGCTTGGTTCGACTATGATGGAAACGGTGATCTAGATCTTTTCGTTGCTAATTATGTGGATTGGTCTATCGAATCTGATCTCTTTTGTACATTGGATGGCACACATAAATCCTACTGTACACCAGAGTCGTATGATGGACAATCGAGTAGGCTATTCCGGAATCGAGGAGACGGTACCTTTTCTGACATCAGTCGAATCGCTCGTATTGAGGATCAAGTTAGTAAGTCTCTTGGTGTGTGTATATTCGATTGTAATTCTGACGGGTTACCTGATATTTTTGAAGCAAACGATACTCAACCCAACAAACTGTACCAAAATAACGGGGATGGAACATTTATCGAGCAAGGAATGATCTACGGCGTGGCCTTTAGCGAGGATGGTAAGGCTACTGGTGCAATGGGAGTTGATGCCGGCGATTATGATGGGTCAGGTCGTGAAGGTTTAGTCGTTGGGAATTTTTCAAACGAGATGATTAATCTATACCATAATGAAGGTGGTTTTTTTATTGATGATGCGCCTGTAGCTAATGTAGGAAGTAGTAGTTTGTTGACCTTAACTTTTGGATGTTTTTTCTTCGATTTTGATCTTGATGGTCGGCTGGATATCTTCGCTGCTAACGGTCATTTAGAGGACGAAATTAATACAGTACAAAGTGAAGTAACCTACGCTCAGCGACCACATCTATTCCGGAATACTGGTAATAGCTCCTTTCTGGATGTTGTAACTGATGCTGGTGAAGATTTACAGAAGCCAATTGTTGGCCGCGGTGCAGCTTACGGTGACATTGACAATGATGGGGATTGGGATTTGCTGGTCACGACCTGTGAAGGGCCGGCCTATTTATATCGTAACGACACCATCATAAATACAGAGGTACTTTCTAATCGTTCGTGGATCAAGATTAAACTAGTTGGAAACCAATCCAACCGAAATGGTATTGGAGCTAAAGTTACTGTTAAAACGGCCGGGGGCCAGCAAACCAGAACACTACGTTCTGGTGCAAGCTACTGTTCGCAGAGTGAGTTGTCAATTATATTTGGGTTAGGGACGAGTAAAACGATAGAGCAACTAACAGTGGATTGGCCACTATCAGTGGCAAACAAAAAACGTCATCAGACTCTATTAAGTAATATTAAGGTCAATCAACATCTAACGATTCGAGAAAGTAATTAAAATTTACCATTAAAAAATAATAGTTTTGAGGAGGTTTATAAAAACGTGGAAATTCGTAACCAACTGGGCGAGAAATTAGATTACACATTAACCGAATACCCTGATTCTCCATTTACCGTTATCATTGGGCATGGAGTTACTGGTAATAAGGATCGACCTTTTCTTGTTGCTTTAGCTGAGGCACTGGATTTGGCCAAAATTACTAATCTGAGATTTTCCTTTGCAGGTAATGGCAATTCTGAAGGCGATTTTGCATCTGCAACAATCAGTAAAGAGGTCGAAGATTTAGGTGCTGTTTTGGATAAGTTCAGTAGTCAAACAGTTTGTTATATTGGGCACAGTATGGGAGGCGCTGTAGGTTTGTTACGAGCTAGTCAAGACAAACGAATTCGGCTTTTGGTATCGCTAGCTGGAATGGTGCGTACCAAGAAATTTGCCGAAACTGAATTCGGGCAAGAAATACCAGATCAAGGCTTCATGTGGGATGAACCCAGTTGTCCCTTATCCCAAGATTATATGGACGATCTGTGCAACATAAACACTCTGGAAAATATAGCCAATCAGATCTGTATTCCTTGGTTACTAGTACACGGTACTGCAGATGATGTTGTTTTGATGGACGATTCAGAAACGGTTTTTGACAATGCAAATAATCCCAAGAAACTGGTTGTAATTAACGATGCTGACCACGTGTTCAGTGGTTCAGCACAATCTCAGATGGTCGACACCGTAGTCAACTGGATTATTGAGCAGAAATCGAATTAGAATATCAAGGAGCAAATAATCCAGCACTTTTTACTTAGCAACTCTAGTAACTCGTCATCAAGATGAATTAACTAAACATACGTAAAAAATCACATTAATTTAGCCAATAGCTCGAGACAGGTCATACCATTAGTCAACTGATGGTAAAATGGGATCAGTTGATCAACAAAATGTCGGTTCTGGCTCAAATTGACTGTTGTCGTAGCTCCAGGTGAGGACCAAAGATCAGTATTAGACAGAATTGACTCTAACCGTCGACTAGTATCGTTTTGTCCGAAAGCTCCTGACAAGGCTTGCTGAATTACTCGGTTAGGGTCAGAGATAGGGTAATTTTCTCCCGTGTCAGTTTGACCCAAATAGGTGTCTCCTTGTTTTGTAACTGGTGTTAAAAAGCGTAGTACAGTAGCAAACGAATAAGCAAATGCTAAATGAAATTGGCTAGAAGATTTTGTATAGTTGGGAGAAATAACTATATCCGCAGCTCGTTCTCTCAATTTGACTGTTTCATTGACATTAATACGAGCATTAGTATCCTCGATACGCCGAATACGATGTACAAAATCCATTGTGTATTCAAGTGCTGATCGTCCTGGAATCGGAATGTCCTTAGAGACTAGTTCGGCATATCCGGTCATCAATGCTTCTAAGTGCGGAGAAAACTTGGGATGATTGGCAGCTTCGTTGACGGTTTCAATCCCAGACAAAAATGCCTTGTGGGTAATACCTGGTACGTGAACCGAATTTACTAAAAGTAATTTCCAGTCGTGAAAGGAATCAATAGGTTCAGAGGTGACAATTACTCCCAGTGACTCTAGTTCATCAAAAGGTACACGCAAACGCTTATTTGTATCTTGCAATACAAGAGATACAACCGGTAATGATTCGGTATAGGTAATCAGGTCATCTTGTTGGCCTATTTGATCAATAGCAGCTTTTTGAGTTTGATTCGGTACTATAGAAGATTGTGGTACAATTCGATCCCCCATTTGGTCTAGAAAATCGACCTGATTTTCCAGCCAATGAGCAAAATCAGGTGTTGGCGCTTGGTAATCATTAAGTATTATGTCCCGAAGGACTTGGCCGTTGTGGCGAATATTATCGGTATTCATAACGGAAATTGAACTATCGGATCCATGGTGTTCATGATAACGTACGAGTGTTTGGTGTAAAACATCCATAGCAATTTCGCCTTTTCCAATACCAGCTTCCGTCACGCCGACAAGAATTAGATCGAGGGGGTTTTCCACCTGTTTCAGGAACAGTTCTCTTCCTTTTTCAGTCGAAAGGGTTGTCGCCCCGACTACACTCTCTACCTTTTTGATCTCTGTGATTTCATTTAGGTCAAAGACAACCAAATTGTAAATGCCATTTTGTTGATTGAATGCTTCGGCTTTGTCTGTCCCACGTGGCTGGCCAACGTAAATCCCCCCGTGGTAACGGTTGTTTTTATTTAGATAATCGATAAACTCATGAGTCAAAGCCCGTTGCAAACCACCAGCGCCAATGGCCAAAACTTTTATAGGGTAACGCATTATATTTTCTTTTTTACCTGCTAATAGATTCTTTTCTCTGTACTGAAAAAAATTCGTTTCTCCAATTTTTTTACAAACTTATAATACTTGCTCATTGATTAAAGAAAACAGAGAGTTTCTGAGGACTAACATTTTGGGTTACGCGATCTGTATATCCATCCCTTCTCGTAACGATAGATCAACAGACGCAAGAGTGGAAGAGTAACTCTGAATCTTGATTTTGTCAAAGTTAGTATTATATTAACGATAAGGCTTCTTATTGGTACCATTCGTTCTATCTACTAGTATTTTTTAATTCTTGACTTCATCAAATTAAATATGGCTAAAGTCAAAAATTGATCGGCGAAGGTTATAGCTGATGCTACCAATTCACCTGATAATTTTTCCAATCAATACTTGATTTGCTGCACTGACTTATAGTATCAACTGTTGAAAAATCGGAAAGTCACAAAATTGATATGGACTTAGTTACCAAGGCCTATTGCAATCGCCTTGTTACAGATTCTACATGTTAGAATAAAGAAGAGATATTCGTGAATCTCTCTGGGTAAAAATACATTACTGTCTTATTTGGCAAACAATCTAGTTTACATTGTTCATCCATCAGGCACAATTCAAACTTGGTAGACCTCGAGAGTAAAATCATTTTTGGCCCCAACACATATCTAGAATTTCTATTGAATGGTTCTCCTTGCTGAACGCACTCTGGAGAACAAAATCTTACTGACAACCTAGGTTAGTTAATCACCTTCTAAAATCCTCTATACCACCTTGGGTGGAGGTTGTCAGTATCTCGTGGGAGCCAATTACGAGTGCAAACAAAAATGAGCAACATACTCGGCTGGAATAGTGATGCGTCATCTGCCATACAAGCGTCCGAGGAAGATAAACGAGCGAACTATCTTTAGTAAATGATACCTGATAAAAGAACAGCATTAATTTTTTTGAATGGGTTTTACGATACTCGTCAACTCCCTTTTTATCGAAAAGCAATTCAATCTGCAATTACAAATGGGTATTTGATCGTTTGTGCCGATGGAGGCCTTCATATTTTTGAATGTTTGAACAGAACTTTCGGACTAGACTTGTGGCCTACATACTTGATTGGCGATTTGGATTCGGTCAATTCAAACCTTTACTCAAAAGCAAGTACTAGTATCAAAACCGTCTCAGATTGGATCGGGCATACTGATAAGGATAGTACTGATGGACAACTCGCAGTTGAATTAGCCCTGAGGGAGTTCGACTTCAATTACCTCTGTATCTATGGATCTTTACCCCATAGATATGAAACTGACCACTTTTTGGCGAATCTAAAACTGTTAAGACTCGCAAACAAGATCAGACCGGATGTACAAGTAGTTTTGAATGACCCTCAACAAGCCATTTATCGCCTACGGTCCAAGCTGACGATCAGGCGCCATACCAGTGATTCGACTGAACAAATTTCATTGATAGCACACGACAAGAATGTTAAGGTCCGCTATTCCCAAGGATTACGTTGGAACTTAAATGGGTTATGGATTGATCCAGACAAGCCGACTGCAGTCCGAAATGAATTTCAATCAGACGCAGAGGAAGTTATCATTGAACTTGAAGATTCTTCAGATCCCGTTTTGGTGATTCATAACTTTTGAGTTTCTTTATTTCAGACTTTAGTCTTTCTGAATTCTTATGTATCAATCATTCATAAAGAATCATGCCGCGGATATTTTTACCAGCATTTAGATCATCAAAAGCTTGGTTGACTTGGTCCAATGAGTACGTTTGGGTAATTAACTCACTCAACTTGATTTTACCTTGATCATACCAATCTAAAATACGTTGCATATCAAGACGCAAGTTTGCTGATCCATAAAAAGAGCCAACTAATCGTTTCTCGCTTCGTACTAGATCTTGAGCTGGAATCTGAATATTAGCCGAAGGCTCTGCAATTCCAATTACCACTGTCATGCCACCTGGGCGAGTCACTTGGTAAGCTAAGTGGGTAGTTTCTGGTTGGCCAATTACTTCAAAAGCATAATCAACGCCCTTTCCATCTGTCAATTCTGTCATGACTTCTTTCGGGTGGGTGCGAGAAGCATTAATGATATCTGTAGCACCGAATTGTTGAGCGTAATCTAACTTCTTTTGCACTAAATCAATGGCAAAGATGCGTTCGGCTCCGGCTATCCTTGCTCCTTGAATCACGTTCAGCCCAACACCACCAACGCCAATTACAGCAACCCATTCACCAGATTCTACTTGAGCTGTGTTGATGACTGCTCCTATACCTGTAGTTACACCACACCCAACTAGGGCCGCTTTTTCTAGAGAGTAATCTGAAGAGATCTTAATTAGACTATTTTCTGAAACAACAGCATAATTGGACATGGTTCCAATTCGAGCCATCTGTGGAATTGACTGCCCACTCCTATTAGTAAATCGACAAGTATTATCTAAAAGGAAACCACTGTTAGCCAAAATTCCCTCGCATAGAACGACTCGATCAGACTGACACATTCGGCATAAACCACAATAAGTTACAAAAGATAAAATGGCGTGGTCTCCCGGTTTGACATAGGTTACTCCTTGCCCTACAGCCTCAATTACTCCTGCCCCTTCATGACCTAGAACAATAGGCAGATCGTAACGGATTGTACCTTTCACAACCGACCAGTCAGATTGGCAAATACCACTAGCACCCATTCGGACAAGAACTTCGCCATCTTTTGGGGGTGCCAAATTTAGATCTTCGACGACAACGGCTCCACCATACTCATATACAACTGCCGACCTACACTTCATTTCTCACTCCCGTTATTTGTATTAATTTATCCTATTTCCCACTTTCTGAGAAAAATTACATACAGAATCTCCGAATTCGACTCCAAGATAGCATATATTTATGCCTGATTTTTACAAAATTTAAAGCGAAAAACTCTAATCTCCTTTTATTCAGCTCAAACAAAAATCAGTGAGGTTAATATAAACGGACTCTGAAACGTCTCCTATATTAGTTCAGGAATCTAAAAAATTAACCTAGGAAATATTTACTGATTAGCTGTCGACGTTAATCAGTTGATGTAAGCTTTTGGATGAGCTTAATATAGCACAGTCAATTCTAAAGAAACTCTATTTTTTTGATACTGAACGAATGATATAATAGTTGCTGAGTGTTAATATTTTTTTCGAATTCTCAAATATTATCGTACGATGTCAGATAGATTAATCATTAAATAGGATAATGTAATCTGGATTTTCAGTTGTCGTAAACGTTGGTTGATTTCATTCCGTTGATTTCTAGTAGGCATCGAAAGTAACACTCTGGTAGTTAATGTTGTTTCGGTGACCAAACCAGAGGCCAATCAAAAGTGCTAACAAGGGTTATTTTTGATCGTTATTCTTAGTTACTTCGGTCGTTTTTCTGACATTCTCGTTGATAAACGATTTTTGCTTCACTCTTTTATTTTAGGCTTTTTCGTTCTTTCCTTGGCCTGGGGCGGAGTTATAACCAAGGACGCCGTACTAACACAAGCGTATGAGAAAGTTGTCACCGGTAATTCTTCTCCTCCTTCTACCTTCAATTCCAAAGATAATTCGAAACGAATCTTTCTAGAAAAACCAAAAACTTTACAGCCTTGGCTACATTCACCAACTCATCTAAAATCTCACGCATTGAAAGATGAATTGGAACCACCACACTATATTAGGCAGTATCTTTACTCTTTGAATCGATGGAAACGTGTTCCCCAGTTTGTAGACCTCAGTGAATTATGGGAATACGACCCCAATCAAGTAGACAGTGAAGTCGATCAAGACGGGTTTGACCTTCCTCTCAACTCAAATCTAAAAATTACTGGTCATAAATCTGTTACGGTTGAACTCAATAAGACACATTACTTCGGCCAAACTGATCGCTATAGCTTTTACGGTATGAATAGTGGGTATAGCAGCTCATATAATTCTGGCCTCGATTTAGGATTGAACTCATCTTATGGGGATTCTTATTCTAGCTATGGTAACTATGGTGGTGGATATGATTCTTTTAGCGGAGGTGGTTTCGGTGGTAGTAGTTATGGTGGATATGGAAGTGGCTTTTCAATGTCTCGCGGTGGCGCACCTAGAGCTAGTGGTATTAACATTCGTCAGACCCTACAAGTTGGATTACACGGGAGAGTCGGTGAACATACTCACGTAGAAGTCGATTATAGTGATTCAGGAGGGGACTCATACGGAGGGAGTAGTTATGGCGGCTACAGTGGTGGTGTTGGTGGAGCTAAACAGCAAAAGATCCGAGTCTGGTATGAAGGGAAACCTGAAGGTATCCTGAGACGAGTCGCCTTTGGCGATATTATGCTTAATTTACCAAATACACGTTTTCTAGATATTAACCGCAATTTATTTGGTTTGGAAGCTATTGCAGAGTATAAAGGCGCCAAATTAACAGCCTTTGGTTCACGTTCTAAAGGCATAACAGACCGGCGAAGATTCAGAGGTGAATCTCGCCGTGCCGGTTATGGTAGGGGACAACAGGTAGCCGACCATAATTACGTCAAAGAGCGGTTTTATTTTATTCAGCTAGGTGAAGATGGGTTACTTCATGATTCGTATTTACCTATCAAAAAAGGTAGCGAGCAAATCTATATTGATGATGGAGTTGCTAATAACAATCAGGGCGGACAGAGAACAGTAAATGGTTATTTCAATCTACAGTACCCAGGCCAGGACTACAATATTGACTATGAAACGGGAGAGATTGAATTTCTTATTTCGATGTCTCCTAGTTATAAGATTGTGGCAGCATATGAATATCTTGGAGACGGAACTGGCGTTGTTGGTTCACCTAAGAATGTTTTTGTTAATGAAAATGATGACACTCCTACCACTGGAGAAAGTCAACAGAAAGGATATGTAACTCTAAAAGACAAAGCCATTCGAGGTACTGAGTCTCGGCGCGTGTATAACCTGGGAAACAGAAATATTAATCCGAGAGATTTCCAGCTGACCATTTGGCGCCAAGGTGCAGGTGAGGCATTCGAGACAAAACAAGGAGAGATCCCTTATGTTCAAATCTTTGGTCTAGATAAAGATGGGGATGGCAGAGTCGAGCCAGAGTATGTCGATTTTGATCGTGGTATTCTAACATTTCCAACTTTCCGCCCATTTATGATTGAAGATCCAGAAAGCCCTTTCTATCAGTATAGAGATCAACTTAACAATGAAGCTATTTACGCTGAGAACACACGTTATGGTGATCAACTTTACACTATTCAAGCTGACTACGCATACCAGTCTAATAGCCACAACGTAGGTTTGTTTGTTATTCCTAAAAGTGAAACTGTCCGATTAAATGGCCGAAAGCTACAAAGAGATATTGATTATATGATGATCTACGAAGTGGGAACACTTCGCCTAATGAACATTCAACTAGATGAATATGATGAAATTGAAGTCGAGTTCGAGCGTGCACCTTTCGGTGGTTCATTACAACAGACTGTAGCGGGGGTTTGGCTAGAATATCAGTATCAACCAAAAGAAAAAAAATCTACTGATGTAAACACTTCTACCAAAAAATTTAATCGTTTTGATCGATTGATGGGACGGACTAGTCAAACTACAGGCACTTTTTCTAAACCTAATTCTACAATAGGAACGACATTTGGCTCAGGTCAAATGGGGAGAGGATTTGGTGGGAACCGGTTTGGCAGCGGTTCTTTTGGCTTTGGTGGATCTTCGGGGTTTGGTGGTGGATTTTCCTCTTCAAGTTTCGGAATGGGTGGTCGTTCAAGGCGTGGTATGTATGGTACAGGGGGACGAACTCATTTTAATCCTGTTTTTAAACAAGGATTGAATTTTTCAACTGGTTACATTATTAATACGGGACAAAAACCAGTTGAGGTCCCCAACCCAAATGAAGTTCCCAGCCGTTTGCAAGCTTTTAATTTAAATACTAGTTTTGGCCAACAATTCAATTTAGCGTGGCTAGTTAACCCTATACCTTTTGTTTTTGTAGATGAATTTCCATTGATCTTCAATTTTAGTGGTGAGGCGGCATTCTCACACAATAACCCTAACAGTGTGGGTCTATCCATGGTTGACGGTATGGAAGGAGCCAGAGAAACGACTGCTATTTCAACTTTCAAGCATAACTGGAGTATGGCAAGTATCCCTTATAGTCAAGATGGAATTTCTGGTCAACAGCTAATTCCACCGACTGTAGAAAATAGAGCCGTCTTTCGTAAACTAGTTAGCGATGAAAAGGATGAAAAGGCTATCGGTAACTACATGAGAAACAAGCGTCTTCCTGCCTCAATTATTAATCCGATGGCACGTTCAACTGAAGAAATACTAATCATGGAAGTTGGTTATGATTTCAGTGATGTTATTGAGGAATGGGGTGGATTTTCCTATGGCATCTCTTCTGCTGGTGCTGATTTTTCTCAGCGCCAATTTTTGGAAATGTGGCTTCGTACTCGTGGTGATGATGATGTTATTTTACATATCGATATTGGTGTCGTTGCTGAGGACGCCGACCAAGATATGCGTCTGGATAGTGAAGATTTACCTAAACGACTAGATGATAATAATGGAGACGGCAAAATTGATGCTCTCGATTTAGATCTAGAAAATCTACCTCTTGAACACAAGTACCGAGCTAATGGTACATTAGATACTGGTGAAGATACTGGTTGGGATTATAATCCGCAAAGTGGTTTCCGGTCAGCTCTTCGTCTCGGAGATAACAATAAAGCCTTAGATACTGAGGATCTCAACGGAGACGGTGTCCTAGATGATATTAATGCTTACCTGGAGATTTCTATACCTTTGGATCAAATTCCTGATCAATGGATTAAACGTAAACGAAGTAATGGTTGGAAGTTTATTAGTATTCCCCTAACAGTTGCTACCCCCCATGGGGATCGAGTTCCTAATTTGGGCTATGTACAACATATACGATTTTGGTTACAGAAGAACCAACCGGGTTCCGTGAATGGACAACTTCAATGGTCTTCAATTGAGCTTGTTGGTAACCAATGGGAACAAGGCATTGTTACTCAAAATGGCTCACCAGTAAGCGATACTAATGAAAAGTTCGTAATTTCTACAAAGGATAATTATAACTTTGATGATTATCAAGGTGCTTATGATCAACTCAAGGATGGCAAATTGTTTCGTAAACTTCATCCTTACACGAACGTGAACTTTTCATTTGATTCATCACATCAAAAAGAGCAATCACTGGTACTCAACTATAATCTCTTACCTGACTCATTTGGTATTACCTCTAAACGACTGCGTGGACGCCAGCAAGGAGAAGGACAAGATTTTTCTAAGCATAATAAACTCAATTTTTGGTTATACGGTGATAAAAGCCAGGCGACTTTCGTTATGCGGTTAGCTTCAACTGGTATTAGATCTAGTTATCGATCTTCTTACTACTATTCTTCGAATGACCCTTTCTCTGATCCACTTAAAGACACCAAAGATGAAGTAAACGTATTTGAAAATTTAACTGATTATTACGAATTTACTCTTCCTATAGATTTTGAAGGATGGAAATTAGTTGAAATCAGTTTAACAGATGAGCAGAAAAATGAAACGGAAAGCAAAATTGAATCGAAGCCNTCACCAACNCAAATAGAAGAAGCAAATGACCAAGAAGACCTGAAAGAATCAAGCACAAAAACATCTCAGCCCGATGGTCACCCAGATAGTTTCAAACTCCGGGGGCAAAATAGTAATAATTTATCGATAAAAAACATTGGAGGTGTTTTATTAGGCTTAAAGAATGATGGNCAAAATGAGATTAGTGGCGAAGTTTGGGTTAACGATATCCATTTGAGTGATCCGTTGGTCAAATCAGGATGGGCNAGACGTGGAAATTTGTCAATTGAGTTGGGGCGTATACTCAAAATTCAAGGTGGTTTTGCTGGACAAGATAAGGATTTCGAGAGTTCTGCTGGTCAAACAAGCAGGCAAAGTATGTATGATCGTGGCTATAGTACCACTAATAATGATTACAATCTTAACAGTGATATTACCTTGCTGAGTTGGTTACCCATTCGATATTCGATTAGNCATCANGAGACTGAAACAGAAAATCGGAGGGGTTCAATTAGTTCATATCAAAGTGGGAAAAGTGAAACCCTAAATCGTGATATTTCGATACAGTTCAGCCGTCCAAAATGGCCGATGTTGGGCTTTGCTTATAATAAGCAAGATTTTTGGAATGAACGTCAAGGTTCACAATTAAGTGATCTTTATACAGGAACTTTCCGTTACAGTATTGGACAACGTATTGGATTAGATGTTCAGTACCGGCATGAAGATGTCGACTCCGATACATCCACTGCGAACTCAACAAACACTAGTCGCTCTAGTTATGGTGGATATTATGGGTATAATCAAGATGAAAAAGTAGATACAGGTTCAGTTTCTTTCAATNTACAACCCTTCGATAGCCTTAGTCTCAACACGCGTTACGATATCAGGAGAGAATTAGAAAAAAAAGGAAGCAGACAATCTTCTAGGTCTTATAATTCTTACGGAACTTATTCATCATACGCTAATCAATCGATTAGCAACCCGACAGAGCAAGAAACCGAATCAAAAGCAGATAGTGAAGAAATTTATACATTAGCAGCTAGGGAACACCGATTTTCAATTAATCCTCGTATCAATAGGGACTTACTTGGTTTACGACCAACAATTACCAACCAAGTTAGTTTTAGTGAGAATTGGTTCGGTGAGTCGAAAGACGCATCAATCAATGCTAACATTCGTTTGGGGCTTGGTATACGCCCAAAGTCTTGGTTCGGCTGGCTATTGAACCCTAAATCTAATACTAGTGAATCTAGCGAGCTATCATTATTCGAAAAAAATACAGATGAAGAACAATTTGAGGAAGAGATTAAGCAACAAGATAGACTAAACCAACTAGAAGATATAGGAATTACCCAAGAAAGTGTTGAAAATGCTGAAAGCCTTAAAGGAGATTGGATACAAAAAGAAAAGAAAAAAATGGATCAAAAAATGGCTTTACGGAATGGCCTGGACCAAGAAAAAAGGACCGGATTATTTCAAAGAAGTCTNGAATCATTATCATTAAATACTGATATCAGTTTCAACACTCAAGACTACCTCCGACAATTAGAATCTGGGGATTCTTTTCGTGATATTCTTGAGTTTGATGAAGGAGATAAGCGACGTTCACGAGCTAGAACTGGNACTCGATACAATTTTCGTGCTTCAGTAGATCCCTGGTCTTGGGCATCAATCAGCGGAAATTATTCACATAGTGATAGCTTTATGAAGTCTTCCAGTACCTCATCTAAATCAAATACGACTAGTTATGATAGTAATCTCAAGTTATTCAATGCTAAGAATACTTCTACCTTGCAATTACGTTATAGATATATGACGCGAGACCATAGTAATATAAATGCTAGAATTGGNGGAAGCCTCTCTCATGAACCTTCGATTAGCTGGCGCCATGCTTGGCAAGGCGGAAGTAGAACTACNATTGGTGTACGAACAACTCTCCGTGACCAAGAACGGGCTGGCATCGATAGCTTATCGTTTATAATCACACCTAGTTTCAATGTAGATTACAAACTTAGTATTGAAAGTGGTATTCGTATTCCCTTTCGACGGAAAGTCATTAAACTAGAGCATGACCTTGATTTGAGTAATACGTTCTCAACAGTAATTCGTCGTGAACAATTTGGTGCTAACAGAGAAGAGCGATCAGAACGTTATGAGACTACGGTACAAATGCGATATAACTTGAGCACCAAACTAACGGCTAATTTGAATTTAGGCGTTAGTTACAATCAAGATCATGTAAGAGGAAGGACGCGATTACTTGTCTATTGCTGACAGTCAATCTAAACACGAATTTTCAGGCAAAAAAAAACCCAGCAACGACCTACTTTCCCACGGGGTCTCCCCCGAAGTATCATCAGCGCTGAAGGGCTTAACTGCCGTGTTCGAAATGGGAACGGGTGGGACCCCTTCGCTATAGTCACTGGGTAAATCTTAAATCCGCCTGAACAAAAAATAAATTATGTACATCAGGCTTATAATTACGGTGCATTCACCTAATGTTAGATGAATGCGATTCTATGAAACATTGAAAACTGTGCTTATATTTAGCAAGGACCTTGTTAAAGATGAACGAAATATTGCAAAAAAGTCAAAGCCTTCGGATTATTAGTACCAGTCTGCTGAATATGTCGCCACACTTACACACCTGGCCTATCAACCTCCTTATCTCGAAGGATCCTTATCAGATTAACTCTGTGGGAAATCTCATCTTGGGGTGGGCTTCACGCTTAGATGCTTTCAGCGTTTATCCCTTCCAAACATAGCTACCCAGCGGTGCCACTGGCGTGACAACTGGTNCACTAGAGGTTTGTCCACCACGGTCTTCTCATACTAGCAGTAGCTCCCCTCAAATTTCCTNCGCCCATAGAAGATAGGGACCGAACTGTCTCACGACGTTCTAAACCCAGCTCACGTACCACTTTAATGGGCGAACAGCCCAACCCTTGGGACCTGCTACAGCCCCAGGATGTGATGAGCCGACATCGAGGTGCCAAACCGCGCCGTCGCTGTGAGCGCTTGGGCGCGATAAGCCTGTTATCCCCGGAGTACCTTTTATCCGTTGAGTTACGGCCTTTCCACACAGTACCGCAAGATCACTAAGTCCTACTTTCGTACCTGCTCGACATGTCTGTCTCGCAGTCAAGCTCCCTTATGCCTTTNCACTCTACGCGTGGTTTCCAATCACGCTGAGGGAACCNTNGNNCGCCTCCGTTACNNTTTGGGAGGCGACCGCCCCAGTCAAACTACCCNCCTGACACTGTNCTNGANNNGGATANACNANCCANAGTTAGAATTCCAGAGCAACAAGAGTGGTATTTCAAGGACGACTCCACTGAGGCTAGCGCTCCAGCTTCAAAGTCTCCCACCTATCCTACACATGCTACACCAAAACCCAATATCAGGTTATAGTAAAGGTTCACGGGGTCTTTCCGTCTTTCTATGGGTAACCGGCATCTTCACCGGTATTACAATTTCGCCGAGTCTCTGGCCGAGACAGTGCCTATGTCGTTACGCCATTCGTGCAGGTCGGATTTTACCCGACGAGGAATTTCGCTACCTTAGGACGGTTATAGTTACCGCCGCCGTTTACCGAGGCTTCGGTTCAGAGCTTCCAGATTACTCCTTCACCCCTCACCATAACCTTTCGGCACCGGGCAGGCGTCAGTCCGTATACGTCATCTTACGATTTAGCACAGACCTGTGTTTTTAGTAAACAGTCGCATAGGCCATTTCACTGCGGCTCTTTCGAGCATCCCTTCTTCCGAAGTTACGGGATCATTTTGCCGAGTTCCTTAGCCAGAGTTCTCTCGAGCACCTTAGGATTCTCTCCTCACCTACCTGTGTCGGTTTACGGTACGCACACCAAAGTTCGTCCACACAAAGATTTTCTTGGCAAGAAATCAAGCTGAAACCTTTTGTAAAATAAAAGGTCCTTGACGCTTCGGAGCCATCTCCTATTCAGCCCTTAAACTTGCGTCTCTTTGTGTTTCACACTCACCCGGTGGTTCAGGAATATAAACCTGATTGCCATCGACTACGCCTTTCGGCCTCGCCTTAGGATACGACTAACCCCGTGCGGATTCGCCTCGCATGGGAAACCTTAGGTTTTCGGTGAACATGATTCTCACATGTTTTATCGCTACTCATGCCGGCATGGTCACTTCTAGTTCGTCCAGTAAGTCTTTCGATCTACCTTCGTCCTACAATAGAACGCTCCTCTACCACTCTAGTAATACTAAAATCCGCAGTTTCGGTAACAAGTTTAGCCCCGTTACATTTTCGGTGCAAAGTCACTTGACCAGTGAGCAGTTACGCACTCTTTAAATGAATGGCTGCTTCTAAGCCAACATCCTGGTTGTCTGTGTAACNACACATCCTTTTCCACTTAACTTGTATTTTGGGACCTTAACTGGCGGTCTGGGCTGTTTCCCTTTCGTCAACGGAGCTTATCCCCCGTAGACTGACTCCCATGTTCTAAGACAATGGCATTCGCAGTTTGACTGGAGTTGCTAAGATGGTAGTCCCGCTAGTCCAACCAGAGCTCTACCACCACTGCCAAACACATGAGGCTAGCCCTAAAGCTATTTCGAGGAGAACCAGCTATCACTGGGTTTGATTAGCCTTTCACTCCGATCCACAGGTCATCCCCCAGGTTTTCAGCCCTGGTGGGTTCGAACCTCCACATGTTTTTACACATGCTTCATTCTGCCCATGGATAGATCACCCAGTTTCGGGTCTACTCAACGCAACTTATCGCCCTATTCAGACTCGCTTTCGCTACGACTACACTTCAAAAAAGCTTAATCTTGCTACGCAAAGTAAGTCACCGGCTCATTATGCAAAAGGCACGCGGTCATGCACATCGGTTGCCCGATCTCGCACTTCCACAGCTTGTAAGCTCACGGTTTCAGGTTCTATTTCACTTCCCTAACAGGGGAACTTTTCACCTTTCCTTCACAGTACTTGTTCACTATCGGTTGCTAGGACGTATTTAGCCTTAGGAGGTGGTCCTCCTGGATTCCCACAGGTTTAGTCTATCCGCGTGGTACTCGGGATCCCCTCAAGACACAAGTTTCTTTTTACTCACAGGACTGTAACCTTCTCTGGTCGCCCTATCCCAGGGACATTAAGTTAAAAAACTGTTATCTTTTGTGAGGGTCCCACGACCCCAGGCGTACGTGTACGTCTGGTTTAGGCTGTTTCCGTTTCGCTCGCCGCTACTCAGGAAATCGAGTTTTCTTTCTCTTCCTCAGGATACTGAGATGTTTCACTTCTCCTGGTTGGCGTCTGTACTGTTACCGTACAGACGGTAAGTAATAATACTTACCCGGTTGCCCGATTCGGGGATCTTCGGATCAAAGCATATAAACAACTACCCGAAGCTTATCGCAGTCTGTCACGCCCTTCNTCGCCGCCTAGCACCAAGGCATCCACCGTGAGCCCTTAGTAGCTTTGACATATTAAAAGTCAAATTAAAAAAAACAGTATATAGAATACTGTCATCTTCCTCAAGGTACTCTTGCTAACTAATTTCTATCAGTTAGCACAGTTTTCAAAATTTCAAAGAACAAACGGGCCCCAATAACTTCCAATTAATACTGGCAGTTACCAAGAATCCCAAGAAAAGTGGAGACGAGCGGAATTGAACCGCTGACCTTCTGCGTGCAAAGCAGATGCTCTCCCAACTGAGCTACGCCCCCACAAAGTGGGCGTACCAAGAGTTGAACTTGGGACCTCGCGCTTATCAGGCGCGCGCTCTAACCAACTGAGCTATACACCCGTAGCAACTTCCCCGCAGGCAAGCCCGCGAAGCTCTAGGGAATCTCACCCATGCACCAGTTGCCCCAGCGCAACAAGACCNCATCTCTAAAAACTGAATTACACATTAAATGTNGCCATAGGTATTAATATTTTTGAGCGCCTGTATCCAGCAGAACTGGAACAGTACTACGGACACCAACCATTAAGGNTGGCTAAATGCCCGAGTGCTCCTTAAAAAGGAGGTGATCCAGCCGCAGGTTCCCCTACGGCTACCTTGTTACGACTTCGCCCCAATCGCTGATCTCACTTTGGACGGCTCCCTCCAAAAGGTTAGGCCACCGGCTTAGAATGCTACCAACTTTCATGGCGTGACGGGCGGTGTGTACAAAGGCCGGGAACGTATTCACCGCGGCATGCTGATCCGCGATTACTAGCGATTCCAACATTCATGGAGTCGAGTTGCAGACTCCAATCCGAACTGGGGCTGGCTTTAAAGGATTGGCTCCCCCTCGCGGGTTGGCGACCCTCTGTACCAGCCATTGTAGCACGTGTGCAGCCCAGGGCATAAGGGCCATGCGGACTTGACGTCATCCCCACCTTCCTCTGGCTTTTAACCAGCAGTCTCGTTAGAGTCCCCACCATTACGTGCTGGCAACTAACAACANGGGTTGCGCTCGTTGCGGGACTTAACCCAACATCTCACGACACGAGCTGACGACAGCCATGCAGCACCTGTCACTTTGTCCCCGAAGGGAAAACCATATTTCTATGGCGGTCAAAGGATGTCAAGCCCTGGTAAGGTTCTTCGCGTTGCTTCGAATATAAGCGACATGCTCCACCGCTTGTGCGGCCTCCCGTCAATTACCTTGAGTTTTAACCTTGCGGCCGTAATCCTCAGGCGGGGTACTTAATGCGTTAGCTACAGCACAGAAGGGTAATCCCTCCTATACTTAGTACCCATCGTTTACGGTTAGGACTACAGGGGTATCTAATCCCTTTCGCTCCCCTAACTTTCGTGCCTGAGCGTCAGTATCGAGCCAGAAAGCTGCCTTCGCCGTGGGTGTTCTGTACAATCTCTACGCATTTCACCGCTACACTGTACATTCCGCTTTCCCCTCTCGTACTCAAGCCATGTAGTTTCAAGCACAGTTGATTGGTTGAGCCAATCGATTTCATACCTGACTTACATGGCCGCCTGCGCACGCTTTACGCCCAGTAATTCCGGACAACGCTTGCCCCCTACGTCTTACCGCAGCTGCTGGCACGTAGTTAGCTGGGGCTTATTCCTAAGATACAGTCAGATCTTCNTCTCTTAGAAAAGGAGTTTACAACCCGAAGGCATTCATCCTCCACGCGGCGTCGCATCGTCAGGGTTTCCCCCATTGCGAAATATTCTCGACTGCAGCCTCCCGTAGGAGTTTGGGCAGTGTCTCAGTCCCAATGTGGCTGACCATCCTCTCAGACCAGCTACCCATCGTCGCCTTGGTGAGCCGTTACCTCACCAACTAGCTAATAGGACGCAGGCTTATCTTTGAGCGGTTTGCACCTTTCATCGGGGGGGCCGAAGACTCCCCGATCGTATTCAGTATTAGCATCCCTTTCGGTATGTTATTCTTAACTCAAAGGCAAATTACCTACGCGTTACTCACCCTTTCGCCACTATCTTCACAGCCGAAGCCATGATTCTCGTTCGACTTGCATGCCTAATCCACGCCGCCAGCGTTCGTCCTGAGCCGGTATCATACTCTCCAAAAGAGTCGTTTTCTCAAGCCTACTCTCTCGAGCAGGTTTTGACAAGAATTTTGTATACTACCTTATCAGACGATGAATGACCAAATGGCCATTACATCGCATAGCGTTCACTTAATATGTATTCAGTTTTCAAAGATCAGTCTACAACGCAATTGGANACTACCTGATCAGCACTACATGCTGANCAANGTCTTCCTTGCGAAGCGGGGGGAAGTATAACACTAGACATATATAGTGTCAAGAGAAAACGAAGTTTTTATGACATCTTCTCATATTAATCCATCNNCACTAGGTTTAAACCTAGTGATAGTATAGNTTTCACGCCTTAATTATTTAGTNACATTCTTTTTGAAAAGCTTAAGATTAATGAATTTTACCTCGGCCCGTAATAGGCCAGGTCATTTCAATACTCTCACCTCGGATGCCATATAACATATCGTGAAGAAAAACAGTTGAATCGCCATAGCCAACAATGAAATTAAAAATCTGTCCAGGTTGAATATCGTAATTCGGGCAAGTAAGCTTTACGGTGCCGTGTTCTGCCGAAGGGTGAAATGTATCAAATCCAGGTAGATTAATAGCAATCGGAGGTTGACCAGCCCAAGCAGGTAAAGCCTTAAAACCTGCATCAAAAATGATCCGATATGGGTCTGGTCGACTAGTAACCATACTTCGAACAAAAAGCGATGGTTGAGTCTTTGCTCCCCAATGACAATAAGAAGCATCACCAAACATTGCCCCACCGGCCTGAACTTCAGTTAGTATCGCCATTGATGTGATTATGTTGTAAGTTCCACTTCCTCCGCCACTAACAATATTCATAGTCAAATTGGCGGCCTTAACCATTTCTATAGTTTGACGTAGTTCTTTAACTGATTTACTGATTGTTTCNCGCTTTTTACATTCGTTTTCGATGCTAACAGCATGTCCTTCCCAAGCCATAAGACCTCGAAAATTTAGGCCAGGNGTTTCATTGACTAATAGAGCTAAATCAACAGCAGGCTGTCCAGGTTGTATGCCTGCGCGATTCATTCCAGTATTTATCTCAATAAGAACACCAATCTCAGTTTTATTTTGGGTCGCGATGACTCCCATTTGTTTCACATTATTTGGGTGATCAACGGCCACCTTCACGTCTGCTTTATGACATAGTCGCGCGAGTTTCTCAATTTTCCGTTGGCCGATAATTTGATTAGCAATTAAAATATCACATATCCCACCGTTAACCATCACTTCAGCTTCACTGATTTTGGCACAAGTTCCCCCGATGGCTCCGGCTTCTAGAGCTTTATGAAGAATTGCAGGGATTTTAATTCCTTTGACATGCGGTCGCCAATCTACTTTTGAGCGACGAAAGAAATCCGCCAAAGTCGCTATATTCGCTTCGAGTTGATTTAAATCAACCCAAAGTGAAGGTGTATCTAACATATGTATATTCATTTGTCTATCTTTTTAGTAAAAACCTAATCAAAAGCAACTCGAAAACCTATCACAAATTCAGAATAATCATGACTAAAAAAATCGTAGCTACTACAGCTAGCATGATCGTGATTGTAATACCAAGCACCGCCTCTGACAAGACGAAAAGTTTGATTTTCGTCATACCATGTTGAACTCCACTCCCAAACGTTGCCTAGTAGATCGTAGCAACCAAAGGGACTAATACCATCGGGAAAAGTACCAACAGGAGTTGTATTACCAACTCCCGCTTCGGCCGTATTACAACGTGGTTTATCAATCTCATTTCCCCATGGAAAGTTCCGAGCATCATCCCCACGTGCTGCCCNTTCCCACTCCTCAAAACTAGGTAATCTCCCTCCAATCCAATCTGCATAAGCTTCTGCGTCCGTACAACTGACATGGGATACAGGGTGATCACCGAAATTGGGTAAAAACCGGCCATCTAGCTCTGGGTCCTCGTTTCTCCAATCAGCTGGAGGTGGATGGTCTGTAGCCTCAACGAAGCGTTCGTATTGAGCATTGGTTACTGGATACCTGCCAATTCGAAAGTGGTCAACAAGTATTGGATCTAACTCCGTCGTACCAAGCAGAACATCACCTGCTACGATTTCAACTGTGCTGTCGAGAATTTCCAAGGATGCACGAACCAAGTCAGTGTCACAATTTGAGAGAGCTAAACCAAGAGGTGAAATCAGTTGTTGTGATGTTACTGATGAAGTCGTTTTTGTAAATGGAGTAACGGGTTTCCATTTTAGATCAGCTAACAATAAACGTTTTATTGATGGTATTTGGCTTGGGTCGTAGTGCCAAGGCCAATATTTATCCAGAACACCTTGAAATGAATCAGGATCGTTCAATTGTTGATGTTGTATACCTCTTTCTTCTAGGCAATTTGGTTGTTGAAGATTTATTAATCGGGTCAAAATTGGACACCTGCATTCAAAAAAATCAAAANTTCACATAGTAATGTCTGAGAATTATTGATTGCTAAACTCCCTTGACTATTGGAGCAAATTATGGAAAATTTTTGGACTTTTTAAGGAGTCGATTAATGAGTATTACNCCCCTAAATTATCTCACAACGGAACAAGTTGATCAATTTCAAAGAAATGGTTTTTTGGTCATTGAAGATTTATTACACCAAGAAGAATTAAAAACACTAGGACAAAGGGCCGACAGCATTGCTGCGGGCAAATTGCCCTACATTCCCCAAACTAGCATTCAGCTAGAGCCAGTTTTTCGTTCTGGCGAAAATACCACAGTTGACCAAGTTTTGTCAGTTCGAAAATTGTATGATATTGCTGTTTACGATGACCGTATGTGGCAGCACGCTAAGCACCCTGAAATTGTGGCGGTGGTAACTGACCTACTTGGTGTGAAAGACATTAAAATGTATGGGGACCAGCTATTTATGAAAGCTCCAGATACTGGCAGTGCCCAAGCATGGCATCAAGATTCAGCCTCATGGCGAGATATTTTTCCNATGGATCTGGTAACTGCTTGGACAGCAATAGACCAATCATCTATAGAAAATGGATGCTTACATTTTATTCCAGGTACACATCGCTGGGGAATGTTACGAGGTGAACAATTGGCCAATTTNATTCCTGACTTTGGCCANGCCCCTTGGCCAATAGTACCGGTAGAACTCCGCCCAGGAAGTGTCAGTTTTCACCATAGCTTGACTTTACACATGAGTGAAGCTAATTTGTCGAATCAGAGGAGGAGGGGTTACGCAGTCCACTACATGCGAGCCAGTTCATGGCAGGACCATTCGGTCACTGATGCTCCTAAAATGCCACCCTTCAAGCAAGTCCTTGGCTGCTCTTTCGAAGGGCGTGTGTAGTAAAATCGTTTCCACAACTCTGGTTTTCACTAGCGATTAGTTTCCTAATATTTGTTTACCGAATTATCTCCCAAGCTAAATGTTGCAATTCCGGTTTAATTAATTTATCCCAGGCTAATTTGACTGCCTGGGGGGACCCCGGCGTTGAAATGATGAGTTTACCCTTATAAGTACCAGCAGTCGCACGGGAGAGCATGGCGGCAGCTCCAACTTGATCATAACTCAACATGCGGAAGATTTCACCAAATCCTGTCAACCGTTTTTCTAACTTCCGGTCAATAACATCAAAGGTCCGGTCCCGAGGTGTTATGCCTGTGCCACCGTTAAAAATTATGATACGGGCTGAACTTTCGATCATTTCCTCCAAAACAATTTCTATTTGCTTTGGTTCATCTGGCACTATTCGGTAAGCCATTATTCTATGACCTTCTTGCTCCAATTCACCTCGCAAAAAAATGGCATTAGTATCTGTTTCGGGAGTTCTAGAGTCGCTAACAGTTACTATGCCAACAGCAACTGATTCAACGGCTTCAGCCGCCATCTCTCGATGGGTCGTACTACTCTTTATTTCTGACATCACGGTTTTACTCTTTTGTATGAGAGTTATTAATTCTCCTTAATTTATTATTAACTGTTCAATTCGAAAGTGTTTTCCACAATCGCCAATTGGCTCTACGAAGGATTTCTGGCCAAGATTTACCAGGCAAAATCCAAGGCATAGAAGTTGCTCCTGGTTGTTGCCAACTATTATCATATCCCGTTACGTCCCACAACAAATCGGCACCCGGCAGCCCCAATTCAAGAAGTTTGGAATCTGGATGTTTACCATTATTTTCCAGAATGTTATCGTGAATCCAGCAGCCAGAAGCAATAGGATCAACATCAAGCTTTTTTCCTTTTGGCTGGTTACTAAGTGCAATTAGACCAACACCATAGGAGTTGTTACCAGTGATTTGGTTATAAGCTACCTCGACTTCATCCGCAGCCATAATCATAATACCACTACCGGACGGCACACCACTAACCGCGGCATTAGGATCAGCAAAATTGACATGGTTATTATCAAATACTTGATTATTTATAACCCGACAGTTGCGAGAGAATTTGGACGGATTATTAGGTAGGAGAAAAACTAAAATTCCACCTGCATTATCATAGGCTATATTTCTTTGCACTATTGCGTTGACTGAATTTTCTATTTCAATACCTGTTACATTACTATAAACTCGGCAATCTTCAACTACGATATCTTTAGATTGTCCAACATATATCCCTGCATCCCTAACTCCTGTAACTTCGCAGCTATCAACGTGAATACCAACGCACTCAACAGGATAAACTCCATACAATCCAGTATCATGACAATATAGTTTTTCAAAAGTTATATTGTGGGCCCTATTGATCATGACCCCGTTAGCTGTGTAGTTTCTGATTGTCAAATTTCGAAGGGTGATATTACTTCCTGAACCTATAATTCCATCAGCTAATTTTCCGAGACCATCTAAAATTGGGCGACTTCCTTCTTCTAANACGCCTTCGATCACTACACCTGATATATCAACACTGAGCGTTTCATGGTACAACCCGGGCATAATACGGATTGTATCTCCTGCCACNGCAAGATTGATACCGTCTTGTATCTTTTGTCCAGATTGAATTGTAATGATGCTACCATGTTTACTGACCGAAGAAAGTGTTTTAGGGATTAATCTTGAGGCTCGTTGTAACTCAACAGATTGATTTTCGAGTCTTGAAACGGGTNGCAGGCCAGACGGTAAAACACTGGGAATAGATGGCTTGTTTGATTCATCAGTTAAACTGTGAAGAAAAGCTATCAAGTCTACCTTTTCTTGTTTTGCCAAGGTAAATGGGCGGATTTTGTCATCGATGTTGGATAGCCCCTTGCTGTTTCCACCACCTTTAGCATAAAAGTCAATTACATCTGACAGTGTATCGAGACTACCGTTGTGCATGTAAGGAGCTGTCAAGGCTATATTTCGTAGCGATGGCACTTTGAAGGCAAAGTTGTCATTCGAATTACCTGTAATTCCACCTCGTCCCAAATCAGGTGTTTCTAAATGAGAATCGGGCACGCCAATCACTTTAAAATCAGGATTGGCAAAGGTCGGAAAATTATGGCATTCAAAGCAACGAGTTTTCATAGAGCGAAAAATGTTCAAACCTCGTTGAGCTGANGGGGTTAATGCCGATGAATCACCTTTAGCAAATTTATCAAAAGGTGATTCATGTGTTACAAGGCTACGCTCAAAGCTAGCAATAGCATAGGTGACATTTTGGAAAGTTACTCCGTCATTGAAATTAGCAGCGAATTGGCGAACATACTCTGGAATGCTTTGTAATTCTTCCACTAATTGGTCTGGATCTTGGCCCATTTCGTCAGGATGCTGAATCGGGTTTTTGGCTTGATCTTCTAGATCTATAGACCTACCGTCCCAATATTGTAAATGGTTGTAAGTCGTGTTCCATATAGTCGGTGAAGATCGAGCCAAGATTCTACCGTTCTTCCGCTCTCGCCCAACACCTAAGCCACCAATACCCATTGACAAAGCGCGATTATCCGAAAACCCAAGATCTGGATGATGACAGTGAGCACAAGAAATATCGTTTTTGCCTGACAGTATAGGGTCAAAATACAGCAGCCGGCCTAGTTCAACTTTTTCCTTTGTAAATGGGTTATCAGGTCGGGTTTTGACAGGTGGAAACGACCGGTCTAGATTCTGGTTAGCAATGATCTGTTTGAAAAAAGCTTCTTCTTGTGAAATCGTTGATGGAATAACATCTGGTTCTAGTGAAGGATGTGGCCAATAGACTAGAATCAGAAAAAGTGTTAATAATAAAATCATAGTATGTTAAGACAATAAGCTATGAACCGCGGAAACAACCAGCTCTTCAACGTCTGGTTTGAAATATGTCGGGCGNTTGAAATAAATCATTGCGGTTTTCCCTTCATAGCCGCCCTCTTTGAGAATACGAACGGAAGGAATGTAAGCCGGTAGATCGTTACAATACGCATTGATCCAAAGTGTATCTTTGCCCAACTCATTTTTCAATCGAACTGCAAAATCAACCACGACTTCACCGGCTAAAAATACGATTGATAGGTCACGACCAAATTGCCACACCTGAACCGCATAAGAGAGGTGCGATGGTAAACTCTGACCACTATCGATTTTTGCTAACTGAACCTCAGCATGATAGCCGACAGCGCCTCCTTCTTTGACCCGTTTTTTCCACTCCGCTCGTGTAGGAATTTTATCAAAAGGCAATTTAATCCAGTTTATTTTACCCCTCAAAGAGTCTAAATCCAGTGGTTTCAGTTTAGNATTCATTAGTCTACTAACTTCTTCGGCTATTGAATGGCCATGCAGTTTCGCATGCTCATATTCGCCACGCGGATATGGGTTTGCATCACCAGCACAACCTATAGAGACAAAAGCCGTTGCCGTTGGATAATCAGCTTCAAGCTCAGACATCGCATAGCCTGCCCAATCTCCGTTAATCGTATTAAAAGATACTGTCGTGGTATGACAAGCGTAACTGCACCAAATCGCTAGCGGTTCGCCATTCTTTCGTGAGGCCAAGATAACGGGTAAATCGTGATCCACCGGCCCCCCTTCGTCCCGACGGTTTCTGGCAAAATTAACTGAACTTAACCCCCAGGAAAGTTGGCCAATTTCAACCTTAGACAAGGCCGATTGAACAACAAAGACCAACTTATCAGTTAACTCGACAGTATACCGGTCAATCCGGGCTTGATGGTCTGTAGGTATTGATTGACCAAAAAGTGTCTCCAGTGCACCTGATACGAAAGGCGCTGAGTGAGTATGAGTGACGCTCAGTGTAAAATGGTGGCGCGGAATATTTTCTTCAACTTTCAAGCGCTGAGCCACCGTTTCAGTAATGTGTTCTGGAATACCACAATTTTCTACGCACAAAAGAATGAACGGTTGCTGATTGGGCGGAATAATAACTAAACATCTAGCCCAGATGGGTTGTACGACCTTTGTTGTTTCAGTTTCCCTAACACCATAACCAGACAAACGAATAGGATAGTCAGGTGTGATATCTATTTTACCAACACCAATTTTGGGCCATTTAATGGAATTCAAAACAAACTCGAGTGTAGATGTCTANTTTCTTTAGCTTTAGGAAACAATTTGGGGGACAGCAACTGGTTTCCCTTCTTCTGATGATTGGTTAGCACAGATTGACACAAGAGCTGATTGTAGTCCATCTGCGTAAGACGATTTGATTAGCGACTGGTTGTTTGTTTGGATCGCTTGTATAAAAGCTTGATCAATGCCAAGCTGCGGGTCAGTCGAAATTTCAATGGTGTCAAAATTTTGAGGCTGAATCTCGAAATTGCCCCAACCGAGTTGGACAATTTGATGGTCCTCGAGAATGAAATCAGTTCGCATGCTCCCACCCCCACCGGTTAGTGCACAAGTGGTAGTGATTTGGCCAACTGCACCACTGGCAAATTTGAGACTAACGACTTCTGCATCGGGAATAGTATGGTTAGGTTGGTCAGTGTTAATTTTCATGGCTGATAATTTATAGACTTCCGTTATCTCACCTGCCAAATAGCGAATCATATCGACCTGATGTGTAGCTTGCTCGTGTAGCATACCTCCTGATTTTTCCATTACTCGCCACCAATGATCTGNACCTCCGGCGATTCCACCCCAACGATGGCTAACAACCATACCGATTGTTTTATCCTTCAAATAGTCTCGCAGGGCTATTTCTGAGTTTTGGTAACGTCCTTGATAACCAACGCCGCTTATAACTGAATTTTTATTCACCGCTTCTAGAACTGATAATCCGTGATCTATCGTCATAGATACAGGTTTTTCAACAAAAATATGTCGGCCGCTATCTGCTGCTAACCGTTCAATATCTGTGTGGGCAAATGGTGGCAGACAAAAATAAATTGCGTCTACTTCAGTTTCGTCAATTAGTCGCCGAGCATCAGTATAATACTGACCTCCGTAACGGTCAGCGGCGACTTTAGCCCTTTCTTCCTCTATATCGCAAAAAGCAACAATAGTGGCTTCTTCAATAGTATCAACTTGACTGATATGAGCGTTTGCCATCCCGCCCGTACCAACAAAACCAACTTTAACATCTGACATATTTTTGACTCCATTGATCAGTACAAACTGATCAAAAAGGATAGGATTTAATTTTTTAGGGTCGTTGATCGAAGTTGGAAAACGGGATAGGTTCGTCCAACATTCTGGTTGTGAAAATTATATATTGGCTTTTGTCCACTAAGGCGACCAAAACTTTGGCGCAAATAACTAGACATCGAAATTGACTCGCATTGCGATAATTGTCGTAATGTTTCTAAAATTGAGATTTCCCTCGGTTCGCTGGCACCAGTTTCTATTTTCATGCCCAACCCCAAACCAGTTTCTGCCAGGCCGAGGCCATAAACTCCCTCGGCTCCCGATTTCATTACGAGTTGGTTAGGGTAATGTCTTGTCAGTTTGGCGCAGAAACGATTGCTTCCTGACACATACATGGGTTTTTTTGTCATAGAATTTCGAATTTGTGCCAAAGCCTGCTGGCGATTGGTTCCATTTGTAGAGGCTGTGGAAAATTTAGCAAATAGCAACCCAATTCGCCAAACGGGGAGAGCAAAGGTTGGCACTCCACAGCCATCAATTGCGACATCAGCATCAGACAACTCAACTTCTGCTAATTCTGACAATGTTTGCCTGATTAACTGTTGTGCTGGATGAGACTGATCCAAATAGCTCAGGGTTGAAAAACCTTTCAGCTGGCACAAAGTTAANATACCAGCATGCTTTCCAGAACAATTCGAATGGATGGCAGTTGGCTTTTGGCCTTTCCTTATCATGGCCTCATGACTAGATACGTCGCTCGGTGGGTGCACCCCTGAGTCTAACGCCGATTCGTCTAAGCCAATTTTGGACAAAATCTGACGTACAGCATCCAAATGATACTCTTCACCACTGTGAGAAGAACACATAACTGCAATTTCGTGGTCTTGTAAGTCGTAGGCTTTTATAGCTCCAGCTTCGATCGTTGGCAACAACTGGAATGGTTTGGCCGAAGAGCGCAAGAATGTTTTAAACTCAGGATTACCAGCTGAATACCGAATTTCACCATCCGGAGAAACAATAGCAATCACGCCACGATGAACTGTTTCCACTAATTCTCCACGTGTTTTTTCTACTAATGGTACAGTATCTCGATATTGCATTTGGCCTGGTATTAATCATAAAATTAGATTGACCAACCGGACACAGCCTCAACCCAAAACTGTTCGACTCTACNTTAATCNAAGGTCGCTTCATTATATGATATTGTCAAGGAATGTCAAGGCAGAAACCTGAGGTTTTCAACTCCTCACTTGTATTACCTTGTTGATCTCACTGACGATTTATGATAGCTTGTATTGTTTCCGTTCTCAAGTCATTACGCATTAAGGATTGAATAATATGTCCGACCGAATTCCGTCTATTTGTGCTGACCAANATGTTAATCCACCTAATTGGGCGATTCAACAAAGGCGTCTAATTGACCTGATGAATCAGGCCGGTGTCTTCTACGCTAATCAGTATGTTCGTTCCGATAATACCCTAATCTGGAAAGATAGTTGGCCGGGTATGGACGGCTCCGATGATGCCTACGAAAGTTTTTGGACCTTTCCTTTATTNTATTTGGTTGGTGGAAGCGAGCAGATTCACCAAATGTCAAGGCAATTGTGGGATAGTATCACTTGGCAGTTTACCGAATATGGTCAAATTTATCGCGAGTTCGATGCATATTATGATTGGATGCATCATGGCGAAAGTTACAGCTATCTTTANTACCTTGGCCTTTGTGATCCTTTTNTCTTCAAGGATAGGCAACGAGCAAGAAGGTTTGCCAGTTTTTACCTTGATGAGGACNCGGAGGCAANAAACTACGATCCAGATCGGAAGTTAATTCGCTCACCNCTAAATGGTAGTCNNGGGCCNAGACTGGAAATGTCTCGAGAAGACTGGTCTACTCATAGGGATGTTCTATCCAACTACCCTGCGCCTTACGAAGATATCCCCGGTGTTGAAACTGAAAAGGCAAATTGGAACGACGATGAAACTTTTACTNTTATTCTNNAATTGCTCAATCAGCGNATGGCAAAAGGGGANGTCCCTCTCAATCTGACTGCGACNAGCTTGATCTTACACGCATTTGCCTACGACAATGANANCAAGTATGAAAAATGGATTTTGGATTACTTGGGCGCTTGGCAGAAGCGAACCGAAGAGAACCACGGTATCATTCCCGACAATATCGGTCTGAATGGAGAAATTGGCGAAAATATGAATGGTAAGTGGTGGGGAGGTTATTACGGCTGGTATTGGCCCCACGGAGCTACCAATTTGTTGGAATCAACATTGATTTCAGGCTGCAATGCTTTGATGCTAACAGGCAATATTGACTGTCTAAACTTAGCCCGTTCTCAGCAAGATTTGCTATGGTCGTTAGGCAAAAACCAAGATGGGAATAGGATTGTCCCGTTCAAGCATACTGACAATGGATGGGATAGCTACAGGCTGATGCCTTCCAATTTTCCTATTCAACTATGGAATGTCTCCGAATCAGAGGTCGACTTGGAACGAGTTAATCGCTTAACCGATTCTGAAAAATGGTTAAAACAGATTGATGGTCGGGATGATAATGGTGGTTGGTTTCGCTTCGTTCGTGGTGAATTTCCGGAATTCCCGGAACGCGTTTTAGCTGCAAATATCGATTATATGAATCAACGCCTAGAGATGATCGAAAACGATAATACTGCCCCAGAGACTTGGGATGTTCACCACTGGCAAACACGTAATCCTGTTTGGCCACAGGGGCTGTTGCAACTGACCACCGGTGGTCCAACTGCCATCTATCACGGTGGATTGTTGAATTGTCGAATTCGACACTTCGACTTAATGAATAAGAGGGCAGGTTTGCCTGAGGACGTATCAGCATTGGTTGATCAAATTTCCGAGTGCCGATTTCGCCTTCAGCTGATTAATTTGAATCCTCTTTCTCCTCGTTCTGTAGTCAGCCTTGCAGGAGCTTTCGGTGAACACCAGTTCAAAAGTATCACCATTGGTAAGAGAACTATCTCTGTTGACTCTAAATGGTTACAAGTTGATTTACAACCTCGTTGTGGTATTACACTCGAGATTAAAACTGATCGATTTGTTAATCCACCACGATACGATTTCCCTTGGTGTGTGGAAGAAAAAATGTTATCTCCAATCCAACTTCGAACCCCGAATATTGATCCCGGCAGCGTCCCTGTTGGAGGCTAATTACCAAATGGACGAACACTGCTAACAAGAATACCTAAAACAAATATCATCATTAGGACTTTTTGGTGTACTATTTCTTTATGCACCAATTCGACTCGAGTTCTTTTCGATATCAGATGTTATTGAGTAGCAAAATCTGATCTAGGTAATCAGGCAAGAGAACATTGGTTCCAGCTTTCCTAAAAGATCTTATATTTGATTATTCGAACAGACAGGGGCAANGTTTAAATAGATAAGATTTAGTTTATAATAACGACAGGAAATGAATCAGGTTTTTTAGGCCAGTTTTCTTGGTTGACTACGAAACGCACAGTCAGCCTAAATCATTGTGCAAACATCCCAAATCCTACCAGAAAAATCACAAGCTAGAGCTTTAATGATGTTATCTACCAGAATAGTATCTACTTGTTTTTCTCGTGTTTATCCTTCAAAAATTGATAAAACTCCAACATCGTTTCTTTATCGCGCTCTGGTAATTCTATCAAACCTCTAAACATTAGGGCAACTTGCGGATCAGCCAATAGGTCATCATAGTTTTGCTTTCGCTTACCCAGCAAATAATCGGTAGTTACTTTTAGGGCATCAGCCAAACTAGAGAGTGTGTTAAACGAAGGCTTCCGTGTTCCAGATTCAAATTGGGAGATGGCGGCTGGTGTCAGGTTAGNATTGCTAGCTAGTTGGGTCTGTGTCATCTTAAGTTCTAATCTNCGGCGTTTAATGAGTTCAGNAATTGACATCCTCATATCCCTTACTAATCTTTAATCTGAACTTGTTNGGTNTGCTGGTTTGGTAACACTNNTCTACTAAACGTAACATTTANTTCCATTATATCACAAGAGTAAATTTTGAGANCAGCAGAGTATAAAACNCGTTAGNGNCAATCTAATTTCNNACNTTAACGCTTAGCAGCATCAGAATGAGCAATTGGATTGTCCCCNACCCAACGTTCGTCAACCTGATCGATAGCCGGTTGGTAACGAGTATCAATGCTCAGTCGAATTCTGTTGTCGGGAGACTGATTATCCAATGAACANTGCATAGTATGCATGGTAAAGATCAGTACATCACCAGCCTGAAAATCTGTTGTTAACCAACGTCCTCCAAACTGTCTTTGTACTTCGACTGGGTTTTNTGTGTAGGAACCTTTGAATCTGTNTGGGTTTGAGCTTTGATCNTCAACGTCGATTGAGCCATAGCTTTGAATTAGTTCNTCAAAGTGGTTNGAGCCTTCCAAAACTGCTAAGGCNCCCTCGATTTTTGGTACATTTCCAATTGGCGTCCAGCTGGTTAATAGCCGGTTAGAACCACGCCCCATGTAGACCCAGTCATAATGGCAAGGGGCAGAATGTCCTACTCTCACAGATCTTACCCAAACAAAGTCCAAAGGACGAACTGACTGACCAAAAAAGTGTGTGTAAAAATTGATCATTCTACCTTCATGTACTAATCTGCGAACTGCTGGCCCAGCCCCCAGCTTTTTAGCAAATCCTGTAGCCGACATTTGAGCGTTCTGAGACTCTGGGTTTTGTATAGTATCAATCAATGGGTAGCGTTGGTCAATATCNCCAATAGAATCTAATTTCTCGGCTAACTCTAGTCGGCAATTTTCTACTAGATCTAGATCCAAAATTTGTCTGAGTAATAGATACCCATCTTCTTGCATTCGTGTTTGCAATTTGCATCGATTACTTAAAATCTCATTAGAAGAGCGTAATTCACCAAATTTGGACGGACTCAAATCAAACGAGTAGCCACAAGATGTCCATTTTGACATGTATCACCTGTTTTTCTATAAACTATCATATCTTCAATTGGTGATCAACTGTGGGTGTTTTTCAACTTAACTGATAACTAAAATTAGCCCGATGCTACTGATGTCTTAAGTCAATTTTCTACAATTTACACNGCGTCTANNTTTATATCAGTAACTCACTTGAGACTATCAAAAAAATGTGTTAGGGTGCCAAACGCCTATGAAAAAGCATATCGATAGCCTGACTTTCAATTTTGTCCGTATTAAATCTNGGNTCAGGCTTGTAGCTGACTATACAGATCTNCTCATGCCTAAAACCTAAATCGTAATTTTGGAAAGCTAATAGGAATGACANCACCCCGTCGGANTTTTCTCAAAAAATCNGNAGAATTAATTACAACCGGTTTGCTCCTTNCCCAACTTCCAATCCTTGCCANCGANAACCNGACTGAACTTCCTTNTGANAATGAAACAAATACCTATCATGGTTCTCNGTACGNCANTNTTGATNNCCATNGGCCAGACAAAGAGCCAACAGGTGAAAAATTTGTTTTTATTCGGCTTAAGTACNCAGGTNGAGNTTGGTACACTAATATTGTTGATTATTACCGTTGGCCATCTGATCTAAGGTTTACTCAGATGCTTGANCNNCNGACAAATATNGATGTGGTACTTTANAGCAATCCACANTTTGTATCAATTGATGANGATTGCTTGTTTGCTNACNCTTANTTATTTGCTACGGGGCATATCGGTTTTTGATTTCCCCAAAAGCAAAAATGGCGATTGAAAGAGTTTTTAGAAAGGGCAGGGTTCTTGCAAATTGAGGATTGCGACGTTCGGTTAAATGGGGGGGGGCGTAGCTTTATGCGCGAAGCGGTTTACCTATTAAAGTTGAACGCCTTGACCTATCCCACCCAATCTACCATT
>PBVO01000049.1 GCA_002729015.1 Candidatus Poribacteria bacterium
TGAAATAATATTTGGTCTTGGAATCAAAGTGAAATTAGAATCGGGAGACGACGTATGGGTGGGCAACTGGCGACTACTGGCTCAAGAAGGTATTCAATCTCATCCTTTGGCTGACAAGTTCTTGTCTCAGCAAGANTCAGCTGGTCGGACAGCGTTATTGGTTGCTAGGAATGAGCTCATTTTGGGAGGTNTCGCAGTTGCTGATACGCTGAGANCAGAAGCNAAGGAGATGGTNACNANTCTTCGTCNGAGCGGAATTCAAAATATAGTGATGTTGACCGGGGATAACCAGACTACAGCNAATACAATTGCAGAAGAAGTTGGTATCGATTCAGATTCAGTACGCGCACAACTTTTACCAGAGGAAAAGTTAGACTATATTCGTCAGTTGCAATCTGGGAATCAGAAAGTAGCAATGATTGGTGATGGTGTTAACGATGCTCCAGCTCTAATGGTAGCTGAGGTTGGTGTTGCCATGGGAGCTATTGGTACTGATGTTGCAATAGAATCAGCTGGTATTGTGCTGATGGGAAATGATTTACGTTTGTTGAATCATGTTATTGGTTTAAGTCGAAAATCACTTCGTTTAATTAAGCAAAACATTATNCTTTTTGCTGTTGGCATGAATATCGTTGGCATTGCACTAGCAGGTAGTGGATGGCTTAATCCTATCATGGCTGCAGTAGTTCATAATATTTCGTCTGCGTTTGTCGTCATTAATTCTTCACGTTTATTGGGATTTGGTCGGACTGGAAACAGTGCTGTCAGTCAAGAGAATTAGTGATAGATATCAGCGACAGGCTGTCGATATTTTGTCGGCCTTGCTTCGTTTTAGGACGGTAGGGGACAACCTANCAGTCCATCATGAGGCCATTTCTTATCTAGATAAAACTGCCAGGCAAATGGGGTTAACACCTCAAATTATGTATCCCTCCACTAGCCGGCCATTACTGGTTATTAAACTTGATGGACAATCAAAAGAAACATTGTTGTTGTTAAGTCATTTAGATGTAGCACCAGTCAGTAACGTTGGTCATTGGCAATACCCACCTTTTGGTGGGTATTTGGCTCAAGGTGCAATTTGGGGCCGTGGCGCTGTCGATTGTAAAGGTTTAGTGGTTGTTTGGTTGACTATTCTAAGGTGGTTGCAAGAGTATCGAAAAAGACTAAAGACNAGCATTATTTTTTTGGTCACNACTGATGAAGAATTAGGTACAGGCGATAGTCTCCGATGGGTGGTTGAACGTCTATCTACTAAAAAGTATATAAGTTGTGCTTTGAACGAAGGGGGTGGTTATCCTATCCAATTTGGCCAGAAGAGTTTTTTAACCTGTCAAGTCGGTGAAAAAGGCCATTCTCTATTTTTCACTACTGAACAAGATAAAATCAAGAAAATTGGGCCAAAGAAAAGAGATAAAGTAATTCATCTTTCTCAGCCATTATCCGCAGTATCTCATCACTTAGTAAAGATATTGCTCCCATCATTGTTTACTCAATTCAGTCCTAGATTACTGACAGCAATACTATCTTGGCAACAGAGGAATTCTCCTCAGCAGTTAGATCTCACACAATTATTTTTCCATCAGGCAACTATTCATTCTGGCCAAGACTCAGTATCTCTCGACTTCAGATTTTTACCAGACAATACACGATCCATTGAAGAAACCCACCAAAACTTGCAAAATCGGCTACGCTTGCAAGGTATCCGATGGATACTACAACACAGTTCTCCCAGCACGTCATCTTCGATTCACCATTCACTATACCATTGCATACACACGACAATAAAGTCTATCTGTCCTCAGTTTAATGTGATTCCGCATATAACCCCAGGCTATTCGGACAGTCGAATTCTAAGACTAATGGGAATTCCAGTTTTTGGCTTTTTCCCCTTGCTTACAGGAACTCCAATCACCAATATTCACTCTGATGATGAACATCTGAAAACTTNCGATCTTTATTATGCTATCGAAATTTTATTGGAAATTATTTTGCGNGTNACGTCNANTCCTANNGNNGGTTTGCTTTAGCNCTNCCGTTTTGGTTATAATTNANGNAAGGGTTATANGGTTGNACTAATNAATTTCGTTNTTTAGATCGACGTGTTCTCCATAAAAAAACAGACCTCCGCAGCCGTTCGCTTCTTGGTTACTTATTTCCTATTAGGTGTATTAATACTGCTTTCTGCATTCTTCTACTACACAAAACAGGTGCTGAAACTCAACCAAGATTTAGAAGCGCAAGTAGAGTCTCTGGCTGGTTTGGCCGCAGAAATACCAGAACTCAGCGACAGTGGGTTGCAAAGCAGGCTTAACCAGATTGTGAAGCAATCGACTCAGGTGGGCCGTTTGTCCTTCGTTATTACTGATGCTGAAGAGCAAAAAGTGGTTATTGCTAAGGGAATAGATCCAGAAATNGAACGAAAATTGCAAGCTGAGCCTCCGATTGGGCTCAATTCAGAGGAACTCATCCTGATTGAATCTACACTAGAACGTATGCGACGAAAAGGTGTTCGTCGCTCGATACGGTATCTTNTGGAAGATCGGGAAATCTACGGTTACCTGTATCATGGCGTGTCGGATTCTGCGGTAATTGAGCAGATCCCCTTCGTTTTTACGGATGCCAACAATAAACCGAAGAAATGGCAACGTTGGGAGGGACTAGTAACTTCTGCCAGTTCATCAGACGATCAGCTATCCCAAGCTGAGATGTTCGTTCGGAGTGCGACTGCACAGAATCATGTTATTCCCTTGCAAACAACGCCGAATTGGCAAAAAGGTCATTTTTACTACGAAAAAAAACCATATTACGGCCTAATGGTTATGCCAGTTGTTTTGGTTACGGTGTTTTTGACTTTTTCTCTGGTTGGATTTGTATCTTATCGAAGAATTAAAACATATGAGCAATCTGCAATTTGGACAGGCCTAGCAAAAGAGACTGCACACCAACTAGGGACTCCTATTTCTTCATTAATCGGTTGGGTCGATTTTATTATTGACCGTGAAGGTAATCAATCAGATCCACTTCTGGGTAGAACTTATAAAAATATGCAGAAGGATCTCAATCGTCTGCAGCAGATTGCCCGTCGCTTTAGTAAGATAGGNTCATTCCCTCAGAAAGAATGGGTTGATGTCAACTGGGTAGTCAACGAGGTCGTTACCTACTTTCGGGCCCGTCTGCCAAAAAGCAAGGAAGTTAAACTAAATGTTGACTATGGAGGGTTACCACAAATCAATGCCAATTCAGAATTACTACAGTGGGTCTTTGAGAATCTGATCCGGAATTCCATTGACGCAATGGATAAAACGGTAGGTCAAATAAATCTAAGACTAGGCTATGACTCAACAAAGCGTCTTATTAATATCTTATATAGCGATAATGGCAAAGGTATTGGGCGTAAAGATCGGCGGAAAATCTTTAATCCTGGTATGACGACTAAAAACCATGGTTGGGGGCTGGGTCTTACATTAGCTAAGCGAATAATTGAAGAATATCATAATGGTCGAATTCGTNTATTACATAGTAGCACTAGTGGTACTACTTTTGAAATCCAGATTCCAGTTTCTCATCGAAACAATAGTCATTCCCTAGGTAAATTGNCCAATCGAAATGAAAGGGGACAACATTAGAAATACTAACTATAACGCTTTAGCACCAATTCATAACATCTTATGGGTTGATGATGAGATTGACGTTCTCGAGCCACATATTCTCTATCTCAGAGAGAAATCTTTTCAGGTAACCCCCGTAACCAATGGTTCTGATGCTCTTGCTTTGATTGACCAATACCATTACGATGCGGTNATCTTGGACCAGATGATGCCCGGATTAGACGGTATTTCTACGCTTGACCGATTGAGACAAATTGACACTACGATTCCCGTCATTATGTTGACACAAATCCAAGATGAACCATTAGTTGATGAGGCTTTGTCAAAGCACGTGGCTGACTTCCTGATTAAGCCGATTGGTGGAGTGCAGATTGCCTCAACACTAAAGCGAATCTTACATCGTACGAAAATTATTGAAGAACAGATTCCTCAGTCCTATACAGATGACTTTAATGACATTCACAATTTAATTAACAATCAGCCTGATTGGAAAGAGTGGGTAAGAGTTTACCAAAAAATCACCACTTGGGATCTTGAGTTCGATCCTCTTAGCAGAACCGGATTAGAAGAGACCCATCAGGCTCTAAAAAAAGAGATTAACACCAAATTTTCTGACTACATAGAAAATAATTACCCGAAGTGGTTAAAAGGAAAAGATGGGCCGCTATTATCAGTCGATGTCTTAGACCACTATGTTCTTCCTTACTTAAGAGAGGAAAAACCTGTTCACTTTATCGTCGTCGACTGCTTACGCTTGGATCATTGGTTGACAATTGAATCCTTACTTCAACCCTACTTTTACATTGATCTTAACTGCTATTATTCAATTTTACCAAGTGCTACGCTCTACTCGAGAAATGCACTGTTTAGTGGGCTTTTCCCTTCCCAATTGGCTGATCGTTTTCCTGAATTTTGGCAAGAGGGGGCTGATGGCGAAACTAGTACTAATCGTTATGAGCGACAACTCTTGCAGTGGAAGACCCAAGAGGAAGGACTTAAACTTAAACCCGGATTAAGATATTACAAAATTTTTGATGCCAAAGGTGGCAACGAGTTTATTCGACAAGCCACTACTTTTGATCAGATTACATTGTCTGCACTAGTAGTGAATTTTATCGACATTTTAACACATCAACGTTCTGAATCGGACTTGTTACAGCAAATTGCGCCAGACCAATCTGCTTTTTGTTCGTTGGTCAAATCGTGGTTTTCACATTCCGCGCTGTTTGAAATTCTGAAGATTATTGCAAAGCAGGACGCTGTCGTGATATTAACTTCTGACCATGGTTCTGTTCTCTGTAACCGGCCGGCACGTGCGTTCGGTAATCGGGAAACATCGACTAGTTTACGCTTCAAAGTTGGCAATAACCTTGGGTGTGATCGTAGTCAAAGTCTCTATATTGATGACCCCAAACAGTACAAATTGCCGACGGGAAATTTGGGGAAAAACTATATTATTGCAAAAGAAGATTACTACTTTGTATATCCGAATCAGTACAACGAATATACAAGGCAATTTCGGGGTGGATTTCAACACGGTGGTATATCGCCAGGGGAGCTGATTATACCCATTGCGACCATGACACCTCGTGGAAATAGCTAACGAGACCTATTAGTTCAAACGAAATGGATCAGAAATTAATGTGTTCGCCAGACCGATACAGATGACCGATTGATTACTCGTTGCCTCCAAGGAGCAACTGGAGGCTAAAATGGAAAAAGAAATCATCATTGCTGATGATGAATATGAAATTCGATGTGCAATTTTGGAGGATGGAGTTCTCAATGAAATCCACATAGAGCGACACAACCAAGAGCTAGTTTTAGGTAATGTGTATAAGGGGTCAGTTCGCAATGTTCTGCCTGGGATGCAAATTGCCTTTGTCGAAATTGGTCTTGAGAAACATGCTTTTCTGCATGCTTCTGATTTGCATCATGACTTCGAAGAAGACACTGAAGGTAGTGATAACTCAGATAAAATTTATTTGAATCAGGAAACTACTGACCCACCGCCTGCTCCCAAATCAAAACAGAATAGGGGGCGTCCACGGCGTAGGCACGTTGCGATTGGCGATGTTTTGTCCACTGGAAAGAATATTCTGGTTCAGGTCATCAAAGAAGCAATTGCTCACAAAGGATCTCGGATAACCACGGCTATTTCTTTGCCTGGTCGATATGCTGTATTTGTTCCAAACGCCTCCCACATTGGTGTCTCGCGACGTATTCCCTCAGTAGAAGAGCGAAACCGGCTGAAAACCATCGCGAGGGAACTACACGCTGAATTTGAAGGTGGGTTAATCATCAGGACTGTAGCTGAAGGACGTTCACGTGAAGAATTATTCAACGAAGTTCAGCATCTAAAAAAAGAGTGGTTGGCAATCTGTGAAAATACAGAAAAAGTGAAAGCTCCGGCTGCAGTTCACATTGACCATGGTTTCGTAGGTCGTATTATTCGCGATTTTTTTGGCGATGATGTTTCACAACTAGTCATTGATTCAAAAACGTTATATAACAAAACAATGGACTATCTGTCTTCTGCACTACCAGAACTTCAACAGAAGGTTAAATTTTACGATTCACCGATTTCGGTTTTCGAGGCTTATGGTATCGAGAAAGAACTTCGCAAGGCAATGCAGGAAAAAGTATGGCTCAAAAGTGGTGGCTACTTAGTGATTCAAGAAACAGAAGCTATGGTTTCGGTTGATGTTAACACCGGTAAGTATGTCGGTGAAGACGACGCGATGGATACTATCCTCCATACTAACNTAGAAGCCGTTGAAGAAATCGTTAGGCAAATGAGGTTGCGGGATTTAGGTGGAATTATAGTGATTGACTTCATTGATATGGATTGGCGACAACATAGACAAATGGTTTATCGAAAATTTCAAAAGGAAATTCAGAAGGATCGAGCGCGAACCAACATCCTTCATATATCAGAACTAGGTTTGGTTGAAATGACACGCCAACGCATGAGACCTAGCTTAGCTAGTCTGATGACGGACAAATGCCCTTACTGTGAAGGGCACGGAGCAATCTTGGCTACCGACACGATTTTGGTCAACTTACTTCGGAGTGTTAAGTCAGCTCATCAGCGTACACGTCGTCGTAAACTAAAAGTTATAGCGAATGACCAAATCATCAACAAATTGAGAAATGACTCGCGTGTCAAAAGGTTGGAACGTAGTCTGGACATACGACTTCGATTACAGAACGATGTCGATCTCCACTTGGAGGATTTCCATATTTACGATGATCGGGACAAAGAAATCTCGCTGAATTGGTAGAAACGGGCAGCAGCAAAAATGATAGGTGTCGAAAAAAAATGATAGGTGTCGAAACTTAGAAACTGAACTTAAGTTTAGAGGACCCGATTTANCGCCAACCCATTTTCCTGTACACCAGTGGTAATCACAATTGGTGCTGGATCAGAGTTAGAATAAGGTGCCCGTTGTTGTCCATTGATTCTAGAGACTTGCCTCAAACTCTGAGTCAATNGTTGAACCGATACGACTTGGCTAGCAGNCCCTAGGTCATCAGAGGGNATTGAAGTTGATAAAACTTGACCGGTCCGTCGAGAACCATAGAACTCATTCGCCCAATCTCTGGCTTCTCTCAAGTTGCTTTCAACTTGCATTTGATGAGTCGTGTCAACAGGAACAAACCGAGTTGTGTCAGGCCCTTGTTCCGTAGCGACNGATACATCCTCGTTTGGTTTATTTTGTGGCCTATTTTGCCGTGATCGAACACTACGAGTCTGAGTATCCGAGATGAATTTCCGAGCTTCTTGGACGATNTTACGAGAAATATTAGCAATTAACATTACAAAAACCAGCCATCTGGTCAAATTCTACCACAAAATATTGATAATAAAAATAAAAAAATTCTATTNCAAGTTAGACCCCGATGGTCAAATAACTAGGATTATAGAATTNGTAGAAAATCGCACTCACTTCATANAAAACGAGTAGTAGGGGAAAAATATCTATTAGGAATTTCAGAGATNGGCTTAGTTGACATGAAAGTTACGATGAGGAAAAATTCTCAACTGGATAACGGGTGCGTCTACAGTATTGCGAATATACCGCGTTTCAATCTAGTAGGTATAAACCGCGAAACTGCCGAAGTGCGCCAAATCACAGTCGAATTGAGAAAATGGTGAGTAGGATTGTATATTCACATGAGAAGCTATCAATCATGCAAAATCGTGGTCAAACTTAAGAATAATCAGTTTGGATTAATCTTTAAAAGAGGATAACTAAAGTGCAATATCGTAAATTAGGAAAGACTGGCCTAAACGTGTCAGAAATCGGCTATGGTGGTGGCCGTATCAAAAAGAATCAAGACCGCAAAGAACTAATTAGTCTAATTCATAAGGCTTTAGACCAAGGAATTAATTATATTGATACAGCNCCAACCTACGGNGATGGCTTTAGTGAAACCACTATTGGTGAAGCGATTAAGGGACACTCATGTATTGTAGCTACCAAAACAAAAGCATACAATGCTGATAACGTTAGGACATCAGTTGAATCTAGTCTAAAACGACTGAATGTAGAAACGATCGATGTTCTTCAATTTCATGGAGGTTGGTTCGACGATAAAGAGACTGAGGAAATATTCAATCGAGGTGGACTAGAAACTTATCTTAAACTGAAGGAAACTGGAAAAGTACGGTACCTTGGTTTTTCTGCCGATGGCCCATCAAGTGGCGTTGATAGATTAATTGCTAGTGGCGAATTTGACATCATGCAAATTCACTACAATTTAATGTACCAAAGTACATGCGACCTCTTCAGCAATCGTGGAGTAATACCCGACGCCCACAGACATGAAATGGGAATTGTACTGATGCGCTCAACTACCAGCCACGCNTTTACCAAGCTGATGCAACAGTGTTTTCCTGAAGAAACAAAAGCCTTGGAACTTAATAAATTCCTGTTAAATTATGTTCTTTCTAATCCTTTAGTGAACGTCGCTCTAATGAGTTTACAATCAATGAAGGATATAGAGTGGACNAGCACTGTATCTGACCGTATCAGTGATCGGCTTGATCTGAAAGCCTTTCACTAATTTTCTNGGATTCATTCCATTCGACACTAAATGAACCTCTGGTCTTTTTGGCTCCCATAACCCCAGCTATCATGCAGGAGACATTCACATAAATTCACTAGTCGTTTTTCTCTGGCCATGGGATTTCCAGTCAAGATCAGTCCTATCTTTTGGCTGTAGACAGTGATACATCGACTCCTCGAATCCTGAAGCGAAGTGCTACTCCACTTCAGGAGGTCAATGAAATCTTGTCTCAAGTCAAAGCCCAACAACTCTTGACCATTATTGNTGCCTGTCGCAACGATCCCTCCTCTGGTCGTGGGAGTCAGGATAATCTGTTGAGTGNTGATTTTGCTCGCGGTTTCAAGATCCAGCGACGGACTAACTCCTCTGGTAAACCAGCTGTTGGTGCCGCCCTTTTTTATGCTTGTAATATCGGTGAACGAGCTTATGAGTGGACTGAGACCTATCNCAATAAGAAGCAGACGCTCTGGCTCAGCCTGCAGGGCAGAACCAAGTTAGTCTTGACAGAGAGGGTAAATCGTCCAAAGATAGTCGTTGACTCATCGAAATCACAGCTGTCAGTTAGTCCAACGTTGGCCGATGCCGAAACCGAGATGTGGCAGTTAGTCAAAGATCCCAGTGATCCGAATGAAATTGAAGAGTTTCTGTCCATGTTTCCCGAAGGAAAATTGGCTAAAGTAGCCAATTTTAAGTTAAGGAAATTGCAATCTGAATCAGCACAGAAACAACAACAGTCCAGATTTGTACCCAAAAAAGATCTAGTAAACCCGGATTTGAAAGTGGAGAGAGATGAGACTGTTGGTTCTGAGAAAGTAAAAGTAATCGAGTGGAAGAAAGACAATTCTCAAATGGTGTTAATCCCTGCAGGTCCAGACACAGAGTCTTTTTANATGGACAAATACGAGGTAACTAACGCTCAACACCGTGAGTTTGTACAGGCNACNGGGAGCCTATCTATTGGGGTAATTCAAAATATAATCAACCTAATCAGCCAGTAGTTGCATCGTAAGCTCTGCTGTCTTTTTCTAACCAAGTGATATGTTCGACATACCCACCATCAGGATGTTGTCCATCCCAGTTGTCTAACCCTTCAACCAGTGCTGCTTCAAACTGTTTCGGTGAGAGATCATTTCGTTTTTAGTCCTGCCATTTATTTTAGCNATAAACAGTAGCTAATGGGTAAAACCTATTCTCCTCCTCCACCGTCGCCGCTATTTCCACCCCCACCGCCATCTAAATCACTGAAAAATCCTCCTCGATCACCTCTGCCACCTAGATCACCCAAAAAGGCTCCTCCGCTACCTAAATCACCTGATGAGTCCCATTCCCTACGCGACCGCATATTTCNAATATTAAAAATGTAGGCAATACGTGCACAAAAAAAAGAGCAAATGGGATTATCAATAATAAGAGAACAATCAGAAATCCTAAATAGGAACCAAAACTTTCTTTTATCCAGATTGAAATTGGATGCAACATGTGGTTCCGTCGTTTGAGGTATTAGCTTGATACTGATTACCATGTTCATTTACATAACCAAGTCTGTTCTGAAATGACTTTTCGACAATGAGTATTTAATAGACGTCTAAATCTAGGAAAAAGATAGTTGAAATTGGGTAATGGTTAACGTCTGATAATGGAGATTATCGGCCATTATTCCCCCTCTCCTTTCTTCTCTTTACCACCTGTAAAATTATTGTTATATTCCGTCAATCTTCAATTCTGCAAAAACCTAGGGGGGACGGATTCAGTTGTGGCCTAGGTTTTTGCCATTTGGGGTGGTTTTTTGGTCTAGGTTTTGGAAATTCTGCTAACGAGATATGATTGAGGGTTTTTTAATTTGTTTTGTTCTTGGGATTATAATGAGTGCTGGAATTACATATCTTGTTGCAAAAAAATGAGGATATGTGGCGCGGAGCGGATAGTATGTTTGGTAGTTATTGCTCTGGTTAGTCTTTTTATTTTTTGTGCTTTTTGCGCAACCTTTTTTGGGGCAATTGTTTTTAGACTGATTGGGTGGAATTGAAAGTTTTGGTAATACTAATTTCTGACATTAAAACACCCACAAGGTTATGTGTCTTAGTTTGTATTTTTCAATTACTCACTTTCTCCTCACCTTAGACCCTGTTTTTGAGTCAGGATACTTTTTAAAACCAAACACGTTTACATGTTTTTATGTAAGATATTTTTCAAGCTTAATGATTAAAATACTTTTTAGGAATATCAATAGAAAATGGCTACTAAACGAAGAAAAAAATATTCTGAATGTTCGAAGCTGAAGACAGCTACCTTAAAATATCAAGTTTTCTGTGTAGTATTAATTCTGCTAATACCATCCATAAACAGTGCTCAAACAATTGTGAAGACATCTAATGCATCTATTGCAGAAGAACAAGCTACAAACGAAATAAGAAGGTATATATTCCTTCGAACAAGAACTGCTCTTTCAATAGTTACTGCAGATACTTATGCTGCTTTTCCGTCTGGAGATATTATCCTTGTTGCTGAAAATAGTAGTGCAATTATTACTGAATTAAAACCTGATTACGGCAATGTTGATGCTCCAAGTTCAAACAATAGAATGGGTTATCTTATCAAATCAATAAGTAAAGACAGCAGAACTGTTTTAGTCATCTGTGGTACCAATTCTATCACTACCTTACGAGCTGCATATCGTTTTGCAGAACTTATCGGTTGTCATTTCAACCTGGGAGGTGATGTTATTCCAGATAATAGGCTGGCTTACCCAATTGATATCAGCGCATTTGATGAAAAAAGTCTACCCTGGTTTGAGATGCGTGGCATACTTCCTTTCCATAACTTTCTTGCAGGTCCTGACTTTTGGAGCACAGAGGATTATAAATCTGTTATCACTCAGTTGTCAAAGATGGGAATGAATTTCTTTGGATTGCATTTATATGCTGAAAAAGGAGATCCTAAATCTTTAGATGGTCCAGAACCACACCTCTGGATTGGACACAAAAATGATGTAAATACAGATGGTACCATAAAGGAAAAAGGAGCCTATGAATCACACTGGGCAAGTACATATCGTACTAAGGAAAATAGTTGGAGTGGCACTCCTATAAAAACAACTGATTTTAGTAATGGTGCTAATAAATTATTTGCTTATGACGAAATGGCATCAGATGCTAAGGGCTTTGCACATCCCATAACTCAGTCAGAAAAAGCTGAAGTAATAAACAACGTTGGTTTTTTACTTCAGAAGTCGTTTACACATGCAAGGCAAATGGGAGTAAAGACCGCAATAGGTCATGAAGTTCCTTTAGGTTTCGAGCCAGGTTATCGCAAACATTTAATTACAAAAGGCTGGGTTAGAGGCGTTCCGGAAGAAGTACAACACAGAATTCGATGGCATGGAATCAATATCCCTGAAGATACTAAGATGACAAACGAGATCTTCAATAAAACACTATTAGAAGGGATATTTACAAGAATAGCAAGAACACACCCATTGGATTACTATTGGTTATGGACATATGAAACATGGTCATACAATGGCCATCAACTGTCTAAAAAACAAATAGAAAACGTTGCTTCAAATTACAAGTATTGCTACGAAGTATTAAAAAAAACTAACGCACCATTTAAACTAGCCGCATTCGGATGGAAGGTGGGCAGTGCTGGGGGAAATGGTGATGCGCTGGAATTTCATGATGATCTGCCACTGGAGGTGCCCTTTGGTGGCTTATGGGACAACGCGGGTAGCATGTGGGCCGTATTACCAACAGGACGGCCTGGGTGGTCATCATGCTGGTATGAGGAGGACTGGGGCCTGTTACAACCTCAGTTGAGAGTGATGAGCATATTTAATGAAGTTGGTCATAGTCTAAATTATGGAGGAGTCCAAACTCATATAGCTAAACATTGGCGTTTGAACTCGGTTGCACCCAACTCAGCTGCCCATGCTGCATTGATATGGGAAAATAGAGGACTTATTGCTAATGATTTGAGTACTGTTGATCAGGGATATAGTAACTATCCCTTGTTCGATACATGGGAAACTCCTTTCAATCAGCAACCAGAAGATTTTGTGAATTGGATCACAACCTTCTATAGAAATTGGGCAGAAGCCAATTTTGGACCTGAGAGAGCGACAGAAATAGGAGACCTTTTTGCTAAGGCAGACAGGTTAGGTGAACCAAAATTTACAGGAGCAGGAATTCAAGGATCAATACCACGCTCTTCTAGATTTCTGCCAAGTGCCTTAAATGAATTGGAAGACAATGATCCAACGAGTATTACTGACCCTACGTTTTTGGATGCCATTTATATCTATACTGAGTTTTGTTCTTATAAAGATGATATTGTTGGAACAGGAAATGTAGATCGTTATATGTATTGGTATCACTTTTTTAAAGGCCAAATTGAATTACTCAAACTAGCCATTTACAGGCAACTATATGTAGATGAAATAAATCAAACAGAAAATGCATATAGCATTATAAGTACATTTAGTAAATTGATGACACATGAAATTCAACGAGTTAGAAGTATCTCTGAACTTGGTGTCATTGCACAATTACAACAATCAACTCTTATCGACCGAATCAGAGCAAGTGAAGAACTGGGAATTTCTATCCCTATTAGTACAACCTATGAAGGTGAACATTATGTAAGAGCTATGCCGGAGATAACTCAGATATATAAAGAGGGTAGCTTTGAGCAAAAAGTAATATTTATTGGCAATGGGGTTGTTTCAAATTCGAAAATGTATTATAGAGCAATTGGATCTAACGTCCCGTTTATTAGTACTGATCTTTTAAACATTAATGGTAGCAATTATGTATATAAGGCGACATTAACCGACCCTGGATTCGATTTTGAATACTACATTGAGGGTACTTTAGAGGGAAATACTGTTACCTATCCTGTGACAGGTGGTAATAGCGCTAATAATATCAATAAAACCGTAATCAGAGTAACTGAGATCCCTTTTGTGCCCACAGAAATTCTTACTGAAAAAGCTATTCAAAAATAACAATGTTGGAATTGTAATAGTGCTTATTGGGATCTTTGTTCTTGTAACGAAAAGACGGATAACCAAACAACTACCGAGTTCGGGTATCCAGAAGTACAAGCCAAAGCTAAGCGTTCATTACGAGATGCAGCAGCGGGTAAGGATTTGACCTAAAAAACATCCAATTTGGCTGCTGGTATTTTCTTCATCTCAATGGAGTGGTCGAATCAGCCATTAGGCTTGGTAAAGTCTCGATTTGGGTCAAAATCAAGTTTCAGCTTGACCACATTTGGTTAAAAGTGAGAAAAACCGGGTTTGCCCAACCGATTAATGGGTTTGAGAGAAATAAAAATCTTTCAGATCAGGCTAAATTGAGAGAACTGAATTCTTTTAGAGATTGTAACCTTAATTCTTTGAACTCAAGACACGTTTGGCATATTGGTCAATGCCTGCTGCGATGGCTTCTGCTATTTGGTTTTGGTAAGAAGTTTCGCTAAGCTTTATCGCTTCCACCGAATTAGAAACAAAACCAATCTCAACCAAAATAGCCGGTACTTTTGTGCCCGTTAGTACAACAAATGGAGCGTGTTTTACCCCTCTATTCTTAGCCATTGTTTTTTCGATCAGTTGCTGCTGTACCATTTCTGCTAATTGTCGGCTTTCTTGAGTTTTACTACCCTTCAGGATAGTGGAAATCAAGCTTTCCAACTCCTTTATGTTCTGTTCCATTCCTTCATTTTCGCGTAGGGCAACCATTTTGGAAGTCTCATCAGAGCCAAGAGCGAGATAGTAGGTTTCAATACCCATTGCTTCCTCTTTACTGCTAGCGTTAGCATGTAAACTAAGAAATAAGTCGGCTGACAACCGATTAGCCAATTCTGTTCTTTCTCTCAAGGACACAGTTTGATCTGATTCGCGTGTCAAGTGGGTTTGGTAACCCAAAACTTCCAAGTGAGACTTCAACATGAGTGCAACTGTCAATACTATGGATTTCTCAGAGTTAAATAAACCAACAGCACCAGGGTCTCTACCACCATGTCCAACATCAATCACAACCGTTTTGACTCGTAAACCAAGTTGTTCAACCAAAGATGGTTTTTCTTGTAAATCAGGCAAAAATGGTACTTTAACAACTGACGATTCTGGTTCAATCACAACATCTGGAGGTGCCAGTGCGACTTTTTCTTTGGACTCGAATGTTTTTAGCTTTTGACTGTGATTTGCTTCTTTCGTTGTTAAATCTAGTTGGTTTGCCAATTTCGTTTTGGTCGAATCAATCTCAATCAACGGTAAATCGACACGAGGTACGGTCAGTTTCTTTCTACTTTCTTCAGCCAAAAAAAGGATCTCAGATTCTTTCAAAGATTCATACAATTGAAAGGCATTCGTCATATTTTCTTGCTGTATATATATATCAATCAAGTCTTTTTTTACAAATGGTACTAGTCTGTGGTCAGGGAATTTTTGCAAAACAGTTTGGTAGTGTTGGATAGCTGCTGTTGGTTGGTTATATTGATGCGCATAGTAGCCCAACAAACATTCGACCTCTATTCGACGGGGGGAATCTGGGTAAGTATTCCTATATTCCTGTAGAACTTTCGTTGCTTTAGTAATGGCTACCCTATTATTGTTTTGTTGGCCCATTGCTATCCAGCACATCGCAGTCGCCCAAAGGGACTCTTGTGAAAATTTATCACTTTGAGCCTCAGTAATTTTTTTCCATTGCTGGATTAAAATGTACCACTCACGCTCAGAAGTGTTATTGTTGAACAGCATCTGTTGGTACTTGATGGATAAATTGTTCATTTGATGTTTGGGGGCAAGCCGTGAGACACAACTCGTAAAACCAAAAATCATCACCAAAAATAACCAGAAGCAGGGAATACTAGGTATCTTTTTCATTAAATATTGTAGTCAAAGGCTAGGTAGTGTGAACTAGTTGATGAATTGCATTAGTCAGAGCTACAAACTCAGAAATTGATAATGTTTCACCACGTCTATTGGAATCAATCGACACTTTTTTCAATGCTAAGTCGAGGGTTTTCATGTCAATTTGAACGTTACTAGCCTTAACTGAGTTTCGCAACATCTTCCTTCTAGTATGAAAGCAACCTTTTACTACTTCTCGAAACAAAGATATATCAGAAACGCAAAACTGAGGTTGAATTTCAGATCGCGTTCTTAGCGATACTAAGCTTGAATTAACTTTAGGAGCTGGGAAAAACTGTTGTGGTTTTAATGTAAGTTCAATTTGACACTCTGTGTGTAGACCTGACCAAACAGTCAATGAACCATATGCTTTACTGCTTGGGCTAGCTGATAGACGAGCAGCGACTTCCTCCTGAACCATCAGAACCAGACTTTGTAGTTGTGAGTAACCTAACAATCGCCATAAAATTGGGCCCGAAATATTATAAGGCAAGTTAGCTACAACCTTGTTAATCCCACTAGATTGAATCAGCCCGTGTAAATCTAACTTTAAAACATCTCCATGAATCAAAACTAGATTCTTACTTGTAGAAAATCGCCTCTTCAGCTCATTATACAAGTAAGAGTCAATCTCAATAGCTACTACTTGCTTGGCTTTCCCTAATAGTTCTTGCGTTAAAAAACCAAGACCTGGTCCAATTTCAAGAATAAT
>PBVO01000105.1 GCA_002729015.1 Candidatus Poribacteria bacterium
TTTGAGTCTAGATTTTCTGCAGCAACTTCAGCAGGAATCGGACCGCCTAAACGATACAGTACCACACCATCCAGATACCAAATACCAAGGTACACATCTTGGTATTGGTTATAAAGATAACGAAATTATGCAACGCTTAGCCGAATGGAAACCAGCTCGTCAAGCCCTAGAGCAAATGGGTTTTGGAGATTTCACACCCGGTGGAGGGCTCTTAGTTCTGACAAAGGAGCCGCATGCTCCAGCACTCTACTGGCATCAAGATTGGATGAGGTGGAATGATCCTCTTAGTTGCACACCTTGGCCACAGACTATTTTTCTTTCTTACTACCTTGAAGACACAGATATTGACAACGGATGCCTGAAAGTTATTCCGGGCACACATACTAAACGCATTACTTTACATGACCAGTTGGTGACAGCCCACGAGCAAGGGGCAAGATTTATTGAGGAAAGCCACCCAATAATGTTTAGTAATCACCCTGATCAGGTAGATGTGAAAACTAGAGCAGGTGATTTAGTTTTGGGAGACGCTCGTGTTTTACACGCAGCTCGAAAGAATCAGACTGACCAGCGCCGAAATTTACTCTTATTATGGCATAATCGACCTGAAACAGTGCCAGAGTATTGGGATGGTGAAATATCGGAAATAATCAGGAATCGCGATCCAGAAGCATCTTATGCTGGTACTCGTGTCCCCGGAGAGTTCCTTAGTTTTTGAAAGAAAATTCTGACCAAACGAAGTAATTGGGTCGGCCGTAAGTTGATGGCGTATTGGTGGCCATCTCTACTCCACCTAAATGAACATTGATATATGGTAGAGGATCATTTAGGATCAAATTTTCTGCCTTAATTACTAAGCGTTCAATTTCGTTTTCATTTTTCCCTTTTTCTGCTAGATCGTTCATAAAACAATCCCTTTCGCTTTGGGCACTACCGTTCCAGTTTATATCTGTCCACATGGGCCAGAGCTTTCGGCTAGCCTCTTGCGACAAAAAACGCCATTCATCCACAGGCCGTTCAGACGGACACTTGGCTAATAATTTCTTCAATCGCTGGCTATTTTCCTCAGAAAACTTGAGCCAATCATATAGTAAGCCGTTGGGGACTTTTTCCCAAAGGCAGGTAAAATCTACATATCGCTTCATTTCATTTCACAATCTACCTAGGAAAAATCCAAAAATTAAAGCAATGAAAGTTGATCGCTAGTGTCTTCCGATTCATCGGTCGTTGTGTCTGCAGAGCCTAACTCAGATGGTTGACGGTCTGCTTCTTCCGATTCATCAGTCGTTGTATCGGCAGANCCTAACTCAGATGGTTGATGGTCTATTTCTTCTAGTTCATCATCTTTTGGTTCAATAGAAGTTGATTGATCAGAAGTCAAATGTTGAAAGTCAACTGGTGTATTATCAACACGCCAGTCAGCAAAATCAGTTTCTATCTTATCTGTCCATTTAGTATCCATTTCAGCCGAAGTATAGATTCCTTCACGAATTCTTTGAAATCCAAAAATTTCGCGCAATTGTGTTTTCTCTGCGTGAAGCACGCAATCTTCAGCCAAATGGGGGGGAATGAATAAAACACCGGAGGCGGTACCTAACACAACATCGCCAGGCATACAAATCGCTTGACCGATACGACAAGGTGTATTAAGACCTACTAGAGTCACATCCCGAATTGGAGTTGGGTCGCAGCCTTTATAAAAGGTTTGCATGTTGTCCATTTTCATGATTTGTTGCAAATCTCGAATGCCGCCGTAGATCACTTGNCCTCTTTTGGTTCGAGTAGCAACAGTCGACGACAGATTACCACCGCAAAATGTACCCTCAAATATTTTACCAAACATATCGACAACCATTACATCATCNGTTTGCAAAGTCTCGATAACCCAAGAGTTAAAAAAACCAATGCGATTCTCTTCATTTTGGCCATATTCTAATAGGCTATCATGTAGATCTGGACGAGAAGGAACCATTGTGGCGGTTACTGCTCGCCCAACCAAAACTTTATTACCGTGAGTCTTCAACCAATCTCCTTGAAATTGGAATTTGTAGCCTTTTTCCCATAAAATTGACCAAGCCTCCTCAGTTGCGACTTTTTCCATCCGGTTCAAAATATCATCTGAAACCTTCGGTCGACCATTATCGAATCGGTCCCCCTCCCACTTAGGGGTAAGCTGAATGATGTCAGAATTGTTGTCAAATTTCATTTTCTCTCCTATAACGAGTACCCAAACAGTCGTTACTTTATCAATCCATCAATTTGATTGCAATAACAAACTCTAATTAAGATAACCAATTTGACGATCGGTCAGTTACTTGGTTATATAACTATCAAAAAACAGAAATGAAGCGTGATGTCTCTTGTGATAATTGTGCCGATTTTTTATATATATGATGTCTTTTCAGAGGATAATCAACTTATATCAAGGGTTTACTGAGTAATTATTTCAGNGACAGCGCTTGTACAATAATACTTTAATCTTTGAGTAAGTCAGTGTAACTGTACTCTACAATTGTACCCCATTTCAGGATACGAATTGTCCAGAAGATAAGAGGATTATCGTTTCTGTACGTCGGTAAAGGAGGTTAATTTATTTTAAATCGCTAAACGCATAAAACGTATACCTAAAGATAACTTAATAGATGCGAACTTAATCGTATTGGCCGCTTGATCAAGAAATTTTCTCCAACACTACCTAATTAATTATTTTAAGGGTGTGCTATAATTAATTTTGGTTTGCATTTCTTGAAAATTATATGATGAAGAAAATCTAAAAATAGAATTGTTAGGAGTGNCTCCCGATGAATAAAAACGAATCTCAGCAACAGAATACGGAAAGTCCCATTATTTTGATAGGAATTGTGGTTGCTATTATTGTTGGTACTATCATTGGCGGCNCNTTTCCNGAATTTGCGGTCAATTTCAAAATCNTGGGGGATATCTTTCTGAATTCGCTCAAAATGATGGTNGTGCCGCTNGTTATNTTNTCAATGATAGTNGGCATTACTGGACTGGGAGATGTTAGAAACATAGGTAGTATCGGTGGCCGAACTGTTGCTTACTATACAGCAACGACTGCAATATCAGTAATNCTAGGTATTATTTTGGTAAATATTATTCGACCAGGTGATGGAATCTCTAGTGGAGAAGAACATCCTGATTATGATTACACAGTGGTAGGACAGACGGTCACATTAATCGATAAAACATGGAATAAAAAACAGGTAGAAAACTTCAAAGATAAATACCAAATCGTACTTCCAAGCCAAAACGTTCAGGGTCGAATAAAAAGTATTTCTTCTAACAGTGCAACAGTATCGTCATGGCGGTACATTGAGCAGGCAGATAATGTATTTTATCTGAAAGTTGATTCAANAGAAAAGCCATTCAAGAATTTGAATGGCCAGGTATTATCGGCCGACCCAGAATTATCCGCTACCGGTAAAGGCGTTAATATTATATTGCCAATTGCAGACAAAGTANCAGGTAAGAAAGATAAAGGAATTACTGATACTTTGACCGAAGTAGTACTAGGTAATAAAACTACTGGTAAGCAAGGTATGATTCCTACCAATGTCTTTAAGGCAATGGTACAGATGGATATTTTACCATTGATTGTCTTCTCGTTACTAATAGGAAGTGCGCTGACTATTATTGGTGATCACGCTCAAGTTGCCATAAGTACTATTTCGGCTCTCAACGATGGTGTAATGAAAATAGTTCACTGGATTATGTTGATATCGCCGATCGGAATATTTGGGTTAATCGCTGGCAAAATTGGATCTGAGGGTGGATTTGACGGTTTTTTACCTGAATTAATGGCAGTTGGAAAATATAGTCTCACCGTACTAATTGGCCTCGGTATCCATGCCATCTTCATCCTACCACTTCTGTTAGTCATCTTTGGAAAGCGTAACCCAATATCATTTGCCTCAGGAATGGCAACAGCTTTATTAAACGCTTTTTCAACAGCATCTAGTTCAGCTACACTTCCGTTAACAATGGACGGTCTAGAGAATAACAATGGAGTTTCTAATCGGACTTCTAGTTTTGTTTTGCCACTTGGAGCTACAATCAACATGGATGGTACAGCACTGTATGAAGCTGTCGGTGCTATTTTTATTGCACAAGTTTATGGTCAAAATCTTGGCTTTGCTCAGCAATTAGTGATAGTTTTGACTGCTACACTAGCAGCCATTGGTGCTGCGGGTATNCCTCAAGCTGGATTAGTAACTATGGTTATTGTCTTAAAGGCTGTTGATTTGCCAATTGAAGGAATCGGTTTAATATTGACTGTGGATTGGCTGCTGGATCGATTTCGTACGACTGTTAATGTTTGGGGGGATAGCATCGGCGCTGGCATAATCGAAAATCTAGAAGATTCAACGAATGCCACTTGATCAAAACCCTGATCCCAGTGCCCCATTTTCTCCATTGCCCAAAATACATTCTACTGCTATCGGTAGTTTGGTGTTCTTGGTTGGTTGCTGGATTGGGTATGCCTTCTATAATGGCGTAGGTTACCCTGATGCANCAGGATCAGCGGGCGCTGAGGGGCTACTTTTGCACCCTATTTTTCCAATCGTTTTGTTGATATTTTTATGGTCTATTTTGCCTTACGTCCAACCGGCACGTATTATCGGTTTCGAGATTGTTTTTGTTTCCTTGTGGCTATTTCTTCGACTAGTCGATGTTTTGATGCCTTTCATACTTGGTTTTGGTCTGGCTTATTTTTTTCATTTTGTCGTAGGTGAATTACAAGAAATACCTCTACCGATGGGGCGAAAGTTGCACATTTCTAGACCAATTGCTAGCTTCTTCTTATTGGCACTGACATTGGTTTTCCTGTTTTTGTTGTTCGGGTTAGTTGCTCCACAAATTAGTCAACAAGTTGTGGCAATGTCAAAAGGTATTGTAGTGTTTTACCAGGAAACATTAATGCCTTTCGTTTTGGGAACAGAAGATTCTAAAGGTGCTTTACAACGATTGGAAAACTGGGGTCAGGAATCAAATTTACAACTTATCCGGGATTTGACGTATTTTGTGAAAAATGAAGGCCAGAAAATGATCACCCAAGTACAAAGTTATTTGAGTACTAATTTTGGGAGTATTGCGGAAAGTGGTGGTGGGCTATTCAACCGAATTTTCAAAGGGATGTCAGCTCTAGCTATCGGTTTCGGCGGGGTCTTGACCACCGTTTTTTTAGCTCTGATTATTTTTATCTATGCAAGTCATTCGTTAAAAGCTTACGTTCAGAAATTTGTCAATCTGTTTCCAGTTGCTCAAAGAGATTCGGTTTGGCTATATTTGCGAGAAATTCATGACAATATGGAATCCTTCCTACGAGGACAGGTAATCGTTATTACTCTTGTTAGCTCACTTTCGATGGCTATTTATTCGATTATTGGGGTTCCTTTTGCTCTAATAGTAGGAGCTTTAGCAGGACTCTGCAATGCGGTTCCGACTTTTGGACCCTTCATAGGTGGAATTTTCGCCTTGGTTGCGCTTTTAATTGGTTTTGCTACTGGTGATTTCTCCATGATTGGCCTGCTATTTCGTATTTTGGCTGTCCTGGGTGCTATTGTAGGTATTCAGACTATCGATAATTCCATAATTTCACCTAAAATCATGAGTAACGCCATAGATATAGACCCCTTAACCATCATGTTTAGTGTAATTATCGGTGCAACTTTACTTGGTCTTTGGGGCGCAATCTTGGCTATTCCAGTTTTAGTTATTATCAAGTCCATCATCAATGTAAAGCAAAAACTGATGATCTTTCCAACAGATGGCTAATGACTAAAAAAATATTGGTCGTCGCCGGTGAACCTTCGGGTGACCTGCATGCAGCAGAAGTAATTAAGCATCTCGTGTGCCAAAGCCCAGAAATTAATTTTTTCGGGATGGGTGGAGATTTAATGCAGCAGGCTGGAGTTAGGCTAATTTACCATATTCGCGATTCTGCTGTTATGGGTTTCACTGAAGTGGTATCTGCCGTTCCTAAATTCGCCTTGAAACAAGCAAAGCTGAAAAAGTTTCTTCGTCAGGAACGACCATCTGTGACTGTTTTAGTTGATTTTAGTGGATTTAATCTCGGTCTAGCTAAGTATGCGAATCGACTAAGCCTTCCTGTTATTTATTATATTCCACCCAAAGCATGGGCTTGGCGAGCTAATAGAGCAAGAACGGTAGCTAAGTCGACTTCCGCCGTGGCTTCTATATTTCCTTTTGAAGCTAATTTTTATAAAAAAGCTGGAGCGAACACCTATTTTGTTGGACATCCACTGCTGGATATTGCACAATCAAAACACTCTGTTTTATCAGCCAGAAAAGAGCTGGGAATCAACTCAAACGGACAAACTATTGGATTAATGCCGGGTAGCAGACAATCAGAAGTTAACACTCTTTTACCCTTAATGGTAGCTGTTGCTAACCGTTTGCGCAATCGATTTCCTGAAAGCCAATTCATATTGCCTCTCGCTGCAGGAATTAAGCTAGAAGCCCCCCCGGACATTACAATCGTTAGTTCCAGTCAAGCTTACACAGTGATGCGTGCTGCAGATTTAATGCTGATTGCGTCAGGTACTGCTACCTTAGAGTCAGCCTTGATAGGAACTCCGATGATAATAGTCTATCAACTATCAACTTTGACTTGGTGGTTATCAAAACGGTTAGTTCAACTTACACATAGCGGTTTGCCAAATATAATTGCTGGATACGAAATAGTACCAGAGTTACTACAAAAACAGGCAAATTCGGATCGGATTTTCACCACAGCAGAAAATCATCTACTAAACCCTGAATTGTTAGCAGCACAACGACAAAGGTTATCAGAAATTCGGAAAGCCTTGGGAGACGAAGGTGCCGCAAAACGTGTAGCAGATCTTGTTCGTCTTTATCTGCCTTAATTCCAGATGTTTTCTTAACTAACATAGAAAGTGACGAATGTCTATCCGTTTATTTTTGGAACAATCCATCACACGAAGCTATCCTTTTTCAAGTTGGTGGAAAAATGGTATAGCAGTAGTAATTTGTATCCTATTTATCCCGTTTAGCTGGCTCTATTCATTAGTCGTTTTTAGCCGTAACACCCTATATGATCTGGGATGGTTAAAACCAAAAATATTGCCAAGTCAAGTGATTAGCGTAGGTAATATAACCGTCGGTGGAACAGGAAAAACTCCACACGTGGTTTATTTAGCAAAATTTCTAGATCAAAAAGGGTTTCGCGTTGCTGTCTTAACAGCTGGGTATCGCTCCAAATCCAACAAACAAGTTGTGGTCGTCTCAGATGACACTCCTGTATCTGTTTGTGGGGACGAAGCCTTGATGATTTACCGACAATTAACCGCCGATCAATCACAAAAGTCAAGAAATGTCCCAGTTTTGAGCTGCCGAAACCGTTATCAGTCAGGACTTCAGGCAGTACATCAATTCGGATCCGAAGTTTTGATCGTCGACGATGGGTTCCAACACCGTCAATTGGAAAGAATGATAGATATTGTTTTAATCAAAAGTGGAAACCATCTGGCTCCGAAACTACTACCAGCCGGTGCTTTTCGGGAACCGCTGAGCAGCCTTGGACGAGCAGACATCATTATTCAATCATCACCTACTAAATTAGACAGCACTGATAATTTGGACACAAATCAGCCTGTATTCAACAGTTATTATCGCGCAACTCGATTATATCCAATCCACGCACCCGAAAGGCAGATAAACATAGATGAAATCAAGGGGGCTCGAGTTTTTGCTTTTTGTGGTATTGGGAATCCATCTGGGTTCAGTAAACTTGTGCAGAATCTCGATCCATCCAACTTTAGCCTAATGATTTTCTCTGACCATCATCAGTATGATATGACTGATCTACAGAGGATTCATCAGGCTTCCGTATCTTTTGGTGCTGATCTGATTATAACAACTGAAAAAGACCAACCGAAGATCACAACTTGGAATAATCAACCGAACATTTATGCTGTTTCTGTCGAACCGGTTATTCCTGAAGCATTCGGCCTATTAGTTGATACACTCTTGAGGAAGGGAATCGGTGAAACAAAAGCTTCTATGGAGTAGTTTCAGAATCTAAGAAAGTAGGAGTAGCAGAAACCCCACTCAGGCCACCACTTACCCGCCAAACTTCCCCTGTAACCCAGCTAGCACGGCTACTACACAGGAAAGAAACGGTTTGAGCTATGTCTTTCGGTTTACCCCACCGACCGAGAGGTATGGATTGCCTAATTTTTTCAATTACTTCAGTGTCAGACACACCTAAACTTTCTCCTCTTTCTTTCATCACACGTTTGTTGAAATCAGTGTAGACAGGACCCGGACAAACAGCGTTGACACGCACACCGTATATGCCCAACTCGGCAGCCAAAGTTTGAGTTAGGTTAATGACTCCGGCTTTAGCTACGTTATATGCGCCAACCAATGCAGGTGGATTCAAGCCGTTGATAGAAGACAAATTGACAATGCAGCCTGCGGTTTGTCGCTTCATGATAAGACCTGCAGCCCGACAGCAATAGAACGTCCCTGTCAAAGAAACTTGTAACACGTGGTGCCAATCGGCGTCGGATAATTCAATAAGAGGGGTAATCGTTTGACCAACCGCAGCATTATTAACGACAATATCCAACCGGCCAAACTCAGATTGAACAATAGAAAAACACTCATCAACTGAACGGCTGTCGGCTATATCAATTGGATAAGCTCTTACTTGTTTCCCATTTACACTAAGTTCTCTTGCAATTTGTTCAGCCTTTTGAGCTTGTAAATCTGCTAAGATAACATCTGCCCCATCATTGGACAATTGTTTTGCTATAGCTAGGCCTAGCCCCTGAGCTGACCCAGTTATCAGAGCAACTGAGCCTTCTAATGTCTCCAACGGTTACCTTGCCCCCCAAGAACCAGGACCTCCTGCTGTACGATTTTTCAGCAAGACACGAGCCCCGTTCTGAAGACCACTTAAAACAATAGCATCAACTTCGTTTTGGAGACCAATTTTGACAGATGTTCGGGTGGGACTATCGCCATCAACCATTACATATTTATCCCGCTTGATACTGACAGCGGTAGAAATACCATCAGCAACCTGTCTCCCATTGGACAAAACTGCAAAAGTCTGAGGGCCCGGTCGTAACCCTCTCTGGCCAGCATCCATATTAATCAACAATTGACCACTTTGGACTGAGGATATTTTACCGTTGAAACTTTTTCCGCTAAGGCTCTTTAGCTGAATCGCCTGGTCGGTTTTAAGCTGGTTATTACCACTTCCGATTTGGGCTACAGCCGTGATACTTGTTTCAGATTGTACTGCTTCAATCGGTATCAGCAAGACGTTTTTTTCTTCATAAGTGATAATATCGATGTCAGTACTCATACCAGGCTTCAACTCGGGTGGAGAGTCAATCACTTCGATCATAACTTCAAAACTAATGATGTTTTCTCGTTCCACACCGATCGGTGAGATTTCCATTACTCTTCCTTGGTATATTTTCCCTTTGTAGGTGTCACTAGTAATCTCTACTACTTGGTCAACTTGTAATTGTTCCATATCGACTTCGTTGATATATGTTTTGACTACCATTTGAGAAAGATCGGAAATGGTCATTAGTGGTGGGCTTTGAGAGAAGGCCGACCGGCCTGAAGTTACGATTTCACCTACTTCCAGTTCCATCAGCGTAATAGTTCCAGAAATGGGAGCACGAATCGTTGTCCATTCAAGGCGCTCTTTCACTGACTCTAAACTACTCTCATTTCGCAAATGCTGAGCCTCAGCAATAATTTTTGATTGATCAGCTACTACTTGCTCTTGGTCGATTGTTAGCGTAACTTCTTCCATTTGTCTTTTCGCTATTTCTAATTGAAGTTGAGAGCGTTTCTCTTGAGCTGATCGCATCTCTTTCAGCTTTTCTAGATTTAACTCTTGGTACTTCAACGTTGTCTTTCGTGTTTCAATAATACTTTGTTTAGCTTTAACGGCCTTCTTCTGGGATTCAATTGATTCCTTCTGGGCTGCTACACGTTGCTTTGCACTGTTATATTGAGATTCAGCATTAGCTAGCCGATTTTCAGCTTCTTCTAATGTCCTTTTAGCGACGTATTTTTTTTCAAACAGATCTTTATTCCTATCTCTTTCTGATAGTGCATTATCTTGGTTCACTTGGGCTGATTTGAGGGCTGTCTCATTATCGATCAAAGTTAATTTGGCTTGGCTTAAGGCTAACCGGGCTTGTTCTAAAGATAGGTTGTCTTGTTCCAAAGCATTTTTGGTCGTCTGAATATCAGTTTCTGCCGCAGTAAGTCTGGAAGAGGATTCAGCTTTGACAGCATCCAAATTGGATTCAGCAATTTTGTAATCAGCTTCTGCTTTGCTCAACCTTGTGGAAAGCTGAGCACGTTTCAGTTCAGTATTAAGTTCAGCTTGTGTGACCGAAGCCTTGGCTGCATCGACATTGGCTTCTGCTTGTCGCCTTTCCTCAATAATACGTCTAGGATCAAGTTTAAGTAGGATATCGTCAGCTTGAACGTAGTCCCCTTCATCTACTGCTAGCGTTACGATTTCTCCTTCGACTTGAGATTTGACTTCTACTTCCACAAGAGCTTCTAAATTACCAGTGGCACTAATTCGTTCCTGAAAATTTCCTCGTTTTACAACGCCAACACGCTTTTCTGTTTGGGCTCCCGTCTTATTGGCTGTTGCCCCTCTTTTTTCACCACAGGATGTAGTCAATCCGACCACTAAAGCCATGGACAATATTGCTAGTAATCCATTTTTTTTCAATTTATTTTGCCTCATTCTGTCTTTTATCAGAGTTTTTTGGAAGTTGATCATTTTATCTTCTAGCTTTAAATTCAAGACTTAATCCGATCGTAATGCTTCAATAGGTTGCAGTCTGGATGCTTTATTGGCTGGATAAAGTCCAAAAAAGAGACCAACCCCGACAGAAACTGACAAAGCTAAAAAAACGGCCTGCAACGAAATTACGGCAGGCCAATTACTGCCTGGCCAAACGAATTCGTTAATTACCCATGCAAATCCTTTACCAGCAAAAATTCCAATCGCTGCACCTAAAGCACCACCAGACAGTGTTAAAACGATAGACTCAATTAAAAATTGAATCAGAATGTCCTTTCTTTTAGCTCCTATAGCTTTCCTTAAACCAATTTCTTGCGTTCGTTCGGTTACAGAAACTAGCATTATGTTCATGACACCAATACCAGCGACTACGAGTGCTATACCTGCTAAGGCTCCCATGCTTAATTTCATAATTTCTCCAACTTTTTCAGCCTGGGATAGTTCTTCTTTAGCTGTCCAGTACTGGTACTCTTCCCCAGTATTGTTATGTTGACGGCCCAAAATGAATTTTGCGTCATCTGTAGCTCGTTCGACTAAATCTAAATCGCTGACTTGCACTCGAATCCGCTCAATATCTTTACGACCTTTAAACCTCTGTTGTAGGGTTGTGATTGGTATGATGAATCGATCATCCCAGCCCTCCTCAACACTGGTTGTTCCACCACGTTCATCCATAACCCCAATTACTGTCAATCGTACATTCATACTATTGCCACGAGTAGCCTTAATTTCTTGTCCGATGGGGTCTATATCACCAAAAAGNTCATCCTTGACTTTTGAACCNATNACAGTAACNGTCCGAGCAGNTTCGTCATCAGCCTCTGANAAAAANCGACCNGACTTNACATACCAATTGTGNAGAATATCNTAACCACTNGCAGTTGCTACCACACGAGAAGTTTTACTCTGGCCATCAAAGTTCAAGTTGACACCNGGAAAATCGTCCTCTGGNACGGCTAAATTGACNTTTGCNACGTTNGCTAATATCTCANCNACNTCCGGTGTTTCCAGNGNCTCNGCTCGNTTTCTTTGCCAACGNCTNCTGACTTGNTTAGCNGCATTNCTCAANGTACTACCTGACTGNCGGTCCCAAGAATCTTTATAAATTTCTATTATATTCATNCCGCCACTCTGTTCGATTTCNCCTAGTACCATTTTTCTAGAGCCATCTCCAACGGAAATCACACCAACNACAGCACANACACCTATNACTATNCCNAANATNGTTAANGCNGTTCGCAANANATTACGACGTAANCTAGAAAATGCTAATCCAATGTATAACCAAANATTCATAATTTTCCTGTGNTATTCGGTNCTGAGTGCTTCGACTGGTTGCAGGCTAGCNGCNCGAAAAGCAGGGTAGATNCCNAAACCGATTCCTATAACTGCAGAAAAAATTAGCGAAATNGCCACCCATCCTGGCGCAAAAACAAACGGCCATTGATCNACAATGGTAACAAATCGAGAAGCCAAGCGAGAAACACCNTACCCAATACCAAGCCCTAACACTACGCCTAATACACCACCAACGCTACACATAGCAGTTGATTCAGCTAAAAATTGGAACAGAATNTCGATCTGTTTAGCACCGATAGCCTTACGCAAACCAATTTCTCGTGTGCGTTCATTCACCGAAACCAACATCATATTCATAATGCCGATCCCACCAACGACTANGGAAACAAAGGCGATTACACTAAGAGTNAATTGTAAAACTTTACTGATTCGATCCAGAACATCAACGCTCTCGACAGTGAATCGAGTACGAAAAAACTCATCTTCTCCATTATGATATCGACGCAAGACAGATTTGACTTCTTCTGCCGCCTGGTATACGGAATCTACGTCATAGGCTTGAATTGAAAGCATATGAATTTCGTCGCTACCAGTAAATCTCTCTTGCATGGTGGTCAGAGGCATAAAAACATGATTGTCCATATCCCAACCATAACGTATGCTAGTTCCGCGGGGGGTCATAACACCAACGACTGTCAGTCTCTCCGATCGGCGAATATTAGCCTCAGATCTTTTTCTGCCCGGACGGTAACCAGTACCGTAAACAATTTTGATTTCTTTGCCAATTGGGTCTTGTCCCATAAATAATTCGTTGATCAATTTGAATCCGATAGCACAGACGCGAGCTTTGTTTTGTACATCTTCATCGGTAATGAATCGACCAGAATGAAGATCCCAATCCATACTGGTTTTTAGAGAAGGCGTAATACCGTGGTAACCAGCTCGGACTTCATTACCGCCTTTAGCTTGAATAGTAGCCCCACCCCAGACTGGAATTCTTGGCACAACTGTTTCAACCGAAGGAGCTTCAGCTTCTATAGCCAAAACATCATCGTAAGTAAAATACTCCTTACTCCGATTGATTACCCAATTACGACCTTTACGGATTCTGCTACTTCGATAAATAGAAAATTGATCAGCTCCACCAAACCGATTGGCTTCTTCCATCACAATTGCTTTGGCACCGTCCCCGACCGAAATCATCGCTAGTACAGAGCCCACACCGATGATAATTCCAAGCATAGTAAGCAAAGAGCGGAGTTTGTTTGCACCAAGAGCAAAAATGCCCGCTATCATACCTTCAAATATATTCATTCAAAACCCCAGACGTATTCATAAAGAGACGTAAAAAGTACTGATTTGGTTTAAGAGTTAGAATAGTCTTTACTTTTGGCTCGCGTTGCTTTAATTTGCCAGAATTTAGTCCAGACATGTACAATAGAGGAAAATGTAAATCTAGTTTACTAGTTATTCTTAATATATATGCCTAACTCAGAATTGTACACAAAAGGCCTTGTTGCTGATGTGGTCTTTTCGCCCGATTTACTTCCGTTTACTGATCTGGGTGGGAAGATTGTCGTGGTAATCGACATCCTACGTGCTAGTTCGACAATAACCACAGCTTTAGCTAACGGTGCGGTTAGTATTCATCCGGTGTTGACACCTGAGGATGCTTTCCGTGTGGCAGCTGAAAGTTCAGAGAAGCTTTGTTGTGGCGAACGGAAAGGTTTGAAGGTTGAAGGCTTTGATTTAGGCAATTCTCCTAGAAAATTTACTTCTAAATTGGTTTCAGGAAAACAAATTGTGTTAACGACGACAAACGGTACCCGAACCATTAATTCTTGTGTATCAGCCAAAAGTTTATTGGTAGGCTCGTTTCTCAATTTGTCTTCAATAGTAGACTTCCTGCAAAAAGCTAAGGCCAGTGTGGTATTCGTTTGTGCTGGGCGAATGGGACAATTTTGTACTGAGGACAGCACATTCGCCGGTGCTTGCTTAAATCGAATGCCTGATTGGCAACTATCTGATTCTGCGCGAACGGCTTTATTAATTTATAAACACCATCAAAATGATTTGTTAGCTATGCTGAAAGCATGTGATCATGGACGCTACTTGGAGCAAATTGGACTGACCCAAGATCTCAATTTTTGTGCTCAGGTTGATCACTATCCAATTGTACCACGCCTAGAGCAACAGTTAATCTCCATCGATTCATAATAAAAATGGGAATACCAAACAAGTCGGGCTAAACATGTATCCTCGCATTATGGATTTCGGCATCTTTGAGCTGTTTGGACGGTCAATTCCGGTTGCTATCAACAGTTATGGTGTTATGATTGCGCTGGGATTCCTCGCAGTTTTATATGGATTGAACCGAGAGCTTCCTCGCAAAGGGCATGGAGAACTCTTAGCTACAGCCATTATCTATTCAGCCTTTTTTGGTGGCCTATTAGGAGCCAAAATATACTATTTGATAGAGTTTGGTCGTCTTGACCTTTTTAGTGGATTTGTATTCTACGGTGGTTTAATTGGTGGTTCAACGGCTGTTTTAATTACTATTAAGTTCTACCGTCGGCCTGTCTGGTCAGTGATTGATTCAGTTGGTTGTTTGTTATTGATAGGGTATGGTATTGGCCGAATCGGCTGTTTTCTGGCTGGAGATGGTTGTTATGGAATGCCGGGAGATACGCCTTGGTGTGTTACTTTTCCCGACCCTTTGGTATCTTGGTTTGATCACAACGGCCAGAGGTATTATGTTACTACCAATTTGCCTGGTGGCATCCCAAAAGGTGGCATTTTGACTGCCGTTCATCCAACTCCAATTTACGAAAGTATTATTTCTTGTGTCAGTTTCTGCTTATTGTGGAATATTCGGCTCAAGATAGAACAAAAATCTGGAGTTTTGTTCGGATTGTCTATTCTTGCGATGGGAATTGAACGTTTTACTGTCGAATTTTGGCGAATAAATGAAAAATACTTTTGGGGTCAGTTTTCCGGTGCACAAGCAATTAGCTTGGCATTAATGACGATTGGCGTCATAATTGTTATTTATCGTTGGTCAAAATCGTCTCAACTTGCATCCGGCCAGTGAATAATCCGCCAATCGAATTCATTGAAAGATCTATTCGAAAGGTTCAGCGTCGTTCTTATCTGAATCAACTTTCACAACGTTGTGTTTTATCAACTTTCGTCGGGTTAACAATAGCTAGCCTTCTCTTTATATTAAACCATTGGGTTTGGTTACCTGTCTGGATACTAGCTATTTCTTTACTTACACTGAGTTGCCTAGTTTCCTTTTTAACTCTCCGTCCAGA
>PBVO01000050.1 GCA_002729015.1 Candidatus Poribacteria bacterium
TCCCACTCACTAGAATCACTAATCCCATCACCGATATCACGAACCATAAAATCTTTCTGTTATCCATTATCATATTTGCCAGTAAGCTTCTGGTGCCTTCGGGTTGATTTCTCGATTAATAATTGGGATTGTACTCAATTGAAGTCTCCTTTCATAAAAAACAATCAGAAAACTTAACAAAAAATATACTTAGAGAGATATTCTGACGACCATTGATCCCAAAGGATAATTTTAGACGAGTTACGATCAAACATAATTTTTGTAAATCATATTGTCTCGAAGGAAGATCTAAGAGAATAGGTTCCAAATTTATATCTGCCCGCCAGGTTATTCTTTGGAACCTAAGAGCACTAAATTAATGAATGCTTGGTCTTGTTAAGATCAGGCACCAAAAACATATAACAGACGTGCAATTGAAAATTCTTTCATCAGTTCACACTTTGGTGTATTGAAAGTCAGAACTGATATTTATGAACAGAATTACAAAAGTGGGCAAAGCCATGTTCGATCAAGACTTATTTACACTCAAGTAATCTATACTTCTCAATCATAAAGTATGATTAAACTTAAATTTGGCCTAATTCAACTTTATATTTTTTTAGTGTGTCTAACTCTCTTTTTAGGTGGTTGCGGTAGGGGTCAGACCAACCGATCCATTCACCACTAAGATAGCCATCATAGTCGATGGTAGAAAGACACTTCATGGCTTCCCGGTGATCAATATAGCCAGTACCTATCGGTACTAAGTTATTGTCCGAATCGCCATCATGAATGTGCAGATGTTTTATCCAAGGGCGTAAGATATCGAATGATTCTGAGATAGTAGCAAACTGACGACGTACTGGGTGCATGATATCCCAATTAACGGCTATATTCGGATGATTAACGGCTCGCATTACATCAGCTACATCAGATGGATTACACCAATCATCATGGGTTTCCATGCACAAAAAGACTTCTCGATCTGCCGCGTGATCAGCAACTTGAGCTAATGCAGTAGCTACTAATTCAACCCCCTTTTCACGATTAACACCTTCTCCCAACTGACCTCCAAAGAACCGAATTCTAGACGAACCAATATCAGCAGTTAGGTCGATCGCACGGTGTGTATCATCGATCATCTCTTCTCGGTTAGTTGGGTCTGCGTATCGACAGGAAGTAGCTACACAAGCTATGGCAATACCGTGATCGTCCGCCTTCTGACGTATTTCACGACGTTGATCGACTGTGGTCTCAAACTCTACACTATGTTGATGGTTAGCGCTAATACGAGGTTCAATCCCGTCATAACCAAATTCTTTAGCCATAGATAAGACCTGGTCGAGTGTAAGTTCCGGACAAGAAAAGGTCATAAATGAAAATTTCATGTTGATAAACACCCTAAATCAGTTGGTTTTAAATATGTGATCAGAAAAAACAGGTTCACAATTAACGTTTCAGAAAAATTATCCTGTTCGCTCGTCTTCCCGGTCAGTAGCCAATGGAGGCCGTGGAGACAGATCTGATATACTGGCATATAGGTCACTGGTCATGTTGATTTGCAGTGAGGCTAGAGACCCTTCTAACTGATCTGTATTTCTGGCTCCGATAATTGGGGCTGTAATTGCTGGGTGAGCCCCCACCCATGCCACGGCTAAACCTGCTGGGTGATAACCGTTCTGTTGGGCCAAATGGGTAAAATCTTGAGCAATTTGGTAGTAATGCTTACCGGCATATCGGCTCTGGTACATCTGACTTTCTAGCAAACGACCACTATCTGGTCGATTGCTAACACCATATTTCCCACTTAGTAATCCTCCGCCTAATGGACTGTAAGGAATCACCCCCATCTGCTCAGATAGAGCCATAGGTAGTATTTCAACTTCGACTTGTCGCTTAACAAGGTTATACATTGGTTGAATGCACTCAAAACGTGCTAGTCCTTCTTGTTCCGAAATCCCATTGGCTTTAACTATCTGCCAGGCCGCATAGTTGCTTACTGCCGGATAGAGTATTTTACCTTGGCGAACTAAATCGTCGAGAGCTCTCAATGTTTCGTGAATTGGTGTTTCCTCATCAAAATGGTGAATAAAATAAAGATCAATAAAGTCTGTATTCAAGCGACGAAGGCTGTTGTCAACTTCTAAAAGAATATGGCGACGCGATGATCCTGAAGCATTGATATCTGACCCCATACTACCATAAAATTTAGTGGTAATTATGACTTCAGATCGACAGCCAGCGATCAGAGTTCCTAAAATTTGCTCCGATCTACCCTGGTGATATACATTGGCACAGTCGAAGAAATTGATACCGACCTCACGACATCGGTGAAATATTTTGGCTGACATATATTCGTCGGCATCACCGAAAGTCATGGTCCCTAAACAGAGTGATGATACTTTTACACCTGTTTTTCCTAGAAGTTTGTAATCCATTATTTACCTTTTTATGTTTTTACAAGAAGACGAAAAATATTTATTAGATTGCCGACAAAATAGACCAACAAAGCTGACACAGTATAGCATTGATCTGAACAGCCGACAACGAATAGGAAGTCTGTTATTATTGCTACGAGATCATAAGAAAAGTTTTGACGTCAATCCCTACTTGATTAGCTAAACGGCTGGTTAAATCAGCTTAGGTCTAGCTAAACTTAGGGTTATAAAGTAAGTTCTAGAGGAAACAAATTGAGTAATTTTACTTTCAACCAAATATCAATTTGGCTATTGATATTTTGGATATTAGGTTGCCGACAGCCCACTGAAACCGTTTTAATATCTTCACCTTCTACAACTGAGCAACCAGATGTTGTAATCGCCCAGCCAGTATATCTTACTGATCAGTTGGATCAGGAATGGTTTTTGGTAAGTTTCAATAATCAAGGAAGCAAGAAGAAAGTAATTGCCAACACCCAAACAACCATACAATTCTCAACCGAAAGGTTATCTGGTTCGGCTGGTTGCAACCGGTACTTCGCTGGCTACCAACTTAAAAATAGATATGACTTGACAATAGAAAGAATAGTTGCAACTGAAATGGCTTGCCCCGATCCGGTTGGTATCATGCAACAAGAACATACTTATCTCCAGTTGCTGTCTCGAGCTAAGGCCTACTNTATTCGAGACGGCCAACTCACTCTTTATAATGCGGATAAANTCGCCATCCTTATCTTTCAACAACGAGAAAACGAAGAATGAATTCTTAACAAAGCCCCCATTCGACAGTAGGCTGACTTTGGAAATAGAAATATTGGTTCAAAGAATAAATCCAAAAGTGAACTCTTGTGAAAGTACTCCTAAAACTATCAAAGATAAGAAATCTGTCTTCTAGGCTGACTTACAACAGTTTGATACTGATACATGTCTATTGCTTAACTAAGCTATTTACGAAACTAGTTTTGGACTGATAATAAAAACGTCGATAATAGATATTATCAGACATTGTTTTCCTAGCATTTACCAATGACAGAAATATTTTCTTTTGACTAAACAAAACAGTCCTTCAAACCGACATGTTGTTGGCATAGTTAGTACATTTTCAAAAGCATCGCTTACGATTTACGACAAACCACATCTTCGGTACGGNCATACCGCGCNAACATACAGCAAAGGGNATACGACCTGACAAAAGATGTGGTTTTTTATGCTTATATTAATGTGATCGATAGAAATCGGTTTTCAATTAGGTCGTTCTATAGTGACAGGGAAATGGTCTATTGGAACGGAAACAGATAAGCAGAGAAAGGTAGATAATTCCAAACATTCCCTACTCTATCTTCCTTAATATTTCGATTCGTTGTTTTTCTTTCAAATTNTTCTGAAACGAAGAGCACAAATCGGATGTTATGCCTGTAGTGCCACCATTCTATAGTAAGTTTACTAACAAAAAATTACGACCAAAAGTATTGCGACAAGCTAAAACTATTCTTCTCATTTTATTATTTATTGAATATCAATTCATAGAATAATATCGATCGAATTTTATCTCTCTTTTCAGCTTCGTGTGTGCTAAGAATTGTTTTGGTTTATCTTGATGATCTGTCATCTTGACTTAGATGAGTCTTCATATAGTTATCATCACGCCTAATAACGACATGTGTAGGTCATTCTACTCCAATTTGAGTATTGATGTAGGATTTTGTAGAATGGGGTTGTAGATACCATTATTTTTTNCTTAGGCATGTCAGACAGATATTTTGTNTTAACTAAGNAAATAGGTTTATCCTCATTCAAATTTGCAATCGAAAAATCACNATTGGAAGAAAGATATCTTCTCTAACCNTTCATTCAAAATATGATTANCAATTCATCTGATAGTTCTNTCCGGTCANTTCTAATAGCTTTTTTTCTTATTCCGATTAATTGTTACTGGATTGTTTATACCGAGATGATTTGGTGGGGACTGTTCCCAACGACCATGTCCCTTTTTTTTAATGTAGTTTTCTGCCTTTTTCTGATCATTNTGCTAAATTTAGCCATAAAACATATCCAACCCAATTGGATGTTGACTCAAAAAGAACTACTAGTTATTTATNTTTTATTATGTATAGGTACCACAGTAGCATCCCATGATTTTGGTCAAATCCTAGTGCCNTTGATAGGCCATGCTTTCTGGTTTGAGACGCCNGAAAATGAATGGAAAGATCTATTTTTTCCTTATATCCCCGAATGGCTTACCATTCAGGNAAAATCAATTCTGGAAGGTTATTACAATGGAGATTCCACGCTCTACAAGATTAATCAACTCAGNGCCTGGATAATTCCAACATTTTGGTGGACAACTTTTATCGTCGCTCTTTTTGGAATAATGGCCTGTATTAACGTGATACTTAGGAAACAGTGGATTGAATATGAAAAACTAGCCTATCCGATTATCGAACTTCCGTTTGCCATGGCGCAAGAAAATGGGATGAGATTCTTCAAAAACAGGCTTTTTTGGCTAGCTTTTGTTGCGGTTTCCATATTGAACCTAATCAATGGACTCAGCTACTTTTTCCCCGGTGTTCCTATCGTCGGTGTTCGATTTCAAGATATTGGTTACCTCTTTACAGAAAAACCGTGGAGCGCTTTGGGAACTGTCCGTTTCTCAATTTACCCCTTCGTGATTGGCTTAGGGTTTTTCATGCCTCTAGATCTCTCATTTTCGTGTTGGTTTTTCTTTCTATTTCGCAAATTTCAGCATGTTCTGTCTTCGGCNTTGGGGCTACGTTCCTTTGGNTTTCCTTTCGACCGTCAACANTCATTGGGGGCTTATCTGGGTTTGTCTATGATCGCTATCTGGATTAGNCGAAAGTATTTAATCCGAATTTTTAAACATGCACTTATAGAACGAAAATCCGACTTGGATGAATCGAACGAGCCGCTCAGATATCGTACTGCTATTCTAGGTATTGTCATCGGGTTGGTATATCTAATCGGGTTCNCTCATAGTATGGGTTTAACCTCTTGGATTGCCACTTTATTCTTTTTGATTTATCTTTTTTTATCAGTNGGTATTACTCGTATGAGAGCCGAGTCNGGAGCCCCAGCCCATGATTTACATGTNATGGGAGCCGACTATACNTTGGCAGCCTTNCTNGGTACCCGGTTTCTGGGTCGGCAGAACTTGACCGCCATTACATTTTTCTTTTTCTTTAACCGTGCTCATCGTAGCCATGCTATGCCGCACCAGCTTGAAGGGTTCAAATTAGCTAGCCGAGCCGGATTTCGGCCTAATCTGTTAATGATATTAATGATTTTAGCGGTAGTTGTTGGGTCTATTTCTTCTTTCTGGGCTTATGCGCATAATTGTTANCGTTTTGGGTCGAATGGTGGGTTCGGGGCTGAGCCATTTAGGCGTTTAGAACAGCAAATAAATTACCCTACAGGACCGGAATCTCTCGAAATTGTCTTTATCGTCATTGGAATGTGGTTTACTTTCATTTTGATGTTTTTTCGGATGAAGTTTTTATGGTGGCCATTTCATGCTGTTGGATATGCCGTCTCTGGGGCTGATGACTGGTGTATGAATTGGCTTTGGCTNTCCCTTCTAATTTCAAGCTTGATTAAGTGGATTTTGTTAAAACAAGGTGGGGTGAAAGTTAACCGTAGGTTCGGTCCGTTTTTCCTAGGNCTTGTGTTAGGTGAATTTATATCTGGGAGCCTGTGGAGTATTTACGGGATCATCTTTAANACCCAAATTTTTCCTTTTAAGGATTGGTAGNTTTGGCTACGANGTGTTGCGTTTTTAAGTTAACGTTCCTGTTTTTTCAAAAATTAGAACCCAAGAAACTGCTGAAACTAAGCCCCTTCAGAAACAACCAATAATTTCTGTTGGTTGTTTCTTAATAATTAACATCCATATTATGGTTTATATAGGTGGGTATAAATGATAACTACTTTTTTCTTATTATTTTTTCAATCAATATTAAATCTTTACCCGTACGTGGATATGGACAAAAACTCTGATTCAAACATGCTGATATTGGGTGTTAATCAAATTTCCAGCCCTGGAATTCCCGGTAACATCTCAGTTTTTGGCCCTGATTCCTTTGGCATAGTTCAAGACAAAAATGGACAAATAATTGTTGCTGGTAGTACANATGAAAAAGGGAGGATCGTCCTTTGGGGGCACGACGGNTTTTTCAAAAAAAGTTCTATCGAAACAGGCGACACTGGGCAGNTANTAAGTAATGCTATCAAGTGGACAACAAGAAAAACTGCACCCAAAGTAGGAGTTACTAATGATCTTTATTTAGTCAATTATCTGAATAATATTGGTTTTCATGCTAGATTGATTGAAATTGAAAGTTTCGCCACCGTTGACCTACTTATTGGTGGGATAGAAAAAACTTCTACAAAACAACAGATTGAGATAAAAAACTGGTTAAAACGGGGAGGGGCAATTATAGATTCAGCTACTGGGTGGGGGTGGAAACAAATCAATCCTCGCAAAAAGTTAAGTGACGACTTTNCTCGCAATATATTCTATGCCNAAGCTGGTCTAGTTTTCGCTGATGGTTTTTCTTCNGATACGACCCAAGATGGTTTCTTGGTNCAGCAACTTCCNTCCTCCAATACTAATGCCTATTTCGCACTTGANCAGTTAGCAGAACGATCGNCAGATGAGCTTANTATNCCNATACAGGAANTTAAAATCCTTTCCAANACATTNACAACNGCAGTTAATTGTATTCCGACNGGTGATCGAATTTTTCGCTCTAGGCTAAAAACAATTCTGGAACCTCGATTAAGTGAGCTTATTCCTTCCCCAGATAGACCAATCACAGATGAAGATATCCTGCAACGGATAGCCATGTTAGAGAGAATCCGTCAATCTAAATCTTTACCCGCTGAAGATGTAAAAGCACACCTATCTGCTAAAACTTTTCCGGGTATATCTCAGATTACAGCACCTCTGGTTAAACGAAGTGTAGAAATTGACCACTCAGTTCCAGGCTGGCACAGCCTAGGGCTATTCGCAAATGCAGGACAGTTGATTCGTGTCTCTCTTAATCCAACATCAGTTAAAAAAAAATTAAAAGTACGAATTGGATCAACTACCTGTGACCTGAGGAACAAACCATTTTGGCTCCGGGCACCGGATATCATTAGCGAATGGCCACTAGAAGAACAAGAAACAAAAATTGCAAGCCCTTTTGGTGGTTTAATTTATATCGTGGTAACTAATCCTAAAGATGAGGGAACAACAATAGCAACAATAGAAGGTGCGATTGAATCCCCTTATTATAAATTAGGTGAAACCAATCTTGTGGATTGGATACAACGAGTTAGATATCTACCAGCTCCTAGGGCAGAAATAGCCTCAGATAAAGTTATCTTAACTGTTCCTTCCGCGGAAATTCGAGCTTTGGATGATCCAAAATTGTTAATGCAGACTTGGGATAAAATCTTAGATTTATCTGCTGAGCTGGCCGTTTTGCCCAAAAGTAAAGATTATCCACAAAGATATTGCTCAGATGTGCAACTTTGTGCTGGTTGGATGCATGCTGGTAACCCCATCATGGTTCCATCTACTACAGCTCAAAACCTAGTCGATGTAAACCATTTGGTCCGTGAGGGGGACTGGGGCTTTTACCATGAAACTGGCCACATGTTTCAAAATTCAGACTGGACCTTTGAGGGAACTGGTGAAGTTACTGTCAATTTATTCACAATGTATATTCTGGACAATCTTTGTAATATAAAACCGGAATTCGGTCGAATGTCCAAACCGAATGTAGAAAGACAATATCGATTGTATTTCAAAAACGGAAGCCAGTTCAAGCAATGGAAAAAAAAACCCTTTCTGGCACTATACATGTATTACCAACTGCAACAAGAATTTGGCTGGGAATCTTTTAAACAAGTTTTTGTCCGATATCATAGTCTACTTCCTAACCAAAGGCCCAAAAATGATCAAGAAAAGAGAGATCAGTGGATGACCAATTTTTCAAAAATAATCGACCGGAATCTGGGTCCATTCTTTGAATTGTGGGGTGTACCAATCTCCAAATCTGCAAAAAACTCAGTATCCACTCTACCCGTGTGGTTACCCGATAATTTCCCACCAACAAAGTAGGTCTTGATCGTGGATGAAGACATATCCAACGGGCTTTTGGAAGGTGCAGTGTAAGCACAAATAATCCAACTAACACCAGAGGAAATGAAACTTAGTTAACCATGTAACGGTTATATGAAAAGATCAAACCAAGGTGTACGTCATGGCAATGGAAATAATAGTTGAAAAGAAAGATAATGTAGGTTTATGAATGGACATTATTGACGAAATGCAGTCTTACTACGACCAACGAGCCCCTATTTACGACGAGTCGATGGGATATACCGAACCTGACAAGCTGACAAGTCTACAGCCAATCATAGAGTTTATTGGAGCTGAAATCAAAAACCAGACCGTGATTGAGATCGCTTGTGGTCCTGGATTCTGGACACAGCATCTCAGTCAGTTTGCTAAAAAAATACTAGCTACAGATTTTAACCAGTCGACCCTTGATCGAGCGAGAGAGAAAAGTATCTCGCCAAATTTAGTGTCTTTCCAACAAGTTGATGCTTACAAATTAACCGGAGTCAAAGGTCAATTCAGTGCTGCAATGGCGGTTGACTGGTTGGCACATGTACCTAAATCAAGAATGGACAATTTTTTACAAGGACTTCATAACCTGTTGAAACCCGGATCTAAAGTTATTTTCTGTGATGAATTACAAGGTGAATCTCCGTTAANAAAAGGCANATTTGATAGTGACGGNAATCATATTCAGAAGAGAACATTACCCAATGGAACGAGTTATAAGGTTATCAAAAATTATATGCTGAAGGAAGAAATTGAAGCAATNTTACGTCCGTATTCTGATGAGATTAAAATTACTAAATTTGCAATGGAAGATGCCAATAAATGGTCTCATGGTCGGATAGTTATTACNTACTTTTTGAAATAGTCGACAAAATTAAAATAAGCTCAAATACTTGACCTAAGGTCGCGTATTTGTACTNGAGTTATCAGAACTAATGTTTACGAATCTTTTTATTCGTTCCATTTTTTTATTTCTGCTCCAGAATTTNGCTGCTATTTTAACTNAAAAAGTAAATTACTATTGCCTATTATATNGTTTGGAGTTCTAACCTTTTGTAGTAGTTTCGATTGTTAATTTTTTGGTTCTCTTGTGGANTGTTCTGGCAAACCCCAAGTTTGTGGGGTNGTCAGTTCTAGACTGTTGCCTGAAGGGGCACGAAAGTAAATGGATTTTCCTCCGTTGCTCCAACTGATTTCTCGTTCAATGGGAATGTTGGATTCCAGAAGGTGTTTTCGCCAATTTCCTAGATCTGTCTCAGNCATGGAAAAAGCCACATGACCTTCTCCTGACATACCGTGCGATGGAACTTCAGAGTCTTCTTTTTTTGTTTCGGAAGCTTTGAAAAGAAGTAAAACTTGATTCCCACAACGAAAAAACAAATGCCTTTGATTTTGACGCGAGAAAGATTCTAAACCCAATATTTTTTGGTNAAAATCATAGGCCTGATCTANGTCAGTTACATAAAGACATGTTTCGATAATACGCTCAACTTTCATCTATAGTATTAGATTTATTTGAAGCTCAATTTTACCTTACAGATTACAATAACAACCTNACACCCAAAATTACCTCAAGCTCGTGGCCTTACTCAATGATCAATTCTAAAGGAATATCANTCTTCTACAGGTATCGTGACTGTGACTTCGGCGCTGAAAATACCCTTGTAATCACCACGTTCCAAAATCGTTTTTTCTATGACTGCCTTTCTACGTTCAACTTTTCCTTTGAAAAGAAGCNGATCTCTGAAATGAATCTCAACAGGTAATTCCAAGTCCAACATATCGTCATTCAATCTGACAGTTACAGTTGGTACTGTTGCGATTTTAATGTTAATTTTCTGTCCATTTCGTTCTGCTATAATCTGGCTTCTGCTTAGTATTGACTCACCTTTGACAGCCAACCAATAAAACCGATTGTGTGTNACATTATCCTGCAACCAAATAACTCGACCGGGATATAGATTTCTCGTNTTTTCAGCCATCCAAGGAATTGCTACTTGATCTTNGCCTTGCATCCAGTGTCCCTTACCCCGGTATATCTGGACAAGATGTTTATAACCGTTGGGATCNTTCTCCTGAAGTCTTCCAAGCAATTTTTTCCATGTTTCTGCCATTTGGTTCCGGTTGTAGGCACTATCCATAGCTCCCATATGAAGAGTGAAAGCTGTATTACGAAGGTTATCGGGCTTTGAATCATTAGGATGGCCTGCCATGACTGCTACNCCAGCCCAACGGTCAGCCATACGCGGGCCAAGTTGGTAAGTTCCGTCACCACCCGCAGAATAGCCCATTATATACACTCGGTTTGGGTCAACGTTTTCCAATACAATTAAATTTTCAATTAGACGGCTCAGAAATTTATCTACATGCGCCTGATGCCACATATTCCAACTGTTGGTTGGGGCGCGTGGTACAAGGTAAATACCCTCACTTATTTGGTATAGNTTTTTTTGATTCTCCCACTGTTGATCATTTATCTCTTCTGGCACTCCTCCACCGCCATGCAGTGAAATATACAAGCTATGTCCTGTCTCGGGCTTGTCTCCGTAAACTTGATACCAAAAGGGCATTTCCACGTTGTCCAACTTCAACTTTCTAGATTCCATCTCAGGCTGACGTGTTAATTCAATTTCTTTGCAGTGTAAATCCCAAAGTTCGGCTGTAATTATATCAGCTTGTTTTTTTGTCAATGCCTCGTTAGAGGCGTTCTCTACATCATTGTTTGCTTTAGTGACTGATAAATGAGTTGATAACATGATTAGTGAAGCTAATAAGATTGATACTGGTTTAGGTTGCCTTAAACAGAATATGATCATATCTTATCCTTAGATTGTCATTCCGTTCCCCTGCTAGGCAATTGACAAATATTGGATTATGCCTTCTATNATCTAATATATAAAAACTAAGACGGTATAGAAATGCTATCGTAACCAGTCTGGGAGATCTATTCCGACCTCGCGCCCGAGGCTAGTGGACTTGTAAATAGCATCGAATATTAGGTTGGTGTAGAGGAATTTGTCAGCTGAAATTGGNGACGCTAGTCCGTTGGCGATAGCATTAATAAACTGCTTAATCTCGTAGTCAATTTCGATTGATCCAGATGGTAAATCTGTTGGAGTTGACTCAACTAGATCACTATAATCTCCATGTGTCANGCGCAATTTAGGATTTGAAAAGGGATAAATTTCAGCACTACCACGACGACCTGCAATCCTTATCTGCCATTGTTCTTTGAAATTAATAGCCCAAGAGTGGGCAAAAAATAGGGTAATTCCACCCTCAAAACGAACCAAGGCCGTCCCGAAATCTTCTACGTTAAAATCTTCTGTCACCCAGTCTCCGTCTGGTGAATGACCGAATATGTTAGCTGATGTACCAGAAACTGAAATAGGTTTCGGATGNCCCATCAGGTACATAGCCGTATCAAGGGTATAGACACCATTGTCCATAAAAGCTCCGCCACCGGCCGTTTCTCTTCGGATGAAGGTTCTACCTGGAATCCCCCTGTGTTGCCAACCGATAGCTTCAGCATAATAGATACTGCCTAATTTCTGGTTTTCTATAAAAGATTTGGCAGCCAATATTTCGGGCATAAATCTCCACTTCATTCCCACCATTAGAATCTTGTCGTTTTTTTGACTGGCTTGTGCCATTCGAATGGCTTCTTCAGATGTTGCTGCCATTGGCTTCTCGACTAGGACATGTTTTCCTGATTCTAGTGCATCGATGCTGGGCTGACAATGTGCCTTAGTAAAAGTACAAACGCTAACTGCATCAATCTGATCTAGCTCTAGCATCTGACGATAATCCGAAAATGCGTGACTCGCTCCCCACCTATCTGCAGCTGATTGAGCCCGCTCATGATCTAGGTCNGCCACAGCGACAATTTTAACTTGATCTGATAATTGTAGATAACCGTTGGCGTGTGATTCTGAAATGCCACCAGCACCGATAATACCGATATGTATCATAAAANTTCATTCCTCTTCCGTAGGACTATTGGTCCTTTGTTAAGTAAGGTTTTTCAGTTTTGTAGGATGGAGAATTTCAGTGAATTTAGGAAAAAGATGTAAGAAGCTAAACGTATTAAATCTAATTCCAACATACTGGAAACAATTCGCCCTCTCGAAAACAGAGAGACATGAAATTACTGATTAGCTATTATTCTGATATGACNNAAGGTTTCAGTGGNTTTTTCAAAGGCAAAATCTCTAAAAAGTTCGTTTTCCGCTCACTTGCCATTTTTAAATACAAAGTTAAATCTGTTAAAAATTAATACATGCAACATGTTTTGTTGATTGCTACTTGTGCTAGTCCTAGTTTAAGCGGCTTGCAACATACACTAGCCCACCGACTTCGACTTGATCAAATAAGGTGATAATGTCGTCATTTATCATTCGAATACAACCTTGAGAGGTTGGCTGGCCGATCATTTTTTCATTGGTTGTACCATGAATATAGATGCGGCGTGCTAGCGTATCAACATCTCCGCCCTTGTTTTTTCCCTCTTCTAGGCCAGTTAATTTTATGATACGAGTAGTTATGATATCGTTGACTTTTGGGTCAGCCAATTCATAGTCCCAGAGATTGGTTTGAATTTTTTCAGTCAAGAAGCCGCCTTCAAATACGGACCCCTTTGGCGCAGTAGATCCGACCTTGGCGTANATCTGGTGTCTACCAATTGGTGTTTGAAAGGAGTCTCGCAGATTTCCGGTGCCGGCCCTAGCGGTTGATACAAGGTACTGATCCAAAACTTGCTGTTGTTTCAGTAACCATAAACACTGCTGGGATACATCGACAACTAAATAAGCTTTATCTTTAGCTTGAAGATGTAATTTTTTCTGGTCGATAAATTGCTTTAGTCTNTCAACCGATTCTATTTTTCTCTCTTCATCTGTAACAGTTCTACTTTGTTCAGTTTTGATAGTAATCTGGGGTGGGGTAACTACTGGTATCTGAGCTGAATCAGTTTGACTCAATGTTGCTTCAGGTAATAAATTTTGATCGTTANATATTAGCTGCTCAGGCTGATCAGCCGAACTCAAATCTTTTAATATTTGGGTTCGGCCAAGTAAAACTGCTTCTGCTAACAAACCCATACTAACACAGACCAGTACTAACCTCCGATGTCGAGTCACATCAAGATACGAAAAATAGAAAGAACTAAAGACATTGACTGCACTATAAACCCAGATAAAAGGGAATATGATCTTGCATATAGCTGATAAGAATCTTAGCTGTTCGTTTTGAAAAATGATTGGTAACAATGCCAAAACTGTTAATAAGATAAGGTCGATTCCTTTACTTATTTGGCGTGTCATCAATTGACCTATACCAGGTATCAGCAAAAAGAGGATTTTGAATATACCAAACATCTCAAATGTAACGAGCCACTGCAAATGATTGCCATCTAGCATCAAACCAGAACCGGCGACCGGTTTTATCTACCACACTCTCAGCTTTCCCGTAAAAAGNTAGCCAATCATCAAAGGCAATTATATTATCATTAAGAGTCAAATCGGAAAATGGGTTATTCCATCGGTGAAGAGACCCACCGGCTAAAGTATACGACTGTCGCATGATATGATTGACAAATTCTAGAAACATGTCATCAATAACTTCAGTTGCGGGTAAAAAGGGATTAATTCCATACTGGCCGCAAATCTCAGCGCGCAGATAGTTACCAACTCCGTTAAAATAACGTTGATCCATTAGCAATTCAGAGATCGGTTTTTGGAAGATTGTTTTCTCTATATGATCATAAATATGAGACTTAAAATCATCAAATTGGTCTACAGGGTCGGGGCCACGATAATCAGCCCAGGGGCGAAAATCTCCCTTGCCAAATCTTCGAACATCAACAAAGACTAAGCTCGTTTGATCTTCGAAAACAAAGTGTGCGTGGCTATGTTTCGGTGAGCCTTCACCTTTTCGTAAGTGTACAAATTCTCCACTCATACCCAATGTGATTGTATATTGGTCATTTGTATTGATAATTGAGGAAGAGCGGCGGAAAAACAAAGCAAGCTCTTTGCCTCTTGATTTAGCTGAAATGACAAAAGGCAGTATCAACTGATCTAATGACTTCAGTTTGAGGTAAGGTGAAAAGTGGAGGGATGTTACTGTCTTTCCCTCTGAAGTGTGGTTAATAAAGTCACCGGTAATTCTGACTTCAGCCCATTCTGGCATTTGCTATTTACTCATCTAGTCTTCATGGCATGTTGCGTCTATGGTTGACTCCAAGTATACTAACTGAACCGTTGAACGTCAATTAACGGTCAATATATGGTTAATTCCGAGTCAGGTTATGTATTCCTACCAAAAGAATAGTCGATATTTCGCTCAAGTTGCTGATGATACCAAGGAGTTAGCTGCAACTGAACTCAGAAATCTTGGAGCTAAAAGTGTTGATTTAACTTACAAAGGTATTTATTTTAATGCTAATCAAAAGGATCTGTACCGAATTAATTTACAGGCATCCTTAGTACATAGAGTTTTGGCGCCATTGCTGACCTTCGACTGTCATTCTGATCGTTATTTATACAAGACTGCCCGTCAAATACGATGGCTAGATTTCTTGACTAGTTTCCAAACTTTTGCTATTTTCTCGACTGTTTCTGATAGTAAAATTAGTCACTCTAAATTTGCATCTTTACGCCTTAAAGATGCTATTGTCGATTATTTTCGTTCCATCACTGGCTTACGCCCATCGGTGGATACTAAAAAACCNGATTTATGGCTAAACCTACGGATCCACAGAAATCGAGCGACTATCAGTGTTGATACTTCGGGTGGNTCTTTGCATCAGCGACGTTATCGAAAGGAAAGTGTGGAAGCTCCAATGATCGAAACTCTAGCTGCGGCACTGCTAAAGGCCTCAGGTTGGGATCAATCTCAACCATTATACGATCCATTTTGTGGCTCGGGCACTTTACTATGTGAGGCTTACCTGCAAGCAACTGGTACTCCAGCAAATGGGCTCCGAGCGCTTTTCGGTTTTGAACGCTTACCAGACTTCGANCCTNGNATATGGAAAGAGGTTCAAAAAGAATGCCATAANAAACAAAGAGCAGTCAGGGATGGACTGATCGCTGGTAGCGATATCTCTCAAAAAGCTGTTGCCACAGCTAGGCGGAATACTAATATCTTGACTGCCGACAGACGAATTTCAGTTCAGCAGAAAGATGTGTTCCATCTGAATAAGCTACAAGGTCAATTCATTATTACTAATCCACCTTATGGTATCCGATTAGGTCGTTCGGAAGACCTTTCTCATTTCTACCAGCAGCTAGGTGATTTTCTAAAAAAACAATGTCAAGGTGCAACCGCCTGCATCTATTTTGGTGATCGAAAATATATTAAGCACATCGGTCTTCGTTCTAGCTGGAAAAAACCATTTACTAATGGAGGCCTTGATGGTCGATTAGTCAAATATGAACTATACTGATTATTGTTTCTTCAACTTGATGAATCACCGATTGAGTAATAATAAATCGACTGGTATTTGGTGCGATATCATGAATATTATCTATTTACTAATAGCTTGAGGAAATTTCGTTATAATGAATATTATTTATATCCATTCTCACGATACAGGACGATATGTTCAACCGTATGGACACTCTATCCCAACACCAAACATCCAGAAACTAGCAGAGGAAGGGGTCCTTTTTCGGCAAGCTTTTTGTGCTAACCCCACTTGTTCACCCAGCCGGGCCTGCTTATTGTCTGGTCAGTGGGCTCATACGGCTGGTATGGGTGGTCTTGTCAATCGCGGTTGGAGTTTGCCAACTCCCAAAAATTTAATTATGCATACTTTAGCTGAAGCAGGTTATGAAACCGTTTTAGCTGGTTTTCAACATGTGGTAAAAGATGTCAACGAGGCAGGTTATAGTCGAAATTTAGCCAAGGAGACCACATTTTCAGGTGAAACTGAAGAACGAGCTGCAACCTTCATAGCTGAAGCCTCCAAAAGTGANAATCAGCCCTTTTTTCTTGATGTTGGATTTTTTGAAACTCACCGCGCTCGTTCAGTAAAGCCAGGTGGTTTTGCACCTCAACCTAATGGCGAGGCAAAAACTGATCCTCGTTATGTTAAGCCTCCAGCACCATTTCCTGACACACCTGAAACACGTCAGGACATGGCTGATTATATTGACGCAGCTCGAACATTAGACCAGAAAATGGGTGTTGTATTTTCAGCNCTGGAAGAAAATAAGTTAGCNGATAAAACANTAGTTATTTGCACTACTGACCACGGCCTAGCATTTCCTGAAATGAAATCNCGTTTNACTGATCANGGAATCGGTNTCATGCTTATCATGAGAGGTCCANCTGGTTTTAGTGGAGGTCTNGTAATAGACGAATTNGTTAGTCAGATTGATCTATTCCCTACCATTTGTGATATNCTTANTATTGANCATCCCAANTGGTTACAAGGNNANTCAATTNTNCCTNTGTTACANGGTACANCCGATAAGATTAGGTCCGAGATTTTTGCNGANGTTAACTACCATTGNTGNTATGAACCACAANGAGCNATNAGAACAAAACGCTGGAAATATATTCGACGATANGANCAAGCACCGAATTGGGCAATGCCTAATTGNGACGATAGTATTAGCAAAACTTTTTTCTTAGATCANGGCTGGCAAGNACANCGGCCAGANNCNGAACGACTGTATGACCTCGTTTTTGACCCTTTNGAGCGNCATAATCTAATCTCCAGTGGGCAAGCNGATGAACAGNTNTTGCAATCAATGCGNCANCGGTTGGAAGACTGGCGNATTGAAACTAAGGATCCAACTCTAGAACATNCAATANTGCCGTNTCCAGAAACGGCNGTGTTGAATAAGTACGATGCTNTTTCNCCGAANGATGAAGAATACCCGGCNAGTCAATTCCTACAAGAAATGACTGATCGCGCCACCTAGGTACTTTTCAATGTCTATCAAACAANCTAATATTGTNCTNATTATGACCGATCAGCAGAGNTTTGATAGTATCTCTGCGCTTGGTTTCCCTTATTCAGATACACCCAATCTGGATCGGTTAGTTCATGAAGGTGTAAATTTATCACAGTGTTATATTACGGCCCCCTCTTGTGCTCCGGCACGTGCCAGTTTGTTCACGGGCTACTATCCTCACACAACTGGTATTCTCAAAAACGCAGATAGGTGGACACGCTCTTGGGTAGAACGATTGAGTAATGTTGGTTATCATTGTGTCAATATAGGAAAAATGCACACTTTTCCTTTTGAAACACCATTAGGTTTTGATGAGCGTTACGTGGTAGAAAATAAGGACCGGTACCTGGAAGGCCGCTACTATTTTGATGAGTGGGATAAGGCTTTACAAGCCAGAGGTCTAATTAAACAACAACGTGAACTATATCGCCAACGGTCCGACTACCATGAGCGGTTGGGTGCTTTTGAATGGGAATTGCCGGAGGATATGCATCCAGATGTGTTTGTTGGAAATTTAGCACAATGGTGGATTAATAACTACCCAGTTACACAACCATTGTTCTTACAGATAGGTTTTCCTGGTCCACACCCACCATATGATCCGACTTGGGAATATGCCCAACCGTATATGGAACGAGAATTACCGTTGCCAGTTGTGACAGAGATGGAATTGGCTAATCAACCCGCCCCGTTTTTGGAGATGCGTCAGCACAACTGTGAAGTAGACCATGACTCTGTCGTTCATCAGCTTAATCCCACGACTGAACAGTTACACCGACAACGAGCTTACTATTTGGCCAACGTTACAATGATCGATCACCAAATCGGTAAAATCCTGCAAACTTTAGAACACCAAGGATATCTGGATAATTCGGTTGTCATCTTTACTTCTGATCACGGGGACTGTTTAGGTGATCACGGACACAGCCAGAAATGGACCATGTACGATATCATCACTCGAGTGCCAACAATTGTATGGTCTCCAAGTCGTTTTGAGGGTGGTCAAACAATTGATGGACTTTGTCAACAAATGGATCTGGGTCCTGCTATTCTCGAATTAGCCGGTGCTGACGTACCTACAACTATTGAAGCTAAGTCAATTTTACCAGCCTTAGCAGGTCAGAAATGGACGGCTAGAGAGTACGTTTTTGCCGAACATGGGAAAGATGGTATTTTACAAGGNACNGAGTTTATGTCNATGGTCAGAAGTCAAGACTGGAAACTCGTTCATTTTCTTGANCAACCTGATGGNCAANTGTTTGACCTAAAANCGGACCCNGCTGAAATCAACAANCTNTGGNNTNACANTCAGTTCAGTTACAAAANGCAAGANTTATTANANGTANTNAGAGAATGGCGAATTCGAAGTCAATATGAGACATCTGGTTGGNNCGCTGAATGGAGATAGTCAGNTCTCCGGTAATANAATAATAAAATAATAAAATAATAGGATTNTTTATGAGTCTACGAAATGATATTGANCCAGNTGGNTTATTGGAATACTCGGTTGTTTTTAGCGATCGTTCTCTGAATCACATGTCCCAATTATTTCAGCAGGTTATGCTTGATATCTCTTCAATGCTAAAAAAAACCTACAATGCAGAGGCCGTATCGGTTATTCCTGGTGGAGGTACTTTCAGTATGGAGTCAGTAGCTCGACAATTTGCCAAGGATAACAAATGTCTGGTTATTCGAAATGGCTGGTTCAGTTACNGATGGAGCCAAATTCTGGAAATGGGGGAAATTACCTCTAAAGTCTCAGTTTTGAAAGCTAAGCCAATTGAACAAGCAANTCAGCCATCTTTTGCTCCACCACCTATCGAATCAGTAGTCGAAGCCATTAGAACTGAAAAACCAAGGGTGGTTTTCGCTCCACATGTTGAAACGTCAGCTGGAATGATTTTGCCTGATGACTACATTAGAGCTGTGGGACTAGCGACTCATTCAGTCGGTGGTTTATTTGTTCTGGATTGTATTGCGTCGGGAACGATTTGGGTAGACATGGTCGATTGTGAAGTAGATGTCCTTATCAGTGCACCACAAAAAGGCTGGAGCAGTTCGCCTTGCGCAGGCTTAGTTATGCTTAACCNAAAAGCATTGGATCATCTAGAAACAACTACTAGTAATAGTTTTGCTTGTGACCTAAAAAAGTGGTTACAAATCATGCAGGCGTACGAAAATGGTGGACATGCNTACCACGCAACCATGCCGACTGATGCATTGACAACTTTTCGAAACACTATGAAAGAAACCGAAAATTATGGCTTAGACAAGATTAANGAGCAACAGCAGCTATTGGGAGACAAGGTTCGCACTGTACTAACTGAAAAAGGCTTTAAGAGTNTAGCAGCTGAAGGATTCCAAGCACCTGGTGTAGTCGTCAGCTATACTGATAATNCGGATATCCAAAACGGCAAAAAGTTTGCAGAAGTTGGATTACAGATTGCGGCAGGTGTACCACTCCAGTGTGGTGAACCTAAAAATTTTCAAACTTTTCGTCTTGGTTTATTTGGCCTAGACAAGCTACACCACGTGGATCGAACTGTCAATAATTTGAAGCAAGCAATAAGTCGAATTGCCGCGTCAAGTTGAATCTATAATCAATTGAGCAGAACCAAATTATCTCGATGTATTACTTCATCATAGTAAAAATTACCGATGGTTTCTTGTAATTGGCAGGTTTGTTTCCCTTTGATTTGCTCTACTTCAGATGTGTTGTAATTAACTAAGCCTCGAGCAAATTCCCGTTTTTTTTGATCTTTGCAAGATACTGTATCACCGAACTTAAAGTTCCCGTCAGTTTTTTGGATTCCGGAGGGCAACAGGCTTTTCCCACCCATTAGTAAGGCATTCTTCGCTCCGTCATCGACAAATAGTATCCCCCTAGCGGGGCGTGAGTAGGCGATCCATCGTTGACGGGCAGACATTGGTTTNGTTCTTTCTGCTGGCAAAAATAGAGTGCCAATAGATGCTCCTGCTAACAGATTGCTAACGATCATGGATTTTGATCCATCCGCAATCACCATCATTTTACCAGAACCAGTGACGATTTCTGCAGCTCGAAGCTTGGTTCTCATTCCTCCTGTACCTTTATCTGTACCGGCTTCACCTGCAGCGGACCAAATATCATCGGTTATTTGGTCAATGATGGAAATCAGTTGAGCNGACGGATNTTTGCGTGGATCCTGAGTGTAAAATCCGGCTTGGTCGGATAATACTACTAGCAGATCAGCTTCTACTAAATTAGTAACATAGGCAGAGATCGTGTCATTGTCGCCAACTTTGATTTCATCCACAGCCACAGTATCATTTTCATTTATGACTGGAATGACACCGAAGCGGAGTAGAGTACGGATTGTATCGCTGATATGAGTATAGCGTTGGCGGTGGTCAAAGTCATCTTGAGTCACTAAAATCATACCAACTAAATGACCGAACTGCTCGAATAACTGCTTATAAGCATTCATTAGATGAATNTGACCAACCGCAGCGGCAGCTTGGAGTTCTGGAATGATAGGGCCAAGGCCAGACGGATTGAACTTCGGTCCATCTACATGCTGAAAAAGTTCNGTCAGTTGCCCACGCCCGGCAGCGATCGCCCCAGAGGTAACCAAAATCACCTCGATTCCTTTCTGTTTCAGTTGGGATAAATCTTCGACCAAACGGCTCACTTTAGTCAGAGATAGATTGACCCCTTCGGTTAAGGTCGAGCTACCGACCTTAACAACTANTCGCTGAACCGATGAAAGCAGGGCCGGGCGGTTAATTTTCTTTAGACTATTTTCCATCGGCTGTAAATTGGAACTCAAATCCGTGGATGTGGACATCATCCCCTTGCTTGATTCCGGCTTTCTGCAAAGCATTGATCACACCCATTCCTTTTAACTTTCGGTGGAGCAAGACTAATGCTTGTGGGTTGTCCATATCAGTCATTAAGACTGCTCTTTTGGGCTGAGGTCCCACTACCCAATAACAGCTTTCCTTTTGGCTAATTTTGAATTTTTTCTTAGTCCGCGGCAAGTCCATTAAAACAGGTGGAGAATCAGCTTTTTGTTGCCTAATTTTTTCATTGATTNGTTGTAAGAGCTGATAGGTAAAACGAACAAGCGACTGAACTCCATCTCCANTTACCGCCGAAATAGGAAAGGCTCGCCGTTTTTCTTTCCTCAGGTAGTCTTCGATTTGAGTCAAGTTACTGCCTGCAGATTGTAAATCAACTTTGTTTAGAGCTATAACTTGTGGAATTCTTCCCAATCGTGGGTTGTATAATTCCAGCTCTTGATTTATTTTTTCAAAATCTTCAATTGGGTCTCTACCATCAACCGAAGCCACGTCAATAACATGAATCAGCATTTTTGTGCGCTCGACATGACGGAGAAAGTCATGCCCGAGGCCAACGCCAGTATGAGCACCTTCTATGAGACCTGGGATATCTGCTAAAACGAAATTCTGTTCNGTGGCAACTCGNACTACACCTAGGTTAGGTGATAGGGTCGTAAAGGGATAATTGGCAATTTTTGGCTTGGCTGCAGATGTGCGAGCTAGAAGAGTAGATTTGCCAGCGTTAGGGTATCCTACTAAACCAACGTCAGCAATNAGCTTGACTTCCAAGTCAACTATTACTTCTTCACCCGGTTCTCCTTTTTCAGCCACACGTGGTGTTTGGAATGTGCTACTTCTAAAATGCGGGTTACCTCGACCACCAATCCCACCATGTGCAATTATTACCCGTTGGTTAGGAGATTTCAAATCGAGTACTTGCTCCGCTTTTTCTAAATCTTCAGCTTCTACCCAGCGAACAATCGTGCCGACGGGTACTTTTATAATCCGATCATTTGCATCTTTACCGTTCCTCAATTTCCCCATACCATGTTGACCATTATCAGCTCGCTGATGTTGCCGATACTTGAGATCAATTAGAGTAGTCATACCTTCTATTGATTCAAGAATAACATCGCCTCCCTTACCNCCATCACCGCCATTAGGTCCACCACGTGGTACAAACTTTTCGCGACGAAACGCAATACAACCATTACCACCATTNCCGCCTTTGGCTTGTATTTGTGCAGTATCAACNTTCAGCATTTGGAGTTTCCCCCTAAAACACGAAAAGCCTCGTCGTAACGAGGCTTCAAATTCAGGATCTTANTTTTTTTANACTCTAGAAATCGGGTCGGTCACCGTAAACGCTAACCTTTCGACGATATTTGTCTTTCCGTTCAAACCATACATAACCGTCGATTTTAGAAAACAAAGTGTGGTCATTTCCCAAACCAACATTACTACCAGGATGAATTTTAGTACCACGCTGACGCACCAAAATATTACCCGCTTTAACATAGTTACCAGAAAAGCGCTTGACGCCAAGACGTTTACTATTACTATCTCTTCCGTTTTGTGTGCTTCCGCCACCTTTCTTATGAGCCATTATCTGTCTCCTATTCTTCCACTAAAAATGGTTGTTCAAACGTTAATTTCTGTAATCTTCAGACGGGTATACTTCTGTCNGTGTCCTTGTTTCCGGCGATATCCCTTCCGCCTTTTGGACTTGTAGACGATCACNTTTTGGCCTTTGACTTGATCGATCACTTCACCTACGACGGAAGCTCCATCGACATAGGGCGCCCCAACCTGAGTGGCTCCGNCATTNTCNCCGACCAGCAAAATATCAGTAAAATCGACGGCCGTACCNGAGGCTGATTCTAGCTTTTCCACATCAATAACCGAACCAACCTCAACCCGATGCTGCTTNCCACCGGAGGCAAATACTGCGTACATGATCTCTCACTCTCTCTGTNTTATATTATACATGCATGGCCTAGNGGCCAATGAATCTTGCGAAAATCCGAAACGCAAAACCAAAATTGTAGCTGATCGACCCTTGTAATGTCAATGAAAAATCGTTGCTGCCACGTGCGTTAAGGTGAGTTTATGAACTTTGACAGCCATGATTAGATATGATANTCTAAAAATATCAAATACACTATGCTTTTTTAATATCTAGTTATAAATGAGACCCTAAGGAGATACAAATGGCTGATAAGATCTATCGAGTTGGCATTATCGGATGTGGTGGTATGGGCCGATCACATACAAATGCTTGGAAAAACCATCCACGAACCGAGGTNGTAGCGGCCATGGATATTGACGAAGGTCGCGCTTCTGATTTTGCTGAGGCTAATGATATTTCAGCTCATTATACGGACTACGAACAGATGTTCGCCACCGAGGATTTGGATATTGTGTCAATTACTACTTGGCAAAGTATCCGATTGGAACCAACAATTGCAGCAGCTGAATCTGGTTTAGCAGGTATCATCACTGAAAAGCCAATTTCGGCATCAGTTGGTGAAGCTAATGATATGTTGGCAGCCTGCGACCAAAGTGGTACAAAACTTGTCGTTGGACATCAACGTCGGTTCAACCAACAAAATTGCGAGGCTCGGCGATTAATCCAAGAAGGTGCTATAGGTCAACCACAAGCAATGCTCCGTCGAGACGGACTTGGCTTGCTTAATCGAGGGACACATGAAGTCGACGAAATGCGCTTCATTTTGGGGGACCCAGAGCCTTTGTGGTTAATTGGTCAAGCTTCGCGTAAGACTGACAAATGGGAACGTCGTGTAAGATGTGAAGACCTTTGCTTTGGTGAAATATGCTTTGACGGTGGAATTCGGGGTATTTACGAAAGTGATCTTCCAGGTCCTGGACTTCGAGGCGATGCTGTCTATGGAGACGATGGGCAACTGAGAAGAGGGCCAGATGGAACAATTGAACTGCTCAATAGTCAGACTGCCGGTTGGCAAACTATTAAACCTCGACAAAGTGAGCCCAACCAATACGAAGAGATGATTCATTGGTTAGACGACGATATTGAACAACACCGAAATGCGGGCATTCACGGTAAAATTACTATCGAGATCCTGATGGCAATTTATGAGTCAGTACGTATCAATGATGTGGTTGAGTTTCCATTAGAAACTAGGCCTAACCCACTGGACCTAATGGTAGAAGGTGGACTTATGCCGGTTTTTAAAGAGGGACGCTACGATATTCGTGCTCCATTTCCTGAAGAAAAATGAAAAATCTTTATTCTACTGGATAATACTAAACAAGGGAGTAACTCATGGCATTTCGTGTCGGTCTGGTTGGTACGGGTGGTATTGCGCGTGCACATGGTAATGCTACTCAGCAAATAGATGATGCAATTTTACAGGCGGTATGCGATGTTTCGGAAGAATCGGTTAATAGCTTTGGCGATCAGTTTAAAGTTAGTAACCGTTATGCTGACTTGGATCACATGCTCAAAAGTGAAGACCTCGATATCGCCATTATTTGTACATGGGGTGCCTTCCATGAAAAAGTAGGTGTACAAATTGCAAATTCCGGAAGAGTGAAGGCCATCTTATGCGAAAAGCCCTTCACCTCTACGGCAGAAGAAGCTGAACGGTTGGTAGCGGCTGCTAGAAAAAACAACATTTTGTTGGCAGAAGCCTTCAAGTTTCGTCATCACCCAATGCATTTAAAGGCACAAGAATTGATCGATACCGGAGCAATTGGCGAAGTAATGAACGTTCGAAGCACATTCTGTACTGGTGGTGGAGGTGGTGGACCCGAAACCCGACGGCCGGAGCAGAATTGGCGCTTCAACAAAGCCAAGGGCGGNGGTAGTATTTATGACTTGGCTTGCTATAACCTNCACCACGCCCGTACAGTTTACAAAGCCGAGCCGGTCCGCGTATTTGCCAGCCAGCAAGCCGGGTTAGAGGTTGATGATGGCGCTTATATTTTGTTAGTTTTTCCCAATGATCGTACAGCTCAAATTTCAGTAGGCTTTAATTCATGGGGCTCTCAATATGGGGAGATCAATGGTACAGCTGGAAGTTTACGTTTGGACAAAATTTGGAATAATGAAGGGCAAAATGTCAAGTTAGAATTTCGTTCAAAAGATCACTCTGAGGACTTTGATTTTGAGCCCACATTTCAATTTGCGCATCAACTCCAGCACCTCTGTGATAGTCTGTCAACCGGGCAACCCCATCGAATTCCACCTGAAAATAGTATCAACCAAATGTATGTCATTGATGCGGTATACGAGTCCATGAATACTGGAAGATCTGTGGCGTTAGATCTGTCCTGATACATTTTNAATTGTTTAGATGATTTTATTAACAACTAAATAGCTATCACTATTTAGTTCCTGAGGGAATGCTGTGGCTTGAACCATCCTTACTTAGCATGAAATAGTCGTGCAAACAGCCTTCAATTCGTGGCAACGGAACTCTAGATAAACTTCTGCAATATCGAATACCCCGCAGTGATAGCCATGATGCATTTTATGGCTGAACCAGACAACTCCCTTGGAGNGATTAACTAATTTCGACCTAAATACTAAGTTGAAAAGGAAACGATCTGGAATCTAGATGATGTCCCAAAGAATTACTAATCGGCNCTATTAGCAGATGTTTGTCCCACTACGCCATAACTATTGCGGTTCTTAGGAGTTNTACCAAGAGACACAGAACTAGTACTCGGTTTTTGGTGTCGAATAAGTCTACCATCAATCAAATAATAAACATCTTCACCGATGCTTGCTGCCAGATCGGCAATTCGTTCTAAGTGTCTAATGACCAATAACAAGCTAATACNAGGTTGTACTTTCCTCTCATTTTGTAGCATTGACTGAATTTCATCTACCATCTGGTCATNGAGAAAATCGACCTCAGCGTCACGCTCGACTACATTTTNTGCCATCACTAAGTCGNGGTTGACGAAAGCNTCAATCACATCTTTTAACATNTTTTGGGATTTATCAGCCATNATNGGTAANTCAATGTAAGGTTTNATTGGAGNAGATTGGGTCAATTCCAAACTNCGTTTAGAAATATTAACTGCTTTGTCNGCTACCCGTTCAAGGTTTCGACTGATATCGTTGATGACCATCAACTGTTGTACTTCTTTTAGTTTAGCTGTAGGCTCGGCCATTAGATGAATACATTTTTCGCGAATATTATTTTCCAGTAAGTCAGCNTCGTCNTCNCTTTCAATGACTCTCTGGGCTAAGNCTGAATCTCNCTCAACGACTGATTCAATTGAATCTCGTACCATATATTCAGCNATACCGCCAAGGTTGACTAATTGCCTGCGTAACTNTGTGATGAATTGCTCTAGCTGTTCAGAGGACATTATATAACCTTNATTAACTAATCAATANCTAATAAAACCTATGTACCGGTGGNGATATTTTNTGGGTCTGGCAAGGGTTGAAGTAAAAANTCTCTTAGTTCACGTAATCTATGCTCAGTTTCCCTNTCTCGTTTGTCCANTANGGCNNTAAAAACTTCNCNAATAATATCAGNTAAACGACGAAATTGAAATTGATGAGAAAAATTACTTTGATCAATGCCATAAGCTTGGAATAAGCGTTGGCCAAAGTCGTCACCGTAGCTTTCTTGTAGATGATACAAATCTTCTCTTGCATCACTAATTCTAATATCTTCAAAGTCAATAATACCTTCGATTAAGTTTGTATTAGTATTGAATAAAATGTGACGAGATTGAAGGTCGCCGTGAATTAATGTCGGTTGGNAATCAAATTCGTCCAAATTTCGTCGGTAAAAATCGAACCAATACTGGCAGCGTTCCTGCTGATCCGAATTTAGATGTAGATAAAGTCGTTTCTCAGCAAATTGAATTATATCTTTTATTGGTACTGCTTCAAACTGCCGGTAAGGAATACCNAAGGAAACAGCTTCTTCAACTGGGAAGTTGTGCAACACCCGCAAAAAACCAGCCACCTGNTCAATNACAACGTCCTTTTTTTGATTGGANAAACGGCGGTAGTGTTTTTCCTCAAAAGGCTCACCTTCAATCATGGGNTAGCTGCAAAAAGGCAAGCCGTTATCCATATGACTGANCTTTTCGAATTGTGGGATAGAAATTGGCATTTGAGGTCNTAGCTGAGGCAATAGTTGTTCTTCCCATCTGAGCCGTCGAATGGAATCAGAGTGTTTAGCACACCTAATAATATAGTTTTGGCCCATTTGTTTATGATGAAAAGCATAAGTACAAAAGCTGGATCCTTGCCCACAAAATTGTAAGTCTTTAGGTGATTGTATTGAAAAATTCTGTTCGATNAGTTGCTTCACAAAGGATCGGTNATAAACTGGTTTTCGGCTACTATAACGGCTGGATCGTCTGGAAGATGTGTCTCGCTCAGCTAATTGATGCTCCAAGAGTTTGTCAAACGACTGTTGAGTAGAAATAATCAGTTGTTGCAAATCCTTGATTTGTTCATCTTTTTTTGATATTTGTTCCCACAATCGTTCGATTTGCTGATCTAGTTGGNGTGTTTTCTGTTCCTGCTGTCCCATTTGTCACCTTTTCAATTTGGTCTTAATTTGTCTTTATTGAATACCAGAGAGGCGTAATGCTAACACTTTTTGCTCACACACACAAAAGTTAACTGTCCAATTATATCAATCGTTTACTGGCTAGAATAGTCAAATATATTGCAAAGATATGTAATTTGAAAAACTTCGGATAAATCCCGAACTTGATAGATTGATTTTNGATCCAAATAGTGCTAGACTCTCAGTTCTGTTGTAGTCCAGAACGGCCTACAATCATGATCATTATTTGTTAGGAGAGTTAATGAAAAATATAAGTTTAATTATTTTGTTTTTAGCCGTTAGTGTTATAGCAAATGCCGATCTCAAAGACCCGGCTCTGGCTATATACTATAGTTTTGATGATATAAAAGGTAATATTATTAAGGATGGGTCTACTTCCGGCAACGACGGAGAAATCGTCGGTAATGCTAAATTTGAGAAAGGCCAAAATGGCCAATCCATTGAATTGAAAGAGAATGTTTGGATCAAAATAAACGGAGCTGAATTTAAAAATTTACCTAAGGATGGGTTTTCTCTGGTTACTTGGGTTAATCACGAAGATTCAGGTGANCCACAAAGTCTCTTCGATGCCATCGGNGANAAGCATGGNANNGGCTTATTTCACGTTGAAATTCGACCGGCTGGTTTTCGTTTNTTTCANCGAAATGATGCTNAACAAGAAGTTTTTAATATTAACCCTGGTCCAGTAATAAAAGGTAAAAAGTGGCACCATTTTGCAGGTACTTATGATGCCAAAAGTAGAGCTGTTGCTACCTATGTAGATGGTAAGAAAACGCATGAAGCTAAAGCTGCTAAGGGAGTGTTAGCAACAAACTGGAAAGTGACCGCNGGTATCGGCCACCATAAAAATGGACGTTGGTACAANGGGTTACTAGATGAGTTTTTCNTGTTTGGNAAAGCTGTTACCCCNCANGAAATCAAAGAAATTATGGATGGNGATTTTTTAGCNGTCAAACCNTTAGGCAAANTNCCAATAGCTTGGGGAGCAATNAAGTCTAATCNGTAGAATAAGTCCAATACAATTNGATAATANNAAAANAGCCCGACATCAATTGATTTGATGTCGGGCTNTTTGACGNTCANNCNCAGATTTTTTATATTCGATCTGGTCTCTAANCGTNCTATTGGAGTTATTTGGTTTTTANCATGCCCCAAGTGGTCGTTAANCGGTTTTTGGGATCTACAGCTGTAACTGGGGAAGANGCTTCAATAAANTTATCAAATGCAACCGTTAANTTCTCCCTTGTCAGTTTCAGCAATACCGGCATAAATACCAACCTTGATCGGGTCTTTGAGGGCACTTTTAACCTTACCGACCGAAACCCAATCGCCCTTACCTTCGGGCTTGAACCAAGATTCGTAAGTGTCACCGTCTCTTTTTACACGCAAAGAGATAGCAATCTCACCAGCTGGAGGTAGGTAGTCTGGTGTGACACCGACATAACCCAAGTCTCCAGCGTCATTTTCACGTCTCTGATACTGCAAAACAGCATTATTGTCTTCGCCACCACGGCCCCATAATTTTAAGGTGACCCATTCACCGTCTCGATCTTTGCTGTCCTTGGTCGTTTCGGATTTAATCAAGATACCAGCGACTGTACTACCACCCTTGTAGGTATTAACAAAATCAGTGCTAATATCGAAGCTTTTTTGGCTTACTTCTTGATAGAAGATCAATGCGTCGCTATTCCCCCAAACATTACCGTTGAAACCACCAGTAACATTTAGCTTCCCACCACTAACCTGGAATTTACCCACGTCAGGGTTATCAATGCTCCACATATCACTTAATTTGGAACCTTCAAATTCATCACTTTGTAACACATCTTTGAGTCCTGCCGAAACAGGTAGGGCTACCAACCCGAGGATACAAAGCAAGCAGATAGAAGTCGCAAAGAGACGACTTTGTTTCATCATTTGACTTATTTTCTCCTTAAATAAGGTATTTCAATTCGCGCGCATTATACCAAACTCGTTTCCAGTGGTCAAGAAAGCAATTGTGGTTACTTGACAATCCTAGATTGGCTTTGCTATGATTTCGTCGATACGACTATCATTTTCTCGTTACGAACTTAACTGACCATATGGATAAGCCTATCCAGTATATCNTCTGCCTAGTATTNTTTTGTTTAGTTTCCATTTTGCCGGCTCAAATTAGAACTCACGACAACGGAGAAGTCACCTTCTCCNTCATCCGAGATAGCAAAACTGGTATGNTAAGAGGGCTTTCTGGTTGGAATGGTCGAAACTTATCAGATAACTTTCGTTATCCTGTTGATGGTCAGCGGCAATACTTAGGTATGTATTCTGATATTTGGATTGGTACAGCCAAAGAGCTCGTTGCTGGGGGTTGGAATCTGAACGGTAAAAGTAACTGGGCTGCTAAACAAGAAATTAGCCTAACCGATATACCGGACGGAAAACAGTCCACATCAGTTGAGTATGAAGCGGTCGATGTTGATTTAAACCTGTTAGTTACACAACAGGTAATTAGTTGGGGAAGATCTACACACCCTGATGCTGACGATTTTGTAGTCATTCAGTTGACTATTACCAATAGTGATGTCATTGATCTGACAGGTGTATATGTTTCCATTTGCGCTGACTGGAATATGGATCAAGTTGGAGCAGACAAAACCGACTTTAGTAAAGACTGGTTCGACTACAATAAAGAACTTTCCATGCTTTATGCCTATGATGGNGACGATTCGGATGGCCTTGATCCAGTCCATGCTGGNTTAATCCTGCTGGACGGTAAGTTAGCGACTCACCAGATATTTCCTATAAAAAATCAAGAAAATGGTCAGTTGAACACTGCTGTATTTGCCCCTGCTTACCGTTCCCCGTTGATCTCAGATCCAAACCGTTTTTATCGTTCTAAGATAAGTGCTAGAAATAAAGCCGATTTGGACGAATTGAAGTGGNCAGCTTGGGACTACGTTGCGATCTTATCNGCTGGTCGGTACGATATTCGAGCTAAACAGTCAATTCAAATAACGTTTGCGTTAGTAGCAGGAAAGAGCAAATCCGATCTGTTAGATAATGCTCAGATGGCAAAATGGATCACTTATAGCCCCCAAAATATTACCCTAGAGCGTTCGCAAGGATTAGTCAAGTTACAATGGGAGCCAGCCATTAATTATGTTGATGGCTACCAGGTTAGACGCCTGACAATAGGTGAGAGTAATCTAGACCAACTAGGACCCAGAATCCTTAACAGCCTAAGGTACGACGACGCAACTGTCGAAAGGGGGATACGGTATAGGTATACTATTCTACCTGTTGTTGGTACTGCCCTAGAAGAATTAGCATCTAAACCAATTGATACTACTCTTGCTTCTACTCCGGAAAATGTTATTCTCACCGATCAGGATAAGGCTGTTCTAGTTACTTGGAATGAACCACTATATGTTCCAGCCGGTTATTATGTTTTTCGGCGTGCTGAAGGCGAAAGTGACTTTAGGCAGATTACACCAGATATAGTCAAAGACCTGACTTTTGCTGATTTTGAAGTTGAAACCGGTGTCGAATATGTTTATCGGGTTCGTCCGCTAGATGCCAAGCAGCAACCTTTGGCCTTCGATTCCAACGAAGTACGCATCTTACCAGTTTTTCCACCTTCCCGTTTGTATACTGAACGAAGGTCCAAACCTGACTCAATCACAGTTTACTGGCCTTTGGTTTCGGAACGTATTGCCGGCTACAATGTCTATAGAAGTTACAACGGGATAGAACCTTGGACGCGTATTGCGAGTATTTTACAATCAGAAATACAAAATCTGAGAGAGAAACCTAGTNGTTCTGTCCCACCCACGGNTCAATTTTCAGTCTTAGACCAAATCGATCTTCATTTTGTAGATCCCAATGTTTATAACGGATCAACCTACTACTACATGGTCACAGCATTAAATCAAGAAGGTCGAGAAAGTCAAGCGTCTACTCCTACTGAACGCTTATTGATCAGCGATCAAAATGAGCTTTCAACTCAGGTCAATTTGTTAAAAATATTTACTTATCCGAGTCCTTGGCAACTACTAAAATATGATCGATTAACTTTCGCTAATCTAATGGGACAGGTGGTAATCACTATTTTCACTCCAAATGGAGATTTAGTACATCGAATCGATCATATCGATGGCAAGGATAAAACGACTTGGGATGGACGAAATAAGGATGGTCGTTTAATATCGCCCGGTGTGTATATATATCATGTTGAAACACTAAACCCCCAAATTGTTGGAAAGATTTCGTTTAGCGGTCAAATTACAGTCTTTCATTAAACTCATAAATGACAATAGTGAGTTTCGGTATGCTGCAATGTAACAGAGATTTGGTCTTGACAGCTAAGCTTTAGTTCAACTATAATTCCCTGCCCTTTTCGGGAGATAGTTTCGTGCCCTATNACGAAATGGTCTGATCTACTTGCCCCTGTGGTGGAATTGGTATACACAGCAGGTTGAGGGCCTGTGTCCAAACGGACGTGCTGGTTCGAGTCCAGTCGGGGGCATACCAACAGTGTTTATTAAAAGCGAAGATTATTTAGATGACCTTCGCTTTTTCTTTTCGTTACCGATTTGTTTTTTAATTCTTGTGTTCATCATTTTCTCCCTTTGGCAGCATCTGGTAAATAATATATGGTCTGTCATAGACTTTCCCTTCTTCTACAATTGGATAACTGTAGGTTTGACCANTAGTTGCCACTAAGTATGGCTTGGCACCAGCCGTTATAGATTGTTTTGCTAGATGGTCTAGATTACGTTCGACTATACCTTTTTTATGATCGTTGNACCTACTCTGATATACAGACCGGTTAGCATAAAACATTAAAAAGAAATGACTTCCGTGCCCAGCATCATCAATAAAGAAACAAGAATTATTCGAATATGTAGNCTGAATTTTCTCGCCGATGACCTTATGGTATGAATCGTTTCGGTTAGTCTGTGTNACAGCAATNGCTGACTCGANATAGCTAGTGATATAAGTTGTTGANGCCAAGATNGCTATAATTCGCATTAAATNCCAAGCTTTTTGCCTGAATTTCCATCNGCTTAACCCNTGATAAATTATGCACAAAGCTAAAAATAGAAACAGCGATAATCCTATTTGCTGAATGATCCAAAAATTGGTCTCTATGTAGGGAGNAAAATTATTTAAGCTATCAAATTGGTCTCGGCCTTGGACTAGGCTTTTTCCTCCTTTTACTATTCTTAGGCTAATTGATGATGCAATTAGACAACTGGTATAAATGAAATCCATATGGTTGAAAGTNCGACTTATGACAACCGACAAGCAAATCAATAATGGTGGTAAGCCAATCATGGTAGCTGATGGAGTTTTTGTTAAAGCATAACAGTGTGGAACAATCACACCAATTGACCAAGCCAAAATAAAAAACTCGCCCAACCGACGTTTCCTAATCATTACCACAATCAAAAATAGAACTGACAGTAGCAAAAAGGCGTAAAAACNGGGATAAAATAAAGTCATGTAATCGAATAAGGGACGATCCCATGTAGCTCCCCAACTCTCCACATCAGTTGAAAGATGATCTATCACACGCTTGTGTTCCCAGAGGAATTCCTTAGGATGACGAACTAGACAATAAATCGTCCAAGGCGCAANAGTAATTAATGAAGACAAAAATACGTAACCTAGATGTTTAAGCCTGATTTGTAGAATTNTATTGGGCTCTGGCCGGAGAAATTTGATACGATAGGAAAGCCAAACTACGGAAGCAATACCAAAAGTGATAAGAGCTAGATAGCTTTTAGAAAGATAAGCCAAACCTTGAGCGAAACCGCATAAAACATAAGTTTGCCACCGACCACTTCGNATGGCACANAANAGTANCCAACAGGCCAATTCAACCCAAAACAAGAGGCTAATATCNATATGATCTGAGTATTTGTAGCCGTGCACTGAACCAAATAAAAAGGGATTGAAACTTTGCANAAAAGCTGCAATTAAGCCAGTCTTCTGATCAAAAAGGTNTTGAGAAATCTGGTAGGTAATCCAGACAGAAGCCGTGGCTAGAATTGCAGAAGGAAAACGTAAAGCAAAAGTATTAAAGCCAAATGTCCAGTATGACAAACAGATTTTCCACATAGCTAAAGGAGGCTTGTGCAACCAAATATGATTCCCCCCCCAATTTTTATAATCGAAGGCTAACCATGGCTGGTCGTAAAGNGTNAACAGAAAAGGATGTTTTGTCAGGTTNCGACTAACAATAGCATGAAAGCNTTCATCCCAATAATGGATAGCTGTATGATCAAGGTTAGTTAGCATGGTCAAGAAAGAAGTACTCAAAATGCTAATTATCCAGAAACGTGAGGAAGTTATCATTGAATAAGCTCACAAACAACCTGAGCATAGCAAAGCTATTGTTAGTCGTCAATGTCTGAATGTTACATTTCAACTGACCGGTCTAGGTACCAGAGAGTACAAAANGTGATTGTCATCGAGAAGAGTTGACTAATTTAATTCGATTAATTGAGAGGTTATCATTATGGAATACGTTAATTTTGGAAAAGCAGGAGTTAATGTCAGTCAAGTTGCACTTGGACTAGGGTTGAGAGGACAGAATGACGCTGTTGAAGTTGAAAGAATGATTTCCTATGCNATTGATCAGGGGATCAACTTCATTGATTGTGCTAACATCTATGGCACGATGGATGATCGGGCCAACATTGGCCAATCCGAAATCATTTTAGGTCGGGCTATTAAAAAACGGCGAGACAATCTGGTAGTTACGTCCAAGGTTTGTTCTTCCATAGGCNGTGGTACCAACGATTCAGGTCTGTCACGTTACCATATCCTACGCGAGATTGACCGATCTCTAAAGCGTTTGGATACTGATCATGTCGATATTTATTTAATTCATGCACCCGATGATAGAACGCCACTCGCTGAAACTTTACGTGCTATGGATGATATTGTACGGTCAGGTAAAGCTCGCTATGTCGGTTGCTGTAACTTTCCAGCTTGGAAAGTATGTCAGTCTCTNTGGGTGGCAGATCAACTTGGAGTCGATCCAATCATTGGTATTCAAAATTCTTATAGTCTACTAAATCGCCGATTAGAATTAGAAATGTTTGGCCTACTCGCTGAAATGGGACTGGGTATGATGGCTTATAGTCCACTGGCCGTTGGCCTGCTTAGTGGTATTTATCAACCTCGCCAAAATCCACCAATCGGTAGTTATTGGGCGCAACACCCCGATCAATTTACGAAACAAATGCAGGGAAACGAGGGAAAAGTCATAGAAACTCTAATCAAACTGGCTAAAGAAATTAGCAAAACACCCGCTCAGTTAGCACANGCCTGGATCCTGTCGAAGCCTGAAGTGACGGTTTTCATATCTGGTAGTGATTCCATCAGCCAAATTGAAGATAATATAGGTGCTGTTGGCTGGAAAATTGACAGCCAGATTATGAAGGAATTGGATGAGGTTTCTNCATCTTTTGCTACCTAATCGGCTAATTTCAGAATAAACACCCAATCTTGACAAGCCTAAACGAAAGGGCTAAAATAGCCAAAATAGGGAGAGAGAATGTCAGTACGCAGAACCAACGTGTTGCTGATTACCAGCGATCAACAGCATTGGAATACACTTGGTCAATATAACCCGGAGATACANACTCCGCATCTTGATNGGCTGGCCGAATCAGGTACTACCTTCAGCAGAGCATACTGTCCTAATCCAACTTGTACGCCTACCAGGGCATCAATTATCACAGGGCAATATCCAAGTCAACATGGTGCTTATTCTCTAGGGACTAAACTGCTGGAAAGTCGTCATACGGTTGGAGAAGATTTCTTACAAGCGGGTTATCGTACTAGTTTGATTGGTAAAGCTCATTTCCAGCCACTTCGTGAGAGTGAAGAGTTTTCATCTCTGGAATCTTATCCTATTTTACAGGACTTAGACTTTTGGTCTGAATTTGACGAAACTTTTTATGGTTTCGAACACATAGAGTTAGCTCGTAATCATACAGACGAAGCACATGTTGGTCAGCATTATGCCATCTGGCTGGAAAATAAGGGGTGCAAAAACTGGAGAGACTATTTCCGCTCTCCAACCGGTAATAATGATACTCAACGTCGAAAGTGGCTAATACCAGAGGAATATCACTACAATACNTGGATNGCTGAACGNACTAACAGNNTGCTCAGTCAGTATCATGAAGCAGGAGATAACTTTTTCCTNTGGTCTAGTTTTTTCGATCCNCANCCNAAGTATCTGGTACCNGAACCNTGGGATAGTATGTATGATCCAAACCAGATAACAGTACCTTCGCTTGTGTCTGGCGAACATGTAAAAAACCCACCTCACTTTCAGATGACTCAAGAGATAAAGCCAGACTTCTCCGCCTATCGAGAAAGCGGACAAGGAATTCACGGCTGCCACTCACATCTTCATAATCGTGATGAATTGGCTAAGGATATTGCCATTTACTATGGAATGGTTAGCATGATGGATCATTACATCGGCCAAATTGTTAATCATTTGGATGCNTTAGGCTTAGCTGAGAATACCCTAATCGTTTTTACTTCTGATCATGGGCATTTTTACGGTCACCACGGACTAACAGCTAAGGGGCCATTCCATTACGAAGATTTAATTCGAGTGCCAATGATCGTTCGTCAGCCAGGTAGAGTACCTGCCGGCAAAACATCCACAGCTTTACAAACACTGGTAGATTACGCCCCCACTTTTCTCAGCGCAGCCGATATAAAAATTCCTTATTCTATGACAGGGAAAGACCAAACAGGTGTTTGGTATAATTATGATGATACTCTAAAACGGGATCATGTAATGGTCGAAAATCGACATGAGCCAACTACCATCCACCTAAAAACCTACATTGAGGATCGGTATAAAATTACTGTTTACTACAATCAATCTTATGGTGAATTGTTCGACTTGGAAACTGACCCAGAAGAACTACATAATCTCTGGGATGATCCTAATTCTGTCGAGCTAAAGTCCGAACTGATTGCTAGATTCCTATCCGCCCAACTCGGGGCTGAGCCCTTACCAATGCCACGTATCTCAGGTGCCTAAGCTTGTGTTAAATTANCAATCAGTAGTAGAAAGGATTGAGTTTTTTTCCAATCATTCACCAAATGTAATCTTACAAACCGTTGAGAGAATAGTAGAACTGCCAATTTTCTTCCTGCAAGTGTTATCTGCAAACTCTGGTCAATCAGTACCAAAAATTCTTATTTCGGCNGGTATACACGGCGATGAGCCTGCGGGTGTAGAAGCTGTGCTGACTTTCTTAGAGCAGTATTTGCCACCATGGCGCAACCAATTTCATTTTGACGTTTTTCCTTGTTTAAACCCCTTTGGTCTTGTTCACAACCTTCGTGAAAATTCGGACGGGATCGATATTAACCGTACATTTGAAGATGAGCCCACAATTGAGGCCCGAGCTGTGCAATCAGTACTAGAGTACTCTAAATACGATCTGTTCATCGAATTCCATGAAGACTGGGAGTATGATGGATTTTACCTTTTTGAATTGAATGAAAACCGGATGCAACTTGGAGAATACGTTACTTCTGCTGTTGGTTTGATAGGTAAACTCCACCAGAATGCACTNGTTGATGAATATCGCACTAATAATGAGGCCGTATTACGACCGACACCTGAAGTAAGGGTGAGAGGGCCAATGCCTGTTTACTTATTTAAGCGAAAAAAAGCTTGTCGTACGATTACTTGTGAAACGCCCTCGTCATTTTGGTCAATGTCGAAACGGGTGGACGCTCATTTAAAAGCACTGACGACTGCACTTGACTGTTTACTAGAAGAAAATCAATATGGATTGGAGTTCTGTCAATGACGATGTTGATTCCTTTTCAAGAAAAATTGCCCCAAATTTCCGATTCAGCTTATGTGGCTGAAGGTGCCAAACTCATCGGTGCTGTCACCGTGGACGAAGAAGCCTCGGTTTGGTTTAATTGCGTGCTTCGAGCGGATATTGATGAAATTAGAGTTGGTCGAAGAACAAATATTCAAGATGGAACGATTGTACACTTAGATTTGGGGCAACCATGCTTAATTGGTGAAGATGTCACTATTGGGCATGGTGCGATTATTCATGGTTGCATCATTGAAGATCAAGCTCTAATTTCAATGGGTGCTATAATTCTAAGTGGAGCCAAAATCGGTGCTCGATCTGTCATTGGAGCAGGTGCAGTAGTTTTGGAAGGGCAAGAAATCCCACCCGATAGTGTAGTTTTNGGGGTGCCAGCTAAAGTTCGCCGTCAGGTTGATGAAGCCGACTTAGCAAGGGCTAAACNCGGTGTTGAAGAATACGTTCGGCTNGGGCAAATGATGCGTCGTGGTCAGTCAGACAGCTAAACAAGCGGCCAATCAAGTTGGTCTATTCATTTTTGATGATGTAGATGTTGGAGATTTTGCTGGTATCTATCAAGTATTCTCTGCCGTCGAGCGGATACGGCCAGAATCATTCTCTATTTTTACATTTGCCTTGCGACTGCAACCAGTTATTTGTACTGGTGGACTGACCATTATGCCACAATATACTTTTGGGGACTTGGAAATGGATACGAAAATGAACATCCTNGTTGTACCTGGTGGTGAAGGCCGACGGATGCCAGTCTCTAACCCAATGATTCAATCGAAATTGGGTACTGTTGCAGATAAATGTGACTTTATTCTCGGCGTTTCGACCGGGACACTTATCTTGGCTGCAGCTGGTGTTTTACGCCAGAGGCAAGTCACTACGCATTGGCTATCACTAGCGGAATTACAGAGAAGGGAAGACCTGGTCCCATACCCCGGCAAAATTGTACAATGTGGTCGGGTAATCACGTGTGCTGGCGGAGCACTGGGAGTCGATGTTGGTTTAAATGTTGTAAGAGAATTATACGGTCAACACTTAGTAACTGAGGTGAAAAGTCTGATCGAATACCAGCCGGTAGAAACTCAACTAACCAAATTCTAGATAGCCAGATTGCAGAATAACTGNAGCCAATGTAAACGAAAAGGGATTACTCCAGACTCCTTTCGTTCGAGTTATTTACATAGGATAGTATTNTNGTGGGGACACGTCAGGCTTTCACCATCTAACGGCGAGAGCGGGACGGTTTTCGAACACGAAGGAAAGTTGGTTTGTCAAGTTCGGCCTCATCACTGGGCAAACCGGCTTGTTTAGCCCGGTTATCGTTATTTGGTGGCTTGGGCTGAGAAAGAAAAGTCTGGTCGTCATCCATATAGGTTGTGTCTTGGTTCAAGTTTCCAGCTACCGCTCTTGTAGACTGGGCTCGAGTAGGGGCAGAAGAAAATCCTGCTTGTCTCATACTGTTCGTATTAGACCTCTGTCGAGGGTTTTGNGCAAACGGGTTTCCACTGGGTCTTACTGNCCGGTCAGTTTGCATTGGGTTAGTATAACCGGCTTCACCGAACGGCATGTCGCTACNAACATCCAGTGATGATTGATTAGTATCAAACCCAGTTGCAATTACGGTAATGTACAGTTCATCTTCCAAATCTTCATTGTAAGATAAACCAAAAATGACTTGGCTTGAGTTAATTTGTCCTGGATTAGCAGCTTCCCCAATTATCTCCATTGCATTTTCAAGTTCCTGAGCTGCGAAATTAGGTGATGCAGTGAAGTTGACGATAACTCCGGTTGCGCCCTCAATTGTACTTTGCTCGAGTAGTGGAGAAGAAATNGCACTTTGGGCCGCCAGCTGTGCTCTNTCNTCGTTAGTGCCAAATCCAACCCCCATCAACGCAGTACCCGAATCCTGCATTATGGTTTTAATATCAGCAAAATCGAGATTAACAGCCCCTGGCACCTGAATCATATCTGAAATACTCTGTACTGCATTTAGCAGAATATCATCAACCATACGAAAAGACGCTAATAAGGGAAGCTTTTTATCACCAAGCTCCATTAATCGTTGATTAGGGATCACAATCACTGAGTCAGTATTTTCCCGCATTTCTTCCAATCCCTGATCGGCAGAAAGTTCCCGGCTTCTTCCTTCAAATCGAAAAGGACGAGTGACGACACCGATTGTTAGTGCACCAGCGTCCTTAGCTAAACCNGCTACTACGGGAGCTGCACCTGTACCAGTACCTCCACCCATACCTGCGGTGACAAACACCATGTCAGCGTCGGAAACAATCCTTTGCAACTCATCAATATTCTCTTCCGCAGCTTTGCGCCCAACATCAGGGTTNGCCCCCGCGCCAAGACCGTCTGTCGTGTTAGCACCAATCTGAATTTGGGTAGCCGTATGACACTGCTGCAANGCTTGCAAATCTGTATTGACGACAAAAAAATCGATCCCTGCTAGTTCCGCGTCAATCATGTGTTTGACAGCATTATTCCCGCCGCCACCTACACCAATAACCTTAATCCGTGCCTGGCCACTTAATTGGGTATCTTCAAACTCAATCATCTTAATCCCCGTTCTTTCCATGGAAGGAATTCATGATAACAACGAATACTTAACTCTAAGCAATTGCTACGCGAACGATCTNGCTATTATAAAATAGGCAGATTATTGAAGTCAACACGTTTTTCTNACAACACTGCTTATAGGTAAAATGGATTCCTTATTTTTCATAATTTGACGAGAATAATATGCCGATCAATCACAACCACTCATTTGAATNCNAGATTAATTGGCGTACTATATACTTAACTTTTTCTACTCAATACCACCGGCTAATTCAGTGGCTAAATCCACACGACGACGTATCAGGTCAAATCCACTTTGCCAAAAGTCGGGATCNTCAATATCGAAGCCAACTGCTGAAACCAGCTTAGCTGGTGAATCGGATCCACCAGCTCTCAACAAATCAAAATATCGGGAGACAAAAGCGTCTCCTTCCTTCCGATATTGAGCATATAACGACAAAACCAATAACTCGCCAAAGGCATACGCGTAAACGTAGAATGGTGTCCGATATACATGAGGAATGTAAAGCCACCAGTAACTATGCTCAGCGCCAAGTTTTAGTGAATCACCAAACATCTCCTGCTGTTTTTTTTGCCATAATTCACCGTATGCAGTAACGGTTTGTTCACCACTATTCCGTCGTAAATCATGGGCAGACCGTTCGAACNGGAACATAGCAATTTGGCGGAAAACAGTGGCGAACGTATCTTCAGTCTTACTACACAGTAGTGCCAACTGATCTTGTGCGGAGGTAAGTTGGTTTTGTAATTTGTCAAAAACTAACATTTCGGCAAACGTACTGGCTGTTTCAGCTAAAGGCAAAACGGGATGATAATTTAGTAGGTTTTGTTGATTGGCCAAAATGTCATGAATTCCATGCCCCAACTCATGCGCCAATGTTGTGACATCTCTCAGACTACCGTTGTAATTCATAAAAACGTAAGGATGATGTTGAGGCGTAACTCCCATGCAGTAAGCACCACCCTGTTTGCCTGATGTAACTTTCGCGTCAATCCAATTTTGACTNAAAAATGGTTCAGCTATATTGGCTAGCTGAGGAGAAAAATCAGCAAAAGCTTCCATGATAATCGTTTGTGCTTGACCGAAATCAAATTCAGTTTGTGTATCCGAAATAGGAGCATAGCGATCNTAATGAGTCAGCTGATCTATATTTAACAATTGCTGTTTGAGTTGATAATAATTACTGACAATATCGAAGTTGTTAACGGTAACTTCAACCATAGTGTCGACCACCGATTGATCAATATCGTTACTCAAATGGCGAGAAGATTCTGGTCGCTCAAAATTTCTTAAGCGATCTATAACATGTTTTTCATGCAGTAGNGTGTTAAAAATAAAAGTTAACAAATGACTATTATTTTCTAGCTGCTCCGAGAAAACNTGANCAGCGACACGTCGACGTTCTCTATCTGGTTCTTGAAAACGAACCAATAACTGACTCTGTGTGAGTTCCTGACCATCAATTGGATAAACAATACGAGAGGTGGTTTCCGTAAATAAGCGGGAAAAAGCACGTCCACCACTATTAGAAGTCTCTTCTAAAACTTTCTCTTGGCTTTCAGTAAGATTGTGCTTAGCTAAATCTCGCTGGTGCCGAACGTAGTAGTTGTAGTCAGACAAGCGCACATCAGCAGAAAGCCGACTAAATGTATCGGCTGGAATCTTACCTATTTCTAGATCAAAAAAAATCAGATGNGTCGAAGCTTGAGAATTAATCTCACGTGTGCGCTGAAGTAACGCACCTCTTTCGGGTTTTGTAGTATCAGTACTAAACAGCAAATGGGCAAAGGCTTGTGGCTGATACTGGTCGGCCAGTAGTTTTTCGTATGCTTGAATAGCTTCAAGCAACAGCTCAACCGTTAGTTCAGGTTGTGCAATTCGACCCTTGTACCTTGTTTCGAAGGCAGCAGCGTCAATAACTATATGAGATAAATCTTCTTCGATCTTGGGGTCATCAATCCCAGCGTATAGATCAGTTAAGTCCCAAGAAGGAGTACTATGGGATGAGATATTGGCACACATTTTTTACCTATTACTTTTATTCAAAATTAATTTGGACTTGGTGTCCTTCCTCTAAAAATGCAGTAAGTAAATTCACTGCCCCTTGTAAATCTTCTTTGTGAACAGTTTCAATAGTAGTATGAATGTATCGAGTCGGTACTGAGATTGTGGCAACCGGAACTCCTGACCCTGATTTTTGCATAGCAGCAGAATCAGTACCCCCACGTGGTAGNATTTCGTGTTGCCATTTGATATCCCTTTTGTCAGCTAATTGTCGAAGACATTTAACCAATTGAGGATGCTGGATAGCTGAGGAATCAAATATTTTGATGGCAGCGCCTTCTCCCAGTTTGGTTATCTGCTCATGTCCAGAAACCCCCGGAATATCGGTTGCCAGAGTGGTATCGAGACAAATACCAATATCTGGACTGATGCTATTTGCACTGGTCGTAGCCCCTCGTAATCCAATTTCTTCCTGAGAGGTTGCTACCGCATAGGTTTCAAAACCAAATTCACTAGTGGACTGCATTGCACGAATCATGGTATAGACTGCTACCCGATTGTCCATCGACTTACAAGAAACACAATCACCAAGCTCTAGAAAGTTTTGCCTCATGGTCACTGGTGTACCAATTGATACTTTTTCTTTTACTATATCGGCTGGCAACCCCAGGTCGACTACAAAGTCGCTAACTTCTGGTTTCTTATTACGGTCGCTATCTTTTTGGATATGAGGAGGTTTTAATCCTGGGTATAATACACCAGTTAGGTCCCCATCTTCTGNACAAATCCGTACGTGTTGAGCGACCATATTACGAGGATCATGTCCNCCCAAAGGTACTAACCGAATCCAACCTTTATCATCTATGTTGCTCACCATAAAACCAATTTCATCCATATGAGCAGCAATCATTACCTTCAAAGCACCAGGTTTTCGCTTGACACAGATCATATTTCCCATAGCATCAACCGAGATCTCATCCACTATTGGGTCAAGTTCTCGCCTGACTATATCACGAATCCGGCCTTCAAATCCGGGAATGCCTGAAGCCTCACAAAGTTCTTTCAATAATTCCATTTGATTTCTCCAAATTGTAACAAACTAATGATTAACGGATGATTTTTCCAAAAGCTTAAAGAACTAGTTACTTAAGAAACATTTTTCTTCTGACAAACAGAGCTATTTGATAATGAATAACTTTACCTAAATGGCTATTTAGTAGCAAACAAATTCTGAAAAGCATTGATAGATGATCGAAATCCATCCTCAAAACTGGCATTAGGCTTGGGNCGATACACACTCTCGAAGGAAATTACCCCACTGTAATTGTCTAGTTTCAGTGCTTCAGCCAAACCAGAAAGGTAGGAGGCCATATCACCCGTATTGAACGGCACAAATTCAACCATCGCTTGTGCAATATCAATTCGTGCATCTTTGAGATGTATGTGTCCCAAGTATCCGTCTCGTAAACATTGGTAGCCATCTGGATATGCTTTTTCAGTACAATATAGGCTATTACACGGATCCCAAAGAACCTTCAGTCGATCAGATCCAAGCTGNTCAATCAATTTTCGTGCTAAATAAGCTGAAGTAATCATTGATCCATTACCTGTCTCTACTACCAAAGTAATATCTTCGTCTTCAGCAATTTGAACTGGTAATTCTAGCAAAGTCACTAATTTGTCCCAAGCTCCATTAGCTACAATCCACTCCTCTGCCCCTTGAGCACCGAAAAGGATCATCTCTTTACGAAAACTCATTATACGAACGAGTTGACAATCAAGCATCTTTGCCATTTGAATACACTTTTTAAGGTCAGTAATCTGTTGCTGGTATGCATTGTCGTTGAGTGTGACCTCTGCTACAGCTAAACCACTAAATATATGGCGTGATATACAAGAAATCTGAATTCCATGGGCTGTGACTAGTCGCTTTATCCAATCAATTTCCTCTGATGTCATGTCGCCNACTTCTTTATCTTTACCCGAAGGCATTGTTAGATATTGGAGTTCAGCGTAGCTTATTTGGAACTCGTTCATGACGGACAGAGTATGTTCAAGGTTTCGACTAATTCCGTCGACGATCACACCCAGCCGGTAAGCTGGTCTGTTAATATAGTTAGACATCTATACGTAATCCTGACTTAAATTATTATCTACCTGTACTTTAACTTGGCCCATAACGCTAATTTCTTATTCTTGAACTCAACGGCTAAGCCACTTTCCAGCGTGAAACCTGCATCTCGCCAAGCGGAGATACCACCCTTAAGAACCTGGAGTAACTGTGGCTGAAACCCAAAGTCGTTCTGCAATAAAATCTGTGTCGCCCGGACACTTGAGTTTTCAGCGGGTCAGCTACAATAAAAAACAATAACCTCATTTCTTGGTAGCTCACGATGGCGATCGACCAGTTCACGNATAGGTAAAGATATTGCACCAGGCAAATGGCTTTTCTCATACGACTTCAGGCCCCGTACATCGACGATTAGGAAATTTTCCTGTTTGTCCATTATTTTTTTTAACTCATGAACTGTTGCTCGCTTAGGTTGAGCCAGAATTGTCGGTACCACCGCCAAAAAAAATACCGCTAACAGACACAGTTTCTTTGCTAGGTACATCTTAGAAAAATATCTTTGTTGCTTCATTTTGACCAACTCTTCCTTTCATATGATTTNGTAGGCNATCCAAGGAGATTAAGAGTAACATACCAAAATTTGGTTAACAATCTACTTACGTTAAATCAGACTGAATAAGCAACCGATCCATCTTCACGTAGTAAAGTTTCCGCAGTATTCATCGACTCAAACGGAGGNAGTCGGCTAGCATCCAATTCCACCCCTAAGCCAGAAGCGGTGGGAATTGGAATATAACCGCCTTCTCTTTTGTAGCAAGTAGTAAAAAAATCATACTGTTCAGATTCGTCGTCTTTGGTATATTCTTGAGTGATAAAATTCGGAATACTGGTATCAAGGTGAATCGACGCCGCAGNAATCAGTGGTCCCAAGAAGTTGTGAGTTACCACTGCACTATGGTAAGACTCTGCAATAGCAGCAATTTTCTTGCAATGTGTAAGCCCACCAGCTAAAGCCACATCAGGACGAACATATTGTGGACCGCCAAAGTGAAGCAATTCACGAAATTCCCAGATAGTCGTTAATCGTTCACCATTACCGATAGGGATATTGATCCGTTTCGCCATTTCACCTTGCGTAGTAATACTGTCAATTTGAATAGGATCTTCAATAAAGTACAAGTTAAATTCTGCTAAATGTTCGGCTAATGCAATGCTGTTCATCGGACTTAGTTTTCGATGTACTTCAGCAATCAAATCTAGACCGGAACCACCACCTGAACGAGCCGCAGCAACGATGTCTCGTACGGACCTAATCATCTGATCCTGTGTCATATTTTGAAAACCATCCACTAGAGGGTCAAATTTAATGGCGGTGAACCCTTCACTCACTGCTGACTTGGCTGCTTGGTACATAGCTTCTGGGTTAGGTTGATCAGCTAGTAAATGTAGTCTGATTTTATCCCTACAATTACCGCCAAGAAGTTCCCAAACTGGAACATCGAGGTGTTTCCCTTTAATATCCCAGAGCGCAATATCAATCGCACTAATAGCACCTGACAAAGCATTTCCTTTGAATGGACTCATACGGTATAGGTACTGCCAATGATGTTCAATTCGAAGTGGATTTTGACCGATCAGGTAATTTTCAAATCGTTTGACTATAGCTTCTATTGCCTCTGGGTAACCCCAGTAAGCTGTCTGTCCTAATCCCGTTATTCCAGTGTCGGTCCGAATTTGCACAATATAGCCGTTAGCAACTAAATACGACTGAATACTTTCAATTTTCATTTCTGATTTTACTCCTGTGGGACTAGTTTAAGGATTGAGTTTCTTCACTATCGAGTTCAACTAGGCAACCACTGATCATATCGTGAAATGTTTGGTGGCGTTTGTTGAATAATGCCAGCAAATAGCCAATAAAAAGCAGAAATGAAGAAACTATTTTGGCAAAATGTCGGACAGAAGCTCGCACTAGGTTAATAGGTCGACCATCTAGGTCGGTAACCTTCAGGTTCATTAAACGTTTACCCAAAGTAGCCTGACTTTCTGAACTCTCTAAAAAGCTAAAATAAAGCCAACTTAAAATTCCATAACAATAATTCAAGATTAGTTTTTCTTCGAAGGCTAATTCGTTTATCTTTTTTTGCATTAGAGCTACCCTTTCCTCAGGCATGAGTTCGTCTAGATTTTGTAAAAATCCTGTGAGGTCACTTCCCATTATTTTGTGTAGGACCCCAGTTGCAATTAAAGCAAGAATAGTGAAGATCGACATGAGCGATCCGTCAATTAAAAAAGCAAAAGCTCGTCGCCAAAAAACTTTCCATCCAATATTAGTTGGACGCCTATCAGGTGGTGAATTGGTTTCTCGCTGATCTGTTATGTTTAGGTCATTCAAAACTCAGGTTCTTCTTTTTGTCGATAAATAGTTGATAATTTGTTGAAGACGAATCAGTTTTTGCACGGTGTTAACAATAATTCTATTTTTATTTTGTTTGACGAGTTATTCAGTACATATTTCTTGTTTTAATGTATGTCTTGACCTAGAAAACCCGAAGGTTTAAAATGAAGGGTAGTCTAAGCTAGTTTTGGTAAACCATCAGTTAATTGTTGGGGGTCGGCGATATATTATCCTACATTGCCCAGTACTTTGACTGATGACCGCCAGTTTTTTGTATTATAAACACTTGAATATTAATTGATTATACTCCCAAAAACGTCGGGGCCGATACATCTAAGTTTCACTCAACGCATGGCGGAGTTTCGTCTTTTTCCATCGAGACTTTTATAGTAAGAGTCTGGCCGGCAATTCTTCAGTACATGCTAATACCTACTTATCCTCTTGAGACGAATTTACCTGTCAGTATAGTTCTCAGTCAAGTCATTGTCAAGACGCCTAATTGGTGTTAGATTTATGCAGTCAGTGGATATAAGTATAACAAGAACGGAGGGCCGTTCGTTCAGAAAAATTTCGATGTCAGACTAGCCGTTGATAGTTAAGAACAATCTAACCCTTGGAGGAATATTTGATGTACATTAGCCCCAAACAATGGGAGGATTTTGACCAGCAAGGATACGTTCGGTTAGGTCAGATTGCCACGAATAAGCAACTAGCCGATATGCAACAGCGAATCGATGATATTATGCTGGGAGTCGCTCCAATTGACTACGAACAAATCATGATGCAGTTAGACAGAGAACCTGGTACTAATCAGCCTGGACCACAAAGCCACGGGCATAAGGGNGCNACGCTACTGTATCGAAAAATTCAACAACTGGAATACGACCCNATTTTTTTGAACTACATGATTAACCCCGTTTTNGAGGAANTCTGTCGACGAACCTACGGAGATNATNCNCCAATTAGCTGTTTTAGNGCNATGTTTATGAATAAGCCTGCTCAGGAAGGNACCTACTTANTCTGGCATCAAGATCGNTGGAGTAATCTNGACCGAGATCCGCAAATTACTATTTACACNGCTCTGGATCCAGCATCTATTGAGAATGGTTGTGTTCATATTATTCCGCACTCACACCNACAATTGGTCAATCCATCCCATGGTTCTGGTTTTTTGACAGAAGCTCATATTGAGGAAATTGTCAGCCAAGCAGACCCACTACCCTTAGAGCTAGCAGCAGGTGAGGTTGTCCTTTTGCATAACTGGACGCTACATAGTTCAGGTATTAACCAAACCGAAACCCCTCGGAGAGCATTCAGCATCTGCTACATGCACGGCGACACAAAAACTCGTAGCGGAGGCATGTATCCTCGTATTTTTGGTGAGGGGGCACTGACAGTTGAGCAACTCAAAACNGCTTAAAGGAGATTTACCCATTCGGCGAATGGGCCGAACGGGGATGAATCCTTCCATACTCGGGTTGGGCGCAGCTTGGTTGCATGCTGGCCCTTTAGATGAAACCGTTTCAACTATTCATCGAGCAATCGAATTAGGGATAAACTACATTGATACTTACCCTGGTCATAGTGAAGAAAGATGGGGCCAAGCCTTGAGAAAGGGCCTGAGAGATCGGGTCTACCTACAAGCCAAAGTGGGTACACATCCACAAAAGCCCAAAGACTTTTCAGTGGAAGCTACGCGTTGGAGCATTGAACAAAGTTTAAGAAGTCTTGAGACTGACTATCTAGACGCAGTCTTGATTCACGATCCTATTAGGATTGAAGATGCNATTGGCCCCAATCGNGCGTTAGATGAGCTAATTCGAATGAAGGAAGCTGGTCAAATCGGTAGCATTGGCTTGGGTGTGCGTTCTCATGACTTTCATCGTCAAGCGATTGAAACTGGTCAAGTGGATATTATCTTGACNTTTTTGGATTATACTTTGTTAAACCAATCAGTAGCTAAAACCACGCTTCCACTGGCCAGACANCACAATGTAGGTATCATCCTTGCCAGTGTTTTTGGAATGGGATTATTGACAGGAATTGAACCCGACAAGGAGGAAGACCAAAGGAAAAACCCCAATCAACGGCCGACCGCCCACCAACTTTGGCAATGGTGCCAAAAACGAAAGATTGATATACGTAGCTTGGCTATGCAATTTTGCCTTCATGCACCAATTGATGGTATTGTCATGTTTGGACCATCTAGTGTCAAACATGTGGAATCAGCATATCAAGCGGCCACAAGTCAAGTGCCTAGTTCAATTTGGCTAGAACTGGAATCCGAATTTGGCATCCAACTTGGTGGCGGTTTNGGTGAGTACTGAAACCGCCACTTATTACTTAACACTTAATACTNGTCCGAACCGCTTGAAGGTAATGGTAGTATCCAGATGTTTCGATACTTAACATCATCTCCATGATCTTGGAGTAGTAGTGGCCCTGGCTCTCCAACCTGTTCGTCGATAGCAGCCCCAGTTACACCTGGCAGTTCAATATTATTGTGAATCACAACATTGTTTTGAAGTANAGTTAATCGGGTTCGATCTACAACTTCTCCTTTATTGTTTACTCGAGCCGCTCGGAAATAGACATCGTATGTTTGCCATTCTAAGGGTGGATAACAAGCGTTAGTCAACGGAGCAAATTGGTTGTAAATTGATCCACAATCCCCCTTACCTGGATTTTCAATTCCGTAAGAGTCTAAGACTTGAATTTCGTATCTGCCTTGCAAGAAAACACCACTATTACCACGAGCCTGTCCCGTGGCATCTGGCATGTGAGGAGTCATAAACTCAAGATGCAGGATGAAATCAGTGAATCTATCCTGCGTCATAATGTCGCCCTTATTAACCGACATAACACTGTTTTCAACAATCCAATTGGCAGCCTGTCCATCTCTTTGTGTCCAATTGCTGACATCCCGATTATTGAAAACTTGTATTGCATTTTTTGGCATTTGGTTATTCATAGNTGAGGTGTCTCCTAATTTTAAAGCGTATTTCTTTTATNGCCTAATTCATGCCCACCCTTGTCCACCACCACCAACACGAGCCTGACAAATTTGCTCGTAGTAGCCACTTTTTCGGTAGGCTGTCAGTGGTTCAGGGTCGATTCCCATTTCGATTCGAACACGTTCTAATAGTGGGCGAACATCTGTTTCTGCTGCTCGTTGCAATATCCGTTCTGCATCGATGATTTGACTAGCATTTTGAGCGTCAGCTAGTTGCACCCTATCAATAATGAGCGCTTTGGCGTAGGCGGTTTGCAAATTGCACACTGACTGAATACTAGCTTCAACTTTTGGCTTCAGGTTGTGGCTCTGGTCAATCATGTAGGCAATGTTAGTTTCGGTGTTGGGATCGAGCTCAGCTGTTACCAACTCGTGATAAATCAGGAACAACTCTTGTGGGTTNACCGAGCCTACAGTAAGATCGTCATCGGCATATTTACGACAATTAAAGTGAAATCCTCCTAGTTTACCTTCGTCTATCAGATAGGCAACAATGAATTCGATATTGGTACCTTGTGGGTGGTGCCCCAAGTCAATCAGTACTTGAGCCTGATGTCCCAGTTTAGCAGCAAGTAAATAAGCTGTCCCCCAATCTGCTAAATCCGTATGATAGAAAGATGGCTCGAAAAATTTATACTCGATAAGCATTCGTTGGTCAGGTGCTAAGGCTTGATATACCGAGTCTAGAGCATCATACATCCACTTCTTACGTTGACGGAAGTTGGCTTGTCCCGGAAAATTGGTGCCATCAGCGAACCAAAGACTAAGATCCTGAGAATCAGTGGCTTTCATAATGTCAACGCATTCTAACAAATGATTAAGCGCCTTTTGACGAATACTTTCTTCTGGGCTACAGACAGATCCTAGCTTGTATTCTTGGTCTTGAAAAACGTTAGGATTAATAGCCCCAATACCAATCCCTAAGTCAGATGCCTGTTGCTTCAGACCTTCCCAATCATCTGTTATATCCCACGGTATATGTAGAGCAACGGTGGGTGACACACCAGTATANTTGTGAACTGTNGCAGCGTCTTCCAAGCGTTCNGTNGCNTTTCGAGCTGCTCCTTCTTGATAAAAAACNCCAAAACGAGTTCCTGAATTACCATAGCCCCATGAAGGAGTCTCGATGTGTTGNTGTTTTAATAATTCTTTCGTTTTTGAAACATCAANACCTTGNTTCTCCAAGTCTTCGGCTAAAATTTCGTACTTAATATCGCTCATCTAATTCTCCTCTAGCAAAAGATTAAACGTCGTCTATACGTATCGATAATTCTTCTAATTGTGCTTTTGAAACTACAGAGGGCGCACCAGTCATTAAACATGCACCTCTCTGGGTTTTTGGAAAAGCTATTACTTCGCGGATATTGTCTTCACCCAACATTAACATAACCAATCGGTCTAACCCGGNAGCAATACCAGCATGGGGTGGAGTACCATATTGTAAGGCTTCGATAAAATAACCAAACCGGGTTTTAATATCTTCTGGTGCCAAGTTTAATACTTCTAAAATTTGTTGTTGAACAGCCCATTGATGGATCCGTACGCTACCACTAGCAACTTCGTTTCCGTTGATAACCATATCGTAATGTTGAGCTTTTACCTGTCCTGGGTTTTCACTAATCAGGTCAATAGTATCCGCAGTTGGGGAGGTAAACAGATGGTGGGCCGGCTGGTAACGTTTATCATCCTCGTCCCATTCAAATAAAGGAAAATCAATCATCCACAACATGTCAAACCGGCTTTCATCGATTAAATCCAANTTCTTTCCTAAATGCAGTCGCAAATTAGCCAAAGCATCAGCGACCACTTTAGGTTGATCTGCAACGAACAGCATTAAATCACCTGCTTGAGCGCCCATTCTTTCTGATATGGCTTTCAGTTGCTCAGTAGTGAAAAATTTCACAATACTTGAGTCGAATCCATCTTGAGTGACTTTGATCCAGGCCAANCCTTTTGCTTTATAGGTGGCCACAAAATCGGTTAGGCTATCGATTTCGCGCCGAGTGAAATTACTTCCTCCGGGAGCAGCTAGACCTTTTACCTGGCCATCATTTTTCAAGACACTGGAAAAGACCTTGAAGTCGCAATCAGCCACTAAATCAGATATGTCTGCTAATTCCATACCGAAACGAGTATCCGGTTTATCGTTTCCATACCGCTCCATTGCTTCGTCGTAGGTCATCCGTTTGAACGGTGTCTCAACCGGAATACCACCAGCCTCTTCGAAAATTCGCTTTATTAACCCTTCAGCAGTTGTCATTACATCGTCTGCAGTAGCAAATGACATCTCAAAGTCAATTTGGGTAAACTCTAATTGCCGGTCTGCACGGGTATCTTCATCACGGAAACAACGAGCGATTTGAAAATATCTATCAACACCACTCATCATTAAGATCTGCTTGAATTGCTGGGGAGACTGAGGCATAGCGTAAAAATTACCAGCATTCAACCGGCTGGGAACTAATACGTCNCTGGCCCCTTCAGGTGTACTATTCATCAGAATTGGAGTTTCAACCTCTAGAAANCCCTGTTCATCCATGTAATTGCGACAAGCCAACATGGATTTGTGCCTCAATTGAATTATTTTCTGCATTTTCGGACGACGCAAGTCTAGGTATCGATGTTTCAGTCTTACATCCTCTGCAACATCAACTTCATCCTCAATGGGAAAAACTGGTGTTTCGGCTACATTCAAAATCTCCAATTCTTCAGTTGCTAGTTCAACTTCACCTGTGTCCAAGTTTGGATTTTGAGCGCCTTCGCCTCGTTCCCGAATTTTACCAGTTACACCAATGACGAATTCATTTCTCAGCCGGTCAGCAGATTGGTGAGCAGCCTTGTCAATAATCGGATCAAAAACAACCTGAACAATTCCTGTTCTATCACGAAGATCTACAAAAATAACGCCTCCGTGNTCCCGCCGACGGGNAACCCAGCCGACGATCTGCACATCNTCTCCAATTTGCTGGCGACGAAGGTCACCGCAGTAGTGTGTTCGCTTCATAGTTTCCTTGTTTGGTTCAATGTTAGNAGAACCAAATTCTCCTCGTTTCTTTCATTCCAGTTTTTCTAAAATTTCAGCTCTTAGTTGCCGCAAATCCAAATTGTCAGGCATAGCAATAATAGCCCGTTCTATTGCTTCCTTAGCCTGTACATATTTTGCCTGATCAGAGTACAATTCCGCAAGCACGTAATTAGCATGCCAAGAATCAGGATTCTTAGTAATAGATTTTTGGGCGTACTCTACTGCTAAATCAGTTTTTTTTATAGATTGATAAAGTGAAGCTATAACAGCAAAAATTTCAGCTGGTAGGTCTGCTTCTACAGATTCCATTCTTTTGTAAGTCCTCAATGCTTGATCGAATCTTTCTAATCGCTCATAAAGTGGACCCAAAAAAATATAGAAATCAATTCGATTTGGGGCTAATTTTAAGGCTTGTTCCATCGTTTGAGCAGATTCATCTAATTTGCCTTGTGCTTCTAAACTGACTGCTAACTGAAAGTGATTTTGTGGGTCCTTAGAATTTTCCTGAATGGCAAGTCGTGCTTCGGCTTCCAACTCAGCAAACTCAGTTTGTGCATTTTCCCTTACTAAGCCGATTGCCACCCCAAGATTGTATCGAATTGTCATGTCTCTAGGGTTTCCAATTACAGCTTGGTTCATAAGTTCAGCTGCACGTGTTAGCTCACCTTTAGCATAAGAAATATGTCCACTAATTAAGTCTTGGGTTGCAGAAAAGTAAGATTTCAGTGTATTTCTCACCCGTTTTTTTTCTTCTAAAGTAGATCCATAGTTGACCAGAATTGACGAAACTTTTTCTCTATAAGGAGCCATTGTTGATACATTTTGGTGAGTTGTATTAACAATCGACTGCCCGCTAAAAAACTCTAGGTGAGGATGGTTATCTGTATGAATTAGTCCCTGACCGACATACGATCGAGCGGCTTCTTCTCCCATCATAAATGAATCAAGGAGAGACCACCCATCCAAATCGTCATGATGAAGGCCTGCTTGAATACTAGGAATTTGTGCACGAGACATAAAATCGTTGAAGTTAATCCGCAGTTTATTGGGTGTACCAATCAAGATAACAAAATCAGGCGTGTATTTGTACCAGATGGTAGTGTGAGGGAAAACATTCAAAAATGTACGAACTATCATTTTATAATGGTCCACTGGAACTCGGTGTAGCGGAACCCATTGGCACATAATACCCTCAGGGGTGAGAATCCTCTTACACAGTCGGTAAAAATCTTCGGTATAAATATTGGAACTNCCAGCACTAACAAGTGGNTGTATGATTCCNGTCGANATCATATCNTACTTCTCTTCCGTCATTANAATGTAGTTACGACCNTCGTTTATAAAGTAATTGAAAAGTGGATGTTCGATTACATNTTGATTGACATGAGTGAAATGCTGTTGAGATGCTTCAATCACNCCCNGAGAAATTTCAACAGCNTCCACNGNAACTCCGTGNTGAATGATTGAATGGGATGTCACACCCATTCCAAAACCAACTACCAACGCTTTTTTCGGGTTAGGNTGAAGTAATANAGGAAGATGAGCAATTACTCGGTGTGAAGGTGAGTCCCAGCGCGAAGCATCCGCGGCTTGGTTAGTATCTACATAAAGCCGATACACNCCTTCATCATCTTTCAGGGTAGTAATACTGGCATCAACTTCCTCTTGATAAGCTACTAGGTCATCTCCTGGCCTTTGAATCTTAAAGATTGCACTTTTCAGGAATAAAGGCGTAACAGACCAGCCTACGGACAGAATGACCACAACTATAGTCACTATTGAGCCACAAATAGCTAATCCTTTTTTAAACGATTGAGCAATCGACCCAGGATAATTCGGTATAGGTAAAATTATCCAACATCCAACACCAATATTTAGCAAGGAAATCAAACCGATACTGCGTTGAATACCAAGTAGAGGGATTAGGATATAACCACCTATCAAGGCACCTAGAATGGAACCTACCGTGTTGACCATATAAACCTGCCCCACATCTCGCCCAAGTGCNGATTTGGTCGAAGTATAGATACGTGTCACGACGGGGAAACANCCCCCCATCAGGGTGGTTGGGATCAACATAACTATCAGGCAAGCTATGAAAGTCCAAAAACGTGTACCAGGCAGTAGCTGGAAAGCCTGATTAATCTCAAATAAACGGCCAAATACAGGTAGTAAAACAATACTAGAGAGACCAATGCCAACTTGCATCAGAGAAAAAAGACTCAAATTAGATTGCAAATCATTCTTAGAGTCAATTTGATCGGATAACCAAGCAAAAACCAGACTTCCAAAACCAATTCCAAATAGAAATGCTGCTAACATCGTCGAAAANGCATAGGTCGTACTTCCGAGAAAAAATACTAGTATTCTAGTCCAAAGTACTTCGTAAGATAGTGCACAAAAACCTGAAATGCCAAATGCTAGCAACCCTGCTGGTGGTAAAACTGGTAACAATTTGTGATTAAGCTTGGCNCCCCCCTCAGTCTTCAATGGTTCGTTGGACACTGACTCTTGAAGATCTGATATGGCAGTTATTATTGCCTCATTGCTAAATTCCCATCGTAAATCAAGCCAAAAAGAGAGCACTGCCAATAATANATTAATAAAAGCACTAAAAATTATAGTTTCAACAACCCCGAAGTATCGAATAAGGAAAAAGCCCGTGGCGATAGTACCTATCACAGCCCCAAAGGTATTGAGCGCATAAAACAGACCAACTCTACGTCCTCTTTTCTGAATTTGATCTACAACAAATTTACTAACAACAGGAAGNGTTCCNCCCATCAAGGTTGTGGGNANCAGNAAAACNACGAAAGAAAGTATNAATCGGATAACTGTCAAAGAGTANAAATTNACCGATANATTNCGGTAAATCAAAATATAAATTGCTTTAAGTAAATCCAAGAAAAAGGGGGACAATAGAGCAAAAATGGCNATNCCACATTCCAANACAGCATAAATNCGAAGTGGCCTACCCANCCGGTCNACNATTCGGCCAAGAAGATAACTTCCCAAGGCTAGTCCAGCCATAAAGGTNGTTAATATTGCGCTGGTGGCAAAAATAGTACTACCGAATATTAGTTGTAATTGCCTGGCCCAAGTGACCTGATATATTAATCCGCTAGCACCAGAAAAGAAGAAGATAACTCCAAATAGACTCAGGCGACGAGTCGAAGTTGAGAGTAATTTATGGTTTGACACGATGGAATAGGACCTGATGTTCTTATTACGACTTCCGACCGCCACCACTTATGGTTACAGGTGGAATATCAGAAGGTTTTGAACAACCAACGAATTGATCCCAGTTAGCTTGTACCTGATCTATAGAATTCAATTCGCCTTCACCAATTAGGAATCGGTAATTAATAGTAAGAGTCGCTCCATCTGCTATAGGGGAAACAAAGAAAGCTCCAAATCGTCCGTAATCTCGGTAGGCCGAGAATTTTGTTTCTTTAGGGTTACCTAGGTGATTAAGCTGAACAATTGTATACCTTTTCCCATTCAGTGTATAGGTTTCGGAAACCCATGGATAATCGATATCTACTCTTGGATCGGCCTTCACTTGAGGGAAGGTGTAGGTCGTATCTTCTAATATTAACTCGTCTGCAGGTCGGTACTGTACTCCAGCATGTTCTGGATCCCCATTTAAAACTAGGTTCCCGGCTACGGCTGTTAGTTTGGACTGGAAATCGATCTGCAATCGAAAGTCATCCTCAGATGGTTGACTAAAAGTCATATGTCGATCTTCTCGAAGAATAGGCTGTTGCTTTTCGTCATTCCAGTCGGTATTTGAGATTAAAATAGCAGAATCTTGCGTTGCTGTTTTCTCAGCGAATTTACGATGAATAATCTCTCCATCTGTCATGTGCCAGCGGTCATAAGATTGGTTCTTATACTCAATTTTGTTCCAGCCGATGAAAATACCACGATGATGAGTGAAATGTCCACCAGCTCCTTTGGTAATTGGTGCTGTACCCTCTGTGTTGAATACATGAAGATAAGGCTTATAAGTCTGTTGTAAACGTTCTTTAGTTGAATTATCGTATGCGTACATGTATCGACTGACAATCGTATCATCTTGTAGAATGTCGATATATTGATTTTGTTCATCCCTTAGGGTAAACCCATTAGTGCTCATTTTTTCTCCTTTAATGACGTATAGTTATCTAGATCCAGCATTCATAACAAGAGAGGCTACGCTAATCAATATCTTTTGGCTGAGTATTTGCTGAACGAACAGTTTTGAGTTGGTCCAGATATTTTTTGTTTTCTGGTTCAGAGGTTAGCAAGCTAACCAATAATGATTCCGCTTCATCATATCGACCTTGTGCGTAGTAAACGAAAGATAACTGTTCTACGTCTTCAGCTTGTCCCCTGGCCTCAACTCGATCAGTCGCTGTTTTCTCAGCAATCTTCAGATGTTTACTTGCAACCTCAAAGTTTTTTTGTTCCTTGTGTAATAAGCCCAGCATTACTCGTATCTCAATAGCTTTTGGGAAGTGTTCAATGGCTTTTTGATAAACCTTAGTTGCTTTGTGCAAAAGTTTTTGTTGGATATAAAAATCAGCGAGCCGACTGTAAGCCGGTAAAAAATCAGCGGAGACTTGTAAGGCTTTTTCATATGATTTTTGGGCGAGTTCAGTTTTGTTGTATCTAACGTAGAGGTCCCCCAGGTACAAATAACCCTTAGGCTCGTTCGGGTGTTTTTCCAAATAAGCCTGTGTTTCGGATAATTCTTGCTGCAGTTCTTGTAGTTGTTTAGCTTTCTGGTATGCAGCTTTAGCTTGTCCCTTTTGTCCCATTCGGGCGTAACATTGGGCTAAATTGTAATAAATCGTTGAGTCATCTGGGTTATTTGTTAAAGCTTCTCGGTAGGTAGTAACCGCCAGCTCAAATTGTTTCTCTTGTTGATAAGCAAACCCAAGCTCAAATTGAGCATTGGCGTGTTTAGGTTCCTGTCTTAAAATGAATTTAAGATCTTTAATTGCTAACTCGGTTTTGCCTTGTTTAACATATACAACTGCCCTATTGTAACGAGCTATTATGTGTTTTGGATCAATACTGACGACTTTTGCAATAGGGGGTAAAGCTGAGTTAAGTTTACCGATGGCAATTAGACTACTAGCCAATCCAACGTTAGCTGATAGGTGATTAGGTAGTTCTACCAAGATACTCCGATATTGATCAGCTGCTTGATCGTAGCATTCAGCATGCCATAAAATATCAGCATAGTTTAATTGGAGAGGTGTGTCTTTTGGAAACAGTCGGCTGGCACGTCGCGCATACTCGATAGCTTTCTGATGCAGATTTTGGTCAGATAAAATAACGCTTAAATCAGCATACGCAGAAATAAAGTCAGGATCAATTTCGATGGCCCTTTTGTAACAGATGATCGCTTCTTCGTTTCGGCCATCCATCCATAGTGTTAACCCTAGACCACGAATGGCTTTAGCCGAGGTAGCATCTTTATCTAAAATAGACTTGTAAATACCAAAGGCTCGGTTCAAATCCTTGTTAGCTAATGCTAGTTTAGCTTCCTGAAACAGGTCATTTTCGGCTGCTAAAAAAACAGAAAAAGCTAAACTGATGAATCCAAAAAAGCAAACTTGAACGAATTTGTTTTTTATCACTACGATCTTTTAATCGGCAGTCTCATACTGATTATATCGAATTCATAAGACAATTTCCGGAAAGATGGTAAGGGCAATTTGGACAATGATTATGATTTTGGTTAAGATCAGAAAAATCAAGTTGGTCTATATGACAAACCCATTTTTTTTCGAGATTTTTCAATTGAAGTTGAGAAAAATTTTTCACTTCCACTTCACCTGTTTTCGTGAAGAATAGGGTAGTAGATACGTTATGTTGTTCGGGATATAGCTTATGTAAGCAGATTGCGTACAGCTCCATTTGAAGCTGATTATAGCATAAATGATCTATTGACTCACTCAGATCAGGAGCTAACTCTAAGGCATCTATTTTGTATTGTATTATCGACCAAAAACCGTTGGTCTTTTTATATAGCCGATCGAACATTCCATGGACAATGTACGAACCGATTTTTGCCTGAATTGGCATTTTAGTCTTGGCATTTTGAGCGTCTAGGACGGCCTTACCAATTTCCGACTTAGTAAATGTTTCGAGATGTAACCAGACATTGGAGGGCAACTGATTTTGTAAAATCTCAATATCTCTTAAGCTTCGTAGTTGTGAGAATGCTTTTTGTACTTGATTTTCGAAACCGGTTTCATTTTTTAAAATATTCGCTGAATCAACCGAAAAATCAGTCAAATCAGAACCGATTACATGATGCCGCAAATAAAATTTGGTTTCGCATTGAGCTAAAGTTGCTAGTGCAGAAACAGTGTAAAACCGTTCTTCAGATTCTGTTACAACAGGTTCTAGATCGATTTCGCTCTGAGTTAAATCAACTAACGTATGTACTAATCCGGTTTCTGGGTTTGTCGTCTCCAAATCGATGTGTTTTGTGAATTGAATAGGTAGTTCAAACTGATGATCTCTGCCTTCAAGGTCGGTTACAGTAACTGGCCAAACCTTTGTAAAATCAGTTGGTGTCTCGTGCAGGTCGAGAGCATCAAAAAGCCAATTCAAATAGTTAAGCGAATTAGAATTTTTCTGAGATGTACCTGCTAAAATCAGCCTATCCCTAGCACGAGTCACAGCCACATAAAAAAGCCTTTTTTCTTCCGCAATCATTCTAGCAGTTGCTTTCTTTTTCATCAAATTCAAAATCGCTGGGGTTAAATTATCTTCTGAGTAAAATTCACTTTTACTATCTTTACTGGAAACGTCAAAACCAATACCGTATTCCGCATGAAAGTAGGGTTCATTTTCTGGTCGAAGTCGGCGGCTCAGATGTGGTAAAAAAACCACAGGGAACTCTAATCCTTTGGAAGCATGAATAGTCATAATCTGCACTCGGTCCAAGTCATTGTCTGTTTTGGCCTGTTCTTCTTGGTTTTCCGTATCCATTAGTAAGTCTAATTGGTGCAAAAAGCTCGATAAACTGGCATTGTCATTTTTATCAAACTCACGTGCGATTTGTAGTAATTTCTGGTAGTTCGCCCATTTTTGCTCACCTTGCCTGCCAACTGATAAAACACCAATCATTCCCGTTTCATTGACAATTCTGCGTATTAAGGTAGATATTGGTACTCGATGACAAATAGATAGGTGGCTCTTTAGGATCTTGGAAACATAGTTAAGGGTATTAGAAGAAGCAATTTCAGATTGGTAAACTAGAAACTTGTTCCAAAATTCCTCTACATTTTCAACCTGTGAGATAGAAAACAAGTCCCCATCAGACAAACCAAAAAATGGAGAACGCAAAATGCCGACCAAAGCCAAGCTATTAGTTGGGTCTTCTAGAAAATGAAGATAATTGACTAGGTCATATATCTCTTGCCGTTGATAAAATCCGATGCCACCGGTGATCTGATAGGGTACAGATTCTTCTAACAAGGCATTTTCAATATCAGGTAGATGAGTACGGCTCCGAATAATAATGGCGATATCTTTGTAACCGATTGGCTGACGACAATCTCGGTCTGCCTTCTCTTGTGCAACGAGTATTCCTGTGGCAATCAAATGACGGATTCGTCTTGCAATTAATCGGTTCTCGTCTAGTATTTCAGCTTCATCTTCATTTCGTTTGTTAGCTCCGATTAATACCTCAATTTTCCCTTCTAAGCTACTCTTTCGTCCCCAAACAAGTGGCTGATAAGGCATTTCTGGATGTCCCTTCATCAGATAGGAAAAGACCAAATTAACAAACCCAACCAAATTCCGAGTTAATCGAAAGTTGTCAACTAAAGACAATTGGCCAGATTTTTCCTTTTTGGTGGCAGGTAAATATTGTGTGGTAACTGATTGCAAATCACGCCATACGAAATTACGGTTGAGCTTTTTTTGAAAATCACCCAAAGCCCCGGTGGTCTGATTGAACACGCTGACGTCGGCACCTCGAAACCCATAGATACTTTGTTTAGGGTCCCCAACTATGAATAAATTACCTGACTGAAAGTTATCTGAAAGTAGACCCAATATCTCAAACTGAATTTGGTTAGTATCCTGATATTCATCGACCATAATGTATTGGTAACGCTGCTGCAATTGTTTTCGAATCGAGCGGTTATTTCTCAGGAGATTGCGAAAGTAAATTTGTAAATCAGAGAAATCCAGCGAGTACTTTTGTTTTTTCTGAAGTTCATATTGAAACTCAGTCTGCCGGAAAAGATTAAGCAAAGAACGAATGATTTTTATCAAAAACTGATCAGTTTCATTGGTACAAAACAACATGTTGATGACTTTAGCTGCAACTTCCACTTGTTCAATCAAAAGCTCTAATTCACTGTTTTGGGCAGCTACTCCTAAAAAATCTCGTTTGGAAATACTACCGGATCTAGTCAATATAGAGTGGCTGGCAGTACGGAGTTGTTCTAATCTCAACCTAGTATCTAATGACAATTCTGAGATAATCTCTTTTACTCGGTTAGCTTTTTTGCCAGTTGTATATTTTGTTAATTGTTCTAAATCGTCAATAAATTTTTGTATGTCAACTTGACAGAAAATTTCATTGTCTATTGCAGTTTGCCATCGCTCGATAATTTGACTGTCATCTGGGCAAGTCTCGTAGAGATTGATGATCTGCCCCATGATGTTTAATTGTTCAAAGCAGCGCAGAAGCATGGTTTCTAATTTTGAACGACCCAAATTCCGAAGCAGTACAGCCAAATCCTTACGATTGTGATTCTTTTTTGGATCCTCTGCTATTTCAGCCATTCGAGTTTGAATGGCCTCACTCAACATTTTTCGCTGTTCAAAAGGTTCAATTACAGTAAAACCAACGGGTACACCCGACTCAGTAGGGAACTCTTGTAGTATACGAGAACAAAATGAATGGATAGTTGAAATGTTTGACTGATTTATTTCTGATTTTATCTGTTCTAAGCCAATCGGCGCCAAGCCTTCAGCCAAATAGCTATCAATCTGATGTTTGATCCGGTTTTTGAGTTCTGCTGCTGATTTTTCGGTAAAGGTAATAGCAACAATATTCGATGTTTTTGCCGATGTCTCCAATAAGACACGCAAATATCGACTAACTAATACCGCCGTCTTTCCAGAACCAGCTCCAGAACTAAGACTGATGTGGCGGCTAAAGTCGTGCGCCTTCTTCTGGTTGGTTGTAAAAAGCATTATAAACTTTGATTGTTTAAACTGAGAAGTCAGTAAAAATCATCGATCTTATGAACAATACGATAATACCAACTAGGTGAAGTTATTATGAAGGCTAGTAAGAAACACTCAGCTGTGATTAAACATTAAAAACAAGGCTTTGAAGATTCACACCTAGGCCAAGTATATCTTCATAACCAAGCAACACACCCGTATGCAGAAAATATAAGTGGGCAGGTCAACCGTCTCTATTTGCAAATGTATCGACTATATAAACTCAGTTTCTATCTTACATGGTGAAGAGCGTATGACGAGACTCAATGGATTGCCCATCAATATTACAAACAATCCACGCTTCAGCCTCTATGCCTTCCATTAGTGGTCGGTCTGCTAATCCGTTTAAACCTAAATCCAATTCTTGATACGGATTCAATTCAGATGGTAGTGTTGCCCCATAAACGCTGACTTCTAAAGCGTGTATTTCACTGTTTTCCGTAAAGTAGAGAGTGATTTCTTCTAGTGTAACCACTTTTTGATTGTTATTTTTGACGATTAGGTCTGCATCTACGCTAATGCCATTGATACCAATTTGAACGTTTTGTAAACTCAACCACATCTTTAGCGGTTCCTTGCGCTTTCTATGCTGTTGAGCTACCGTTGGTCCTACTGTTACTATCAGCGCAGCACTGGCGACAACTAAGCAAAATAAGATCACAAAAATTGGAGAATCAGCAAGGTGGTGTGAAGCCACCTTGGCAATCAGTTTAACAGGCATTGGTTTGATTTAATTTATGCTAGTATTGTCATTAACACTAGGATAATTGTTCTTTCGTTCAGCAGTCTGTTGTGCATCCCCAGCTTGGATAAACTTTGTTTTCCCACGGTTTTGTTGTGCTAAGTCCAATAGCCATTTAGCGTGAGGAGTATGCTTGAGATCAATTTCAAGACCAACCAAGAATATGCTCGACTGGTTCTCGTTTTTCTTTTTCACGGTTTGTAAGATTTTACTCGGGTCAGTTTCGATGTATTGACTTTTATTTTTTGATGAAGTAGGTAAACCGTCTGTAACGACGACTACTACAGACGCTCCAAGGTCTAGCCCTTTTTCAATAGCCGCCAACAGGTTTGTTCCAACGTTATCTTGAATTTTATTTGGAGTAAAACGGTCTAAATAAGTCATCGCATCCATAACCTTTTTCATCGAACTCGGAATCATTTCTCTTTCCATCTGAGTTGTATTGGATGAAAAAGTAATCAGATTAAATTCATCATCATCGTCTAGAGCGAGTAGTGCATCCTTAAGTGAGTTAGTGGCTAACTTAATTTTACTTACAGCGCTTTTATCATCAACAAAAATTGGTACTTGCATGCTCGCAGAAATATCGAGGCAAAACGCAACTCGCTGAGGCCCATCCAAATCATTCAGGAAATCAATAATATCAAGAGGATCTGCAATGCCAGGGTTTCCACCTCCTTCAAGTAATCCATCTGTAGAGTCCCCAAAAGAATCGACCAAGTCTATTCCGTCTCTTTGGCCTTTCATTCGGTCTCGTCCCGTGACTTTCCCACGCCCGCCAAATTCACCAGACTTTGTGACCAAGTGCTCCAAATTAGAAGCTTCTGCGTCACGCAACTTAGCTGCTGTCATTAAATTCGGTATTTCATTTGCTCTAGGAGCTCTATTTGGGTCTTTGTTTTCAAAGATAGTCCTATCTTTTAGTTTAACTACCTCGGTCACTTTGTTTTTGGGACTTTCGGCCATTTTCAATTTTGCGAGGTTCGCTAAATCCTGATCCGGTTTTCTTATTCTCTGTACCAGTGTCGGTTTATTGCGAGAGATACGTAGTTTCTCTTTTGGCTGTTCCTTAAACCAATCGATCTGTATAGGATCCACTTGCCTTTCCAGAACTCTTTTTGGGATAAATACCATTATATTGATGATGAGCAAATGAACACTCAAGGAAATCAGAATGGCTGACAGAGATCGATTACGGTTTCTCTGGAGTTGGCTCTGTCGGTCGGGAAAAATTAAACTGTCGATGACTGACCCCTAGCTNAATTAATCAGTTTAGNAACCGAGTTNAATGNATTTATTTNTGNAACAGAGANTGAACANATATTATATCTTGATCAGGTATAAGTTTGCCAGATGACNTGNNGNCTNNTAAGCNAGNCTNNCAATAGCTTTTGGCTTGATAATCTCAACGGCCANATGTAGAATAGGCNCAGATCCGTGGAGCCTATANATTGGTTCGAACGATTAGNCCNATNCTTTCCCNCCTGTTTTTTTTTGTTNTAGCNGTTCTGTTTCTNCNAANTTATAATCCGGCTGTAGCTCAGTANTTNGGTAAGAANAAAGTAACNCGTCAGCANTACGATTGGCAGATACACCGAANCGATCATTTTGACATCTACTACTATGAAGGATCTTCGCGCCTNGTAACTNTCATGGCAAACATCGCTGAAGANGCCTACGAGCAACATAGCCAAGACCTTCAGCACCAACTNTCCAGCAGAACACCACTGATTTTNTATCAGTCTCACGTTGACTTTCGCGANACTAACATCATTCTGGATGAGTTAAGTGAAGGGGTAGGTGGGTTCGCTGAAATATTCAAAAGACGAGTGGTAATCCCTTTTACTGGCTCATTACGAGACTTCCGAGAGGTTATATTCCACGAACTGGTCCACATTTTCCAATATGATATCATTTATCAAAAGCCATTCGCTCGTATTTACAGTGGAGAATTTCTATACAGTGCCCCAATCTGGTTTATTGAAGGAGCTGCTGATTATTTNGCTAATGATGTTGACGCAGTAGGCAAAATGGTCCTTCGAGATGCCTGTGTGAACAATCAAATTCCCTCCCTTACTGATTTGGAAAATTTTTACATTTTAGGCCCGCAGGTTTACTTGGGTTATAAAATCGGGCAATCAGCCGTTGGTTACTTGGTCGATAATTATGGTCGAGAAAANATTGGTGAATTAATGCATGAACTTCGTCAAAGTCGTACCAAAGACCTGAACCAATCAATGAAAACGGTGATAGGGATATCCCTAGAAGAATTCGACGAGAAATGGCAGAGATCGATTAAAAAACAATATTTCCCTCTGGTACAGAGCAGAGCTTATCCGCAAGATGTGGCTAAGAATTTGACAAAAGATAGCAAGTATTCTCACAGTATCCAGCCGGCTTTTTCACCAAGCGGTGATTTAGTGGCTTGTATAACTGGTAACGCTGGTTTCAGTGAAATTGTTTTATCTTCGACTAAGGATGGGAAACAGCTATTCCGAGTTAGTAGATCTTTCTTTCGTAGCAAATACGAAGAAATCCGAACGGAGGGGCGCGCATTATCTTGGTCCCCAGATGGTAACCGAATTGCATTTTTTGTTAATCANCGGTCTGAGATGTATATTCTGATTATCAATGTGGTTACTAAAAAACTGGAAACTCGTATTCGCTTGGAATTTGATTCAGTTCAGTCTCCTAGCTACAATGCGACAGGCGAAAAGATTGTATTTTCTGCACTTAAAAATGGGCAGACGGACCTTTTTGTATTGGATTTGGTTAAACATAAAATTGATTATCTTACCAAAGACNCCTTTAATGACCAATCACCAGTTTGGCACCCAACTAAGGGATTGATCGCCTACGTCTCAGAGCGGTCTGGGCGAGATCAACTTGTAATCTTGGATATTGAAAGTAAAACAAAGCGATTAGTTGATATTGGGCAGCACAATGTGGCAACACCAAGTTGGTCAATAGAAGGCGAAAAACTACTTTTTTGTGCTGATATAAGTGGTGTNTTNGACTTGTTTACACTTGATTTATCTTGCAAAAACGAACAAGCAGCCGAAAGCCCTAAGCTAGTTCGGTTAAGCCAATTACTGGCAGGTTGCTCTACACCTCAGTTCTCATCTGATGAAAAAAAAATTATCTTCTCGGCATACCAAAATGGGAAACGAGATATTTACATGTTGGCTTCGGATAATCCGTTATTACCAGAGAACACAAAACTTGTGGATGATTTGGCCCTACCTGTTATCACTCAAACTCCGACCGNAGAAATATCCCCAACACAAAAAACTAAGCGTGTAGCAAAACGGAAGTACAAAACTAACTTGGCGGTAGATGCAATTTTTAGTGATTTCAATTTNGGCGCTGATGGTATTCTACGAAACACAACTGATATGATTGCTAGTGATATGATGGGGAATCATCGTTTCGCTGTCAGCATGTCTAATCATTCAACAATAAGACAGTCAGTCTATGGTGAAACCCAATTTTATATGCCTGATTTTGTCGCTAATTACGGTTACTTTCCGAGGAAAGCTGATTTTGGTGTTTCCATTTTCAACTATCATCAATATCATCTGTTTGGATCAACTCGCAGCCGAGGTGGTGTATTTCAACGTATCACAGGCTTAGGAAGTTATGTCAGTTACCCATTTAATCGTTATCACCGACTAGATCTACAAACCCAGATTTATACGACCCCTTTTTCCTACAACTATTACCTCCCTAGACCAAGCTTTAATTCTCACGATCAAGAGAGGGGGTTACTGTTTTTAGGTATTGCATCTCTTGTTAGTGATACTACGATATGGAACTCGGCTGGTCCTTTTACCGGTCATCGGATGAAATTAACTCTAGAGAAATCATTTAACCAAGTTGGTAGCGACCTCGATCTTACAACGATCGTCTTTGATATTCGGAAATACTTTAGGCTAGGTCGTCGTTCTAGTTTTGCCATGCGGACTTTCTTAGGGAGCAGTTTCGGTCAAGATCAATCGCTCTTCTATCTAGGTGGTATCGATACTCTGCGAGGGTATAGTTATGAGGCTTTTATCGGTACTCGAATGGGCTTGATAAACTTTGAGTTGCGCGTCCCTTTAATTGATGAAATACGTTTAGCCTGGCCTTTTTTGTTTTCAATCGGTGGAGTCCGTGGCATGGCTTTTGCCGATTTTGGGACCGTATGGTCTCCGTTCGAATTCAACAAACAGAATACTTATCAACCATTCCAAAAAGGACGGAATGGTTACTACCTCGACGATATTAAAGGCTCGTTAGGATTAGGAATGAGGCTCAGGCTAGGGTACTTTTCACTCGATTTTGCCATTGCTAAACGAACTAACTTGCTGACGGTTCAAGCAAAACCCGTTTACCACTTTGGCTTAGGTCAAACCTTTTAACATTGGATATAGAATATGGAACGAAGTAATTTTAGAAGCCTAATTTTTCTGTGTGCCGCGATATTCCTGATAGGACTAGTCTCGGTTTTGGTCAAAATTTATCCAGATTTGCTCTGGTTCGAAATGGTTGGTTACTCAACTGTTTTTAGTAAAATTCTTTTTACTAAAATCTCGGTTGGNAGTCTGACTACACTTATTTTTCTCATCATCACCTTGGGTAATCTTTACCTAATCTGGCGATTTTCACCAAGTCGATTTAACCCTGAAATCCTAGATGCTATTCCTATAGGTAGCGGAATTGATTTTGATTTACGGAAGTTGGTCTACGGTGTACTGTGTGTTTTTTCCGTAGCTTATAGTCTATTGTCTGGTTATTCTGCTAGTGACCGTTGGGAGATTTTCCTTCGCTATTTTGATGTCAATTCCCTTACTTTTCATTCAGCAACGAAATTAGAAATAGACCCGGATAATCAATCAACGATCATCATTCCTACAAATGACCTTAAGGCTAAAGGAATACAAAGTGGTGATGTCGTCAAAATAACCAATGGAACCGACGAACAAACCGCCACCATCGAAGATCTCGATTCATCCACCGATGTGTGTCGTATTGCTCTTGATCGACCAATCGAGAGTATCGACAAACCTGANCGGNCTATTCTATATGCTCCAACTCGNGACCCGGTATTCGGTAAACCAATTAGNTTTTATATCTTTCGTCTTCCATTTCTAAGATATATCTGTGGCAATATACTTGGGTTGTTGATTTTAATGACTTTGGTAACAGGCATAATCTATTTCTTTCATGGTTCACTGTTTAGCNANCGAAACCANCTGGAACCACCNNCNAAAGTTAAATTCCACTTATTTACNTTGGTTGGCNTAGCACTGGCTGCCTATGCNTGGCAACACCANTTTATGATGTACGATCTACTCTATTTGGCAAGNAACAAAAACTTTAAAGGTGGTGGNGGATATGCGGATNTNCATGCNCGCCTTCCTGTATTGCGGATTATGATGGTGCTNTCAGNANTCAGNAGCTTAAGTTTCTTTATTAGTCTNTTTGTAAANCTAGGACGGTATGCCTTAATTGGTTTAGCATTTCTGTTAGTTATCGGCTTTCTTGGTAACATGTATCCATCATTTGTACAAGAGTTTCGAGTCAATCCAAATGCTCAAGATTTGGAAACAGAGTATATCAACTACAATATCAAAGCGACACTTCATGCTTACAATTTGGAAGATGATGTTGTTTCTGAACAAGAACGTCCGTTGGAAAGCCGGTTGGGCTACGATCAACTTTATCATTCGGTTAATCGCGAGGTTATGCAAAACATACGCTTGTGGGACTGGCGTCCACTTCGCCGAACCTATCGACAATTGCAAGAACTTCGACCACAATACGATTTCATTAGAGTTGGTGTTGACCGGTACAGAATGGGTGATGGTCTCAAACAAGTGATGCTGTCGGCACGTGAGCTAAATGTCGATGATATGCCTGGTATTGCAACGGATTGGTTCAAGCGGACCTATGTTTATACACATGGGTATGGGTTAGTGATGAGTCCGGTATCAGAAACGGATAGCGATGGAATTAACGACGATGGAAAGCCAAAAATGTATATTCGAGACATGAATCCAATTAACTTTGAATCAGAATGGTCTGATCAATTTTCTACGGATTTTGAACCCAGAATTTACTATGGTGAGGGTGGCTTTTATAACAATAATCTAAATGAACACTACATCATCGTTCATCCAGGTCAGAATGAAGATCTCGAGTTCGATTATCCTCTTGACCAGCAGCGGTACCAAAAATATACCTATCAAGGGGTCGGTGGAGTGGAATTGTCTTCGATCTGGCGACAAGTCATCTACGCGCTCAAATTTGATAATGAAATTAAATTTGTGTTGAAGGGACGAATTGGCCCTAAAAGTCGGGTTTTATACCATCGTAATATTATGGCGCGAGTTCGAAAGATTGCTCCGTTTCTTCACTATGACCAAGACCCGTATTTAGTTATTCATGGCGATCGATTGGTTTGGATGTTAGATGCCTATACTACTACTCATCTTTATCCATATGCAACACCCATGCAACACCAAATCAGATCAGCTATTGCTGAACGACAGGGTACTGGTCAAGCGCGTCGGCTACGTACGCCAGCAGGAGAAACCCCTTGGGGTAATTATATTCGGAACTCAGTGAAAGTCACAGTTGACGCTTATGACGGTGTGGTCAGTTTTTATTTAATGGACGATAAAGAGGATCCACTGGCTCTTTGCTATGATCAAATTTTTCCGGATTTGCTGAAACCGATAAGTGAGATGCCGCCCGACTTACAAGAGCACATCCGTTATCCGATGACACTCTTTTCAATCCAAGCAAAAGCCTATTTAGATTATCATATGAAGGATCCTACTACGTTTTATGCGAAAGAAGATCAATGGCAAGTTGGCCAGGAAATTTATAGTCGGACTTCACGCTCACCAAATACACAGCCCCAATTGCCTTCCCAGTTTGGGATTCCAACTATGCCTGTTCAGCCGGTGGCATCCAGCGACACTCAAGAAGTTGCCCCATATTATGTTATAGTCAAAGTGCCAGGAGAAGAGGCAGCAGAGTTTGTTCTAATGTTACCATTTACCCCCAAAGACAAACCGAACTTGACTGCATGGATGGCTGCTCGTTGTGACCAAGAGCATTACGGGCAATTACTTTTGTACCGATTTCCTAAAGGGAAATTAGCTTCTGGTCCCATGCAGGTGGAGAGTTTTATCGATCAAAAAGGTGAAATTTCACAACAGATTAGTTTGTGGAATACACAAGGCTCACGAGTGCTAAGGGGAAATTTACTAGTCATTCCAATTAGTGATGCTCTGTTGTATGTGGAACCAATTTATATTCAATCGGAAAACGAAGAATCAGCAATCCCAGAACTTAGGCAAGTGGTAGTTGGCTACAAAGAAAAAGTAGAATGGGGACAGACATTAGATTTAGCTTTACGAAAATTGTTCAATGTCAATACTGAGGAGTTAGTACGACCAACTCCAGTTTTAGGAGATATATCCACTAAATTAGATAATGATGCGTCAATTTTTGATAACCAATTTCATTTAGTAGAGCGTGCTAATCTGGTTTTCCAAGAGGCAGTGGAAGCTCAGCGGTTGGGGAATTGGTCGACCTACGGGGAAAAATTAAATCAGTTAGAAAAAACATTAAAACAACTTGAAAAATTGTCGGAAACAAGTAGAGTCAAGGAGGAATAATATGTCTTATCTGATTGGAATTGATATTGGAACTACTGGAACAAAAACAATTTTAGTCGACGAGAAAGGGAATCAATTAGCTAGCGCGTTAGAAGAATATCCGTTGTATACCCCTCACCCCAAATGGGCTGAACAAGAGCCGGAAGATTGGTGGAAAGCTACAGTTAACACAATTAGAGAAGTGATAGAAAAGTCTGAAATTAATAACGCAGATATTAAAGGTATTGGTTTGTCCGGTCAAATGCATGGTTTGGTAATTATGGACAAAAAACATCAAGTTTTGAGACCTTCCATACTCTGGTGCGATGTGCGTACAAGTAATCAGTGCAGATACATTAGGGAAACTGTTGGCACCAAGATTCTGACCCAAAGCACTTGTAATCCGGTATTAGAAGGATTTACAGCGCCGAAAATAATTTGGGTAAGAGACCAAGAGCCTGAGATTTACGAGCAAACTGCGAATATTCTTCTACCCAAAGATTACGTCCGGTTTCGATTGACTGGGGAAATTTCGATGGAGGTGTCTGATGCAGCCGGAACCTTGCTGTTTGATGTCGCAGAAAGACAATGGTCTCAAGCTGTTTTAGATAAATTAGATCTCAACTCTGATCTCTTACCGCCCACTTACGAGTCAATCGATGTGTGTGGGAAAATCACACCGAGTGTCGCCGAAATTACCGGTTTGCTAGCAGGTACTCCGGTTGTTGGAGGGGGGGCAGATAATGCGTGCAGTGCAGTCGGTAATGGGATTGTCAAGGAAGGACGTGTTTCCGCTAGTTTAGGAACATCGGGAGTAGTGTTAGCTCATAGTGATCAAGTTAGAGTGGATCCTGATTTAAGGCTGCATAGTTTTTGTCATTCCGTTCCGAATAAGTGCTATATAATGGGGGTAATGCTATCCGCTGGTGGTGCATATCGTTGGTTTAGGGATACAATAGCCCAACGAGAGTTGGTCGAAGCTAAAGCAAATGGCACTGATGCTTACGATCTGCTTGGGGCACAAGCAGAAAATGCCCCAGTGGGAAGTGAAGGTCTAATTTTTTTACCCTACTTGACCGGTGAGCGAACACCACATGCGGACGCTAACGCAAAAGCCAATTTTTTTGGTTTGACGCTTCGTCATCAACGCTCACACTTAATTCGATCGGTAATGGAAGGTGTTACCTATGGTATGAGAGACTCACTTGAATTAATTAGAGGTTTGGGAACGACCGTTGACCAAATTTACGCAACTGGCGGTGGTTCGAGGTCCACTCTGTGGCGACAAATGCAAGCCGATATCTATCAAGCGGAGATTGTCACGATTAATATCGAAGAAGGGCCAGCGTTCGGAGCTGCGATTCTCGCCGGTGTTGGTACAGGTGTCTATACCAGTGTAGAATCCGCAACCGACCAAATTGTTAAGATTACTTCTCAGACTGATCCAATTTCAGATCATGTAGAAATCTACGAACAATACTACCGAATCTACCGCGATCTTTATCCTGTTTTGAAGCCAAAATTTGATCAGGTCACGGAGGTTATTGAGCAGTATAATTCTGACTAGATGCAAAATTGTCAAGATGACACAATCAGCAGAAAAAAAAACTAGACAAACAGGTAAGGAATTCTGGTTAGCTTTGGCGGGTATCGAAGGTATTGGACCAATTCGCATTCGTTACCTCTTGCGACAATTTGAAACCCTTGAAGCCGCGTTCTCGGCTGATTTAACGGAAATTGCTCGATTGCCTCTGTTCGATCCGTTATTAGCAGCCAAAGTACAAAAGGCTCGAATCGGTTTATCCGACTTGCGCCATCATATTGATTGGTATGAATCTCAAGGGATTCAGGTCATCACTTGGCAGGAGACTGCTTATCCTGAGCAACTCAAACAGATTTCGAATGCTCCGATCGCTTTAGCTTGCCAAGGAGACTTGAAGTCCGTTCAGAAGCCAACAGTAGCTATATTGGGGACCCGTACGCCGACCGCTGAGGGTATTGCTGTCACTTTAGAGTTGACTAACTCACTAGTGCAATCAGGATATACGATTGCAAGTGGTCTAGACAAAGGTGTTGATCTGACTGCTCATACTACTGCTTTGGCTTGCGATGGTCTGACATGCGCTGTTTTACCAACCGACCTCCTATCGGTTTACCCGCCAGAAAATGAGTTCTTATCCCTTCAAATTCAAAGAAGAGGAGTTTTATTTTCAGAGCATATTTTTCCGGCCTCATTATCTACAGCTAATTTATTAGCTCGGCACCGAATGACTACAGGTTTATCAATTGCGACTATCGTTGTTGAATCGTCGGTAGATGACGAGGAGATACTAAGAGCTGCCAGTTTTGCACGTGAGCAAGGACGATTCGTTTGTGCTGTCGACTGGGGGGACCGGGCCGATTATTTGGCAAAGGGCTGTAGCCAGTTGATCAAATCGGGAGCTATTTCGGTCCCGTTTAACGGGTTAGCAGAATTTGTAGAGTCATTCACTAACTCCGCTACTACTTCCGAATTTCAGGCCACTTATATACAAGGTGAACAGATGGGCTTGTTTTAGTTCATTATGTCGTTGTGGAGCTTTTAATGATTGAAAATACAGAGCTTGTATTTTTTTTCGAAAAAAAACTGAAGTTTTACCTTTACAAAAGAAACTAACCCTGTTAGACTATGCATCGAAATTCTTACGGTGCTTTACAATTGGAGGTTCTCAGAGGCATAGTCCCCGGCTGGTTCCGGTTTGAGAACAGACGTATCAACCTAACGATTTCACTTCTATAACACTATTTGTATTTTTTTGTAAGGAGTATTAGCAAAGATGCAAAAAACTTTGAGAGCTTTGGCATTGATGATGGCGGTTTTGATTGCCGCATTCTCCCTAGGCTGTGGAGACGATGAAGAAGACGAGGGTCCAGCCCCGGCCACGGCCGTTACTGCAACCCCTCCATCTGGTAGCGAAGTTGCTGCTAATGCGACGATCGCTCTAGCGTTCGACCAGCCTGTTGAGTCCGTAGCAGGAGCCACCGGAAGTGGTAAAAACTGGACCATCCCAGTAGCCGCCAGTTTGAATATTACGTGGAAAAATAAAGACGGTTCTGATGGCGGGCCACAAGCTTTGACCTACAAGCTCAAGGCTGCCGACAAGACCGCTCCTAAGGTGTCTGGTGGTAACGTAAAGAATGGCGCAAAAGACGTCGACCCTGCACCGCTTAACGAAAAAGGTATCGTGATCGAGTTTAGTGAAGAAGTTAGTCAGGGTACAGTTGAGTTGAAGCCGGAAGGCGGAGACGTAATTGGAACCGAAGCCGCCTGGGAAGGCAAGAAAGTCTCTCTGACTATGTTGGCTGGAAAGACGTTGGCTAACGAAACTACCTATGTCATTACCATTGGTGGTGTTAAGGATGCTGCTGGTAACGCTCTAGAAGGTGGAACTATCAAGTTTACAACCAAAGGAAAAGAATAAGATAGTTAGTTTACGTACAACGACTTAACTTATTTGTTCAGAAGCGGCATGTCTTCGGATATGCCGCTTTTTTTGTGTCTGAACATACTCGAAAAACAGCACATCAGACAGGCAAGTAGGATTCGGATATTCTGGAATATGCTTTTCTTGACCCATTTCTGACCCTATGTTACCCTGCTCAGGGATAGATCGAAGATAGATGGTTTCCTTCTTAATCGAAATCATACGTTATTGGTATTAATGCAAATTTGGACGATAATTAAACATCTTTTCCGCCCGTTCTTATATTCAATTTATCGCTCTCGGCTAGAGCGGCAAGTAGATAACTGGAAGATACCAGAGCATATCGGAATTATATTAGACGGTAATAGGCGATACGCAAGAGAGTTTGGATTTGCCAACGTTGTTCGTGGTCACTACGACGGAGCCGATAAGCTGGAAGAATTTCTTGGATGGTGTGAAGAATTAGGTGTTAAGATCGTTTCAATTTGGATTTTTTCTTTGGATAATTTCAAACGGGACGGTTCAGAAGTACGGGATATTCTAAATGTAATTGAAGAAAAAATGAGAGAGATGATTCATAGTGATAAAGTCCATCATAATCAAGTCCATATAAGATCAATGGGAAAAATTGATTTACTTCCTGAAAGCTTACAAGAAACTATTCGGAAAGCAGAAGCCATTACTAAAAATTATGACAAATTTATCCTTAATGTCGCTGTTGCCTACGGGGGACGCGAAGAAGTAGTCGAAGCATTCCGTAATTATCTGATTAGCCAAAACGAGAAAAAAAAACCGATTGAGGATTTAATCGAAGAAATCAACGTTACTTCGATAACTGAACACCTCTACACATCAGATTTGCCCGATCCAGACTTAATTATTCGAACTAGTGGTGAGATTCGATTGAGTGGATTTCTGATGTGGCAAAGCGTATATGCTGAATATTATTTTTGCGATACTTTTTGGCCGGCCTTTCGAAAGATTGATTTCCTGAGAGCTATTAGAGATTACAATAAAAGACAGAGGCGATTTGGCCGTTAACCCCAAAAGTTAAATAGGGATTTATGCTAGAGGTTGACGAAATCAAATTGAGAGGGCAAGTTGTTAGAGCTCGAAATAACTTTTACGATGTGCGAGCCTCTACCTCACCGACAGGGAAGCCGAAGACTCTTGTTTGTCAATTGAGAGGAAGTCTCAAGCGAGATTTACGATCGGTGGAAGGTAAGCGAATCTACGCTGACCCTGTTTCAGTTGGTGACTGGGTGGAATTAGTACAAATTAATCAGGAACAGGGCGTAATCGAAGGCTTATTGCCACGGGAAACCAAGCTAGCACGTCGACATCCTAATCCAAGTGGTGTTATTGAGCAGGTTATCGTGGCTAACGCTGAGCAAGTGCTGATTGTTGCATCTGCGAAGCAACCTAAACTGAACTATCGCTTTATTGATCGTTTCTTAATTTTGGCTGACTACGGTAATCTTTCTGCTACTATTTGTATAAATAAAATGGATTTATTACGTCCTAGTCGCATGCAACAGATCACAGAAAAGATAGATCATACTTACGTATCACTTGGTTACCAAACACTTTATACTAGTACTCGAAAACCTGAAACTATACATCTACTGCGACAAACACTGGCCAATAAATTTAGCGTAGTCGTTGGTGCTTCTGGTGTTGGGAAATCCAGCCTGTTGAACCTGGTCCAACCTGGATTGGGATTGAAAGTAGGCGAAGTTAGTCAGCAACTCAAGAAGGGAAAACACACAACAACCATGGTTGAATTATACGACTTGAAAAACGGTGGAATTGTTGCAGATACACCAGGTGTTCGGGAAGTAGGATTATGGGGCATCGATGCCAAAGATATAACACTATATTTTCCAGAGATGGAAAAATACTTCGGTCAATGTAAGTTTAGAGATTGCTTACACCTTACTGAACCCGGATGCCAGATACGGAAAGCTTTGCAATCTGGCCATATTGAGCAATCTCGATACGATAGTTACTTGGCCTTAATAGAATCCAACGAATCTAGTACAAGTTACTAATACAATTTTCGGGTTCACTAAGACATTATTGGTATTTTTGCCACATAAAGTTGAGGGTATCCAGAAGTATCCGACGTATATACTACCATAGTCTCATCTGGGCTGAACGATGGGTGTGGGTGTGTCCACTGAGGACCATAAACTGTATCCACTTCCATTTCCATCCAACTTAAGGCTACCGATCGATCCTTTGTTTGTTTAGCCTTAGCCCAATCCTCTGCCACCGCATATCGATCTTTTTTCCACTGACTGCCCTGTGATGAGCTTTTTGGTTGGCAGATGGCAGAGTGATGGCCGGATGAAACATCAACTAGCCTTAGCCCAATATCAGGGTGAATCGTGTCACACAACACTTTAGTTCCAGACCTGTTACTACAAATGTGCCAAGCGTTGAAGTCGGCGATGGTTTGCATTTCTAAAGTTTCCAGTGAAATTCGTCGTAACGCATAAGGCCAATGACTAACAATTAACTCCTGTCGTTGACCTAGAAATGTTTCGTGAACTAAAAATTCATTATTGTCGTGCTCGTACAAAAGACGGTTATGGCTACCATCCCGATTAATGACCCACATTCTTGGAGCTGGATCTCCTGAGTAGGCGATTAAGTCCGGAGAGCTAGGGTGAAATTGAGGATGAATTATTGTCTGTTTTGCTGCAGTAAAGATCACCTGTCCACCAGAACCATCAGTACTTGTAACGGTAATATGCGATTTCCCATCCTGCTTCAAGGCAGTAACCAGCCACTTCCCATCACAACTTAAACTACATTCACCCAAGCTTCCACCATGAAATTGCGCTAATACCGCCTCTTCTAGAGTTTCGATCATGATGGACTTGATTTTATCACCTGCAGTATAAAAAAGAACAGAACCATCATGTGAAATGATACCTGAATAGCCGTGTATATCATCTTCACATGTTAATTGTCGAATTTCACCATCTGGAAAACCAACTAGATAAAAGTTTGATTGTCCGGACCGGTAAGAAGTGAACACCAGATTTTTCTGATTCGGGGTGAAAGTAGACGTCAAAAAGTAAAGATTATGATTAATCGAATTGTCTGATGTTATTTGCCAGAGTTTTTGGCCACTTTTCTCATCCTTAATCAACTTCATTTCTGAAGGGTGGATTGATCCTTTTCCAAATTTTCTATGAAGATGGGAATTAGTCTGATGCATTTTATCCTTACATATATCTGGTAAATGGTAAATTTAGACTGAAATCTAACAAGTTGATTATAAGATGGAAAAATTGAAAGTACAACTTTTATTTACCACTTTGATCGCATGGTTTGGCCTTTTTAATCGCATGGTTTGGCCTTGCACCAAGTTTGGGCTTGTGCTAAAATCCCAGTCAGGAGGAGAGTAGATGGACCAACTCAAGGTTGCGATAATGGGAGCCGGGAAGCGTGCTCAAGAATATATGCGAGTCTTGAAGACTATGTCAGACCAGTTCAAGCTAGTGGCGGTTTGTTCTGACAATCTAACTCTTCCCGACGACTTGGCTGATTTTAGTGGTATCTCCACTTACTCGAATGGAGATGCCCTTTTCGAGAATCATGAAATTGATTTTGGTGTTGTGGCTAGTGATCCTATGAAAGTCCACGACGACGCGGTTAAGGTTTTAGAACACGATGTTCATCTTCTAGCAGACACGCCAATTGGTGTTGACTTGCATTCGATTGACCGTTTGGGACGACTGGCCCAATTACATCGTGTAATGGTTGAGGTTTCTGAACCTTATTTTCGGCGGCCACACGAGCGAATTAAACAAAAATTAGTCCAGTCAGGTCTGATTGGTGATGTTAACTTTGCTTACGCTCGTTTTATTGGGCATGGCTATCATGCTGTGAACGTTCTGCGTAGCTACGTTGGTTTTGATGTGCCACCGGTTCGAGTTTGGGGGTTTCAGCGTGATTATGGTGTTGAACCACACAGCCTTCCATCTGGCGCTGAGATTCAATCGGAGCAATGGCAACACGGAATTATCGAATTTCGGGGTGGAACTCGTGCCATATACGATTTCACATCTGCCGCGTACCAATCGCCTATCCGTTGGAGACGGGCTAAAGCAAATACGGAGATTTATGGAAAAAAAGGAATGTGCGTGGGTTTGGATATAGCTGTTGGTAATGGCTCTGGAGATACACAGGAAGTCAGTGTGAAACGGCGCACCATAAAAGTTGATGAGATCGATGTGGTCGATGCCTACGTGGTTGATAGTACACCTGAGATTGTATGGGAGAATCCATATCGTAGCTATCCACTGACCGATGGCCAAATTTCTTTGGCTGCTGCTCTAACCAGTATCCAAAAAGCAATTCAGACAGGTTCAGCTCCTGAATATGGGCTTTTTAACGCCAGAACAGACAGAGAAGTAGACATAGCAATGGCGAATTCTTCTGACCGACAGGGTGACAGTATCGAAATCCTTTAGTCTAACTAGTTATTCTGAAAAATTGAGGAACCGAATACCGGTACACTTCTGCTAGGATAGTTTTGTCTTCTGCTGGTGAATTTATATTTATACCTGCCGGCCCTTTTCTGATGGGTACCGTGGTCGGTACCCATCAGAGTAAGACTGACGAAGAAGAGCCGCAGCGACAAATAATGTTGGACGACTTCTATATCGGACGCTATCCGGTTACCGCTGCTCAATATCAAAGTTTTGTTTCTAAGACCGGACGCTCCACCCCACGTTACCAAAGTGATGTTAGGTTCAATTCCTCATTGATGCCAATTGTCGGTGTTACTTGGTACGACGCTGTAGCTTTTTGTGATTGGCTGAGCACGGAAAACAATCAAAATTTTCGACTACCGACTGAGGCTGAATGGGAGAAGTCTGCTCGTGGAGTAGATGGACGTCAGTATATTTGGGGTGATCAGTGGAAACCAAATCAGGCTAATTTCGCGGAATCTAGTTTCAAGCAACTAGTTCAAGTTGGATTTTACGAAAAAAATGTCAGTCCTTATGGGTGCCAGGATATGGTAGGAAATTGTTATCAATGGTGTAGCGATTGGTTTCATTCAGAAACTTATAAATATTCCCCAAATATAAATCCCAAAGGGGCCAAGGACGGACGGCGGAAAGTTATTAGGGGAGGATCTTGGAATACAAAGGGGAAATTTAGTGGCCGCTGTGCTAATCGCGCAGCTCACCCACCCGATCAGGCTCCCAACTGGATAGGATTTCGCTTAGCGATAGATGAGTTCTGTTGATAGATGATGATCGATTCTCTGCTTCATTTATTCCGTCAGAAAGGAACGAACGACATCTCGGTCATCAAACGGTATTGTGTTGGCCCCAATTTCTATAAAGGCTTCACACCCACGTCCTGCAATAACGACTAAATCTTGATCAGTTGCCATGTCCAGAGCTATTTCTATAGCCAGTCGTCGATCAGGTGTTACCTGATACGATCGATTAAGCTCTAAATCCATCTGCATGTCAGCCAAAATGTGCTCAGCTCTTTCCGATCTTGGGCTTCCACTGGTTAATATAGCATGATCAGACAAAGACGTCGCAATTTGGCCCATTAAAGGTCGTTTACTTCGGTCTCGGTCTCCATTGCAACTGGCTACACAGATTAGTCGATTTTGAGCAAATTGTCTAGCTGTTTTGAGTAAACACTCCAGAGCCTTAGGTGAATGGGCAAAATCAACTATTACAGGCTTGACTTCATTCCCAACAGATTCAAATCGTCCTGCTACCACGGTCTGTTTTAGACCTTTTTGTATCATATTATTACTCAGACCCAAAAATTGGGCTGCTCCCAAGGCTGCTAGAGCATTTGAAACATTATGTTGCCCCGGAAGTTGTATTTCTACAGCAAAACTTTGGTCTGGTGTAACAGCTTCAAAAGAAGTACCATTAAGTGTTGATTTTATTCCTATTGCCCTCAAGTCTGCTAATGAACTCAAGCCAAAAGTTCGAACTTGTCGATTTAACCTCCGACGTGCATGGCATAAAATAGTATCGGCTCGCGCATCATCGGTGTTGACTAGAATCAAACCATCATCTCGTACCAAATGGAATAGTCGAATTTTCGCTAACAGGTAGTCTTCCATATTTTCATGATAGTCTAGGTGGTCTTGGCTTAAATTCGTGAAAACCGCCACCAAAAAAGTCAAGTCGCGCAACCGATCTTGTGCTAATCCGTGAGATGATGCCTCCATGACTAGATGTGAGGCATTTTCACTAACCATATAGGACAATAAATGGTGGATGGTAACTGAATTAGGTGTGGTCAGTGCACTTGGTAAACATAGATCCCCAATGTAATGGTTATGAGTACCAAGTTGGCCAACTGTGTGTCCAGAATTTTTAAGAATTTGCGACAAAAAATGTGCGACTGTTGTTTTCCCATTTGTGCCAGTGATTCCAACTGTTTTTAGCCATCTTTGTGGATGCCAAAACCAATACCTATTGCGTTGGCACAAACGAAAAAAATCAATCCATGAGAAATTGGGTTGACGTAAACAATACTTAATTTGCTTGTAGACGCGACTACAATGCTTCCATATTCCCATCGTCTCTCAAGTCAAGTTAATTTTTTGACCACTGGCTGCCGAATGGTAAGCAGCCGTAATCACCTCAACCGATTGAGCAGCTAGCTCAACAGTCATCTCGATCGGTGTTCCAATATCAATTGCGTCAATAAAGGAGCGAAATTCTTCTTCAATCCAATTCTGGCCAGAAATTGGTTTCCACTTATTTTTCGGCATGATACCATTAGTTGTGCTGCTCCACATTCCCATCGGATCCAGAGGATGAGGCACCGGAGGTTGAAAAGATGGTTCAGCAGCATGGACTTCTAATCTTGGTTGGTTAGCATCGAAATCAACAATTCCTGTATTTCCCACCAATTTGATTTTTTGGATACCACCGAGTGGGTGACTAGTCCACCCAAAACGACCACTACTAATCGTAGCTGTTGTACCATCAGCTAATTCCATAATGATTGAACCAAAATCTTCAACATCATGAGCCAGATGTTCTTTAAAAAAGTAGTTGCCGGTTATAGCAACCAGACTTTTGACTGGTTGATTTGTAATCCAATTAATTACTGACACTGCATAAACACCAATATCGAATAGTTCTGGCTTGGCTTCGGCAAATGTATAACGGGGACGCTTCCCACTGTCAATCCTTCTTTGTTGTTTCACCGACCCTATGTGTCCTTTGGCAAAAGTTATGTCACAGTGGATTGCTCGAAGTCGGCCAATCTTTCCCTCTTCCAAGGTAGTCTTAGCATCTTTCGCCCAATTACAATGTACATTACTAAACATCTGAGCTTTGACACCTGATTTATGTACGGCGGAGACAATCTTGCCTGCTGATGATGAGTTTAAAGCTAAAGGTTTATCCAAATATAGATGCTTTCCTGCCTTAGCACAGAGGACAGAAACTTCTGCTCTTCGCTCGACTTCTGGACATAAGGAAACAATATCAACATCTGTTCTCTCTAGCGCAATTTCCAAATTTTGGTAAGGCAAATCGAGTTCATCAGCTAATGCTTGATTCAACTTGATACGTTCAACTGGAGCATTTTCTTGATCTGCTACTGCAATCAGTCTACATCGCGGATCAGATTGAAATTGACGTGCATAGTTTTCTTGGTGCGAGCGCATCCCGCCAACGAGTAATACACCATAGACCTTACTAGACATATTCATGCTCCAATGTGCCTTGGTGGTATATAGTCCCCCGACTACCAATCATGTGCAGATCAATGATTGGTTTTTGAACGGCGTCAGTCAAATAATTGGCAGATAGAAGTGCTGATTCACCATCAGCAAATTGCAGTAAGACTGTGGTCTGACAATCATCCTCTTGAAAGTAGCTACGTTCTATTTCTGAATTCATCCAACTATTGGCCAAATTGATTAGGGTATCGATTGCACCTCGATCTGTGAACTGATGATTGACTTGATAAAAACATCTCAAAAAAACAGGGGTTCCGATTCGACCAGCTTTGATTTCGGCCTCGACACTTGCTTTTAGTTGTTTCATATTTTTATTCTAAATGAACGGATGATTAGGTTAGGCACTTTCAACTACTTTTCGTAACTCATCGCCATTATTCTTCCACCAACTATATAGAATATGCACATCAGTACCGATACAGAAGTGCTTGACACCTAAATCAATATAGTACTTAGCTTGTTCTGGGCTACCAATTTCCGCTCGTGGTGGAACCCCCATAGCAATGGCTGTTTCAAAAACACGTTTTTCTGCATCTCGGATTGACTTATCTCCACGCTGACCGGCTTTCCCGATACTCATTGAATAGTCAGCCCCACCCCACTGAATCATATCCACCCCTTCAATTGATAATACCTCTTCTAAATTATCGACAGTACCTGATTTCTCTATCATGATCACTACGACGACTTCTCTCAGAGCTTGAACGTAGTCTGTACCACCACCATAACCCATATAGGAGAATCGGCGAGTCGCAACTCCGTAAGTGCCATTATCTTCTGGAGTATCAGCACGCGTAATACGAACACACTCCTTCACCTCATCAACGGTACGACAATCTGCAAACAATACACTTTGGAATCCTGATCCAATAGCGCGTTGAGCTATAAACCCACGAGGTTCTTGGTCTACTTTTATCATACTAGATAAGTTATGGAGTTCTGCAGCTCGACATAAGTTGTCCAAATCATGAAGATCAAAAGGACCGTATTCTGCTACAAACTCGACATAATCGTAAACACCAGTATGCCCGATCACTTCCATCATCGATGGCCAGGTAGCATGGATGTGAGTACCGATACTGGGACGATCTGTTTTGAGTAACTGCCTTAGTCTATTGGGTCTCACGTGTAATTTCTCCTAGAGTACTAAATTATCAAAATTCTACATACGGTTGACTTACAGAAAAATAAGAAACGACTCATTCTATAAGAAGAAGTATCAACATGTAAAGGCAAAGAAACAAGCAGTCATTATTCAAAGCACTCTCACTTCATTATTCATTTATCTTCGTTTCAACTATTGCCCACGAAATTGATTATATGGTAGCCTAAAGAACGTTGGATGGATTAGGATGATGGAAGCGACCAAACATACGATTATAGGCACAGCCGGTCACGTTGACCACGGTAAAAGTGCGTTGATCCATGCATTGACAGGTATTGAGACCGACCGATTGAAAGAGGAAAAGGAACGAGGTTTATCAATTGAGCTCGGTTTTGCCTATTTCGATCTGCCGGATGGATCTAGGGCTGGGATCATAGATGTTCCAGGACACGAAAAATTCATACGTAGTATGCTTTCAGGTGCTTATGGAATGGACATGGTTCTACTAGTTGTAGATGCCAAAGAAGGAATGCAAGAACAAACCATCGAGCATTTGGAAATCATCGACTTGTTAGGAATTTCAAATGGCATATTAGTAATTACAAAGATTGATTTGGTTTCGATGGATCAGTTGCAAGAGACTATGGAACTTACAAAAGAATTATTACATGAAACAAGCCTAGCCAATGTTCCGACTGCAACTGTCTCATCTATAACGGGCGAAGGTATTAATCAACTAAAGAAAATCATTTGTGAAAAATTACCAACAGCATCAGTTCCTATCCAGTCTTCGCAGAGTGGTAGGGGCCGCCTCTATGTAGATCGTGCATTTAGCCAAAAAGGATTTGGAGTTGTTACTACTGGTACGTTAATTGGTGGGGTAATTCATCGTGAACAGCGATTACAGGTGTTACCTGCAGGTGATGAAGTTCGAGTACGTGGTATTCAAGTACACGGAAATAACGTCCAAACAGCTATGGATGGTCAACGTACCGCCCTGAATCTATCTGGAACGTCCCTCGGTCAGGTACCAAGGGGTTCGGTGCTATGCCCTCTCAAATTTTCTCTCACTACTAACAATATAGACGTACAGGTTCAAATTCTCGATTCGTTTCCTCGAATGTTGGAACACTGGGTTCCTTTGAGGTTTTACATTGGTACTTGCGAAGTGTTCTGCCGAGCGATTATGTTAGTCGAAGACGCAGCTTTGCCTGGTGATACAGTCCCGATGCAGCTACGATTAGATAAGCCAATTTTGACATTTAGAGACGACCGTTTTATCTTGAGAGATTCTTCTGCTGAACATACTGTTGGTGGTGGGAGAGTGCTAAATCCGTTTGCGGATCGACATAAACGCATGAGTGAAGATACAATTGATAGGTTAGAACGGTGGGCTCAAGCTCAATCAGATCTTGACGTTTTACAGTTGATATTGGATGACCATTTTTCGATTCCTGTTGATTTCCTTCACTACTACTGCTCTATTTCAGAAAAACTATTAACTAGTTGGATATCTGATTTGATTCAATCCGGTGACATTGTTCAGTGGCTCGGAAATCCGACCGAAATATCTTCGAGTAATCGGGTCAAATCAATAGAGCTCAAACTTGAGCAGTTACTCAATGATTACCACCAGAATAAGCCTTTAGACATCGGTCTAAATATCGCCCAAGCTAGAGAGAAATTATGTTTAAGTGAATCGATTTTTGATAAGCTAATTCAAAGAATGGTCAATCAGAAGAAAGTAGAAAAAGTTGGCAATCAATTACGTCTTTTTGCTCATCAAATTGCGTTTCATGGCGATAAAGCTGCCATTAAAAATGAAATTGAAGATTTGTTTCAACGGTCTGGTATCAATAGTCCGAGTTTATCAGATACTGTCATGTATTTGACGAACTACGACTATACTGAATCCTCAGTTAGGGAGACATTTTCTGCGTTAGTTAATCTAGGTCAGTTGATCAAAATTGAAGATGGAATATTTATCCATTGTTCGATCTTTGATCAGATTAAATTTCTGATCAAAGAATATTTAGAAAAGAATCAGACATTGACTGTGGCTGAATTTAGGGAGTTAGTCCAAACTAGCCGTAAATATGCCGTACCCTTTCTGGAATATTGCGACCGACAGGGTATTACCGTTCGAGATGGAAATTACAGGAAGCTAAGAGCTAAATAGCAATACCGATCTATGCAAAGATGACGAGTAGTTTTTTTTCTTTTCTTCTCTTGCTTCTGACAGTTGTGAGTGGTCTGTTTATCAGCTGCGGAGGAAAAGCCGAACCCCTCATGACCACTCACCATTCTGTTTCTGACCTCGATTCTGGACTTTATTTTTTGAATCAAGATTTGTATGATCAGGCTTTACCGTATCTACGAAGTGCAGTGTTGAACAGTCCAAACTCGGCTGTAGCTTATGCAGCTTTGGGCTGGACATGCTATAAAATGGGCTATATATCGGAGGCGATTAGTGCAGCAGAAATGGTACTTCACCTTGAGCCTAACACCCCTAATCTCTCGTTGCTAATCCATCATCTACGTCAAGACCAAACTGATTTATTATTGAAGTAGAATCTTAGATCGCAGAATTAATTGTATTTTGTTTTAAAGGAAAGTGTATGAAAATTGTCGAAAAGCCTTGGGGCAGAGAAGAATGGTTAGAACTCAATGATAGCTATTGCTTCAAACGCTTACTAATAAATGCAGGACAACGAACTAGCTTACAGTATCATCATCATAAACTAGAGACTATCTATGTGGCAGCAGGTAGAGCTGAGGTTTTACTTGACGATGAATGGAAAACTGTTGTTGCGGGAGACTATTTCACTGTTACTCCACCGACTGTTCACCGAATGGTAGCAAAAACCGACTTGATCTTGCATGAAGTGTCTACACCACAGGTGGATGATGTTGTCCGCTTGGCTGATGATCATGCACGTCCTGATGGTCGGATTGATACTGAACATGATAATGCCTAATTTATGGTCTGTATTTACACAAACAACCTGCACATTATAAATCTATGATTCATAATAGGAGAAGTCCTCTATGAGTTTGTCCGAACAAGAAATCGTTGTCCAATCCGGTCCACTGAAAGAGTTAGCTCGCGAGCTTTGTATTAAAGCAGGCATACCAATGGATCATGCTCAATTGATTGCTGACCTTCAGGTAGAAACTGACCTGAGAGGTGTACATTCTCATGGCACACGCGCCTTACCTCGATATTTACGATCGATTTTTAATGGTGGTTTGAATGCGAATCCCGAAATCAAAATTGTGGAAGAAGGTCCCAGTTATACCGTGATCGATGGTGGAAATGGAATTGGGCATCCTTCTTGTGTACAGGGAATGAGTAAGGCGATTGAAAAAGCTAAGAAGACCGGTATTGCAGCTACTGGTGTTCGAAATTCAGGACACTACGGGGCCGCAGCCTGTTACACTATGATGGCAGTAGAACAGAAGATGATTGGTTTCGCCACAACTAATACTGGTGGAGCGTCAGTTGCCGCGCCAAGTGGGGCTGAACCTGTAGTCGCCAACAACGCCTTGAGTTATGGTTTTCCCGCCGGTTCTAAACAACCAATCCTGCTAGACATGGCATGTGCTGTGGCATCCTGGGGAAAAGTTGAAACCTTACGCATGTATGGTGAACCGATTCCCCCTGGTTGGCTACTTGACAGTGAAGGCCTACCTGTTACTGGGCCAAGTGATACGGGAAAGATGTTAGCTCCAGCCGCTGGTGCCAGAGGATATGGTTTAGCGTTGGCTATGGGAACTTTAGCTGGACCACTAGTCGGTGGCTTGCTAGCCTGTCACAAGGAAAGTGGGGATAAAAATCCCTCAGAGCATTTTTTTATTGCTATTAATGTCGGGAGTTTCACTGACTACGATGAGTATGTTTCTGAAATCGAGAACGGAATTGATAGTATTCAGAAATCCAAAACAGCTCCTGACAAGGATCAAGTTTTTTTGCCAGGAGAAATAGAGTGGAATAATCGCCAAAAGTCGATTAAAGAGGGCATACCCTTGCATATTGATCACCTAAAAGCTTTATCTGAAGTTGCAATACAACTCGATGTTGATATTCCTTGGCTAGAGCTAGACAAATAATTAGGATTATGAACAAAAAACAAAAAGAATAATTCGTTTGTCGACATTGTTCACTCGCCTACTTCCCAACTAATTCAATTTGTACTCCATCAGGGCCAGAAAAGAACGCCAAAGGTAAACCATTCGGTCTTAAATTTTCCAATTTGGCACCCTTATTTTCTAAATCAGATACTGCAGATTCCAAATCGTTAACACCAAAAGCTAGTTGATAAGCTCCCCAACGCGGATTACCAGTCGTCGGCTCAACTTCAGCTTCGCCAAATTTGGGAGACAAGAAGATATTTTCACCTCCAACTTTCATACGGGCGATTGTCATGCCACGGACCTCGACCTGTTCGATTACCACACCGTCGAACATTTTCTTATAGTAATCAATACTTGCTTCTAAGTCTTGGCACCGTATATGAATATGGTGGAACTTGTACTCCATTTTTTTCTCCTTCAGAATGCATCAGTTACTTGAATAATATGAGCTTGTATTATATCCTTACGGGCGGCACTAAGTCCATCAACTGGGCCTATTCTCTTGACCCGTGGGCTCATTACACTTACAATACACAAGTTATAAACTTGACTAACAATTTAGTGATCTATTTGAATTACATTTAGCAGATGCAGGATCAACCGGTAGCACTCATTGTCAATAGTAATCAACGTCAGATCGAGCAGCTACGCTCTGTTTTAGCCGACGAATCGCTTGATGTCCTTGTGTCAAGTAATTTTCAAGCGGCTTTGGAACGAGTAGAACGCATACCAATTGATACCCTGATCACACCGCTGCATACTGGCTTATTGGATGGTTTAAAAGTGCTGGAGATAGCTCGGTTAGCCAACCCAGATGTGGGTGCAGTTTTCCTTACAGCTCAACTTAATCGGGCCTATTTAGCACAAGAATCCAGCCGAAAGGAATTGTTAGCTCACGAACATAGCCATTTGTTAGCAACACCAGTCAATCCAATCTATCTGAGAAATTTATTGCGAAAAATTTTAGCAACTCGTCGTTTGCTGATCGAAAATAGAGAGTTAAAACTAAGAATAGACGGACACACTGACAAATATAATTTGGTGGGCAATTCGGTTTCCATACAGAATGCACGCCGACTGGTTTCTCAGATATCGACATCTCGTGCTCCAGTACTGATTACAGGGAAGCGAGGGACAGGACGTCAAACAGTCGCGAGATCTATTCATCATCGCAGTTTACGCTCTGGCCAGTTCGTTGTTTTTAACTGCGATTTGGTCGATCATCTTTTTGCTTCTTCAGATCTGTTTACTGTTCAGAAAGGCTGGCAAAAATCTTCTTCTTCATTCCAAATAAACAACGACCACAGCCGTTACCAATCAGCTGACGGCGGCACACTATTTCTAAGTGAGATTGGTAGGCTAAGTCTATCAAATCAATCTATCTTGTTAAATCGTTTGAACCAACAGGATCAGAATGTCGAATCCAAGACTAGTAATAATGCTAACTTTGCACAGAAACTAGACGTAAGACTAGTTTGTTCCAATGAATCGGATTTATCTGATTTGGTTGCAGAAGGAAAATTTATGGTTGATCTGTATAACAGACTTAGAACGATTCAAATTCAGATGATTCGACTCCGTAATCGTAAGGATGATATACCTCTTTTAGCTAACTTTTTTTTAGAAGAGTTTTGTGTAGCTTATAACAAACCAGTTAAGAATTTAAGTTCACTAGCTTTGAATGCGCTTATGACTTATAACTGGCCAGGTAATGTTCGGGAGCTGCGTAGTACAATCGAGGGTATGGTGGCAATTTCGGAAACTGAACATTTAAGTATTGAAACCGTTCCACAATCAATTTTAAAACAAATCAAAATGAAATCTATCAAAGTGGAACAAGACCGTTCTAACATGAAGCCTGAAAAGGGTAAGCGAATTGATGTACATGTTGGAATGACAATGGCAAACATCGAGAAGGCCGCGATTAAATCAACCTTAGAATCTGTTAATAATAATCGATTGAGAGCTGCTGAATTGCTGGGGGTCTCCCGTCGGACAATTTTTCGGAAAATCAGGGAGTATGGGATTTGAGCGACTTTTTAATTCCGAGTGTCAGTGGAACTGCTGTTACTCATAGCCCAACTGCGACCAAATCCGAATCACTGCCAGTGAATCTAACTGATATAGTTCTAAATGGTAGTTTCGTCGCAATTTCCATTGGAGTTATAATCGGGCTGTGGGTTTTACTTAAAAAGAAAATGATGAGTTCACGCCCCTACAGGTCCACAAAAACCTCGCAAGACCTTTCGCAACTACACTTGGGAGTACAGGGCGTTTTTCCCGATCATACTGACTATCAATTGCTGCTGGATAATCAGGTCGCTGATGTTAAGCAAGCTAAATTATCAGCGACAAGTAGTATGGAGACTCACGAGTCATTAAAGTTGCCTGCACTTGTAGCCCTGAAAAATCTAGAACAAGCACTGCAGCTAAAAGAAGACGAAAACTATGTTGGATATTGTGGCCTAATTTCAGATACAGTAAGGGCTTATCTAAACGATTATTTCGGCTTCCAAGTATCTAACTCTTCTACCTCTCAATTTCTGAATAGATTACCTGAGTCCATTATAGATCACACTGGTGAAATATTGAGGATGTGTGATATGATCGAATTTTCTAATCATTGCCCCACCCAAACTGACCTAGAGAATATCTACCAAAATAGTAAATCGCTAATTGAGCAAACAGATCGCTTAATTTGCTCGTATAATTTCTAACCTATGGCTACTATATTCCTGATTTTTGCTTATGCAACGAGCAGAACTTAATGCCCTCACCGAAAGAATTAAGAACGAGAGTTCTTTTGCTGATCAGCTCATAACCGAAATTAGTAAGGTGATCGTTGGCCAAAAGTATATGATTGAGCGCTTAGTAATCGGTCTGCTTTGCAATGGTCATATTCTTTTAGAAGGTGTCCCGGGATTGGCAAAAACGACCTCAGTTCAATCGTTGGCAGCGGCTATTTCTACCACTTTCAATCGAATTCAATTCACACCCGATTTATTACCGGCTGACCTAATTGGTACTTTGATCTACAATCCACAAAAATCCGACTTCTATGTTAAGCGTGGTCCCATATTTGCTAACATTATCTTGGCTGATGAAATTAACCGAGCTCCGGCCAAGGTGCAATCTGCACTTTTGGAAGCCATGCAAGAAAGGCAAGTGACAATCGGGGACAAAACATTCAAATTGGAGGATCCCTTTTTGGTTTTAGCTACCCAAAATCCAATTGATCAAGAAGGTACGTATGCACTACCAGAGGCACAAGTAGACCGGTTTATGTTCAAGCTGTACTTAGATTATCCCAACCGACAAGAAGAACTCGAGATTTTAAGAAAGTCATCCCAATCAGGTGATAAAAATATTGTTCCAGTTATCCAGCCAGAAAGGATTATTCAGTTGCGAACGGTTGTGCGTCAAATTTACATGGATAGTAAAATTGAAAACTATATTGTTGATTTGGTATGTGCAAGTCGAAATCCTGCCAAATACGGTTTGGTCGATCACGCCGACTTGATCGAATATGGCGCCTCACCCCGTGCGACGATCTCGTTAGCTATTGCGTCGAAAGCACATGCATTTATGAAACACCGAGGCTATGTTACACCTGAAGATGTTCACGCTGTTGGAAAAGATGTACTGCGTCATCGAATTATAGTTAGTTACCAGGCCGAAGCAAGAGAGATTGATTCTGAAAAAATTATCCAGACGATTTTCCAAACAGTCGAAATCCCATAAACATAATTTGGAATGGTGTCTTTACTGGGCACAGGTCAACCGAAAATAAGCTTAGAAAACCCCAAGGAGTTAGCAGTCGTCTAATTGATACGCTAAACACTGAAGCCAATGTATATTCTATCAGACACTCAAGTCGGACGATATTTCCAAAACGGCTATTTATTAGTATCAGGCTTGATACCAGAGGATATTTCTCAGAAAATTGAAGAACGGATTTGGTTACAATTCGGTATTGATCGTCAGAATCCGGATTGGACAAAAGCCGTTCTAGAGGAATCAGATCACCCAGATTCACTTGCTTGCTACACAGAAGAGTTCTTACTAGCTGCAGCCCAACTAGCTGGGGACGATCCCAGTTCTTTCCGTAAACCGAATAAGGTTTTTGGTTTGCATACTTTTCCTTCAACTGGTCAGTGGAGTTGGCCTAGCCCACACATAGACCATGCGATCAAGGCACACGGTCATAAGACTTTCCCACGTGCTTTTCGAATTGCAGCTATGATATTTCATAGTGACGTAGGGTTGCATGGTGGTGGAACCATTGTATGGCCAGAATCCCACCATCAAATCCGGGCGTTAGCGGAAAGCGACCCGAAAAGGTACGAGTACATGTGGGTACTAAACGGCGATATTCATCAACTAGACCTGAAAGAACCAATCGAAGTAACGCCGAGCAGAGGTGATGTTTTATTTTACGATGTGTTTTGTGCACACTCTGGTAGTAAAAATGTGACAGAACGGCCAAGACTTGCTTACAATTGGAAGCAATAGGCCGAAAGGAAATAGTAAAATGTGTTTCAAAATTGGGGTTGTTACAGACGAAATTAGCCAAGACTTGGTCGCAGCAGTTGAGGCTGCTCAATCTTGGGGGCTAGAGTATATCGAGCTTCACAGCGTTTGGGGACAGAACATATGTGATGTTGAGTCTTCTACCCTGAGTAAAGTAATTTCGATCGTTCGATCCAGTGGACTGACAGTAACAGGTATTGATTCTCTCACCCTGCGTTGTAATCTTGACGATGATCAAGAGTATGATGATCATATCTCTCACCTTCATCGGTCAATTGAAGTTGCCCGCCTTTTTAATACCAACATGGTTCGCTTATTTTCTTTTTGGAAACTTGATCAGATTAGTGAGGAAGCATGGAAGAAGATTTTTGAGAAGATGGAATTGCCCATTCGTATTGCAGAAAGGGAAGGTATTATACTTGGTTTTGAAAATGTAAGTTCTGGCAATATCGGTACTAGCCAAGATTTAGAAAAGCTTTTTGCGCATTTCGATTCATCCAACCTGCAGTTGATTTGGGATCCAGGTAATGCCTATGCTGCAGGTGATCGATCTCCTAGCCCAGAAGGTTATAAACGGGTAAAAGATAGAGTAGTACATGTCCATGTTAAGGATGTCGATTTTGAGAATGGAAAAAGGGTTTGGCGTCCGGTTGGCGCCGGTAAAATTAATTATCATGCAGAATTACAAGCCCTGAAAAATGATGGGTATAATGGAGTAGTTGCGCTGGAAACACATTTTCGTTTGCCTGGTGATGACGGAATTCAAAGTACTCGTCAGTCTTATGATGGGTTGATGTCCATCATTAATGAATTGAAGTGAAGATGAAAAGTCAAAAAGCGATTGTCTTATTGAGTGGTGGCCTAGATTCAGCTACGACCCTTGCAATCGCTCAAAGAGAAAACTATAGAGTTTTCGCCCTTAGTTTTCGGTATGGCCAACGACATACGTTAGAACTCCAATATGCACAAAAATTAGCTAAAAACAAATCGGTTGAAAAGCACGTGCTGGTTGATATAGACCTACGTATCTTCGGAGGCTCAGCTTTAACCGATGATATACCGGTACCTAAAAAGCAATCAGTAACCGAGATGAAAGAAGAAATCCCGGTTACCTACGTTCCGGCCCGAAATACAATCTTTCTGGCATTTGCACTGGCTTGGGCTGAGACCTTATCAGTTCGGAACATTTTTATTGGAGTTAATGCTTTAGACTATTCAGGTTATCCTGATTGTAGACCTGAATATATACAAGCCTATACTGAAATGGCTAATTTGGCTACTAAGGCTGGGGTAGAAGGGCACCATTTGCAAATTCACACGCCACTGATTGGATTGACAAAAGCTGAAATTATAAAAACCGGTATTGGTCTTGATGTCGATTATGCTCTAACACATAGCTGTTATAATCCAGATAATCACGATAGGCACTGTGGGCAATGTGATGCGTGTTTATTACGACGAAGAGGATTTGAACAGGCAAAAGTTACTGATCCAACAATTTACGCTATATAGGAAACTATGAATACAAAAGACAATCTTCTGCCTCAGCCGCAGTTAGTGGGACTAAAGCCTTCTTTCGGCTTCGGAGACCGAATCGGGTTAGCTACCTTTGGTCATGTTTCAGCGAGCCGAAAGGGTGATCTAGTTCCTATGTTTGCTCAACAGTCCGTACGAGAAATGGAACGTACTAATCGAACTCCAATGGAAGTCATGTTGTCAGCACAAAAAAGTTTACGAGAAGTAGGTTGGAATAATTCGTGGGGAGCTGATGCAGACCATTTAAAAAACCGACAAGATGTTATTGACTTGGCCGCAGCAGGGTTCACCTTTTTTACGATTGATCCGTCTGATTACGTCAACGATTATGCAAATACGCTAAACGGAACAGATCTACAAGCAGCAGTTGACCAGGTAATAAAAGCTGGCGCCTTTGAATCTTTACAGCAGGTTACTGACCTTTACCTCAATAAAAAGTTCGATTTGCTGGGTCAGTTGGAAGTTGATTCTCCAAACCGAGAGGATTTATTCCGATCAATTGTGAAGTATGGTTTAGCCGTGGATTATGCCTGCCAAATGGCCAAGTGGGTTTCATCAGAGACTGATATTTTTGAGCTAGAAATATCGGTAGATGAAACGGACACAGCTACAAGTGTTTGGGAGCACCTGTTTATTGCGCTCGAACTACAAAGGAGAGGCGTTCAGGTTATCAGTCTAGCTCCACGGTTTGTCGGTGAATTTGAAAAAGGTATTGACTATAAAGGCGACCTAAAAAAATTTGAAAAAACCTTACACCAGCATGTCTTAATCGCACAACAATATGGTCCCTACAAAATCAGTGTTCATAGTGGATCAGACAAATTTAGTATTTACCCAATATTAGGCCGGGTTTGTAAAAATTTATTACATGTTAAAACAGCCGGTACTAGTTATTTAGAGGCTTTACGAGTAGTGGCAAGACAAAATCACCGTGCATTCCTAGAGATAATTAAATATGCTATTGATCGATTTGAAACTGATAGTGCTACCTATCATATTTCGGCGAATGTGGAGGTTTTAGAAGATCCTGTATTTCTTAGTCCTGCCGACCGAGAAATTGCTTACCTTGATGAAGATAATGGCCGTCAAGTCTTGCATGTTTCCTTTGGTTCTGTTTTAACTCAAGGTCAAATGCCGAACGACCAGCCCTTCAAAGAACTGATAACCGAAACATTGGAACAGTATTCCGACTTGCACGAAGAATTCTTGTCCTCTCATCTGGGTAAACATCTTGAGCTCCTATCCGTTGGATAAATTTCGGAATAATGAATATGCAAACTATTATTTTGGAGAAGCCTGAGCATTTCGTCTTCACAGAAACATCAATTCCTGATGAAATACCAGATGGCCATGCTCTGGTTGCTGTGCGCCGAATTGGTATTTGTGGTACTGATCTACATGCATATCGCGGACACCAACCGTTCTTTAGTTATCCTAGGATCCTTGGTCATGAATTAGGCGTAGAAATCCTCGATACAGATAGCAATGAATTCCAATTGCGCACCGGGGACACATGTGCTGTAGAACCTTATTTGACTTGTGGATATTGTATTGCTTGTCGTCGTCATAAGCCTAATTGCTGTACTCAAATGCGGGTACTCGGGGTCCAAACCGACGGTGGCATGAGAGAACAGATTATTGTCCCTTTGACCAAATTACACCAATCTAAAAAGCTGTCATTAGACCAGTTGTCCCTCGTAGAAACTCTAGGGATTGGTGCTCATGCAGTCGATCGAGCAGGACTAGAATCAGAAGATTGCGTTTTAGTAATTGGTGCAGGTCCAATTGGGCTGTCTGTGGTTCAATTTGCGCAACTAGCGGGAGTAAAACTTCTAGTAATGGATGTTAATCAGAATCGCTTAGATTTCTGTGAGCAACACTTTAGTCTTTACGCTACCGTTAGAGCTCAAGAAGACCCATTGAAACAGATAAAATCACTAACTGGAGGTGATCTTCCGACAGTCGTTTTTGATGCGACGGGAAATGCTAAATCGATGCAAACTGCTTTCAGTTATGTGGCAAATGGTGGGAAATTAGTCTTCGTAGGTCTAGTTCAATCTGAGATTAGCTTTTTTGATCCTGAGTTTCACCGCAGAGAAATTACTTTGCTTGCAACACGCAACTCAACACCTAAGGATTTTAGACGGATTATTGAATTGGTTGAGCAAGGCCAAATCGATACTAACCCATGGATTACCCATCGGTCCAGTTTTCGGGAAATGATTTCGGCTTTTCCAAATTGGTTAAAACCTGAATCTCACACCATAAAAGCAGTAGTTTCTTTGGACGATTAATTTTTAATTTTTATTGATATCAAGGAGTTTCCATCCATTATGTTTGATCTGGTAACCTTTGGTGAGGCTATGGTTCGTTTAGCTCCACCTGATTTTATGCGTTTAGAACAATCTACTACACTCAACATGACCGCTGGTGGCGCTGAACTCAATGTAGCCGTTAATGCTTCCAACCTAGGTTTAAAAACCGCTTGGCTATCCCGACTAGTCAATAACTGGTCTGGTCGATTCATCCAAAATAAAGGGCGTGAACTTGGAGTTGATGTATCACAAGTCGTTTGGACAGAATTTGACGGTGTTGGACGTGAACGCAATGGTTTTTATCACCTAGAACTCGGTGCCGGCCCACGTGCTGCGAGTGTTACTTATGATCGAGGTTATACTGCTATCTCTAACATGAAGGTTGGTGAAATAAACTGGGGTCATGTATTTAAAAATGCTCACTGGTTCCATTTGAGTGGTATAACTCCTGCTCTGTCTGAGTCAGTCGCAGCTGTTTGTGCAGAAGCTTTGCAAGCAGCTAGAGATAGTGGATTGAATACTAGCTACGATCTCAATTTTCGTTCGAAACTTTGGACCTCTGAGGAGGCTCAGAAAGTCAATCGTGAGCTCGTTCGCTATGTTACGGTCTTAATTGGAAACGAGGAAGATTTTGAAAAGTCCTTGGGTTATAAAGCTGAGGGTACGACAGGTGATTTCGCCAAATTGGACCCAGAGAGCTACAAACAGGTAGTTAGTCGAGTAATAAACGATTACACTAATGTTGAAAAAATTGGTACAACGCTGCGAGATGCGAAAACTGGTTGGCTAAACGATTGGCGTACTCTCTTATTCGATGGTAATGACTTTTATTTATCTCGAATTTACGAAGATCTAGAATTGGTTGACCGAGTTGGCGGAGGCGATAGTTTTGCTGCAGGATTGATTTACAGTCTGCTACAAGACAAGTCACCACAAGAAGCTGTCGATTTTGCAGGCGCTTACTCAGCAATAGCTCACACATTTCCTGGAGATTTCAATTGGGCAAGCTTAGAAGAAACCCAAAAAGCCATGCAAGCGGGTAGTGTTCGTATTAGTCGATAAGAATACTACTAGCTTTGATGCCCACCTAAGTAAAATAACGAATATATCTTTAATCTACTTTAGCTATTTCTTATGAAAGTCGTGTTAGCAGAGAAACCATCAGTAGCTCGAGATATTGCTAGTGTCCTTCAGGCTAAATCTAAACGAGATGGATATTTCGAGGGTAGTGGTTATCAGGTGACATGGTCATTTGGCCATCTCTTTTCTCTAAAAGAACCAGTTGCTTATGACTCAAGCTTTAAGCGTTGGTCTCTTAGTACTTTGCCTATTATTCCCAATCAGTTTCAACTGAAACTGATCGATAATAGCGGTGTATCAAAGCAATTTTCGACTATAAAGAAACTATTAAGACAAGCTAAAGGAGTAATTTGTGCTACGGATGCAGGACGAGAAGGAGAGCTAATTTTTCGTTATATCTATCAGATGGCTGGTTGTGAAGGCCGTCCATTTCAGCGACTTTGGCTGAGTTCATTGACCGAAGAAGCAATTCAAAATGGATTTCGGAATTTGCGAGCAGGTCACCAGTATGACTCCTTATTTGCCGCAGCCAAGTGCCGACATGAATCAGATTGGATTGTTGGCCTTAATGGGACTCGAAATTTTACTGTTCGTTATGGGGGCTCTGAAAGAATTTTGTGGAGCGTTGGCCGGGTACAAACTCCAGTTCTGGCCATGATTGTTAAAAGGGATGATCAAATTCGCAATTTCCAACCACAACCTTTTTGGGAATTGACAACTAAGTATCGAAAAGTCACTTTCAAATACAAAGGCCAACGATTCCACCAAAAAGATGAGGCAGAGAAGCTGAAATCTCGAACTNAAGGACACCCGTTCAGGATTGTTAAAATAGAAGGNAAACGACAATCAGTCAATCCNCCACTACTTTATGATTTAACTAGTCTTCAACGGGATATGAACCGNCTCTACAATATGTCAGCAGCCCAGACACTAGAAGTAGCACAATCGTTATANGANAAGAAACTACTGACTTATCCACGAACTGACTCTCAATATCTTAGTAATGACATGAAAAGTGANGTTGCCAATGCNCTACGNAAACTAAGAACAAATAAAGAAAAAGAAATTTCAGCTCTCGATTTGGATAATTTAGGCTTCAATTCTCGTATCGTCAATGATAAAAAGGTAACCGATCACCATGCTATTATACCAACAGGGCGTACTACTAAAGGACTTTCAACGTCGGAGTCTAGGGTATTTGATTCTGTTCTGATACGTACCATTGCTGTGTTCTATCCTAAGTGTATTAAGCAAATCACCACTGTCGAAGGTGAAGCTNACGAAGTAAAATTNCAAGCTAAGGGGACACAAATTGTATCTGCTGGTTGGACAGTGCTCTACCCGCAAGCGGGCACTACAGACAAAGAAGAAGAACAAATNTTNCCCAAATTTGAATCTGAAGAATCAGGTTCTCANTACCCTTCTATTAGAGCTGGCCAAACGACTCCACCTCGCTACTACACCGAAAATTCGTTATTGGGTGCAATGGAAACTGCGGGTAGGATGATTGAAGACGAGCAACTTAAAGATGCTCTAAAAGAAAGAGGTATTGGTACACCTGCCACACGAGGCGAAATCATCGAAACGCTAATCAGGAGAGGATATATAGCACGAGACAAAAAACGAATTGTTGCTACTGACCTTGGTCGGTATCTTATCGCTTTGGTTAAAGACCCTAACCTGAAGTCCCCTGATCTTACAGGGGAATGGGAGGGTAAACTCAAAGCCATAGAGAAAGGCGAATATAATGCCGATCAATTTATGGAAGAGGTGATTAATTTCACACAACAACTGATCGAAACCAGCAATCTGAGAGACTTAGATTGGGCAAAATCTTCTAGCTGTCCCAAGTGTGGAGCTAAAGTAATTCGTGGCAAGAAAGGCTACGGTTGTGCTGACTGGCGAAATGGATGTCAATTTGTACTGTGGGACAGTTACAAAGACATAAAACTTTCGGAACGACAAGCTCAGATTCTGCTCCAACACGGCGTCCTACTCCAACCATATACTGATGAGCAGCAAAAACAGTTTATTCTTTATCTTTCCACTGATGGTCATCTGATGGATTTACCGGTCCCCAAAAAAGAGCTACAAGACCCCGGGAATTACAAAGGACGCAAAAAAACAAATCCCAAAAAAACAAAGCCAGGATCGATACAATTAAACACCCGAGAGGGAAAAAATACTAATTACAACCTAATCTGCCCAAAATGTCAGTCGGAGGTCAAGGTATACGATGAGGTTTATCGCTGCCAGCAGTGCAAGTTGAAAGTACCTAAAACTATTGCTGGTAAGAAAATCAATCAGCGATCAGTTAAAACCTTACTTGAAAAAGGTGAAACTTCGGTGTTAAAAGGATTCACACCTAAGCAAGGAAATCCGTTTTCGGCTCGTCTAATATTAACTGAGAATGGAATCCGGCTGGACCGTTCTTAGGAAATTTCAATTTCTTTCGTTTTTACATCATCTCTGGCTGAAATTTCACCTGAGTAATAGAATTACCAACCGTGATTTTGCCTGACTGGATCACCTGACAAAGTACCCCCCCTCTCCAGTCGATTGTAAGAGCTGACATTAGTCCCGTCTTTACCTCATCCATTCGGGCGCAAGGAGTTGTCTCTCCGGTGATTTCTAATATCACGTCCCCGATTTGTAAGTGCTGGCCAGTACTATCTTTGAGGTTTAAGCCTTCGACCAGCAAATTTGCTCGCCTTTCAGTCCAACTGAGCTTGGTCTTTAAATCGTTGCAAGCCGAGACCCATTTTTCCAAAGCCAACACAGCTACTTGACGACGTTT
>PBVO01000106.1 GCA_002729015.1 Candidatus Poribacteria bacterium
TGTCAATTCGATTAATCAATTCTGCATCTTTTTAGATTGACAGAGCTTTCAAACATCAAAGCTTATATTTTGATGTACTTGATAGAAACAAGAGATGTATTCGTAGAAAACAATTGTCTTACCAATCAAATAATCTGATCTTTTTAATTTTGCATTTACTAAGCTGAAGGATCTAAATACTAAAGCCTATGAATAATTAATTGAGTGTCAAAGGGTTTATTCTGAAAATGGAACTAACTACTGAACAGAAGTCTTACTGGATCAAAAATGGTTTTCTTAAACTAAAGAATGTTCTTGGCCAAGATGATCTATGCCAAATTAAAGCNTGGATTACAAAAATTGAAACGAGTCCTGTTGATTCTGTAGGAGGGATTTTACATTATTACGAGATAATAAATGGTGAAAAGATCATTACTCGTAGCGAGCGATACTTGAATTTTTCCAAAGAGTTGACAGATTTTATAACTAAAGGAATCATCATGAAAATATTAGAACAGCTAATGGGATCTGGAGTGGTTCTCTTTAAGGAAAAAATTAACTATAAATACCCAATGGGAGGAGGATATGCCCCCCACCAAGATGCAGCCGCCTACAAGTATGTGTCACACCATGTTACTTGCCTTGTAGCTCCAGAATCTACCACTAGTAAAAATGGTTGTTTATGGCTAGCTGCCGGCCATCACCAAAAACGTTTAATCGCCTTAAATAGTGATGGATGCATCGATAAAAAAGTTGCCGAACAGTTACCTTGGCGTGAATTATCAACTAACCCTGGAGACTTAATTTTTTTTGATTCCTACACGCCACATTTCAGTTCGCCGAATTTAAGCACTAGGGCAAGAAAAACTTTGTATCTTACCTATAACGAATCCAAATATGGTGAATTTAGNGAGCTGTATTACAAAGATCGTTCCCAACAACTCGAAAATTCTAAAAATANAANCAAGAAGCAGATTAGCACTATTCGGCATTTCCAAGGAGAAGCAGAAAAATAATTATGGATAATCTTATTGACCCAAACTTAGCTNATTCATTTAAAAATAAATCTCCGGAAGGAAAAGCTATTCTTTTAACGGATTATATGGTTAAAAATGGAATCACTTATTACGACGAATCAGTTACTCAATTGGAACATGCTCTACAAGCTGGTAATTTAGCAAGAAATGCTGGGGCAGACGCTTTTTTAACCTCTGCAGCACTGCTCCATGATATTGGACATTTTTTACTGGATGAACATGACGCACAGCAGATTTTTTTGGAAGAAGATTTAAATCATGAAGTCGTAGGAGCTAATTATCTGTCCCCATTTCTTCCTGAGAAAGTAATCATCCCGATACGCTTTCATGTACCAGCCAAGCGATACCTATGCACTACCGATAATGGTTACCATGAAACTCTTTCAGATGCTTCAAAAAAAAGCTTCCAACTACAAGGGGGAAAAATGTCAAGCGATGAAGTTGAAAAATTTGAAAGAATTCCTGATTTTGAAACTGCCTTACAAGTTCGCAGATGGGATGATCTGGCTAAAGATACAGACCTCGTAAGTAATAACATATCAGACTTTATTGGGGACTTAACTTTAGTTTTTGAGGCAGCAATAAACATGTAATTGCAAACAGTTCGACAATGAATGGAATTTGAAATTTGCNCCTTTTCTCAGGTTGTGCTACGATCGACGTATTGGAAGAACAAACTAAGTGAGTAATATTCAATGAACAACAAACCGATTTTGGTACGTTTTCGTTTATCACTGATGATGTTTCTACAGTATGCAGTCTGGGGCGCCTGGTCTCCACTNGCTGCCCGTTATCTATCAGCCAGTGTTGAAAACGGTGGACTTGGTTTCAGCTCGCAACAAATTGGTATGATTTTGGGGCTAGCAGGTTCAATCGGAGCTGTTTCTGCCCCATTTATAGCAGGCCAAATTGCTGATCGATATTTCAGCACCGAGCGGGTGTTGGCATTTTTGATCCTGGTAGGTGGGTTAGTCAAGTGGTATACGGCAACACAAACTACTTACAAATCGTGGCTGCTGTTATCTATTCTCTACAGTGTACTTTATATGCCAACCCTAGCGTTATCAAACTCAATTACTTTTTCACATCTGACTGACCGAGACCGAGATTTTCCTAAAATACGAGTCTGGGGCACAATAGGTTGGATTGTGGCCAGCTGGGTTTTTGCCATGTTCTGGTTACAAAAGCAACTTGGATGGCAGTGGATGCCTCCCTTTTTGGTTGGCGTTGAAGTTGAAGGTGTCACGCGTCGATTAGCTGATTCCTTGACTTTCGCTGGCGTATTATCGATTATCTATGCTGGGTTCTGTCTCTTTTTACCAAATACCCCACCGAAAAAAAATGCGACAGAAAAACTAGCTTTTAAAAAAGCGTTTGCATTATTACAAAGACCGAATTTTACGGTTTTAGTCCTTGCGAGCTTAATTGTCAGCGTAATTCACCAAATTTACTTTTTGCAAGCCGGTCCTTTTTTATCTTACATTGGTTTGAAAGATAGCCAGATTGGTCCNGCAACNACGATTGGTCAGTTTGCTGAGATTTTAACTATGGCTTTTCTCGGGTACTTCATAAAGAGACTTGGTTTCCGAAAAGTTATTACCATCGGGACATTTGCTTATTTTGCCCGTTACGTAGTTTTTGGTATGACTAATTTACCTGTTTGGTTAATAGTAATTAGTCAAGCATTCCACGGTTTTTGTTATGCTTTCTTTTTCGCCGCAGCTTTTATTTATGTTGATAAAGTTGCTGATGANGACGTACGCCATTCTGCACAAACAGTCTTTGGTATCATTATTTTGGGCGGTGGACCAGTTTTGAGTGGTTTCTTATCCGGTGCTTTGGAAAACGTTTATACGCCAGAAGGTGGCGATTTTAATTTTTCTCAATTTTGGTATACGCTAGCTGTTATTGGTCTGGTTGCAACACTATTTTTTGTCTACTTTTTTCGGTCCGAAACTGAACACGATGCAACTGAAGCCTGACAATAAGGATAAAAATAAATTATGAAAAAAGTATTATTGGTTGTTAATAATCAGCAGCCACCGTATAGTGATTTCACTCAAATGTTTAGTCAAATCACTCTCGACTCAGGTCAATTTGAGTTAGATGTTAGTGAAGATCGTGATAGTTTTACTAAACTTGATGGGTTTGATGCGGTTGCGCTCTATATTGGTGGAGGTGAACTAACCTCTGATCAAGAAGAAGGCTTGGCTAAGTTTGTCAGAAGTGGTGGTGGACTGCTAGCTGTACATGCCTCTAACGCCGGATTGGGTCATTACGGTACTTATAGTGATTTAATCGGTTCAGAATTCGTCGAGCATGACCCTTTAGCTCCCTTCGAGATCCATGTGGAGAACAATGTTGATGANATTCTTCCAAGATTGAGTAAGAATTTTCAAGTTACCGATGAATGTTATCAAATGAAAATTCGCACTTCAGCCGAGCTCCGCTATTTTCAGTATGGCAGTTGGCGTATGGAACGGTACCCTCTAGGTTACGTTTATGATTATGGATCAGGTAGAGTCTGCTACAATGCACTTGGNCATGATAAAAGAACCTTTGAACATCCTGACTTTCAGGATCAGTTAATTAAAGGGCTTAGATATGTATGTCAATCGAACGACCGGTTAGAATCAATACGAATCGGTCTAGTCGGTTATGGCCCACAGTTTGGAATGGGTAAACACCATTCAGAAAACATTGACCGAACGTATGGCTTCGAGTTGGCTGCAGTTTGTGACCAAGATTCGTCTCGATTGGAAGCAGCACAATCAGAACAAGGAGATAGCATTTCTGTTTTCACTTCAGTTGAAGAAATGGCTCAGAGNGGATTAATTGACATGGGTTTGGTAATTGTTCCTCATGCATTCCATGCGCCAGTGGCTAGAGTTCTACTGGAAGCAGGGTTGCATACCATCACTGAGAAACCATTTGTTTTAAAAGTTTCAGAGGCTAACGAATTGATTGCTATCGCCAATGAAAAAGGGGTTATGTTGTCCACTTATCATAACCGGCACTGGGATCCTGATATCTTAACCGCTAAGGCTGCAATCAATTCAGGCTTAGTTGGTCAGNTTTTTTCTATCGAATGTAATATGAATGGATATGGAATGCCAGGTCAGCAATGGCGTTCTCATAAATCGATTTCTGGTGGTATGCTTTATGATATGGGAGCACACCAATTTGAGAAAATTCTGCAATTGGTACCACAAAATGACGAAAAAGGAAATCGAATCAACAAGAAAGCTACTCTATACGGACACTTTATTAAACCCAAGTGGCATGCCAGTACTAATGAAGACTATTGTCGTTCGTACATTCGGTTCGATAGTGGTTTGGAGGCTCAATTAGTACAATCCAATTTAAGTGCGGCTAATAAACCACTATGGACGATTTTGGGTACTCAAGGTGCAATTACCATTGAAAATTTTGATGGGCAAACCACGGTTACTTCGATCTTAGACGATGGCCGACAAATGAAAATTGATTACCCTAGAGTTACANCTGGTGGATGGCAAACTTACTATAAAAATGTGGCTGACCATCTACTATCGAACCTACCCCTAATTATTACAAAGGAATGGGCGAAAGCCACCATTCAGTGTATCGAAGGCTGCGAAACCGCAGCACGTGAAAACCNATTAGTAGAAATTGAATTCGATTTCTAAACTCAGTTGTTAATAGTCATCTAATTCAAAGATCGATGTATTTGCTTTTAAACTGATGGTGTACTAACCTGGACCAATTGTTTNCCCAGATTTTGGCTGTTTAGCAATCGCAGAAAAGCGCTGGGCATACTGTGAATATCTTGTACAATGTCATATTCACAGTTCAGTAAACCTCTTTGGTACCAATCAGCCAGACACTTCCAAGCTTTTTGGTGCCGATTTTGGTAGTCGTCAACTATAAATCCTTGAACACGAGCCCTAGCGACTAAAATTCGTCTCAAAAATCGTTCACCTATGTCGGGTTTATCAAACCGGTCAGCTAGACTAACTGTACCACAGACGACAATACGAGCAAAAGTTGCGAGGTTTTGCATGACCGCATCGTGGATTGGCCCTGCGGTATTATCAAAATACAAATCAACACCATTCGGGCAAACTCTAGTAATCGCATCGACTAAATTAGGTTCAGTTTTGTAGTTAATTCCGTCATCGTAGCCGATTTTCTGACACCAAGCCAATTTTTTCCCGGAGCTAGTAATAGCGATTACCCTACAGCCAGAGAGCTTGGCGATCTGGCCAGCGATTTGCCCAACTGACCCAGCTGCAGCTGAGATTACAACCGTATCACCTGCTTTCATAGAGCCCACTTCAATTAGACCGAAATAGGCTGTTACACCGTTTGTACCCATAAAGTCAAACCAGCACGGCAGTGGGGCTATTTCAGTATCAACCTTTCTCATCTCATTTGGTTTCAAGGCGGCATATTCCTGCCAACCGAAATTCCCAGTTACAATTAGTTGTCCAACCGGATAGTCCACTACGTTAGAGGTAACCACTTGACCAATAGCACCACCAATCATCAGATCCCCTAGGCCTACACCAGAAGTGTAGTTTTTTTGTGGGCTAATCCTACCTCTCATGTACGGTGCAACATCAAGATAAATCGCTCTGGCTACAACTTCATTTTCTTCCGGCTCAGGTACTGGTGATTCGGACATAATCCAATTATCTTCGGTCGGCATACCGTCGGGATAAGTGGCTAACCGCCACTGTCGGTTTGTTTTATTCATTCAGAAATCCCTCTACTGGTTGAATCAGTCGATATATTTGAAAATTATCAACAAGGTTAGTTATCTCTTAAGGACTTAAGATTATATTACGTGTCTATTAACAAAAAACAATTAATTTGAGCCCAAAGCTATAAAATCTTTGATTTCTCTCCAGTTTAATTCAGATCAAAATCGAATTGCTTCTCGCTTAATTCTTGCTAGTTTGTCTATCGAACTTTTATCCTGAATATTCAGATTAATTAAGGCAAAAGGATGAAACAACCAACTCCTGATTCAAGTCTCGACAGCTACAATGTCCTGTGATAACATTGTTCCTCTCGTTACGCAATTAAAGGAAAAACTCATGCCTGATTATAACCGAACTGCAGTTTTAAACCGATTACATTCGATTATAGCCGACAAACAGCCTCTATTGGCAGTTGGTGCTGGGACTGGAATCACTGCAAAAATGGCTGAAAAAGGGGGCGCCGACCTAATTGTAATTTATAATTCAGGTCGTTATCGTATGTCCGGTTTTGGTTCCTGTGCTGGACTTTTGGCCTATGGTGATGCTAACGCTATCGTTATGGAAATGGGGGAACGTGAGGTTCTGCCGGTAGTCACAGACGTACCTGTTATAGCAGGGATTAACGGAACCGATCCTACACGAAGGATGAGCAATTTTCTAAAACAAATAAAAGACATTGGTTTTGATGGTGTCAATAATTTCCCAACAGTTGGCGTAATTGATGGTAAATTTCGTCGTACCTTAGAGGAAACTGGTATGGGATTTTATAAAGAGGTAGAAATGATTCAGGAAGCACACCAAATGGATTTATTCACGATGGTTTACGTTTTCAACCCTAATGAATCAGAGGCCATGGCTACAGCAGGTGCTGACGTCGTAATCGCTCACATGAATACCACCGTTGGTGGAACGATTGGGGCAGATAGCGCCTTCGGTTTGGACGAAGCCGTACCATTAGTTCAAGATATTTGTGATGCAGCTACAAGCGTCAACCCAAACGTTATCTGCTTGTCGCACGGGGGGCCAATTGCCACAGCAAAAGAAGCCCACTACATTACCCAAAGAACCGGTTGCGTTGGTTTTGTCGGTGCATCGTCAATTGAGAGATTTGCTTGTGAAGCTAGTATGCCAAGTATAACTCGTTCCTTTAAAGATCCTAACTATACAGTAACCAGCTAAATTAGACTAGCCGGATCGATGGAATATTCCTTTCAGCCAGTTCCATCTCATGCAGGGAGAGACTGGGATCAATTAATCAGCAAGTGTGAAAATACAACTGCTTTTCAAGCTTGGCATTGGCGGACCTCTCTATCTGAGGCCTTCAATCAACTTCAACCTCACTACTTTTGGATTCTCGATTCAAAAGAGGTTGTGATTGGAGGCTGGCCAGCTTTTATTTTTCGACCTTTACCTACTGTTAAAATTTTATTTTCGCTGCCTTGGAATCTGTTTGGTGGGTATTTTCTAATCCCTGAATTTCAAGGTAATTATCGTCAACTGTGTAGGGATTTGGTGCAGCAGTTAACAATGATCACCAAGAAAGAGAAAGTATGCCAGACTAGTTTCACATTGGACTGGAATCAATCACTATTTGGCGATTATTTGCTCGAGAAGGGGTTTAAATCAGGTAGACGTCATTTTACCCACAGGTTAAAAATCGGACCAGATTATGACCAAATCTGGAGTTCTTATAACAAGCGAGTGAGGGGTGCCGTCCGAAAATCTCAGAAAAAAGGTGTTGAAGTCTATGAAACTGATAATTCGAATCAACTAGACCAATTTTACCAAATTTACCTGCAAACTCAACAGAGGCTCAGTGGTACACCAAAGCCATTTTCACTAATGACTCAGTTGTTTGAAAGTAATTTAGCAAAATTAGTTATTGCTAGGCAGGAAGGAAAAACAATCGCAGGTCTATTATATTTTTATTTTAATAAAACCGTTACCCTTTGGGCTGGAGCTTCGGACCCGGATTGGTGGTCGTTTCGACCTAACAATGCGATTTTTGATCATATCATTCGTTGGTCTTGTAACGCGGGCTATGATTGGGTTGATTTTGGTGCTTCTCCACCAGATAATACCGGCTTAATAAAGCATAAAGAAGAATATCGGGCAGTTCCTTATTACTTTCAAACCTATACCAAAGTCAACCTACCACTACAATTGAAGCTGTGGCAGACCTCAGAGCCCGCGATACGCAAAGTGTATGCCTTTCTCCAACAAATCGGACATTAATCAATAATAAATCAAATAGGATTAGACGATGATTTCACGAGTCTAACTGGATATGCAAAAGTTAAATAAAAATAAGAGGAAAAACATTGGTATTGGGGTTATCGGCATGGGTTGGATGGGGATGGCTCATAGTCGTTCCTACCGTAATGTAGTAGAACGATTCCCTGATTTAGAAGTTGAGCCCAAATTAGTGGCTTGTGCAGATGAAGTAGCCGAACGTGGCCAATCTGCACAAGATCGTTTTGGGTTCATTTATTCGACCCAAAACTGGCAAAGATTGATCAACGATGATGAGATTGACGTAATAACTGTTGCAACCCCCAATAGTAGGCACCTAGAAATTGTCACTTCAGCGATTCGCGCAGGAAAGCATGTATTTTGTGAAAAACCTGTTGGTCGAACGCCAATCGAAACTCAAAACATGGCAGATTTGTCCAGTCACGCAGGGATTATATCTGGCGTAGGATATAATTACCGCTGGGCTCCAATGGTTCAACATGCTCACCAACTTATAAAAGAAGGTAAATTAGGACAAGTAACTCACTATCGAGGTCGCTTCTTTTCCAGTTATGCTAGCAACCCTAATTCGGTTTTATCTTGGCGATTCCAGAAGGAAAAAGCTGGTAGTGGCACACTCGGCGATCTGATGTCACATGTTATCGACATGGCTCATTTTTTAGTCGGTTCAGTAGATAGTTTAGTCGCACACAGGGAAACATTCATTCGAGAACGTCCGCTCGCTGTACCAGGAGTTGGTACTCACTTCACCGTTCGAGATGATGGTCCAAAAGGTGATGTTACTAATGAAGATTACGTTAGTGCACTGGTACAATTTGAAAANGGAGCNCAAGGCACACTAGAAGGTTGTCGAGCAATTGTAGGNCCAAANTGCGAAATGGCCTTTGAAGTCAACGGAACTAAAGGTGCAATTCGTTGGAATTTCGAGAAAATGAANGAGCTAGAAATCTATTTGCCTGAAGANTCGTCTTNTCATGATGGTTATGTGCGATNGATTTCGGACGCNAGCTATCCATTTCATGCGGCNTTNAATCCNGCAGCCGCAACNGGGCTTGGATATGATGANCTCAAGCTAATAGANGCCTATCACTTCCTAAAAGCNATTCAAANAGGCNAACCNAATAACCCNAGTTTNCGTCAAGCGGTNACGGTNGCTCAAGTACAGNCNGCTATTCAATCATCNTGGGACAACNNCAGCTGGCAGTCANTTGCCAAGATCAATTGATCNTCTAATTTNAAACTTTATTTGGGTTAGNCTTGAAACCAGAAACAATTANGTTGTTATAGGNNGTAGANGGNTCGTAATTTACAGGTCGCATAGTNGTNCTNTGGTAGCCAAANCGGACNGATTTNCTCCATTTGTNTGTTCTGTTGCAGTCTGACCAATGAATGGTACAGTAGCTGAAAAAGATGACGTCACCAGCNTGNGCGGGGATTTTAATGGTTTNGACAAAGTCANGATGANATTGATTTGTNGGTAAGTGAGGTGCNGTATCTGCACCTGTTACATGTTCNAGTGGNCCTTGATGATGGCTACCNGGTACTACTTCTAGACANCCNCTTTCAAGAGGCGTATCATCCAAATGAAGTAGACAATCNACAAAATCCAATCCATCATGTGGGTAGAAAGGNTAATCTTGNTGCATTGGAAAGGGAGTACCAAGTNCAGGTGGTTTAGCATGTAGGACNGTATGGTGCCATTGNACATTATTGCTTATCAGATCTTGNACTGATCCNACTAACTTTTGATTGAANATAACGCNNCCCCAAGCANAANAATAGAAATNGGGATTATGCATGAAGACAGCCTTNGTATTNAGCCGTTCCTCTTGATCTAGNTAATGGTCCCGCCAAGGNCCTTGCCAACCGATNGTTTCATTGCCCNAATTTTCAATTACCTGTACCATATCAGAACTTANTTCGTGCACTTCTGACTCANTAAACAGAGCCTCGNCCTTTANATANCCATNTTGCTGATAAAATTCAATTTGTTCTTGATTCAACATANNGCATTCACCCAANCATTAAATTTGATCCTAANTTAAGNTCNTCATTGTTTTAAAACAAGGTTCACTAAAATAACAATGTTATAATAGAGAGATGTTATCAATTAGTAATTGTCCTCATTGCCAATTTTCAATTTCGCCTGAGTTCCAACTTGAGGACTGGTCATCAGAGATACAATCAGCGAATAAACCAACAGAGGAATTCACCAATCATAANCACCTTTCATCTGGTGATTGCCCACGTTGCAAAAGGTGGTTAGTGATAGCCAAATGCCAAGACTGTGGTAACCAGTACTTAAACATTAATGAGTCTCCAACAGTTCCACTGTGCCATTTATGTGAAGGCATATTATCTCCAACACTATTTACAACACAAACATCGGATGAATTACGTAACCGTGANGCGAAACTACGAACCATTTTTGGTAGACTCTGCGCAGGCATAATGCTGACAGCAGTATTACTGCAATTGATTTTGGCTTTAACGATTGTATCGTGAATATAAACNCAAAAAGCNAAATTAGCTAATGGNAAGATTTTTTGAGACGTGGACTAGAAAATACAATTTGGTTGGAACCAATATTAGACGGTACACAGATAATATTCTGAGGCCAAAAAACTTACCAAAAGCGAACTAATCAGAAAGAAATTCAGATAACTTAGCAGAATTAACAGTATTATTGACCAATGCCTTTCGCTTCAGGAAACGACAAACAATATAATATAGCGTTTCATTCTATACATACTGACAGTCTATCATATTATCATTTTACCTATTCTAGAGGATAACTCCGATTTTTGCAAATCTGATAATTCCATTTCCCAGATAAAAGAAAATTTTCTGGATCAGTGCATGTTGCTAGTTTGGATGAAGAGAAATAATTTCGTNTCTTTAAAAGTATAGTCAAACACCCTTGTCATACAATTTTCCAAATCAATCTTGTTTTTGGCCAAATGACCAGCTATGATAGGCNAGCCTAGGTTCGGGTGCTGGTCAAGATTTGACCAGATAATAGGGAAGACGGTGTAAATCCGTCACAGCCCCGCTACTGTGATCGACGCAAACATGTATCGATACCACTGTTCTAGAAGAATGGGAAGGTGATACTTGTTGGATGTTGTCTAATATCCCGTCGTCAGTCAGGAGACCTGCCTTTTAGAATCTTGCAGTTTTCAACTTTCGCGGGAAGGTTGTGCTGTCTTTTTAAGTCTTACGCTGAACCAACAAGTGGTAATTAATCTGATTATTGCCATTGACTAATGTTNTTTAAAATCTAATGTTATAAGCGTTGTGTATTTGCGTGAACGTNTGAGCTTAAGNCGGGTAGCTTCTCAGCTAAGGTTGGATTTCATGATTTAATCTAACTCTGTATTGATTAGGAGCTATCTTAGTGTCAAAAAATTATAACCAATCACTATCACAAACTAATNCCCTCTCCGTCGTTTATTTCCTATTATTTTCTCTGTATTTAGCAAATCTATTTATCATTNCTCCGGTGACAGCACANCAACAGAGAATGGCCGTGGTAATCAATGGGCTAAACAAATTTGAGACTCTATCNGTTGTCAATTTAGATCATCCTGATTTGAAAAAAGCCGTTTCTGCCGATATTGCTCAACTTGGAGTCGCTCCTAACGATGTTCAAATTACTGGGAACTTGGCTTATATCGTTAACACATTTAGCCACCACATACAAGTAATCAATCTTAAAACTGGTNACAGCTTAGGAGTAATTTCAACTGGTATTGGTAGTGAGCCAGAAAAAATAGCCCTGTTAAATAATGATCGAGCTTATGTTACATGTGGCGGTACCGACGAAGTCGTTCTGATAGACCTGAAAGGTAAGATGGTTTTGCAACGAATACAAACAGGGTCAAAGCCTTGGGGGCTTACTATTCTGAATAAAAAGGTTTATGTTGCTAACTCTGCAGCTATATGGACTGGCCAGGAAATGAAATACGGGCAAAGCAGTGTTTCAGTCATTTCAACCGATACTAATCAATTGATCACAACAATTGAAGTGCCAACTAACGCAACCGAAGTTACTTCAGATGCTAACAATACTGTCTTAGTCGTATCAACTGGCGATTATAGCCAAGTACTTGGTGAGTTAACCTTGATCGATAGTAACAAGGATAATATCAAAAAGCAAATAAGCCTAAAATCTACACCAGGAGCTATTACTGTTAATCGAAAAAAACNACAAGCCTACATTTTGACGCCAAGTGGAGCTATTGTCGTTGATTTGATAAAACAGAGGTTAGTGGTTAAGCCGTCGTCAGCGTTACAGGATTTCAAAGGTGGCTTCAGTCTGACCTTCGACAATCAACGTGAACTGTTTTTATTAGCAGTCCCAGACTGGTCAGGTGGAAGCCAGGATCAATTATTAGTACTTGATTCAAATGGCAAAGAAATCAACCGTTACAATACTGGTACCAAAAAAGGAAAAGGTTCTTCCTTTGTAAGTTTAGCCGATATAAGTGGCTATAATGATGTTGGTGTTCAACCACGACCGAACCAGTCAGTCATCTTCTGGGGGCGAGTGAAGCAGCATTAATCGGATTTTGTCCTTTTGTGATACACAGCCCGACTTGATTGACTCTGCATAGTCCATCGTTTATAATGGTAGCTATTCCTCAATTTAACCAATGGTTAGAGTAATAACTATCGTGAACTTTTCTTTCTGTTCGCAATTCAGTCTGGTCTTCTGGGTTATCTTCGGGCTAATCACAAACCTACCAGTTAGTAGCCAAATCTTCTATCAGCAAAATTTTGATCAACTCGAGAATGGTGCCTTAGATGGTCAAGATGGTTGGTCAAAAACTTGGAGTGATGGTATGGCTGACTTCCCTGAAGATATTAGTCATGCTGGAAGTTGTAAGGTTCAAGAAGAAATCAAGTTTGGTCAGGGTGGGAAAAGCATCTGCATTACAGACCAAACAATGACTTTGCGACGATTCGTTGGAGATTACGACGGTATACAATATNTAACGTTNCGTTTTCTGTATCAATCTGGGAATGCGCCACTTTCTCTATATGCTGGTGGTAGTTTGGTCAAGTGGTGGGCTGCTGCCAGCATTAATGTACTGCCAANGGGTCAAGTCTCGGTCTATAATGGAGATATAACTGAAAACGTCGGCTGGCTACAACCCCAGATCTGGCACCAGATACATCTCATCCTCGATTTTGATCAACGTACTTTTAGCTGTTACCTCAACGATCGTCTAGTTGCACAAAATTTTAGATTTAGAGGAGAAAATACAAGGCTNGTTCGCAATGTTAGTAACCCACGTTTAGCCTGGTTCCATTTTGGCAGGCACAAAAAAGATGAAAAACTAACTGCTTACTTAGANGAGCTCGAANTCGGTTCAGGTCCAGGAGGTGTCTATATAGCTGAGAGTCAAATAGAAAGAAAACTACGAAAAGTTTTGCAGAAAAGTTCCTTTGATTTAATCTCCAAAAGAGACTTGGAGCAAATTGAAACGCTTGACCTATCTGTTTTGGGTTTGACTGACTTAACTGGCTTAGAGAACTGTCTTGGTTTGAAAACGCTCTCACTCAACGGCAATCAGCTAAGTGATATTTCCCAGCTATCGGTTATGACAAACCTAAAGGAACTTGATTTAAGTAACAATCAACTAGCTAGCTTGACACCCTGTCNAAATATGAACCAGCTAGAACAGATTTCGGTTAGTCAAAACCAAGTCCAAGATATTTTGCCGTTGGCCAANTTAACTAGACTAAGGGGTATCGACCTNTCTCGAAATCAGGTTAATGACATCAGTCCTCTGGAAAAATTANTTANCNTAGAATCCCTAAATCTTANCCAAAACCAAGTTCAAGACCTGATNTGGCTCAAGAATCTTTCTAAGTTAAAACAATTAAAAATNAACCAAAATCAGATTAAAGACCTNGCANCTTTAACCGCNTTAGCTGAATTAGAAGNGCTNGAAGCNTCAGAAAACCAGATCAACGAGGTTGAGTCTCTTGAAAGTTTNGTTAGTCTAGGNCAACTCAATTTGAGCGANAATAAGATCAAAGCTCTAGATGGACTGTCGAGCCTNAGGAAATTGACAAATTTATTTTTGGATCATAATCANATTCAGGACATTTTACCACTGGNACGTTTGTCTAANTTGAGAANTCTTCACCTAAATGACAATNTGATTGAGTCGGTGGAGCCATTAACTCCNTTAGCAAACCTGNAAGATTTAAGATTAGAAAGTAATAAGATTCATGATCTCGAGCCNTTGGTTAAAAATTTGGGTATTTCCGGTCGAATCTCAGTAGAAGAAAATGAATTATCTAACAGTTCTTCAACTACTTACATACCGATTCTAAAGTCTCGTCAAATCATAGTTACCCATGACCTCTTTCTACCAACTATGGTCACATTCGTGGATTCTCGGCTAGAGGTAGCTGTAAGAACAGCAATTGGAGCAAATACTAAGCCCCTAGATTTACAGATATTATCGAAGTTAGAAGAATTTGATTTGAGTGAAGTTGAATTAGTTGACCCCAATGGTATCGAAGGAAAAATTCGGAACTTGAGAGGTTTGGAATTCTGCCGAAACATAAGATTTTTGAATCTGAATGGAAAACTATCTCCTCCAGAAGGCAAGACACATTTTGACATCTCGCCACTAAAAGGATTAAGCCGTTTGGAATATGTTGACTTAAGTCAGAATCGGATTCAAGACTTACGTCCTCTCAAAAATTTGGCTAACTTGTCAACACTCATCTTGGAGCAAAATCATATAACCAACCTCGAAGCACTGGCTGATCTAAATCAATTGAAAAATCTAAATTTGAATCAGAACCGGATTCATGATCCACTGCCTGGAAAAGAATCGACATTATCTAAAATAACTAGTTTGGAACTGCTCCTTCTGAGGAAGAACCCGATTTCTGACTTAGATGTTCTTTCCAATCTAGTGAATCTCCGTGAGTTAGACGTGAGTTACTGTCAGTTATCTGATATTGATCCACTGAGAAATTTGACAAATTTAGTCGTACTCAACTTTTCTTATAATCAAGTTCGTGATTTACATGCCATGTCTAATTTGAATAACCTAGAGTATTTGGATGGTACAGCCAATCAAATTGACAATCTAAAGGCCATCGAAACAATAGAAAAATTAATAACTATATCCTTTGCAAATAACCATATTAGAAATATTTATCCTTTGGTAAGTAGACTCGATCTTTTGGAAACTCCATCAGGCCAAATCGATTTACGCCAAAACCCACTAAATAATACAGGTATTACAAGCCATATTCCTAATCTTAAAAAGGGTAAAATCCAAGTCGAATTTGATAGTCCAATACTTGAGCCAGTCACATTGGCTGACGATAATCTGGAAAATGCTATCCGTAAAGAGTTAAAGATCCCATCGCGTATATTGACAACTGAAGATCTATTAGAATTAAATGAACTAAAATTGGACACCTCCGATACGGAAATTACTAGCATTGTAGGGCTGGATCAAGCTGCAAATTTGCAGGTTCTGGAGATTCAAGGTTGGAAAAATAATCCATTTTCTGATTTGTCGCCACTAAGTGAACTCGAGAACTTAACTCAATTAATCCTTTGGGGACAGCAAGTCACCGATCTAAACCCTTTAGAAAAATTAGTGTCATTAACTAAGTTAGATTTGGGGCCTAATGGCTTGGATGAGACAACAGACCTGTCGATACTGAGCAACCTAGTAAACCTAACCGAACTTGCCATTCGGCACAACGATATTGTAGATTTGTCGTTCTTACAATCACTTAGTATGTTAGATTCTTTGAACTTAGAACAAAATGAAATTGATGACATTTCAGTTTTAGAAAATCTAAGTATACTGAAACGCTTAGACCTGAGTGATAATCAGATCAGAAACATTGGGGTCCTGAAAGAATTGCCTGAATTAGAGTGGTTAGAATTACAAAACAACAGAATTACCGATATTACACCACTAGTTGAAAATCCGTGGAAAGGCCACCTTAGAATTCATGGTAATCCGATAGACAACACAGCCCAACTGACCCATGTTCCAACCCTTTTAGAACGAGGTGTTTCTGTTATCTACGACCCTCCAACGGTAGAAGCAGTTATCTTTAAGGAAGCACAGCTTGAGAATGCAATTCGAGAAACACTTCAAATTCCAATTAACCCGCTAACAAAAACTGATCTACTCAATTTAACAGAACTGGATGTTAATGCTTTAGATATTAGGGATTTGACAGGGTTGGAACAATGTCTCAATTTGACAAAATTAAAGATGAGCTGGAATTTTGATCTAGTGGATATCTCCAACTTGAAAAAGTTAAAAAAATTGCGATACCTTAGTCTTCACTATAACCGCATCTCAAGTCTAGAACCCATTAGCGACTTGACAAAATTGACTTATTTGGGCTTGGATGGTAATCCTATATTCGATTTGTCGCCTATCCAAAAGTTGAAAGAATTGCGACGGCTAGATTTCAATAATAGCGACCGGTTAGTTGACCTTTCACCATTGGTAAATTTATCCAATTTGCGTGTTTTGACAATGGACAATCAACAATTAACAGATTTACTTCCCTTAAGTCGATTATCAGGATTGCAAGTCTTAAGATTGGGTAATAATTGGATTCATGACTTGACTCCGCTACTTGAGACGGTAGAGAATGGAGCCGAGCTTGAACTACAAAAAAACCCATTGAACAATGTTGCCTATAATGTGCATATTCCGCAATTACAAAGCAGAGAAATACAAGTCAAGTTTGATCCACCGCCTGAAGATATAATACCAATTACGGATTCAAAAATTGAAGCACTCATCCGAGACACTTTACAAGTGGACTTCAACCAGCAACCACTTGGAGCACTAACGATCTCTTTGACTGAACCAATAGAAAAATTGATTGCCAAAGACCTTAACCTACAGGAAATTGACGTATCGGCATTAAAAGCTTTGCCAAATCTTATTTCTATTGACCTAACCAATAATCCACTCAATCAAACAGCGCTAGTTGAACAGGTACCTAACCTAGAAACCTATGGAATTTCCGTCATTCTAAACGGAATGGAAACCGAAAAGGTATCGATATCATCGTTAGCTCAAAACAATCAAATACCGATGATTTCCAGCGCTCGAACGCTGATTACTCTGAATTTAACTAATTCTGACGGGTTACCAGTCAACCATGAAACAGTTACGTTAGACGCAAGTTATGGTCAAATTCAGTCTCCAGCAATAAATCAAGGGGATGGTACCTACACGGCTACCTATTACCTGGGTGCTGTCAACCAGAATCAGATCAAGCAGGTTGAAATTTCGGCTGTAACTCAAAATAAAAAAATAGGCCAATTAAAGCTGTCGGTCGTTGATCAATTAACGATCTTAGGCGATATAAACTATGACCAACAAGTTAACATTCAGGATTTGGTGTGGGTCGCTAATCATTTTGGGCAGTCGGGTAAGCATCTTGTAGGCGATATCAATGATGATCAGAGAATTGACTTATTCGACCTAACTTTAGTAGCCCAAAACTTTGCTCCTCTGGCAGCCCCGATAACATTATTGGAAGAAAAAGTAGAAAGGTTAATCCTTCATCAAAACTATCCCAATCCCTTTAATCCTGAGACATGGATACCGTTCCAATTAAGTGGTGAGTCTGCTGTTAAATTCGAGATACATAATGTATCAGGCCAGTTAGTTCGAAGACTTTCACTAGGCCAATTACCTGCTGGAAAATACTTGGATCGAAAATTGTCTGCTTACTGGGATGGTCGATCTGAGTCTGGTGAACTAGTTGGTAGTGGTGTCTATTTTTACACTATTTTCACGGACCGGCAGCGACTTACCAGGCAGATGATGATTTTGAAATAATAAGCTAAGGAGAAGAAAATGGCTAAATATCGTTTAGGTCTAATCGGTTTTGCTCATATGCACATCAACAATGTAGGAGGACAGTTCGCTCAGCACCAGGACATTGAACCAGTTGCAGTAGCAGATACCGTACCTATTACCCCAGAACTTCGAGATGCCCCATACACAAGAGGTTGGAACTTGCAGCATGCCCTTGAGAATCTTGGATTTAAAAAATCTTACGAAGATTATCGAGAAATGCTGGATAATGAAAATTTGGATATCGTTGTGTGCTGTTCCGAAAATGCACGACATGCGGAAGTCGTGGAAGCGTGTGCAGAAGCTGGTGTTCACGTTTGTGTTGAAAAACCAATGGCTGAATCCTTATCGGGTGCATTGCGAATGGTTAGAGCGAGCCAAGCCTACAATACGAAATTAGTTATTAATTGGCCAATGACCTGGTCGGCAGGTGCTCGAAAAATTAAGGAACTGATTGACGAAGGCGAAATTGGACGTGTTTTGGAAATCAAGTGGCGAGGTGGCCATACAGGCCCACTTGGGCCTGGAGCTATGCACTCCGGTGTCAGTGAGACTGCCGACCAAATGACTGGTTCTGAACGTGGTGCAACTTGGTGGCATCAATCAGACACAGGTGGCGGCGCCATGCTTGATTACTGTTGTTATGGATCAATGGTATCTCGTTGGTACATTGGAGAGCAAGCACTTTCAGCAATTGGTATGAAGGCTAACCTAGACAGTCATTGGGGTGATGCCGAAGATAATGCGGCTGTCATTGTCCGATTTCCAAATGCTATGGCTTTATTCGAAGGCTCTTGGACCACATGGGATCATGGTGTAGCAACGGGACCCATCATATATGGAACTAAAGGCACAATTGTACTCGATTCTGATGGTATCCGTCGTGAGCAAGGTGGTGGAAACACTACTAACTACAAAGTTGATCCATTACCTGAAGGCAGAAGTAAAATTGCAGATGAGTTTATTCACCATATCAGGACCGGCCAACCACTTCACCAAACATTAGAAGCCAAATTTAATCTAGAAGTCATGGCTATATTAGATGCAGGTATTCGTTCTGCTAGTAGTGGAAGGTTAGAATCGGTCAGTAACAGCACTTGGCAAATCGGTTAATTTGATAGGACCTGTTTTGTGAGTTACATGCTAAAAAAGTTATGAAAGATACCACAAAAAGCTTCATTGCAGGCGTTTTTGCCACAGGATTATCCGTGGGGCCTTTATTATACTGGATTTTCACAGTTCGAACGAATTTTCTTTGCCCGAATTGCAAGCTCCTAATTCGTCGTCAAAAGCCGCAGAGGGACTTCGAAGAAAAAACGCTAACCCCATCTATTGATGTTAAGAGAAAGCCTGAAATTTCACCAGAGATAGCATAGACAGGGTTATTTAAGTGAACCAATGTGTTTCTGTCATAGTTTTTGGTAACTGCATTATAAGATACCGAATAAAAGGTCAAAGACAGGTCGCTTGTCAGTTTGATGTTTCAAGCGAAACCTGTGACGAATTGTTTTTCCCATATGAGTTTGGCAAGACAGTTGTATCTTAATCTCGGTGCCGGGTATTATTTGGTCTAAGGCAAAAACTTCATAAAAATCCTGGCGTTCACCCGGCGCAATTGTAGTGGGTAGACTGTTACGGAGAAGACTGGGAAAAATATTAGCTTGTGGTACTTGGTATAATTCAGCAGTATGCCAACGACGACCAATTTTGGCTTTGAAACTACTGTTATCAATTGTGACTGGTTGTGTTTCTAACAGGTGATCACTATCATTATAAACTCGTAGGGACACCAAAAATAACAAATATCCACTACGAGTAATGAAACAGTTAGTTCGTCCTGCGAGTAATCCCAAATGGATTTTTGCTTTACTAGATTTGGGCCGCCATAACCTAAACAAGTCAAATAAATAACGACCTAAGCTAAGTCCTAGTGCTATTAGACTGATTATGAGAGCAAGCGTAGAGCGATCCAAAAAGAACTCCAGTTTTCTGATAATGGTTGAACTAAGTCATATAGATGACTATGGTAGCCTCAGACTTGAGTTTCAATTAAGGTAACACTTCTTTTGTCAAGTTTGAAGTAGTTTGGGATTTCGTAACGATTACCATCAATGTCTTTAATTAACAACCGCCCCTCCTCGAACTGGGTAATGGCTGATCGGGAGCTTAGGTCAAACGTAACGGGCCCTCGATTTGTTTCGACTTCCCATTCTGTGACACCAAATCGGCGATTGATCGATAATAAGCCTGTAATGATTGGCATAAAGTAGGCTTTGTCTAAGGCATTTTCTAAAACTTTGCGGTTCTTTTCATTGAGCTGTTCGATATCTTCAATTAGGCAAACTTCCTGGGGTGATCGATCGTCGGTTTGTATGGCAATGTAACGATTAGCATCACTTAAAGGGAAAGACCTGATTGGTACGACTGGGCAGTGAACTACACCGTCTGGCATTTGGACGGATAAATTTCCAAATGAGTCGAATGTTAACTGAATTCTTTCGACATCAACAAGTTTCAGTTCATCTTCGATATTAATTGGTTTCATAGGTATTATACCTTTTCTAAACAATTCATTGGATTCTACGACAGACCACTTTCGGGACAGGATACAAAAAATAGTAACAGATGAATAAAAAAACGTTTGCCATTCTATTTGGCACCATGTTTATGATTATGCTGGGGGTCGGTATTATCATCCCCCACCTAAATTACTATGCTCAAGAAATGGGAGCCACCTCATTCCAAATCGGTTTGTTGATCGCCACATATCCGGTAGTCCAATTTTTTGTTTCACCCTTTTTGGGGCGGTGGTCGGATCGAATTGGACGAAGACCAGTTATTTTGTTTGGGTTGGTGTGTAACACTCTAGCGTTATTGGGATTCGGCCTCTCTCAGGCTTTATGGCAACTGTTTATAGCTCGTGCAATTTGGGGACTATCTTCAGCAATTAGTGTAACCATCACTGCTTATGTAGCAGACACAACTGATGAAGAACATCGAGGAACAGGTATGGGACTCATCGGAGCCGCTGTAGGTTTAGGATTTATCCTTGGGCCGGCCCTTGGCGCTATTTTTGGAAGTTCTCATCACCTGCCTTTTATTGTATCATCATGTTTGTCAGGTTTGAATACCATATTTGCAGCATTACTATTAGCTGAGCCAGGAAATAGAATATCCACAGACGAACCATACAACAGCTTTTCCTTAAAAGCCTTACTAACACACCGACTAACCCCACTTTTTTTAGTAGCTTTTATTGCTAGCTTTGCCTTCGCGGGCATCGAAACAATTTTCCCACAGTTTATCAAGGATCGATGGGGCTACGACACTAAAGAGCTTGTCTACATTCTAGTAGTTTCTGGCTTGATTGCCGTTGGCTTACAAGGGGGTCTGATCGGTCGGCTGATCAATCGGTTTGGTGAGTTTTGGCTGATAGTCACTGGTTTAGTAGCGATGGCTGTTGGATTAGCCATTCTACCATGGGCCGCTAATTTTCCAACCTTATTGGCCTACTTTTGTTTAATCGCCATTGGAAGTAATACTATTCGCCCAACCAATAGTGCTTGGATCTCTAAATATGCTGCAGCGGAACAAGGGACAGCCATCGGATTTATGAATTCTTATATCAGCTTAGGCCGAATCCTTGGTCCTATTATCTCCGGATTATTCTACACCGACACACAAAGAAGAGGTGTCGTTTCTGGATTTTTAGTTGATCAATTCACACCATTGGAAAGTAAAGAACTACCAGCTTGGCTACAATGGGTCAGTTCGGCTTTCGATTTACCCTATTTACTATTATCCGTAGTTTCAGTATTGGCTCTTTTACTTCTACTTCGACCTCTGATGAAATTACGAAAATCGCTAACTGCTAGCTAGCTTGCACCAAGACTTTACCGGCTAGGTATCCATTCTCCACCATCTACCCTTAGGTTGGCCCCAGTAATGTGGTCGGCTGAAGCCGAGCATAAAAAAGCAGTGGTCTTCCCGATGTCAGAGATGTCCGCGGCCTTCCCCAAAGGTAGACTTTTCCAAGCAGCTTGCAGTTGGTCTTCGTTCATGAATTGGCGTTCCCCTGGTGTATCAGTCCAACCAGGCTCAATAACGTTAACATTAATACGGTGCTCGGCCAGTTCTCCTGCAATAGTATAAGCCATATTATTAATGGCTGATTTAGACATGTTATAAGCTACCGCTCCAGCAAAGGGACGGAACGAATGAACTGAACTAATAATCACAATTTTCCCCCCTTGTGCTCGATTCGCTTGATGCTTAGCAACTACATGTGTAACATGAAATACACCCCACATACAAACATCTATCGTTTTCTCTATATCCTCAATATTTGCTTCTAAGAAAGGCTTTCGTATACTCATGGCTGCATTGGCGACCAAAATGTCGATTTTACCAAAGGCCTCTACACCTTGATTAACCATGGCTTCTACTGCATTTCGGTCGGAAACATCTGCACCAACAACGATCGCCGATCGCCCTAAATCTCTAACAGCTTTTGCTGTCTCTTCACCTTCAGCGTGGTGGCTACGATAGTTTACAATTATGTCTGCACCAGCTTTAGCAAGTTCAATTGCACAACCACGACCGATACCACGAGACGATCCTGTTATTAATGCCACCTTTCCAGTCAAATCTATCATTTTACTGCCTTTTTAGTTATTAACCTTAAGAAAGCATCTTCAGGTTAGCTTCTAGTTTTTCTTGTTCATTTTCAAAATCAGCTAACAATTGACGTTTCTGTTCTACTACTTCAATTGGAGCACGAGAGACAAAATTTTCGTTATCTAATTGTTTTCTGACACCTTGAACTTGTTGATTGACTTTTGCTAGTCGTTTCTGCAACCGTTTTTTTTCTTTCTCTAGATCAATTACGCCTTCTAAAGGTACATATATGGTTAGTTCGTTGACCACAGCGGTGGCTGCGGCTGTTGGCTTTTCTTGATGTTGAGAAATTGAAATTTGCGAAAACTTGGTAAAGGACGATAAATATTGGCTTAAGTGCTTTTGTAAGGTCTGTCTTGTTGCTAGTTTCGGTGCCTGAATCAGTATTTCAACTTGGCTAGAAGGTGGAACATTCATTTCACCTCTTAAACTACGAATTGCGTCAATAGTGTCCATAATCACCTTCATTTCTCTCGTTGCTGATGAATTCTCCAAGTCAGGGTCAAACCTGGGATAGGTATCAATCATAATACTAGAACATGAACGCTCCATCGGTAAATTTTGCCAAATTTCCTCGGTAATAAAAGGCATAATTGGATGCAGAAGTCGCGTAACCCCATCGAGGATTTCAACTGCCACTGACTGTGCCGTCCGCTTAGCAACGGTATCATCAGCGTAGTAGAGTCGTTGCTTAATCATCTCCACATACCAATCACAAAATTCATGCCAGATGAACTCATACAAAACATGAGCCGCATCACTGAATCGGAATTGATCCAAGGCTCTTAGTGTATCTGAAGTTGTTTGATTGAACCGACTACGAATCCAATGATCAGCTAACTGCAAATCACGCTCTTTTTCAGGTAGTAAATGTTCATCGTCTATATTCATTAATAAAAAGCGAGATGCATTCCAGATTTTGTTGGTGAATCGCTTACCGGCTTCTATTTGATATTCAGGTAAAGGCATGTAAGGGCTAGGAATAGTACAATATACAATTGCAAAGCGGAAGGCATCAGCCCCGTAACAGTCAATTGTTTCGACTGGATCAATAGTATTCCCCTTCGATTTACTCATTTTTTGACCGGTTTCATCAGCAACCAAACCGTGTAAATAGACATGCTGGAACGGAACTTTATCTGTACACTCTAGCCCTAGCATAATCATTCGTGACACCCAGAAAAAAAGTATATCCCAACCTGTTACCAAAACCGATGTTGGGTAGCAACTGGCGAGTAAGTCGGTTTGCTCTGGCCAACCCATAGTAGAAAATGGCCATAATCCGGAGCTAAACCAAGTATCTAAGACGTCGGTATCACGATGTATATTTGAAGAACCACAGCCAGAACAAACTGCAGGGTCTTCTAACTCACATGTCAATGCTTCGCAATCGTCACAATACCAAATTGGAATTTGATGCCCCCACCATCGTTGCCTAGAAATAGCCCAAGGCTGAATGTTTTCCATCCATTGATGGAAGCGCTTGGTTTCACGCTCAGGAATGAAAACAATATCACCATTTTTAGAAGCAGATAACGCTCGTTCAGCTAATGGCTTCACGTTGACATACCACTGTGGAGACAAGTATGGCTCAACTATATGACCACATCGATCGTGATGCCCCACGGCATGTCGGTGTGGTTCTATTTTGATCAGTTGCCCCGTTTTTTGAAGCCTTTCGACAAGTTTTCTTCGGGCTGCAAACCTGTCTATGCCTTGGTAGGCATCACCTACGTTTTGGTTCAATGTACCATCATTATTTAAAATATTAATCTGATCTAGTTCATGCCGTTTACCAATTTCATAGTCGTTAGGGTCGTGAGCGGGAGTTACCTTCAAGGCACCAGTTCCAGTTTCTAAATCGACGTAATTGTCGGCAATAATTGGGATTTCCCGTCCTAACACTGGTAGAATAACCGTCTGTCCAATTAGATCTTTATAGCGATTGTCAGATGGGTTGACAGCTACTGCGGTGTCTCCTAACATAGTTTCGGGTCGAGTAGTGGCAATTTCCAGTACTTTGTTACTATCTTTAATTGGATAAAGTAGATGGTAAAAGTGTCCATCAATTTCACGCGCTTCAACTTCTAAGTCAGATACGGCAGTCTGGCAATGAGGACACCAATTCACCATATAGTCTCCACGAAATATTAACCCCTTTTTGAACAATTTCACGAAGGCTGATCGAACTGCTTGAGACAATCCATCATCCAAAGTAAAACGTTCACGTTCCCAGTCACAAGAACAACCAATCTGTTGTAATTGATCAATGATGCGGCCTCTAGATTCATCTTTCCATTCCCACATTCGTTGGATAAAATTCTCGCGGCCTAATTCTTGTCTACTAGTACCTTCATCTAGAAGTTTTTGTTCCATGATCAACTCGGTAACAATACCAGCATGATCAGTTCCTGGCATCCAGAGCGTATTGAATCCCTGCATTCTTTTCCAGCGAATTAGTGTATCTTGCAGTGTGTTATCTAGGGCGTGCCCAGTATGTAGGCTACCTGTAATATTAGGTGGTGGAATCACGATAGAAAATGACGGTTGGTCAGACTGACTTTTGGCTTGAAAATATTTTTTGTCTAACCAGGTTTGGTACCATTTCTTTTCGATCGTCTTTGGAGTATAAGTTTTGGCAATTTCTGTTTTGCTATTTTCTGGCATAGTAACCCTGTTCGCCTTCTATGTTATTTATCTGAACTATTATCATTTGGTTTGTTTATGAGCAACTAACTCAATTTACTACTGACGCTGAGTGAATATAATAATTCACAAAATCGAGCTAGAAATAAACAGGTGTCAAAGCTTAAGCTAGTAAACGACCATTTTTAACCGCTTGCTGGATCATGATTTCAGCTTGTTGCCAAAGTACAGCTGATCCATCTTCGATTGGCTGGCAGCGTATCATCACTTGCTCTTTACTAATTTTGTGTTCTTGCCAACGTGAACCACCAGCGACAGTGTGTTGTAACAACGGTAAAAATCGGTCTAAAGCGTTGGCGAACTGCGCTTCAGGTGTTTCTCTATCCTCAAACTCTTTCCACAGAGTATAGTAATTTTGGCCTTGTTCTGTTGGTAGCAAGCCGAATATACGATTAGCCGCTTTTGCCTCACGCTCAGCTTTATCTTGGTTAGCAAAGACATCGTGACAATAGGTATCCCCAGCATCAATTTCTACAAGATCGTGGACTAGTAACATCTGTATTGTTCTAGTTAAGTCTATTGACTCATTAGCGTACTCAACAAGAGTGACTGCCATCAATGCTAAGTGCCAGCTATGTTCCGCGGTGTTTTCCAACCGATTACCACTACAAAGTGAGTTCTGGCGAATAATCTCCTTTAGCTGGTCAATCTCGCTTACAAAATCTATCTGCTGTTTTAATCGAAATAATTGATCAACTGGTTTGATGATTTTCGTCCTCCGTGATTTGTAGATTGACTTCAACCAGTTCTTGGATATCACTACGATAAACCCAGGTACCTTGACCGACATAATGAATTGCAAAAGCTCGCCGATACTTACTTGGTGATAAGTTGGCATAAGAACCATGGATTGTTAGCCCTGTAAAAAAAACACCACCGCCTGCTGGTACCGACAAATGTTTTATGTCCATTTGCTCTAAGTCATCCATTTCAAAGGAACACAGTTCTTCAGACCATTTTTTACCATCAGGAGAACTCATGTCGTAGGTTTGCACCCAACTGACGTGCTCATCAGTATTCTGATTATGATGCGCTTTTTTTAACCCACTTTGATGACTATTGGCGACTATACAAAGTCCACCATTCTCGGAACTGGTATCATCCAGAGCCAACCAGCAGGCCATCAATGTGTTTGGCTCATTAGGGATATAAAGCGTATCTTGGTGAAGAGCAACACCAGGAGAGGCTGAGTCTAATTCACCAAGAGGAGCCTTAGGAAGGTACATAGTTTGTACAATCATGGGTTTAGTTTCCAAGAGTTGAGCAGCATATGCGGATACTTTAGGATGATGTGCTAAATAAGCCCATTGTGGATCAACAACATGTGTTCTTAAGCCTAAGCGCTTCTTATTTGGCTTCTCTTCGTTTTGTAAGAATGTGTTGATCTCAGTCGAAGTCAACAGATCAGGAACAACTAAATAGCCCATATCCTTATAGGACTGAACTTGTTGATTGCTAAGTTTCTGGTTGAGCGTTGTCATTCTGATTAAATTTAGTTTTTGATTAAAAACGTCAAGTATTCGTATGCTTGCCTGACATACAAAGGTAGATTTTCATGGTCAATTACTTCTAATTCTAACGCCAACGCCCCTTGATAGTTGATCGACCGAAGTTCATCAATTAGGCCAGGTAGATCAACATCACCCTCTCCAATCGGTACCGACTGTGCCCCTACCGTATCCTTTAGATGAACATTATAGATTTTATCTGCGTACTGACCAATCAGAGCCTTCCAATTCACATTAGCGGCATGAAAGTGGCCAGTGTCAACGGTTATGCCGATCTGGGGCGAGTTTATTTCAGAAAAAATAAAATCAAAATCTTCAGCATCTTGAAACTGAGAATTGAGATGAGGTTCCAAACCGATCCTAATCGGTCTGTTTTCGATCAAATGGCTTAATTTTTTTAATCCAGCAACAGAAGCATCTAATCCGTTTTCAACGCGTTTCCCACCAGAAAAAACTAACAGGGGGCAACCCAACTCAATAGCAGCCTCAACATTGAGCATCAAATCGTCAATAGCTTCTTCAGCAGCCTCAGTAGAATCAGTGGGAATACCAAAAGCATACAATTCAGTAATATGAGTTAACCCTACCGAATTAGCTCGTTTGAGCAAATCTGGAATATCCATTTGCTTGATAGCTTTTCGAGTCCAAGTCAGCGGTCCAGCAATCCCCCAATGGGAAAAACCTACCTTTGGAGCATGTTCCAATGTTTCCAAAATTTCATCTTTACCTGGTTGTCTCAGGGCACAAGTAGTACAAGATAGAATCACACCAAACCTCAATTTACTTTGACCATGATTATAAATAGGCTATACCTCATTGTCAAGCGACGAGACAGCTGAAAGTCGCTTCACAAAAAGAAACATTCGCTTGTAAATCAGGGAAATTCTATTTGGCATTCTAGCAAACCTAATTCAATTATTCTCCTGGATCTGAGCTAATTAGACAGAAATATTTATTGGACTTATTTTTGTTTAATTAACAATCGAAGGACGGAGAGAGTATACAAATATGACAAATTGAATAGGTAAAAGGCTAATTCATCAAGAATTTTATATCGACGAGGAAAACAATAGTCTAGACGTTAAGAAAGATTTGTAAACAATAACATCAGTATAGACTAGGTAGGGAAAATAAGGAATGCTCAAGAACAAATAATTTGGAAACTATTTAGATTTAACAATGAATGGTAAAACACTGTACTCTACACACAAGAATGAGAGTAGTAGGACTCTAGTAGGTCTGGGTCAGTTAACAGAATAATAAAAGTAAGTGAGATTACTAATTTTTTATAAAATTAGTATCATCTTTACTATTAACATTATAAGCCTAGAGTTCAAAAACAACGAATATTTTTGGATTTTACCCAAAGATATAAGGGGTAACCAAGTCCATACGATTCAAACTAAATTGGTTATTTTCTTAAGTACAGAATTTGATGGAAACTAATTGTCAGGTTACCAAGATTTACAACTCAATTCTTTAAAAAATCTTTGAATAAGACGATGCAGACGTTGACAAAGGAAGAACTAGCTAACTCACCCTGTTAGCTTTCCTTTTGCCAACATCCACTGGTTACCATCGAAAAGTTTTTTAACTTGAAGTAAAAGTCTATGTTTTTGCCAGAATAGATTTACAACTAATGGATATCTCAACCTGATTTCAACCGCCAAGAATCGACACCTGTTTAAGATATGAAGTTCGGCAAAAAGCTTAGATTGTTGAAACGAAGTTAGTTGATTTTCACTGGTAAGAATTCACGTAATTCCACGTCTACCTTAAACGGAAAAACCTACTTCTCAGCTTCTGGGTAATACGTAGCTAAGGCTTCGATACTCTGTTTCAAAGCTGTTGCATGCTCTTTATCAGCATTTTGCTTAGCTTTCATAGCAGCCAAGATAACCCCATGGTGCTTAACAAGTCGTTCGGTATAATCTTCTTGGGTAGGCTTAATTCTCTGAGTCATAAAATAGTCAGATATGGTAGAGATGATATTCTGACTATGAGTTTCTTTATTCGTTACCCAACGAGAGATTTGATTTAGTGATTGAGCATCAGAATGGCCAGATAACTCTTCAATGGATTTGGTAGACTTGATTACAGTATCCGCATCTTCCAACATTGATTGAATTCGTGAATAATCATCGTAGATTCCACAGGGGATTTGGCAATGAGCATGAACCACCTGATAGATCCCTTGAGGCAAACCTAATCCTAGACTTACCAAGGTACAAGTAAGAAATAACACCACATATCGATAGCTTTTCATATTTAATCTCCGTCGTTTGTTTTTGTAAATTCATTTTGTGAAGTAGATTTTTTCAAAACAGTTTATCCTAAGATTATGACTAGTTAGTGAACTAGGCATGTGATAAGTCTACGGACGAAACTCAATTGGGGCATCTAAATTATAACACAGCACTTAGAGTTTTTTACCTCAATCTGGAAAATTGGTAAAGCCTACAATGCGACAAAACGACATCATTAGAATTAAATGCAGGTATTGCTAGACGTGTAAATTATTCTTCATTGATCTGCAGGTTTATCCTTTGCTATTGACAGGTAATAATAGCTTTGATAGAATTCTCCCTTGGCATGTCCCATATGATCTTGTTCGACACAAAAGGACAAAACAGAATTAACTGACTGAAGGAATGTTATGTACCAAGAATATACAGTTCGGATACAAGAAATCGTTGATCAGTTAAGATCCAGAAACCCCTTACCTAGCTTAGAAACTGACTCAGTTTGGGATCAAGAGATCATTGATCTAATCCAGAATGTTTCTCTAAGTGATTTATTTGAGGGGCTCTCTGTTAGCAACAATGATTCTAGTAAATGTGTTCAGAGTGGCTTACTACTCTGGGCCGATGCGCTAGATGCGTCACATGATATTTCTCAGCACATCCAAACCCAGACTGGTAGTTACTGGCATGCTATCATGCACAGAAGAGAACCAGACTATAGTAACTCTAAGTACTGGTTCGGTCGAGTAGGCGATCACCCAATTTTTCCTCAGTTGCGGCAAGAAGCTATCGAAACATTAGCTGAATTTGATGATAAACCTGTAGTACTGTCTGAAATTGAGGATACAATCAAAAACAAAAGTGATTGGGATCCTTTTAAATTTGTGGATTGGTGTCAGTTAGCTAACAGTTCAGATAGCCAGAAAATCCCACCTGCTCTAGTTAATTGGTTACAAAAACTACAAGTTGTAGAATTTAGTAACCTACTAGAGTATTCTTTTCAGCAATCACTTGCATAGGTTGGTCATGATGAAAGTAGAATGGTTTTATCGGCGGAGTGGCTGAACATCGTGTAAAAAGGCTCAGGCGGCGCTTGAGCAAGTGGAAATTGTTTCCTATGGAAATGCCAACAAAGAAAAGTTGAACCAAGAAGAAGTCGAGAGATTATTGGTTCAAGTAAAGAAAGTCAAAGTTGCGAAAGGCAAAAAGACATTAACTTTCGACAATCTACGGAACGAACGTAAGCAAATACTGGATATTATTTTAGGAAGAAGTGGTACACTAAGATCGCCGACACTGCGAATCGGAGACCAGCTGATTGTTGGTTACAACGAAGAGTTATACCAGAATCTTCAGTAATATTTAGTCGGAATGAATATGAACGAAACAAAAAAACGCTATTGGGTGTATTTTTTATTGCTGTAAGTTTTAGTTGGATTGTTCTATGGGATCAGGCAGAAAGACAAAGGGATCTGGTAGATTGCGGCACCTACTTAGTAGAGACTGTGGGCGCCTGTGGCCACAGGTATATCCCTCGTATTGGTGCGGAACCTGACTATACCCATCATCTGTCAGGACACCCATCTGATACGCCATTGCCACAATACGATAATAGTTTGTCGCAGAGTGGCGTCTTCTTTATGGTCACAGTTCATCAATGACGGCTTATAATTTGGTACGGTTTACGCTTCAAATTTAACACTCGATGAGGAAACTGTGGTATGGGTATACTTGGAGCGAAACTATGTTTATCAAAGGATATCATATAAGGGAATACCAAGAAACGTCAGATTCTTCACCTATGCCTACTTGTTACTACAGAAATCTGAGTGAAACTGATTTGAAAGCCATTTGGGTTTACCTCCAAACCGTTAAACTCGTGAAAAATGAAATCCTACCTCCACTTAATTCCCGTGGTCGTCCTTATTAAAGAAAGCCTTTCTTTCACCATTAGACGATAATAAGTAAACTAGACCGAGGATGATTGCGTTTCGTGCAAAGTTGATTTACGAATTAGTTTGTCCTTGTGTCTTGATTGAATTTTGAATCTTTTTCTGCTGATTAATCAGAAGTGGCCGAATCGTGGCCGTAGGAGATGTACAGTTGTATGCTGGACTTTTTTGTTTTTTTTCGTTCAACTAAGTTACTATTCACCCTGACCCTTGTCTTATCGGTATTGGGGTCTGTCACAGAAGTAGTACAAGCTGGTGCGGGTCGGACTGGCGCACAAATTCTCAATTTGGGAGGTGGTACTCGTGCAGCCTCGTTAGGAGATGCATTTTCCGCCATAAACGGGGACGTAACTGCACCTCTGTGGAATCCGAGTGGGCTAAACGGTATATCGAAATTACAAACTACGTTATCTTATAAAGATTACAGTCAGCTTTTTGGAGATGCTAGTGAGGGGCTATACTACGCTTTTTTTGCTGGTGCGACTCATCTCGATGGTCTTGGGACTATCGCTGGTACATTGCAGGTACAAGGGCAGGGTAAAATTGCTGTTACTACTAATTCACCGGAAGTTATTAGAGAAGAAGATCTTGGTACAAACTGGGTTTTAACAGCATCTTATGCCGATAAATTAACCAAAAATTTAGCGGCCGGCATCAGTGGGAAAATTATTCGCCAACGACTTGCTCAGTATGGTGGAAGAGCTTACGCTATCGATTTTGGCGTACAATACGATATTCAAGAGTTATTCGTACCTGTCAGATTTGGAGTCGCTTTACAAAATTGGGGTACGCGAATAAAGTTTAAAGATGAAAATCAAAGTGATCCATTGCCCAGAGCCTTGCGTATTGGAACTTTAGTTACCTTATTAGATGTGAAGCACCATTACATTAATTTAGTTACGGATCTAACTGCTGCTATTGACAAAATACAGGAAGATGACGAGGAAGGTGTTAAGGTCTATTTGGAAAATAACCCGGATATGACACGTGAACAGTTGATGGCCGATCGTGGAGTTGGTCTGCACGCCTTTCGTTGGAAACATCTACAAAAAAGCATTGGTCTCGAATATACGCTAGGTAAAATTCTCTACCTGCGAGCAGGTTACAAAAAAGACCCTGGGATGCCTACATTTCCCGAGTTTACCGACTATCTAACTTATGGTTTTGGGGCTAGGGTTTACTTTGGCCAATTGGATTTCGCTCAAGTACCAGGTGGAGGACCCAACAATAAGAGGCTCAACGTGTTTGCCCTGAGACTAATCTTCGACTAGGATCATAGTTCAATCTTATGAAATACATATTTCTACTACTATTCTGGCTAGCAACAGCCGTTTCTACTGAATCGGCTGAACCAATTTCGCCTTTTTTAGTGCGTAATTCATTGTCTTCGGTTTCATCAATACAACTCGTTAATTTTCAACAAGTTCCCCCGGAAGGTAAAGACGTTAATCGAGCATTTATACAGTCTTTAATTTTGCCAGGTACAGGACAGGTATATGCTGAATCTAAGCGTGGTTATGCTTGGCTGGGAGCAGAGGTCGCGTTGTTGGTATCGTATGTGATCATTCATCGGCAAGCTCGACAATTGAAGTCTGATTATGTTCAAGGTGTTAAGGATGGAGTCGCTTTCGATGGTCCGACTAAATTTGATCAGTGGAATATGGAAGATTTTGAACATGCTACCATGTATGATAACTGGTACAACGTATACAATGAATCAAGTGGTGAACCTTCACATCCCCGAATTGGCAAATGGTACTGGAAAGATCGAAAAGAGTTTAAAACCCAGAACCGAAAAGATCAGGCTGATTCGCCAGCTAGAGTAGTTGCTCTTCAGGCACGAAAAGATTCTAATCTTACCTACGAAAGAGCCAGAACAGTCCTAGGTCTACTGATATTGAACCATGTTGCGAGTGCAATTGACGCAAGAATCTCCGCTAAAATATTCAACAAAAAATATCAACTAGGACACCATATCAGGACGGGAATTTCTCCCCAACTAGCGACAAAAACCCCTCAGATCGAAATCACAAAACGCGTTGTANTCCGATTTTGATCCCATTCGTTTAGAGCTATACAGAAACTTGCTGTCTTCTATTTCTGAAGAGATGGGGGGAGCCCTCTGCCGGTCTGCATTTTCATCAAACATAAAAGAACGTAGAGATTTCTCTTGTGCTGTTTTCGATAGCAATGGAAATATGGTAGCTCAAGCCGCACATATTCCTGTCCATTTAGGAGCAATGCCCCTTTCTGTTCAAAGTGCCATTGAACACTTTGAAATAGCCGAAGGCGACTCTATTTTAATCAATGATCCATACGCAGGTGGTACTCATCTTCCTGATTTCACATTAGTTTCACCCGTATACATTGGTGATAATTTATCTTTTTTCGTTGCTAACCGAGCACATCACTCTGACGTGGGAGGTATGACCCCAGGTTCAATGCCTATTTCTCGTCATATTGTGCAAGAAGGTATTCGTATTCCACCAGTCAAGTTGATTGATTCGGGTCATATGAATACCGATATATTATCTATGATTTTAGCTAATGTGAGGACACCAGTAGAGCGAAAGGGCGATTTAGATGCTCAAATAGCGGCCAACCACATTGGTCAAAAAAGATTAACAGAAATGACTATTAAATATGGTCTAAAAGATGTTAACCAGTATATGTCTAAACTNCAGGATTATAGTGAAAGAGTNATGAGGCAAAGGTTAATAGACATNCCCAATGGTCATTATGTAGCCACCGACTTTTTGGATAATGATGGTCTTTCTAATACTCCGGTACCAATTCAGGTTGCGATTACTATTACCGATGACTCAGCGACGGTAGATTTTTCTGGTAGTTCTCCTCAGGTAGAAGGCAGTGTNAATGCGGTTTATTCTATAACCTTATCAGCCATTTTTTATGTTTTTAGGTCTTTGATTACAGACGAAATCCCTACTAATTCAGGTTGCCTAAGACCTATTAAAATCATTGTTCCAACTAGGAGTGTAGTCAATGCCCAATTCCCAGCAGCTGTTGCTGGTGGAAATGTGGAGACTTCACAAAGGATAGTGGACGTATTACTACGTGCACTTGCTGAGGCTAATCCTCAAACGATTCCAGCCGCAAGTTCAGGGACAATGAATAACTTGACGATTGGTGGACTTAAAAATGAAAAGGATTTTGCTTATTATGAGACAATCGGTGGGGGAATGGGAGCTCGATACTACAAAGATGGTATCTCAGCTATTCAAACTCATATGACTAATACTCTAAATACGCCAATTGAAGCTATAGAAACAACGTATCCTTTTCAGATTGATAAATATGCTATTCGTCGANGTAGTGGAGGAACTGGTAGAAAATGCGGNGGTGATGGGATCATCCGCGTATTTCGTNTATTGACAACGGCTGAAGTAACAATGTTATCTGAACGACGAGAAACTGCACCATATGGTTTACAGGGCGGTANCACCGGTAAAATTGGAAAAAACACATTGATTCGTTCAANTCAAAAAATCAGTCTGGGAGGTAAATTTAGCTTGNTAGCAAGACCTAATGATATCTTCCAAATCGAGACTCCTGGCGGTGGAGGACATGGTAAACCAGATGAACTAAATTCATAATTCAATTGCAAAATTTGTCTATACTATTTCGAATCGATACATCATATAAATCATGGACTNGATCAAGTGAGATTTAATCATTTTTTAATAACGTACTAAAAAACGGTTTGGATAAGCTCTAATCAGTCTGAACAAATGNCAAATAAGGNTAAAAAAGAGTAGCGAAAAATCGGAGAATAAAGAAAAAGTTGCGTTTATGTCTGAAGTATCTAAGGAATAGATTCATTGTTCCCATTAAGCTAAGTTTTCCTTATCTCTTGAGACGAATTTTTATGTCAATCAAATGTGTTAAGTACATCTACTAATTAGTAATTATGATTTTCCTTTTCAGGTAATCAGCATAATTGTCAAAATAGAAATTTGGTAGTTGAGCGTATTGAGTGGTAAGATAGTTTGAGTTTAAGCCTGAGAAAAAATGAAAAAACTATCAACGTATCNTGATCTGATTTATTCTTATTGCGGAAAGAGATTTTGTCTAATAATTTTCATTTGTTTCATTTTANCTCTGTCGACTCCTGCAGAANCGCAACTCGNGTTTAGGTTGCCAGAAACATCNGTTGCTACTAGCGACGGTGCTCTGGCNTCATTTTTCAACCCAGCAGGTTTGGGNCATAATCAAACAATTGATTTTTATTACTTAAGAACTATGAACTCTCNGCCTCGTCAGTACAGTCGAAGTGCATANTTTCTTGGCCTANACAATTTAGGTTTGGCGGTAGAAAATATGGATAAAGGAAATCAACTAACCATTGCTACTAGTTCTTTACTTCGTAGCGGTATTTCAATCGGTACGAGTTGTAGCTGGACTAGAATTGACAGTAAAAATCAGGATCGGATTTGGTCTCTCGGTATGCTCTATCGTCGGCATTTCTTTTCAGCAGGTCTCGTAATACGAGATTTGAGCAATCACCCCCAAGCACCCCATTTCATCCGCAGGAATCAATTCGGATCTCAATTTTTAAACAATTATGGTAGAACTATGGACGTTGGTATTGCTGTTCGTCCTAGTACTTCACGCATGACACTATCTTGTGACTGGCGTGGTATGGGCAATGCTTTCACAGATGGATACAAATTGACTGACCATCTGTTTTTGGGGGTCGAACTTCGACCGATTGATACACTAATTCTCAAAGCAGGACGGACCGCCGACAAGTATGAAGTCCAATTTCAATTGAATTTAGCTCAATTTGGCATAGGTGGATATCGCTCCATCTTGACTGGCAAGAAGTCCAAGTCTAACAATATTGGTTTCATTAATTTTACGCATGCACACAAAACTAAACCTGTTCGTCGTAGTTTTTACCTTGATCTAAATGCTAACGAAATCGAAACGGCATTGGAACTCTCTACCCAAGACCCACGGGTTCAAGGAGCGATAATACGCTTTGAACCAACTGGTCTTGGGTTGGCTAAAGTCCAAGAACTACGACAAAAAATTACGAATTTTCGTCAACGAGGTAAAAAAGTATACGCTTATTTGGAAGGGCAATGCTCAACAGGAGACTATCTGCTTGCAAGTGCTTGTAACGAAATACTAGTTCACCCTTCTAGCTTGATCAATCTAATCGGAATTCGTTTTGAAGTTTCTTTTTATCATGACTTTTTAGAAGAATTAGGGATTGAGATTGAAGCCATTAGTGTAGGACAGTATAAAAATGCACCTGATTCATTCACGAAAACAGAAATGACCGAATCTCACCGAGAATCGTTGACAACTGTTTTAGATGATCTATACAGTCAAATAACACAGGATATAGCTCAAGGCCGTAGACAGTCAATTAAACAAGTCAAATTGATGATAGACGATGGACCCTACACTGCTAGAAGAGCTGTAAGAAATCGGGTCGCTGACAGGATTATTACTCGGCAACAATTGGAAAATGTGTTCAATAGTAAGCGACTAACAGATTCTACAGGCTTGGATCTATTAGAATATAACTGGCAAACACCCAAACCAAAAATTGTTGTTATCGAAGCCATCGGCAACATGGTCACTGGAAAAAGTGTCAATTCGTTTTTGGGTCCATCTATTATGGGGGCAGACACAATAGCCCGAGCAATACAATCAGCTACTGATGATGATGCAGTTAAGGCTGTTGTCTTACGTGTGGATAGTGGTGGTGGAATGGTTTTAGCCGCGGATATTATTTGGCAGGCCCTCGTCCGTTTGAAAAAGGCTAATAAACCACTGGTAGTATCCATGGCTAGTACTGCCGCTTCCGGTGGCTATTACATTGCGGCTCCTGCAGACCGAATTTTCGCTAACCCCGCAACAATTACTGGTTCGATTGGTGTTTTTGGTATGAAACCAGTAATTACGGATCTTTACCAGAAATTGAGTATTAACCACAAAATTATAAAACGAGGTAAAAACGCCGATATTTGGAGCATTCATCACAAATCAACTCAAAGACAGCAAGAAAAGCTGCAAATCGATCTCCAAGAGATATACAAAGACTTCGTTCAAAAAGTAGCCGACGGCCGCAATTTATCAGTCGCTCGAGTGGATCAAGTATCCAGAGGAAGAATTTGGTCGGGTCGTCAGGCACTTGATAATGGTTTGGTTGATCAATTAGGTTGTGAAGCAGACGCTATTCTGGCAGCGCAGCAACTAGCAGGCCTCGACCCTAGCCAAACCGACATTCAGAGGTTTTCATCTAAGACCTCATTTTTTCAATCTTGGGTTACAGGATGGTTAACTATGAGGCAAACTAGATGGCAGCCGCCGCTACTGGTATCGATGTTACAAAATCGACTTTGGTTTTTAACCCCTTATCAACTAAAAACTGACTGATTTTAATACAAATTCGTTCTTCAATATAAAATGATAGATAATCAAATTTTTCAAAGGCAACGCGCAAGAATGGTTGATAAGCAAATCCATTGGCGTGGCATTCAATCGGAAATTGTATTATCAGCTATGCAAAAAGTACCTCGACATGAGTTTGTTCCTAGTAGCCAGATCAATGAAGCGTATGAAGATCAAGCCATGCCAATTGGTTTTGATCAAACTATATCACAACCTTATATAGTAGCTTTGATGACTTCATTATTGGATTTACAAACCTATGACAGAGTTTTGGAGATTGGTACTGGTTGTGGGTATCAAACTGCTATATTAGCTCAAATTGTTAACCAAGTTTATACAATCGAGCTTATCGATCAACTGGCACAACAAGCTTGGGATAGATTGACTCGTTTAGGGTACGAAAATATCGCTTGGAAAGTTGGGAATGGTTACCTGGGTTGGGTTGGTAGTGCACCATTCGACAGAATTATTGTTACTGCTGCCCCACCTACGATCCCTCCTCAATTGATTGAGCAACTAAGAATTGGTGGAAAAATGATTTTACCGGTAGGACTAAACACGCAAGAACTTGTGATGGTTACTAGATTGGAAAAAGGTATTAAGCAGAAATTTTGTGGCAGCGTTCGTTTCGTTCCTATGAAAAATAAACCACAGGATTAGTGAAACCTTAGAACAAGAAAAAATGCAAACTGCTTACGATTACTTAGATCCACTTGCACTATCACAACTAGGCAACTTAGAACTTATCGCTCGATTAGTAGTAGAAGGCTTTGTAACGGGTTTACACAAGAGCCCGCACCAAGGGTTCAATGTAGAGTTTTCAGAACATCGTCAATATATGCCCGGTGATGAAATTCGACACATTGATTGGAAAGTATTTGGCAAATCTGACAGATATTACATCAAGAAATTTGAAGAGGAAACCAATTTACGTGTGTACCTAGTTTTGGATGCTAGTCGGTCGATGGCGTACAAATTTGACGACAGTAGTGTGACTAAATTGAGGTACGGATGTTGCCTAGTTGCCGCACTAACTTATCTAATGCTACAGCAAAGAGACTCTGTAGGATTAGTAACATTTGACCAAAAGATTCGCGATTATATTCCTCCACGTAGTGTGTCTACACATCTACAAGCAATCGTATCGAAACTACAAGATACGGTGGCAGGGAGTGAAACTGACTTGAGCCAAGTTTTAGCAGATCTGGCTAAACGAATCGAAAGACGAGGGCTAGTTATAGTTATTTCCGACTTACTTGATCGACCCGACGAAGTCTTATCTGCTTTGAAACTCTTCCGGTATCGAAAACACGAAGTAATTGTATTTCATCTGCTTGACCAAGCAGAGAAAAACTTCCCCTTTCAAGGATCAATTTCTTTCGAAGATATGGAAACCGGTGATCAAGTTACCACCCAAGCCGAAAGGCTAAGGGAAAGTTACCTGACACAACTTCGTTCTTGTATCCAGAGCTATGAACGGGGGTGTGGTAATAACAAGATCGACTACTTCCAGATTGAAACTACTACACCGTTTGACCAATCTTTGTCCGCATACTTATCCCATCGGTGGCACTAAATTTCGGATAAGCCGTAATGAGCATTAAGTATGGATGGGGTGTCTCTAGCGAGAAATCTTGATGTCACTCCAAGTGGTCGTAATCTTTCCTCTGGGAGCAACTGCAACCTCGTCTGTTCCGATCTGAAATGCTACGTTTTCTAGGCCAACAGTTTCTCCTCTCAGTTTAGGTAGAAAGCTACTTTGAGAATTCCAGATTGACATGATTTGGCTGTTTCCATCGGTTAATTGGATATTATCCACAAGAAGAACAAACAATCCTCTTTTACCACTATCACCCTCTGTTCCTATTGAAATAGCAGAGATCGTTTTTCCCGCGATTGAATCAAGTGGTAGTTTTCTGTGTACCCAACCATCATTTTCAATTAACCGCATCTGTTGCACTTCGTTACTGGGTTCCAAAATATCGCCTTCTTTTGTCATTACATAAACCCCACCAACTTTGTATGGGTTAGAAGTAGCAAACTTTGATTGGTATTCGATAAATTGTCCTTTTTCAGCTTGAATTCCTTGTTCATTGTTCCATACATCGGCCAAGCCTTTTACGGGTTCACCATTCTCTCTGATTTCGGCTTTGAAGGTCAGTATTTGTCCACCTTCTTCGTGTTCCGTGGCAACAGGAATCTTTTCTGTTAATAACTTCATGCCAATTGTTTTGGCTGGAATGTTATTTGCCTCAGGATCTGACAGTTTGACTTCAGACAGATTAAGAGCTGAGTCTCGCTTTGCCAGAATCTCGAAAGTTGCAATTGCTAGAGTTCCGTTCGCCAATTCTGAGGCATTTCCGAGGGAAGTTGCTCCGAACAAAACTTCGCCTGGCACTTCTGTTTTAGCCGGTACAGCAAAGGACTGAGCCGGGAGGAAATTGGCGTTTTCAAGACTAATAAATTTGACAGCTGTTTCATCAAAAATCAATTTGAACTGATAAGCTAAAACATTTTTTGCTTCTGAGATGCTGATATTACACTCGACTGTCTTTCCAACGGCCATGATAGTAACTTCGGCCGGATCAATATAAACAGTAGTTTGTGAAAAAACAGCCGTACAAAATAAGAAAACAGCTAACAAAAGGGCTACATGTCGCATAGTTGGTTCTCCTTAGGATTTACATTTAAGAAAAAAACGACCGCCTGTGCATTGTATCATAATTTATGCACAGAATACATTAACATTAACTAGGTACCCACACCATTAGGCTACTGCTGATTGAAATCTGTTATACTTTTGTCCTTTGTTAAATAAGTGTAAGTATTGGGACCAATATTTTTGACAGTTGAAAATATAATTTATTAAAACACGGAAAAATTGGGCCTAATACTGAGTGTATTCATGTAGAGGAGTGAGAAATTGAAATTAGAAAAAGATAATACTTTGCTATTTATTGGGGATTCTATAACCGACTGTGGACGATCCAGACCCATAGGAGAGAAAAATGGATTAGGTAATGGATACGTGAGCCAAGTCAATGCAATTCTTAACGGAACGCGACCACATCAACCCATTAGGGTATTAAATACAGGGATTAGTGGAAATCGAGTTTGTGACCTTAAAGAACGCTGGGAAAGTGATGTCATGGAATTAGAGCCAGATTGGTTATCTATTATGATTGGTATCAATGACGTATGGCGGCAATTCGACGATGCTCAAGCTCCGAAACAGATTGGTCTCACTGAATACGAAGAAACATTGCGCTTTTTGGTCAAACGAGCTAAGACAACACTGAAGGGATTAGTGTTAATGACCCCATTTTACATTGAGGCTAACAAAAAAGACCCGATGCGAGAAATGATGGATCAGTATAGCCAGATTGTGCGTCAAATCGCTGAAGAACAAACCTCTATTTTTGTTGATGTTCAGAGTGCATTTGATCATTATCTTATTCACCAACCGACCCAATCCCTATGCGGGGATCGTGTACACCCTAATCCTACAGGCCACTTGATTATTACTAAAGCATTTTTAGACAGAATTGGTTATCAGTGGAATAAACCATAACTGTCATTAGTTCTAGTTTTGCAGTAGCTACACCGAGAGATTTCATAATTCAGGCATGAAATCCTAGGATACACCTTCCAGTTGATCAACTAGCTTGACAGTTTTGATCACATCTCTTAAGTCGCTAGATGGCACTTGGCCGTTTTTAATACAATCAATAAAGTGCTGGTGTAAGGCTAAGATCCCTTCGTAAGCTGGTTGATCACTTATAGAGCTATTTGTAAGTTCGTATCCTCTGATCGTCTGCATAGCGTTATTGTCTCGGCAAATATCGATTTGCTCCGGGATTTGCATATAACACCCTAACCCAACCGCATGCAGTTCAGATCGTAGTACTCGCCCACCTGACGAGCGGTTGCCAAAAACTGTACCTACGCATTTATTAGCAAAACGAATCATACCTGTATAGCAGTTTCGACCTCCACCTTTGTTAGACCGGTTTGCTGAAGTGTGTACATCTTGGTAAGCTGTCACCTCTACGACTTCACTCAATCCGGCTAAAAATCGAACCAAATCGACAACATGACAGACATCATCCCAAAGTGTAGTTTGTCCACGTCCGCCCTCAAGAGAGGATTTGGGATAGTCAACCATGCATTTATTAAAAGTCCCAATAACTTGTGTTGGTTCTGAGTGTTCCACAGCCAACCGGACAGCTTCTTGAGTTACAGCAGAAAATCGGCGCTGAAAAGCTGTCATGCAGTACACATCATTGCTAATTGCAGTTTCTAACATCTGCTCTGTCTCACTTGAATTCCGGCCTGGTGGTTTTTCTATCATGACATGTTTTCCGGCGTTAAGACAATCTAGTACAGGTTGGAGAAGCCAATTTTCGTGCATGATGCAGTAAACCACATCTAAATCTACTTGCTCTAACATTATCCTATGGTCTGAAAAAGTACGAGGAATATTATATTTCTTCGCTACTTGTTGTAGCTTATCCGTATCTAGTTCACAAACCGCTTGAACGCTAACACCATCCATACGGTAAACTGTTGGGTAATGAGCATCTTGAGCTCGTCCACCAGCACCAATGAATCCAACTTTTAACATCAATTTGCACCCTTATCTGTATTGCGGAAATAGATTTTCATTATATAGAACAATTGATTATTTGCAATACAAAATTAAGAGGTGCTCATTGAAACAGCCATATTCGAATTGAGTATAAATCACACCTGCTATGATTCGATCGGTTTTTCTAATTCTCGATGGATCTTGGTCTCGTATGCTGGAACTTATCAGTCTGGTGTAAATCTATCAGTTCATTGACAGAACAATATTCGATTGATGGCATATGGTTGTATCTGTAGTGAGATATTGGATGTCTGCTTATACCGATTTGGTAAAATCGTTAAAAGAACTAAATAAGGTTCAGTTTCTAGATTTAAGTAACCAATGTTTAACAGAAATTCCACCTGAAGTTTTTCAACTGACTAATCTGAAAAAACTCTGCCTATCATACAACCAGATCGAGGTAATTCCGTCTGCAATTAGTCAACTAACTAATCTCACAGAACTTCATTTGTTCGGTAATCAAGATGCCGGAACTAGATGGATTTAAGGTAGTTGAACAAATCAGAAAGTTGGAGAGAAAGTTAGGCCAAAAAGAGGTGGCGATTCTAGGATTATCCGCAGATGTTACGGGAGAAGTTCAGGATCGTTATAAGTTGGAAGAAGTGGGTGACTACTTAGGAAAACCATTTAAAATGGGAGAACTTAAGCATAAAATACGAAAATTACTAAATTCTTAATCGTCCCCAAGTTCTCATTTCTGATCCTTTTCGTTCAGAAGTCTTAGAATAACTAATTCAATTCTAACATACAACGAAATCCACCATATTTGCTCCTAGTAGTTGGTGCAGCGTTGACGCGGTCCGTTATACGCAGAAGGTTAGTATTATTGCCCCAAGATCCTCCCCGAAACACCCGTGAGGAATGATCACTACTGTACCAATCCTGACACCATTCCCAAACGTTACCAGTCACGTCATATAATCCGAACCCGTTAGGGATAAAACTACCGACCGGAGCAGTAGTCTTATCCCAAGTATCTTTGCCGAAAGTTCCATCATGATTTGCATAATCACGAGAAAAGGTTACGTCATTACCCCATGGGAACCGTTTACCAACTAATCCGCCACGCGCTGCGTATTCCCACTCAGCCTCAGTTGGCAGTCGTTTCTCAGCCCATTTAGCATAAGCTGTAGCGTCATGCCAGTTAACGAGAATCATTGGATGCTTGTCAGTCGGAGAATAGTCATAAACCTCATTCCAGTTAATTTCAAGATTAGTTTGATAACCTGATAATTTCAAGAAATGCTTAAATTGACCGACGGTTACCTCGTGAGTATCCATAAAGAAAGCATTACTCTTTGGACTATTGCTTCTAACTATATTAATATATCTAGTATCGGCGTCCTTTTGTATTTTAGTTGTAATTAAGACCATCTCAGCCGCGTCTTTTTTCCAAGTAATTTTTTTGGATTTAATGCCGATTAATTCTTTAGCACTAGAAAAAACTGGTAATTTTTTTTCTCCTGCACAGACTGAAAGGACCAAAAAAAATAAGAAATTCCAATGGAGAAATCTAATCATTTAAACTAATTCCTACGTTGTACCTTGTTGAAAACAACATAATATAAGAAAAAAAAGCTAAAAAGACAAATTCAGATTTTCAAATTAGAGTCTCACGTGGAAGATCATAGAAGGGTGGAATTAGTTATCTACGTATTGAAAATCGTCATCACTCTCAACCCATAAATCGAAAAAATACCTTCGTTGAATTTCGTTGTGTTTTGTTAATGCGAAATAACTTGTCATTGTAATAGAACAAAAAAGAAAGGTCTTATAAAGTTGATATTGACTTCTTGGACACATGGATATACCAAGGATAGAAGAACCTGAATGGTTTTACCCGAAATTTATGTGTTTCTTTTTCGTATATTACTGAAATTCTGTTTCGTCATCTTTATTATACTCTCTAATAATATTTGAACCAGTTTTTACGATTGTATCTGAATATTTGGAATATAGACTAAATTAAACCTAAGATATCGGCCATCTGCATGATCTTTCCTATATGATACAAGGGCTAATACAGTTTTAAATTAATTCTTAACATATCTTTCAAGGTATTAGAATTACGTCCAACAGAAATTAGTCTATTATTTACCGATAGACTAAGAGAACTTTCGTTCTATTTCACAATTTTGTTTCGATATCTTTTTTGACAAAAGCCATCCTAAATAGTATGTTTCTTTGGTTAGTTTTTAATTATGTACTACAAAAACGGACTATAATTTCGATGCTTCTCCTTGTTTGTATCAGTGGAAACTGCAAATTCCAAACATGAGTCTTGATTGTGAAATCAATCTTCAATTATCAATATTCGGTAACTGAAGTTACTTCAGATATACTTTTTGATTGAAACTTACAATGATAACAACTTGGTCTACTCATCATAAAATGACTGTAAAAGTCTTGAACGTCAATTTTTATCGGTTGCTATATAGCCAAATTACCTGGTCATATCAGGAGGACTAAGTGAGAATTTTACTTTACACAGGAAAAGGTGGCGTCGGGAAAACCAGCATTGCTGCCGCCACCGGTTTGAAACTTAGCCAACAAGGATATAAAACAATAGTCATTTCACTAGATTCTGCTCATTCACTCGTTGACGCTTTTGACATTGATAATAATCTGATTCACCAGACGGGGGAAATTGTTCAGCAAATCAGTGATCAGCTGTTCATTCAAGAAATAAATATTCAACAGGCATTAAAACAGTATTGGTCAGAGGTTCAATCTTATCTAGAACTAGTCTTGCAGGTCTCAGGTTTAGATCAAATTGTGGCTGAAGAAGTAGCCGTATTTCCAGGAATGGAAGAAATTTGTGCTTTACTGTACATTAACCAGTACTATCGTGAAAAGTCTTATGATGTCATAATTCTAGATTGTGCACCAACGGGGGAATCTTTACGATTTGTAAGTATTCCAACCGTTTTGGATTGGTACATACGAAACGTGTTCAAAATTCAACGAAATCTGGTTGGTGCAGCTAGGACCTTCGTCAAAAAAGTGGCAACTTTACCTTTACCAGAAGATGCCTATTTCCAAAACTTATCGGACTTATTTGATCAAATTGAAGGCGTAGACCAACTTTTAGAGGATCCTCAAATCACCACTGTCCGGTTGGTAAGTAACCCAGAAAAGATGGTAATCAAAGAAACACAGCGGGCGTTTATGTACTTTAGCCTCTATGGATTAACTGTCGACTCTGTTATAATCAACCGAATACTACCATCCAACGTTGGCGGAGACTTTTTTGAGTCATGGAAAAAAACACAGAGCCAGTATATCGAACAAGCAGAGCGTTATTTTACTAATGTACCGATTTGGAAGGCCTACCTATTCGATGACCAAGTACTCGGCCTTGATGGACTGAAGAAGTTAGGAAATCAACTATACTCCGAAGTCGATCCTATTGCTTTTTACCAAAATGAAAAAGCTTATGAATTTAGTAAAGATGGCGACCAGTACAAAATCTCCCTTCTACTTCCATTTATCGAGAAAGATGAGATTCAGCTAGCTAAAAGTAACGATGAAGTCGTTGTCCAAATTGGTGGTTTTCGTCAGCATATCCCACTACCGCGTTCATTGACGGATAAGCAACCATCGGGCGCGAGATTAGTCGAAAACCGATTGGTGATTACGTTTAGCGACTAGCTACGAGTGACCATCCTATATTTTTACTTTATCAGTTTCAAGTAAATAATTTACTAACAAGTAAAAACAGTGGCACTCAGTACATAGGCTGGCCTGGTGAGTCCGAATAGTTGACTATTTACGGGTAAGTTCTCCAATCTTGTACTAATGAATTCGCCCTTCCACAACCGAATGCCAAGCTCTAAATTGTCTATACAATTCTTCATTTTTTGGATAAAAATATTTTTCTTTCCGCCAAGAGAAAAAATCTGAACTCTATTGCCTCGGCTGATTGGTTACTCTTTTTGATGTCATTATGCTTTCGTATCTGTGCAAATATACCGAAATCCCGTGATCTACTCATTTTATTTTGAACTTCAATTTCAAGAGTATTTTAATCAAAATTAATTAGCTCTCTTTCTAGTTTTAGAATCCTTCTTACCAAAACAATAATCTACCGCTTGACTAGATCTTTCCAATGTGAGATATTGAAATTGGTTTTGGACAAAGAGGAATCTGTTACCCTCCCCAAAATTTACTGTCCTATAAATTTTGGCATTTAATGAGGTGAAGAATTGGGAATGGAACCTATTTGTCCAGCTAATCCATTCGACCAAGGTGTCACAACTTTGGGAAACTATTTTCTGTCGACCTAAATCAGGATGTTTCTACGCTAGGCACCTGTTAAAGTCTCGTGAGTACAAAAACATTATTAATGATTTACCAAAACGAATGACATATTCTCCATTTTTTCGTATGCTTTGCTTGGTTCGATGATCTGTTTAGCGCACATCTAGAAGGGCAACTTGACGAATATGGAGTATTTTGTTTCATGTTGGTACCAAATCTTATAGTAGATTTTTCAAATATTACATAGGCTGAACATAGTGTTATGTACGTGTCGCTATTCAAAGAATCAATGAGTTGAACCAAATAATTGCTCATGAATTTAGTTGATTCGATTCTATAACAAATGTCAAAAGATTATAGTCCTAGTTTGTATCTATATTTATCCTGTGCTGTAAATGTTAATCGTTGGATATAATTTAATGAATTGCGACCTAAATTTGAAAATTGGACGTGGTGTAATGCAGTAAAATTAATCAACTACTTCTTGTATGTAGAAAAAAGGCTGTGAAGGTGAATCTAAGGCTAATCTACTTTTCATCTAGATAGCCTGAAAACTTTATATTTGATGGAGATACGTTATCTAATCAGCTGCTAGAGCTAGAATTGTTCAGTACTTCTGTATAACCTTCATCCCCAGAATATGCTGACCAAATCCAAGTACCAACTTGTGATTTGAACTGTATTCGGCCTCAATTATCAATTTTCGTCAACTGGTTGCTATCAGTCTAAAGAAAGCCTTTTAAAAGGCTTCCTCATGTTCATCAGCCATATCGATGAGTTTTCTGTAATGCCATACAAGATGGCAAAAGTAAAGTTGAGACCGAAACTATTCGATTATAGAAAATTATGGGGATCCAAATACTTCGAAGTAACCCCATCGTTTCCGGATTTCTGGATCTTTACTATCATTTCTGACTAAACTATAGGAAATATGCCTCAATAGACGAGGAATCAACTCAAATAAGCACCTAATACTCTTATCTAATTTGACCTTTTTCAATAATTACTGCGATTTTTTTAATCATAACTCAGAAACATTTCACCTTATACTTAAAATTCTTTTAACAGGAGAGGAGTAAAAATGCGTCTTTATATCATTCGTCATGCCGATCCCGATTATGCAAATAGGACCATCACTCCGGAAGGGCACTTGGAAGCCGAAGCCCTTTCCAACCGTTTAGCATCTCAAGGATTAGATTTCATATATTCTTCGCCCTTGGGAAGAGCTATTCACACAGCTCAATATACGGCTAGGCTATTAGAAATGGATTACCAAATTGAAGACTGGACTAAGGAAGCCAGTCTAATGATCGAAGATCCATCTAAAGGTAAGATTAGTGCTTGGGATTTAGATGGTGAGATAATTCGAGGTGAAATGCCCGCGACCACGTACGAGAACTGGTTTCATCAACCACCTTTTGATGCACCGATGTTCCAGGAGTACTTTGACGTACTTGTAAAACAGTCTGATCGTTTTCTATCTAACCATGGCTATGTAAGAGAAGGTCGTCGCTACCGGATCGTTGAAACTAATCAACACCAAATTGCTTTATTCTGCCATGGTGGGTTTGGTCTCATTTGGATTTCTCATCTATTGGAACTACCAGTACCAATGGTATGGTCCAGTTTTTTTCTGGCTCCTAGTTCCGTAACCACTATCTTGTTCGACGAGCGTAGCAATCAGTGGGCAACCCCTCGTTGTATCGGCTTAGCTGATGTCTCTCACTTATATCAGGCCGGGTTGGATATCCAACCAAGTGGTATTAAAGCAAATTTTTATTAAAATTTTAATTTTCAGCGTTGCCTAATCTTCAATCGAGGTTTTTCCTGATTTTCCAGCTAAGAATTATGCCAAATTAGCATAGAATAAAAAAAGGGTTATAAATCAAAAATGAAACGAGAAGTTTATTTTCTATGAGTAATAACACTAGGAAAAATTATTCCAGTAGATCATTTCTTAAGTTGGAAGAAAAACTGCTAGTTATTCAGCAAGTTGATTACGAAAGTGGGATCTATTACAGATCTGAAAATCCTCTACCATATCTTGATTTCAAAAAAGTTGGGTGGGATCGAATTATTCCAAAAGAGCATAAGGCTGTCGTTATAGAAAATCAATTCGTATCAATAACTATACTACCAGAGATGGGGCGTATTTATTCAATGATTTACCAACCCACCGGTCATGAGACGTTGTGGCGAAACGACATCATCCGCCCTGGTGGAGCTAACAATGAACTTGGTTGGTGGTTATGGATCGGTGGTATTGAATACACACTTCCCAGAGACGAACACGGAACTAGTTGGGCTTTAACGTGGGATTATGAGATCCTAAAGAACACCGACACTTGTAAAACCTTACGAATGCAAGTCAAGGAACCGACCTCAGGTCTTTACCACCGGATTGACTTGAGCCTAGCAGCTAATAGTTCAGCACTAAAAAGTGAAATAAGTATCTGGAATCCAACATCGGAAACTGTTAATTTTGCTCACTGGATTAATCCGATGTGGGTACCAGGAGGGAAAAATGAATTAACGGACCAAACAGAATTTCTAATTCCGACTAAACAAGTATTGATTGCAGAACGTTGGCAAGAAAATTTAGGGCCTAGTCCACAGCCTTGGGATGAAAACCCACTCCGCTATATTTGCAATTGGCCTAAAATGGGAGATCTTATGGCTGATGGGCTAGATGCTGGTTTCTATGGAGTATATTCACACGAAGAAGAAGAGGGAGTCGTACGTATTTTTGACCCAGATATCAATCCTGGAGTTGACATTTGGACTTATGGCTTCAACCCATATGATGTTCCCATGGGTTCAGGGAAAAAGAACAAGGGATATGCTGAAATGTGGGGAGGGACCGTAAAACACTTCCCAGATGAGACGGCACCGTTATCGCCCAATGGTACCATTAGTTGGAGTGAATGGATGTACCCCTTCCAGAAAACAAAAGGGTTGAGCATTGCAACTGAGAACGTTGCACTGCACCACCGGTCAGTATCAAATGGATTGGAAGTTTTTCTTTGTCCTTCAATTCCAATTAGTTCTGCGCAAATTAAATTTCAAATTGATGGTGAAACTATCATATCTAAATCATTCAGCACTTCACCTGATAACCCTTATCACGTAATAATCGAATGGGAAAAAATATCAACTGTTAGTAATGTTTTAATGATTCTTCTTGATGGAGAGGAAGAAATACTCCGTATTCAAATATAGGTATTCACTCCGTATTTCAAAATTCTACAACAGGCATGGTGAGTAAGGAATAAGATTAGTCTCCTAGCATCAGAAAGTAAATAGTTTATTTTACCTGAAAAATTGAGCCGTTGGACGAGGAGAAGCCTATAACACTATAATGATTCAGATCTTCTAGAAAGACAACCATAAGCATCACAAAAGAATTTCAAAAACACGGAGAATAGAGAATGAATGAACATGAGAAGTACTTATTTGACCTGCGTGGCTATATTGTTGTTAGGAATGCTCTCACTGTAGAACAAATAGACGATCTATCAAAGCGGTTGGAGACACGACGTAAGCAGAAAAATATCTCTTTAGGATCTGACCGAACCCAAAATGCTGAAGGCGATCTGGCCTGGACAGCTTCATCACTGCTGGAATGGGGTGGGAGCTACCTTGATTTAGTAGATCTGCCCACCATTCGACCATATCTCGAAGTTCTGTTGGGCAAAAATTATCGATTAGACCATGACTACATAAAAATAGATAGTATCAGACAAAATAGGAAACTCTACCTACATGGTGGAGGACAAGGCGCCGGTGGTGCAAGCGACCTAGTAGGGCCGACAGATGGGGGGCAATGCTATTACCGATTTAGTAATGGAAGATTCTTCAATGGTTTAGTTGCAGTCGCGTTCGAGCTAGATACAATACCTGTTGGTCATGGTGGGTTTGCTTGTATTTCTGGTAGCCACAAAGTTAATTTTGAATTGCCAAGTGACTGGAAAGTTAGCAACACACAAGAAGAAATTCCTGAGTGTGTCGATTGGGTGGCTGCGTCGGCTGGAGATGCAATCATATTCACGGAAGCGTGTGCTCACGGTACTATACCATGGCGTGGTGAAGGAGAGCGTCGTACTATCTTCTATAAATATTGCCCACATGCTGTTGCATGGAGTCCTTGTTATTATAATTCTGATAATTATCCAGAGTTAACAGAAAGTCAAAAAGCCTTTTTGCTGCCACCAAGTGCATTTGGCCCGGCTCCTGAAGTTAATAGTGTTTGGAAAAAAGCTCAAGAAGAACAACGAGAACTGATGAAATTTCGAAAAGACCAAGATTAGAACACGTCTTTTTTTGATTTTTCGAAGGTCTTATACGTTCAGGTCATCCCGATTTGGTTTTATTTATTTGTTGAGAATAATCTGTTTTTTTGAATGAATACTTGAAATTGGTTTAACAAAATTAAAATAAATAAGGAGACAATACTCAGTTATTCGGGAGTATATTAAAAGGTGTTAAAGTTGTTAGAAATTTTCCTCTTCGGCATTTATGACACACATCAAACCTATATATTTACCCAGCTTACTTTCTAATCACTTCTAATTTCAATTCGTATTGTATCGATATTTTGAAAGTAGTGAAAAAGTAACTTCTGATACTTCCGTTATCCTAAGCCTAGGTTAACTAACACTAGTGAAATACTAGTCAATACTACTCCTAAAGTCATCATTTTATTGAATCGTTCACCTAAAACCAAAACACCAACAATGGTTGTGAACAACATTCCACCTGAGCTAGATACAGGAAATACGACCGAAGCAGGCAAATGGTCAAGCGCAACCAAAAACATACCACTTCCTGTAATATTACAGAAGCCTATCAAAATGCCATAAAAGAGCTCTATATAGTTAGGTAGCTGACGTTTGCCAAAGCAAACAAACAAATACGGTATAGTCGTAACAAGAAAAAGAAAGACCAAATACATCGGTTTTTGATCAATGGGGCACATTTCGTTGAATCCCTTCATAGCTATACTACCTACACCAGAATTTATAAATAGTAAAGCAACTATGACGAATGTGATTTTGGTTTTTTGTCTTTCTCTAGTGTGATCATCCGTTGTTGTTGATTCAGTATTCATAGCTAGTAAAGGGAGAGCAATTACAGCTATCAGAATCCCTATTTTTTGATAAATATTGACGGGATCATTCCAAAAAAATACTGATAAAATGATCGGAATTATCATTGATAATCTGATGGCTGCAGTGGTAACAATAATTCCGATCACTCGTATCCCTGCCACGACCAATACGAAACCAAGTGCATAAGAAGCACCATTAGCCAAGCCAAAAGCAAATGTAAATTTGGTAAAACCGAGGTTTCCTTCTTGGAAAGCTAAAAAACAAGCCAAAATAAAAGCGGTAGAATAATTAACTAAACCAATTGGATTCAATCGGTGTCCACGATTTTTGGCATCTTTGAGAAGAAGACCAAACCCCGAAAGCAAGACAATATGCCAAACCAAATAAATCATAACTTGAGGCCGTGTTGTACATTCACATCTACTACAAATTTATCTTGTAGTTGGAAACATTATCCAAAGTTCGACGGATTCGATCGTTTAGACTTGCCGCTTGGTGTATTTTTGTATGAAATGTGGAGGGATAGTTTTGATTTTTTCTTCTAGTATAAAACTTGAGGCTTAGGCTGAAATGGAAACATCCATCTCAGCCTAAGCGTATTGGGAAGAATCTTTTCATGTAGTTACCTCCCAGCTTTTCCTAGATCGGCTGTAAGGCTTTATTTATAACTGAATTTGATTAAGAGGGATGCCAGTCACAAACATACGAGCTGGGTGATATTCTGCTTGATATTCTGTTAGGCCACACAGCCAATTCCAAGTATGCTCTCCTCTTCGTCTGTCTCGATAAGACTCGACCTCAGTCACATATCGATGTCGACCGGAATGTTGGTATGTTGGAACCTCGTTTGATTCTATAGCCCAATCTCTTTTGGGCGGTTGGGTACGAAAAAAAGAAAACTTTATCATACTTCGCTTTTTTTGATTAATCTTTGGACCAGCTTTATGCCAGATGCCATAATGAGTCATAACTACCGTGCCAGCCGGAACGGTAAGGCATATCTGCCCCGTAATATTACCGTAGTGTGCAATAGCTTCTCGATCTACTAATCGCTGATGGGAGCCAGGCACGACTATGGTAGGACCATCATCTATTTCAACTAATTGAGGGTAATAATAGCATTGGAGATGAGTTATGCCATAACCAGACTCAGTCAGTCCATCTGAATGTAGCGTTTGACCCTCGTGTGGGTGTTCGTAGAGATGGTTATGTGCAGATGTAGGCAGAGTAAAGTTCTGACCCAATAAAGATCGAGCAACTCCGGCAACTTGCGGATGTAATAACACATTTTGACGAAAGGATCTACTTTGTATAAAGTCTGTCAGATGACCAGGAGGTAAGGATTGACACTTCGAGTTGAAGTCTTCTTCAATAATAGACTCCAAGATAATATAACCGTTATGAATAAAGTCGAATACTTGTTTGTCGTTTAAAGTTGGCTGAACATTGATCACTTGTTAATTCCCCCTAAATAAATTTTTCTAAGATAAATTCGAAAGTTAGATAACTATTATCGATATCAGAAAATGGGAAATTTTCTGGTCGTGGAAACTGAAGAATTCTCCAACCGTCGCTCACAGCATCTAGTACCGATTTATATGGTGGGCTCTGAGATGCTAGTTTTGGTATATTATCTTGGTATGGATCATAAATTGCCCAACCCGACAATGGAGATTGAATATTAGTCGATTTGGAGTGAAGGTACATAATTTTTTGATAACGTCGATTAACCGAAGTTGCAAGCAATACCTCAATCTGGTCTAAATCATCCACCTCAAGCTGACTATTTTCGAGTTTATGACGGCATTCATCCAAATGTTTTTTAATTTTATTGTCCATGGTAGTCTACTCCAATAGCTTCAGTTTAGGTGTAATAGCTTAACCTAGAATTTACTTTTGGCATATATTGAATAAGCTATTGCAAATAAAGGTAAAAGAAGCAACGATGTTTTAAAAAATAACAACAATCTTAGCTTTATCAGATACAATGAAATAAGCTACTTCCCAAAGAATATTGAAATAAAGGCCAAATTATTTGAAAGAAGACTATATGAAGATGAGCAATTTCCTTTATTTCGACTTCGAAAAATAAAGAGATCCAATATTATTTCAAGCTTGTCATTATGATAACTGGCTTCATGTTTCTAATTTATACTCAGGCCAAAAATTATCTGTCATGGGCTAGAAGTGATAGGTTTTACTTGCTCAATTACAAACGAGCTTTGATAAAATAAGTACTTCGGTATTATCGCTTTCGGTTTTGCATTTGATCTAGAGCAATTCTAGCAACTCTCTGTGTTTCTTTATTTCCTTTTATTGATGCCTCGGTAAGTAGATGTACTGCAGGCTGTCCTATGTTCAGTAAACCACGAACAGACACACGTCGAACATTCCACTCTGGGTCATCAAAGTTATTAATCAAAGTTGGCATAATCCTTTCAATAGGCTTTCCAATTTCACCCAATGCATAGGATGCTTGGATTCGGGTATTAGTACTATAATGTTCCAAAGCCTGAACCAGGAAGTCAACAGCTGGTTCCCCCATAGAAATTAAGGCGGTTGTAGCCGTCTGACCAACACCCGAATTGGAGTCATCTAATAGACTAATCAACGCGCTAGCTACAACATCTACAGGTTCGCCAATTTCACCCAATAACCAGATAGCACTTATGCGAGCGTATTCGTTTTCCTGTTCATCCAAAATTTTGATTAAAGCAGGTACTGCGTCTACACCAATTTTTTGAATTGCGCGGGTCGCTTCGGCGCGCGCATGCAAATCTGTTGATCTTAATTGGAAAACCTGATGATAAACTTCTTGTTTATTCGTACATCCGATTAAGTCGATCAAAATGAAACTAGCAAAAGTTAATAATATCTGGATAGAAGGTAATTTTATTTTAATATTACTTTCCTTTCGTTTTATTTAATTTATTTAATAGATTCATCTATAGATAGTTGACAGATGCGAATATAGCATAATGTTGAAATTCCGTAAAGAATACTTGAGTCTTAATTAGTCGTCAACCTGTAGGCCGAATTTTAGTTCATACGGAAAGGGAATTGAAAAAACATTAACAAGTGATTCTAGAAAAAAGTAAGGCAAATAAATCCTTAATTACTCGTCAAAAGTGATTTCATAATATATTGGATAATTTTTACCTAAGCTACGACAGAATAAATCAGAAGTCCTTTCAAATTAGTAGATACCTAGAAAGATTGTTTTTGTTTCTCACAACGTATACTCTATAATTTTTAACTAAGATGATTTAAACTAGATAGGTTACCTTATATAATTTAGGTCAAATAAACAGCTATCATTTAGCTTGGCTGATTAATAGCTTTTGTAAGTTGTGTCAACCCATCTAATCTAGTTCGGAGATATGTATCATGTTTTCTCTGCTAAATTGCTTATCGTATGCTATTCATGCTACCCTTTCCACCTCACAGCCTAATCAATTTTTACCAAATACATCCCTATTGACACTTGAGGAAGATATTGCTTCCCATTTGGTATCAGGTGTCGATAGATTCCTGTTAAGTCAGCTTGAGGAATCGATTTCAAAACGGGAAGGTTATTGGAAACGAGATTTTTCGTCTGCAGCTAACTACTCTGCCTCAATTAATCCAAATCGATTACAACTATCTCAAATTTTGGGCCTGCGTGATCAGCGAATACCACTGACAGAACTAGAACTAGTTGCTTCTACTAATCAACCAGCTCTTGTAGGAAAGGGCTACGACTACAGTATTTTTGCCGTACGTTGGCCATCAATCCGCAATATCTATGGGCACGGATTATTACTAGAACCATCAAATAAACCTATAGCTAATATAGTCGCTATTCCAGACGCAGATGTATTACCAGAACAGATTTGTGGTTTAGTTGAAGGGGTACCAACTCAATCTCAATTTGCTAAACATCTAGTTGAAAGTGGCTGCAGAGTTGTCATACCAACTCTTATTTCTCGGCGATCGAATGGAATATCGAATCATATTTCGAAACGTGAGTGGCTATATCGTTCCGCATTTGAACTCGGCCGGCATTTGATTGGCTATGAGTTACAGAAAATTTTTTCTATTATCGATTGGTTTTCTACAAAATTTCAAGATGAGTTGAAGATTGGAGCTATTGGCTGGGGAGAAGGTGGCCTGTTAGCGTTGTACGCAGGAGCAATTGACACAAGGATCGATTCCATTTGTGTGAGTGGTTATTTTGACTCCCGTCAACAGATTTGGACAGAGCCTCTTGAGCGTAATGTTTTTGGTTTATTGAATCAATTTGGCGATGCTGAATTAGCGGCGATGATTTCACCAAGACATTTGGTTATTGAAGCGGCTGACTTCCCTGAAGTACATATACCAGCTGGCACTGGAGGTGCAGCACCTGCAGATTTGGTAACACCCCCATTTGATCAAATCAAAGCTGAAGTTAAGCGAGCTCTATCAATCACCAAAGACCTCAACCCACAGCCAGAAATTAAGCTTATTCAACCCCAAAATCGTACATATGGTGCTCTAGAATCCTTACAAGTGTTTTTGGAACCATTGTCAAAAAGAATAATGATATCGGTTTCTAAGGACCAACCTGAACACACTGCAAGTAATTTTCAGCCTAATGAGCGTGAGGATCATCAATTAGCAGAAATAGATCAGCATAACCAGTGGTTGCTGAGTGAAAGCTCCCATACTCGACAGGAATTTTTCGCAAAATTAGATACGAGCACTCTTGAAAATTTTCAACAGACAATAGAATGGTATCGTAATTTTTTTTCGCGTGAAGTTATTGGCCAATTTGATTTGGATCTTCTACCCTTCAACGCACGTTCACGTCTTTCTTATCAAGGGAAAAATTGGCGAGGATACGAAATCGTTTTAGATGTTTGGCCAGACGTCATTGCATACGGAGTTTTATTATTACCGAATGAACTCAAATCAAATGAGAGAAGACCGGTCGTCGTATGTCAGCACGGCTTAGAGGGGCGCCCACAAGATGTGATTCAAGGTGATCATGATGCATACCACGACTTTGCAGCAAAATTAACAGAGCGTGGCTTTATCACCTTTTCACCTCAGAATCTTTATATTTTTGGGGATAGATTTCGTACGCTTCAACGCAAAGCCAATCCACTTAAAAAGACGCTCTTTTCGGTCATTGTTCCACAGCATCAACAAATAGTTAACTGGCTTCAGTCTTTACCTTATGTTGACCCTCACCGAATCGCGTTTTATGGATTAAGTTATGGTGGCAAGACGGCTATGCGTGTTCCACCTCTTGTCAAGAATTATTGCCTCTCAATATGTTCCGCAGATTTTAACGAGTGGGTATGGAAGAATGCATCTACTCAAAGTAATTACAGCTATGTTAATTCAGGTGAATACGAAATTTTTGAATTTGATTTAGGAAGTACTTTTAACTATGCGGAGATGAGTTGGCTGATATGCCCAAGACCGTTTATGGTTGAACGAGGACACTTTGACGGTGTCGCTCCCGATGAGACTGTCGCATATGAGTATGCTAAAGTTAAACGGCAATACGATCTACTTGAGATAGGTAACCGAACTGAAATGGAGGTTTTTAATGGACCGCATACAATTAATGGAATTGGTACCTTTGAATTCCTTCACCAGCACCTCAACTGGCCGTCGGATACAACTTAGAAAAATCCCTGGGTTTAGTCAAAGGTTGGCATAGTTAGAAGTTGACAATTGCCTGAATGGTTAAGAGCGATCTTCTATTATTTGCAGAATAGACTTTAAGCTAGCGAACCAATGCAAATGGGAGGTAAGTAGTCTCACTAGTCCCAGATTTGGCCAAGGCAGTGAGTTGAAGCGTATAAACTCCTCCTGCAGCCAATTGACCACTTTCCATTTTACCATTCCAACGAAAAGGTGAGTTCCGTCCCTTTTTACCACCAATTTTTCCTATTCGATAAGTTTGATTGTGAATTGACCACCCATTGTTATTGTAGAGATTGATTTCAACTTTAGCTGGCTCGGAAAGAAAATAATCCAAACCCAGTAATTCGCCTCGATCCAAATTAACCGGATTCGGAAATAGGATCACATTCCATAGTAGTTTGTTGATTTCTTTTTCCTGCGCTTTTGATACGTAGGAATTATTACTGGAAGTCAGCTCAACCGTTGTAGCAACCGCCAGCTTAACAGCTAATTCACCCAATGAATCAGTGATTTTGTCCATATCATCTGCTTGACTATGGATATATTTGATCGATTCTGTGGATTCGAAAGATGATTCTTCTGATAGTAAAACTGCAGGAATCCCTATCTCCCAAAATGGGGAATGATCGCTATAAATGAAACTTGGGTTGTATTGGAGCCGCAAGTCCAGAGGAAATTCGTATTTTTGGTTGACAGTTTTGAAAACGTTTGCCAGCCACTGACTCCGTTCATCATATACAACGTGAATATCGAGATTCCCATCTTGGTCGTGCCCAATTAGGTCGAAATTCAATACGCCGCTGATTTGATCAGCCGACAAATCAGCGGTTTCTGATTTGATCTGATGACAGTAGTGTTTACTACCATACAGAAATAGCTCTTCACCCGAAAAAGCAATGAAACGGATACTGTAATCGAGGTCTAGATTACGAACTAAACGAGCAACTTCCAGCAAAATCGCTACACCGGACGCATTATCAGATGCTCCGGGAGCTGGCATGGTACGCCACTGTTGTTGCCATCCTCTGGTTTTAGAAGAAATACTATCGTAGTGGGCAACAAGTAAATAAAACTGATCTCTATTAGGACCTCGTCCCGGTCGGGTAGCAACAATATTATTCATCGTATAAGTCCCAATTTTTCCAGCACCAATTTGAGATCGAGTATGCTGAAAACTATCCATACCAACAACTAGCCCTAGATTTTGAAACTGTTTTGCAATCCACTCCCCTGAATTGTCACAAGCTGAATCAGGTTCTGGTTGGCCGTCATGCTGGATAGCTCGTCTTACTCGTAAGGCATATCGGCTCAAAAATTGGTATCCAGGAGTAGACACATCAGGATTAAGTGTCATAGTTTGAATTATTTGTCGCCAAGGCTGAGGCGAAATATTGGCCACTAGTTGTTCTACCTCCATCTTGGGCTGCAAAGTCAGTTTGGTCAATCGAGGAGCCCTAGCACCGACTAGAATCTCAGAAGGTAATTTAGCTCGAAAATGGACAGGTAAACCAATTACATCAGAATCATTAGCTCGAACGAGTACAACCTTACCACCATCGAGTGTGTCAATCAGCTTCGTAGGTTCAGACAGATCAGACAATAAATTCGTATCTAAGACATAGTAGTTAACAGCATTCATTTCCGATAAGGGGTGGCTATCAAGAATGGTCGTTTTTGATCTAGTAAATTCTTGGCGCATTAACGCTGTTAATTGAGGTAGAGCGGTCGCCGTTACAGATATTAAAACAGAATCAATAGAACGATAGCGAAGTTTGAAAGGAACTCTTTGTTGGATTTGCCAAAGTTTTTGTTCAGTAATACTCAAGCTAGGAACAAAAACCTTCGCCATATACTGAACTGGTTCACCAGCGTTACCAAATGCTGCCAGCAAAAATAAGAACAGGATAACAAAGTAATTTGAAATCGACGCTTTAAGTCGGATCAAAGTTATTTTCACCTGATTCAGGTTTGTCAGGAGGCAAAACAATCACATCTTCGGTTACTACATAGCAAGAAATTAGTGAATTCTCATCCGAAGTTGGTCGCAGAGATGGAGATGGATTATACAAAATAGATTTGATAGTTACTTCAGATGAATGGTCCAAACCAACCGCCAACTCGTATTCCTCAGTTTGTCCCAAATATGTGATATTCCGTGAGGTCGCTTGAAATCGATTAACCTCTGACTGATCTTCACTCAAACCGAATTGGACTGCCTCAGGTCTAATTGAACAGTAGACCTGATCGCCTACACCGAAGTTGTATTGCGTACTCGCATTTGCCTTTAGTTGGCCGATTTCAGTTTTGATAGACAAAATTTGGTTCAATTTTTCTGTTACTTGGCCGGGTAAAAAATTAGTCTCACCGATGAAATAAGCAACCCAAGTATTAATCGGCTTTCGATAGATTTCTTGGGGGGTTCCGACCTGTACTATTTTCCCATTTCGCATAACAGCAATCCGGTCAGCCAGGGACAAGGCTTCACTTTGATCGTGTGTGACATAGATAGCGGTGATATCGGCTTGATCATGTATCCGCTTGATTTCGTTGCGAAGTTCTAAGCGGAGTTTAGCATCCAAATTACTGAGAGGTTCATCCAAAAGTAGTACATTGGGCTCAATAACAATAGCTCTAGCCAGCGCAATACGTTGTTGTTGCCCACCAGAGATAGCATTAACTGGACGATCTGCATAGTCTTCCATCTGTACGACCTTCAAAACCTCAGCTACTTTCTTTTGGGTGGTAACGGAATCAATTTTCCTTAAATTAAGTCCATATGCCACATTTTGACCGACTGTCATATGGGGCCATAGAGCATAGTTTTGGAAAACCATACCAGTATTACGCTTATGAGGAGGCACATCATTCATTAGGTTATCATCAAATAATAATTGACCACTATCAGGCTGATAGAAACCGGCGATAGTACGTAGGCAGGTCGACTTGCCACAACCTGAAGGACCAAGCAGAAAGAAAAGTTCTCCACGCTCAATTTCTAAACTAACCCGGTTCAGTGCCAGCGTAGTATCATCGACACCACGACTTAACGTTTTTTCAACTTTGTCTAATCTAACTTTTACGGACATGATATATCCTGTTGATCAATCAAATTGAGTTTTTATTGGTTTAAAGGTTCGGTCTAGTCTGACTTGGAATTTACCCAAGGCGTCACGCCCCATAGAAAAATAAATTAAGAAAGCTTGTCCTTTAATATCGTCCTGTGCAACCGGCCCCCATACTCGACTGTCTAGGCTGTTGTCCCGGTTGTCACCTATGGCAAAGACATAACCTTTTGGCACAATAAAGGGTTTCCCTTCAGGAAAACGCTGATTAAACTGGCGCCGCGAAAGTAGATAATCATGGAAAGTTTCATCGAAATCCTCCCGATCAAGTTCAGAAAAGGTTGACCACCATTCAAAACTAGGTTGATAATTAGGAGCAGGATAAGGCTTGAAGGGTGGGAATATTGCTGGGAATCCGTATTCATCTCGTCCGCCTCTCTCATATTTGGTGTAGTCGCCTTCAATTTTTTCACCATTAACACGCAAGGTCTTTCCTTCAATTTCGACAGAGTCTCCCTCCAAAGCAACAATTCGTTTGATAAAATTTTTATCGCGCTCGTGCGGGGGCAAAAACACAAATACATCACCACGCCTCGGCTGATGAAAGGCAAACAAGCGTTTTTTTATGCCTGGAACCTTGATACCGTACATACACTTCCAAACCAAGATTCTGTCTCCAACCAATAAAGTATCTTCCATAGAACCCGAAGGGATTTTGTAAGCTTCAACAACGAATGGCCTTACAAAACCGAAAACGAATGCTACAGCGACGATGATCATTTGGGTCATCTCATGTCCGAAGAAACGTTTGATAAAGGAAAAAATGTTCGGTTTATAATTTGGTGTAGTCGTTTCCATCTTTTAGTTCTAGACTTATTTCTCTAATCGTCATCATTGATAGATAAAATCGCCATGAAAGCTTCCTGTGGCACCTCAACACTACCAACCTGTTTCATTCGCTTTTTACCTTCTTTCTGTTTCTCTAACAGCTTTCGTTTTCGGGTAATATCACCCCCATAACACTTAGCCGTCACATTTTTCCTGAAAGCCCGGACTGTCTCTCTGGAGATAATTTTGTTACCAATAGCAGCTTGGATTGGAACAGTGAACATTTGTTTTGGGATGATTTCTTTCAATTTCTTACATAGTGCCCGTCCACGATCGTAGGCCATGTCGCGATGTAGAATGGTTGACAAAGCATCAACAGGTTTTTCATTGATCAATATATCAAGTTTGACTAAATTGGAGGTTTGGTATTCACCAATTTCGTATTCTAGTGAAGCATAACCGCGGGACAAAGATTTTAACTTGTCGTAAAAATCGATCAGAATTTCACATAAAGGTAGTTGGTACGTGAGTTGAATACGAGTAGTATCTAAGTTCGTCATCCCAATGTATGTGCCTCTTCGTTTCTGGCATAAATCCATGATATTACCAACAAAATCAGAGGGGACAATAATTTCTGCTTCAATGTATGGCTCTTGAATATAGTCAATCAGGTCAGCTGTAGGCAAAAAAGCTGGATTATCTACTATCTTTTGTGAACCGTCAGTTTGATACACATTGTACTGCACACTGGGAGATGTACGAATTAGGGTCAAGTCAAACTCTCGCTCTAGTCGCTCTTGGATAACTTCCATATGCAACAGACCTAAAAATCCACATCGAAAACCGTAACCTAAAGCAATGGAACTTTCTGGCTCAAAGTTAAAAGACGCATCATTTAGTTTCAATTTTTCTAGGGCATCTCTCAAGCCCGTAAAATCATTCGTGTCAGCCGGGTAAAGCCCACAAAAGACAACAGGTTTTGTGTCGCGATAACCTGGTAGAGGATCGCTGGTTCGGCGATCATGATGGGTTAGGGTATCGCCGATTTTAGCGTGACTAATTTCTTTAATGCTGGCCGTTAAATAGCCAACCGAACCGGCTGACAGTTCATCAACCGCCCCCATTTCTGGTCGAAACACACCAACTTCTTCGACCTCATAGCTACGGTCGGTCGCCATCAGATAAACCTGATCGCCCTTTTTAAGCTGACCTTCAAAAATACGAATATATAACACAACACCACGGTAACTATTATAGAAGGAATCAATAACCAAAGCTTTTAGTGGGTCGGAGTTTTTCCCAGTGGGTGATGGTACCTGATCAACGATGGCTTCCAGCACTTCTTGAATACCAATCCCTTCTTTAGCACTTACAGGAAGTGCGTGATCTGCCGGAATACCAATTATATCTTCAACCTGTTGTTTGACCCGTTCAGGGTTCGCGTGTGGTAAATCAATCTTATTAATAACGGGTACAATTTCCAAATCTTGGTCAACGGCCAAATAAGCATTCGCTAATGTTTGGGCTTCAACCCCCTGCGCGGCATCAATAATTAGGACGGCACCTTCGCAGGCTGATAAGCTGCGAGAAACTTCATAGGAGAAATCAACATGACCAGGCGTATCGATCAAATTAAGCTCGTAGTGATTACCATCTTTAGCTTGGTATTCTAAGCGAACTACCGTCGCCTTTATAGTGATACCCCGTTCGCGCTCTAAATCCATTTGGTCCAAGACTTGTTCTTTCATCTCCCGCTGAGATAATGTATCGGTAAACTCTAAGAGCCTATCGCTGAGAGTACTTTTCCCGTGATCAATATGCCCTAAAATGCAATAATTACGGATGTATTTGTTGGAAATAGTCATTGTATGTCATTCCATTTGGCAGACTGATTTTTGTGGAGATCCCATTTCAATCAAAATTTCATGCGTTGCTTTTAATGGATCATTGGATTTTGTGATTGGCCGTCCAATCACCAGCTGATCTGCACCTGCATCAATGGCTTCAGCTGGACTCATAATCCGTTTTTGATCGCTAATAGCAGAGTGACTAGGTCTAATGCCCGGTGTCACAATCCAAAAATCATTACCACAAGCTCTTCGAATCTTCTCAATTTCCAAAGGGGAGGCTACTACACCATCTAAACCCGCTTGTTGTGCTAACTTTGCTAAGTAAACTACCTGCTCTGACAATGATCGGCTGCTATCCAAGTCACGAGCGAAAGCAAGTTGGTCGATGCTTGTCAGAACCGTTACAGCTAGTAACTTCGGCTTTGTAATATTAAGCTTGTCAGCTTGATCCATAGCTGATTGGCTTGCTGCTTGCATCATTTCCAGCCCACCACTTGCGTGTACATTGATCATATCAGCACCAAGTTTAGTCGCAGAAGCTACTGCACCGGATACCGTATTAGGTATATCATGAAACTTCAAGTCTAAAAAAACACTCTTCCCTGTTTCTTTCAAGGATTGGACAGATGGAGGACCAACAGAAGTGAATAGCTCTTTACCAATTTTGAACCAATCTACTGCCGTACATAGTCGATCAGCTATTTCAAGAGCAGTAGGTAATTCAGGATAATCAAGAGGCACAATCAAACGAGAAGTCAAACCACATCACCTACGCCTATAATACTAATCGGGGTAAAATCGGACTGTTGTTCATCCCAGACGAAGGCCTTGATATCCTGTATCCCGTCGTTGTAGACGGATAAAACAACATAGGCACTATCCGGGTAAGCTGGCTCATCCCAAAACATAGCATCTGATTTATCTTTTTCAGAAAAATATGAGGGATGATCTGGGTGAGAATGATAAAAAGCTTTTATTCGACGATTTTTTCTCTCTGATTCAAGATTAATTCTCAGCAAATCATCTGGGTCCATTAAATATGCAGTTCGCGCGTCACGAGGGTAAGTTTTTGGGTCCTCTGTGTGCCGCTGGTTTTGGATATTCCCACAGGCACGAACGTACTCCTGCGGACTGATTGTACCTAACGGATCCTCCAAGATAATACCACAGCATTCCTCAGGGTATGTTTCTAGAGCGTGCTGTTCAATTTCTTTTATCGTTTGGGGCTGTAAGTGAAAGGACATACAGTGGATGCTTTAGCTGCCACCGGCGATAGCTGGGATAATTGAGACTTCGTCTCCGTCAGCCAAACTCGTCGACTGGCCTTGCAAAAACCTTATGTCTTCATCGTTTAGATAGATATTGACAAAACGGCGAATTTCGCCTTGTTCATCGCAAATACGATCTTTAATACCAGGATAATTGTTTTCCAGATCGGCTATTAGGCTTGCAATATCACTGCCTTGAGCTGATACTTCTGCTTCATTTTGGGTCATTTTTCTAAGTGGTGTGGGGATTCGAACGACTACAGACATTACTACTCCTTACTCACTTCCTTTAGTTGATGGGTGAAGAACTGATGTTTCGGGGTTTGTATAAGTTAAATAGAAAAGTGCAATCCACATTCTTTATCATTTCCTTCATTTTTCTGCCAGCGCCAACGTCCCGCACGCTTCCTTTCTCCAGGCAGAATTGGAGTGGTACAAATTACACAACCGATCGATTCATAGTAAGCTGTTTGGGGTTGCCGACGCAATAGTGGGTTAACCGGTATAGATTTCTCGTCGATGTAATTCCAAATACGTTCATCGTCCCAATCGGCCAAAGCACTAACTTTCAAAATAGATCGTTTCTGATGCTCGATTATTTCTACTCGGGGTATGTGCTGTCGAAAATCGGATTGATCGCGGCGTAAGCCTGTGAACCAAATGTCTAAATTGTCTAATAGCTCTATTTGCGGGTTAACTTTACGAATTTTGCAGCAATACTCTTGTTTAGCTTGGCTATCGAAGAATAGGTATTCACCATGCTGCCTGACCATTTGGTCAACGGACGCCCGTTGTGCCGAGACCCTCTCGATTTGGATTCCGTAGTGATGTTCTACCTGTTCCAGAAAATCATAGGTTTCTTGAAACAACCTCCCCGTATCAATAGTGCAGACACGAAATGGCAATTGGTTTTCGAAGGCCATTTGGATCAGAACAAGTCCCGTAAGCTGACCACTGGAAATAATAGCGGCCCTGCCCTTGAAACGCTTGAATAACTCGAACAAAACAGTTTGTGGATCAACTATACATCCAACTTCTTGCGCAAGATCTCGCCAAAATTCTACTGAATGTATCTGGTTTTTCTCATCACTTACCATTACTTTACTACTTTACTTGAGAATGCCATCCCGGTTTTTCATTAGTTAACGGAATATTACCACTATAGTTCTTCGTTACCGTTGAAATACTGGCCCAAACTCAAGTAGCGTTCGCCAGTATCACAAAAAAAGGTCACAATCGTTTTATCAGGACCGACATCATGAGCCAATTTTAACGTCGCATGAAGATTAGCTCCGGAAGAAATCCCTACTAGATAGCCTTCTTCTTCAGCAATATAACGCATGGCTTGATATGCATCCTCGTCAGAGACCGTAGCGATCTGATCAATCAATCCCAGATCTAGCACTTTGGGCACCATACCAGCACCAATACCATCTATTCTGGTTGGCGCAGGTTCACCTCCAGACAATACAGGGGATACGCTTGGCTCAACAGCGACTATTTTTATATCTGGAAAGTGCCTTTTCAAAGCCCGGCCAACACCGGTTAACGTCCCCCCTGTTCCCACGCCTGTTACTAAATAATCCAGCTGTTGATGATCGCTTCGTTGTAGTGTTTTTAAGATCTCTTGACCCGTTGTTTGTTGATGAGCTAACGGGTTAGCTGGATTGTCAAACTGATTAGGCATGAAGTGATTAGGCTTCCGAGAGACTAATTCCTCCGCCTCCCAAATAGCGCCTGCCATTCCAGAGTCTACCGAAGTCAAAATAATTTCAGCACCATATGCCGAAAGCAAACTGTATTTCTCCTGGCTCACATTTTCCGGCATACACAGGACAATGCGGTATCCTTTGGCTAAAGCTACGATTGATAACCCAACGCCCGTATTACCTGCTGTAGGCTCAACGATAGTGTCGCCAGCTCTCAGTTGTCCCGATTGCTCTGCCATTTCAATCATTGACAAGCAAATTCGGTCTTTAATGCTGCCACCAGGGTTCATCGACTCAACTTTGGCCAAAACCGTCGCTCGTTGGTTAACTAAACCACAGTTCAGACGAACCATCGGTGTGTTCCCAATCAGGCCAGAAACGTCATTTTCCACCTTCATTTCGTTATATACCAATTAGGATTTCGATATCTTACTCAGTAGGTAAACTACCCGCCAATTATAGTCTATTGAAGCCAAAATTATCAATTCATATTGCCTAAGCGAGATGAGAACCTATCAAATAGAAATCTGGTGAATGGACAAACCAAAGCGCTACAGAAATGTTTTACCTGTTGATAAGATCTCACTTTAAAATGCATTTCTCTAGGTTACATTGTGATTGAAAAACATCTAAATTGTCTACTAATAAATGCTTGGTATTATGCAAACTTGAGCCCCTGATCTAGGGAAACGGCTTGCAATTCCGACACTGCTATAATATGATATCAGTCGTGGTTCGGAAAACAGAATTCGCGCTGAGGAAATTTTGCAAACATAAAAAGTTATAAAGGTCATTATGTCTGAAATCATGCTTAGTGTATCAACAGCTGTTATGTCTAACCAGTCGGCTGGTAGTAAACTGTCGCAAGCCATCCATCAATCCAACAGCGGACAGCAAAAATCGGCAACTTCAACAAAAAGCCAAAACCAACCCTCAGCCTCCAAGCCTGAGTCAGCTATTCAAAAAAAGTCTAGCACACAAGTAGAAACTGACCGTAATCACCAAACGCAACTCAAGGGTGGAGGGGTTCTAGTCAATAATCAAGCCTAATGATATCAGCCGAACATTCTTATCGTATCGCCATCCTCGGCGGAGATGGGATAGGCCCTGAGGTTATGGCTTCTGCTGTTATGGTTTTGGAAGCTATTCAGGAAACTAGCCCCCTGACCTTTGACCTCCGATCTTATCTTTGCGGAGCCTCGTGTTATCAGCAGTTAGGCGATCCTCTTCCTCTGAAAACGATACAAGGTTGTCGTCAAGCTGATGCAATTTTACTAGGAGCAATGGGGTTGCCGGACGTGCGTTGGCCAGACGGTACTGAGATGAGACCACAAGTCGACCTGCGTTTCAAGCTTGACCTCTATGCTGGCTTACGGCCAATCTATCTGTATCACTCTGATCATACTCCAATCAAGGGGTTGTCTCAGGGAGACATTGATTTCGTGATAGTTCGTGAAAATGTAGAAGGACTATTTGCCTCTATGAATTCGGGTATCGAAATCAGAGATGAAGTAGCTATTGATTCCATGGTAATGACTAAATCAGGTACTGAACGCATTGTCCATTTTGCTTTTAATCTGGCTATTCATCGACAGAAAAAACGAAAAGTTACTTGTGTTGATAAAGCTAACGTTTTTCGTTCGATGGCTTTTTTTCGTCAGATATATGATCGAATCGCTAAAGATTACCCAAGCATTAGTCCAGATCATGCTTATATTGATGCATTTGCCTTGTACTTATTACAAAAACCACAGACATATGACGTCATTGTAACTGAAAACATGTATGGTGATATCCTGTCTGATCTAGCAGCTGGTTTAGTTGGTGGTATGGGAATGACCCCTTCTGCAGATATTGGAGAACATTCAGCTATTTTTCAACCCTCGCACGGCACAGCCCCGGACATTGCAGGGCAGAATATTGCTAACCCAATAGGTATGATCTTGTCCGTGAAGCTAATGTTACTTTGGTTAGCTGACCAGAAAAAAGATCCGATTTGTACAAAACAAGCCTCACGCCTATCACTTGCTGTAAGTCAAGTTTTATCCGATAAGAGTTATCGCACTCCTGACTTAGGTGGAGATTTGACTACAACCGAACTTAGCAAGGCTATAGTAAATTTCTTAAGAGAATCATGATTAATAGAGAACATGAACATTAAAAAGTTAACCAAACACTTAGACATTAAAAAAAGGGGTTTAATATGAGAAAAAGAATCAACGATGTTGACTACAATATCAAACCAGAGGTGGATTTGTCTGGAGCAGATCTGAGCGGGGCTGACTTAACTCGGGCCAACCTCAAAAAAGCNACCCTCGTCAAAGCTGACCTAACCGAATCGATCTTGGCATATGCACAACTTAAAGATGCAATTCTTCGGAATGCGATCTTGAAGGATGCGGATCTACATAATGCCCTGATGATTAAAGCTGACTTAACTGAAGCTAATCTAGAAGGCGCAAATCTGCACGCGGAAAACCTGACTAAAGCAGTAATGGTTAAAGCTAATTTACAAAACGCAGATCTTGGCAATGCCATAATGACCGATGTTGACTTGACTAACGCCAACTTAAGGGGAGCTGATCTGTCTCGTGCTAATTTGCGAATGGCTAACTTGACTGGTGCAGACTTAGAAGATGAAAATCTCACCAATGCTAATCTCGTTAATGCGAAGATGATCGGTGCCGACCTTTCACGCTCTGATTTAAGGAGGGCTAACTTATCTGGTGCAGATTTAACGGATGCCAAATTNNTCGAAACTAAGCTGACATACGCTAATCTGCGAGGTACCAATTTAGAGGGTGCAGATTTGACTGGTGCTAACTTCTCTGCTGCCGTGTATGATTCTAGTACGAAGTTTCCAGAAGGTTTTGATCCAAATGGTGGTTACGAAGTTGATATGATGGAAAAACCTAAAATCATGGGAGATTATAAAGGTAAAGCCAAAACAGCTATTCAGGGCAAGCTCAACGGTCTTAAGTGTTATGCATATGCTTATCAATATTTCAACGATGAGCTGCATCTGGAAACAAAGCCTTCTCCTCGAGTGGTAATTGAAACTTCTGCTTCTGATACGGTTAGTGGCGACTATCAGTTCCCTAACCGAAATAGTGACAACCAAATTATTGTTAAAATTCCAACCACAAGAGATAAGAAACTTACACATATACGCGTTTTTAGGACTCATGCAGTGGATACAGTTCAGGATGCGGAAAGCTCTGAAGTTTATGCCCTAACAGAATTAGAAAATTCGCCTCTGGATCCAGAATTATCAATCCGAGACGACCATGGAGATCAAGAATTACACCAACCTTTAGTTGGCGCGTTCAAGTTGTCTGCCGATGTTAATCTAAGNGGTCAGAATCTGTCTGGTATTGATTTGAGTAGAGCTGATATTAGAAATGCGGGCATGCTACACTCAGACATGCACGGAATTTATGCGTCCGATGCACGAATGAGTGGTTCAAATATGACCGAGGCTGACTTTTCGGACGCGCAGCTAATTGGAGCTGACCTNAGTCGAGTAGAAGCCAAAAGCTCAGATTTTCAACGTGCGGTCATGCGGGTGGCAGACTTATCAGAAGGGGATTTCACTGGTGCTGATATGGAACACAGTGTCCTTTTACAAGCCAATCTAGAAAATGCGAATTTTGCAAAAGCTAATTTGGCTAATGCCAATCTGAGAGAAGCTGATTTGTCAGGTGCGAATTTCACTGGTGCCGACTTATCGGGTGCGGATCTGACTAACTCCAATCGAGAGACTGCCAACTTTGGTGATATAGACATTGATTCAGTCTGTGTCATCAACGAAGATAAAGGCGGATTTTTTTCTAGAATTTTTCATCGAAAAAAGAAAAAGAAGGAATAATCTGTTGGTACGAATAAGTCTATTTTTAATTTGTACACTGGCTAGCTTACAATTTTCATTTATTGATTTGCTAGCCAGAGAGCAATTGGCGACGGAAACATTTTATCTACTGCCAAAGGATAGCAAACTGAATCTTCAATCCGGAAAGTACCAGTTGACAGCTACAGTAGATGAAGGACTGTTCAGTCAGACTNTGTCTCCTAAATCAACAGCGACCCTAATATTGAAGCCTGTCTGGGACCAACCTACTGTTCCTGAACAGACGAGCATTGTGCGTCAGTTGTCGACCAAATTTCAAATTACATTAACCGGGTTCCCCATTATGGTTACAGNACTTCCGAATCGGGAAAAGGTCGAATTCAATTTGGAAGGCCAGTTACAGTCCAACACAGCACGCATACACCAATTGGATAAAATCCACACAGAAGTTGTCTATTTTTGGGCTGACATCGAAACTCAGACTAAAGGTGAAGGTAATCTGTTCAAAATGAAGGCNAATCTTGACTTGACGGGTCTACANTCATCTGACTATCNATTNCCAATTATCTTAGAATTAAGCCTGACAATGTCNAGCATTGAGCCNAGTTCTGCGANAAAAACAAAGGTCAAAAGTCAAAAANAANCAGGTAAATANCAGGTTGTCGACTTTCGAACANNTGTCTAGTTATCCTCTGAANGTAGATGACTATGCNAAATTATCTACGCCCGAAGGACTCNNNGAATTNGACCTAAACANCCANATACCAGAAACAATTCTANTNTTGCATGGAAGATCNGTGGNCATCGAAGGGTTTATGCTGCCGGTNGTATCAGAAAAGGGNTGGATTAGNGAGTTTATGCTTCTTAGAGATACNCAAGCCTGCTGTTTCGGAGTGATCCCCGAACTTAACGAATGGGTTTACNTNAAAGTTAATAGTGAAGGAAAAGGCGTCAAGTCAAAACGGAAGAAAGTCCGATTCCTGAATAACGTGCCAGTGTCTGTGAAAGGGAAGTTACTAGTTGGTTCTCAAATAGATCCAAATACGGGAGTCAATATCTACGTTATGCAGGCTGACGACGTGGCTATAGCTAAAAGATAATCTATAACAAAAAACATCGATGCTGAAAATTCGTCATCTCAAAAAAACTTTTCCTTCACCTGATGGTAAGACCCAGACAATTGTCGACATCCCTGATTTTGAGTTAAATTCTGGCCAGCAGGTTGCCTTGCAAGGTCAGAGTGGTTGTGGAAAAACGACCTTCCTGAACCTTATATCTGGAATCCTCCAAGCTGATCAGCCAATTAACAACCAAGAACCGCTACCTCAAATAATTCTTAATGGAACAGATATAGCTAAACTATCGGAGCAACAACGTGATCAGTTCCGAGGTAACTCCATTGGTTATATTTTTCAAACCTTTAATCTTCTACCTGCTTATACTATTCTCGAAAATGTGTTATTGGGCATGCATTTTAGTGATATAGCTGACACTGAATTAGCGGAGACTATGCTGATTGAAGTTGGTTTAGCCGAAAGGCTAAACTATCGTCCAAGTCAATTATCTGTAGGACAGCAACAACGAGTAGCTGTTGTGCGAGCTTTAGCAAAGAAGCCGAACCTCGTTCTGGCTGATGAGCCAACCGGAAACTTAGACTCTGCACAGGCCCATACTGCGCTACGACTAATTCGTCAAATATGTCAGCAACAAAATGCGGCACTTTTACTAGTCAGCCACGATCAAGATTTACTTGATCAATTTGATGATTGTCGCCTTTTTTCCGATATCAACTGCGCTTAGGTTAAACCGCAATGTACCAGTCTAGGCGAAAAATTAATTTATTCCTGATGGTTCGGCGTGCGATGCAGCAGCATGCTTTATCAAGTATCATTACCGCAATTTCGGTGGCTCTGGGTTGTGGCTTAGTACTAGCAGTCTGGCTCATAAAAATCCAAAGTTATCAGGCATTTACCGGGGGGGCCATCGGATTTGATGCAGTTTTAGGTGCTCGTGGTAGTCAGTTGCAATTGGTTTTGAATACTGTATTTCATCTTGAAACATCAGCCGGTAATATTCCTTGGTCTCTATATAAACAAATCAAAAATGACCCACGAGTTAAGGCTGCAGTCCCCTACGCTTTAGGAGACAACTACTATGGCTATCGTATTGTTGGGACCTCAAATCAGCTATTCACCAATGTGGATAGCTTATCGATTCGAAAGGGCCGTCTATTCAAAGAAAATGCACCAGAGGCCGTCGTTGGTCATCTAGTAGCAAAAAAAATGGGTTTGACCGTTGGAGCAAAAATCCACCCTTACCATGGATTAAACTTTGATTTAAACGCCAAACACGACCAGACCTATAACATTGTTGGCATTTTAGAACCCAGCAATACACCTGCTGATCGAGTGATCTGGATTCCAATTGAAGGTGTATTTCGAGTTGAAGGTCATGTACTACGTGGCAGTGGAGAAAATTACCGAGCTCAATCCGGCCAAGTAATTCCTGATAAACATAAAGAAGTCAGCGCAGTTATGTTGAAACTGTCTAGCCCACAGGTTGGATTTTTTCTAGATCAAATGATTAACAAACAAGGCACCGTAGCTACTATCGCTTGGCCCATTGGTAAAGTGATGGCTAATTTGTTTGATAAAATTGGGTGGATGAACCGCGTAATGGAGATGGTTGCCTATTTAGTTATGGTGGTAGCCGGATTCGCAATTTTAGCAGCCATATACAATACCATAAACGAACGACAACGAGAATTTGCTATCATGAGAGCATTGGGTGCCAGTCGAAAATTAGTGTTTTCAGTCATATTGTTTGAAGCTGGTACTATTGCCTTGATTGGGAGCTTAATCGGGTATCTAATTTATGGCTTAATTTTTGTTGTGACTACCAACATTATTCAGAACCGGGTCGGCGTGGTACTAGATCCCTTAAATTTGGAAGGACAAGCCTTAATCATCGTACTCATACTACCCCTTGTGACAACAATAATTGGTCTATTAGCAGGTCTAGTTCCAGCTTTTAAAGCTTATCAAACTGACGTCGCGACCAATCTAATTCCACGAAATTAAGGTGCCAAATAGTAGTTCAATGTGGCGGAGTTTACGTTATTTCTGGCCAATTAATTTGTCAGTTTTTCTAGCAATAGCCATAGCAACAGCAGTATTGACTGGCGCATTACTAGTGGGAGACTCAGTTAGAGGTAGTCTGGAGGAATTGACGTTGGATCGATTGGGTCCAACTGAATATGCTTTAGCTGCCAATCAGTTTTTTCGTCAGTCTTTGGCCAAAGAAATAGGAGAAAAAACAACCACAGAATCTCTTAACTCAATTCTACCTCTGATTTCCATAACTGGAACTGCTGTCCAGCCTGCGAGCAAAGCTCGACGTACAAATATAAACATTTATGGATTACCTGCTGAATCAGGTCAGTTTTGGCGGACGAATTTGTCTGAAGAAATCACAAAACGACTGAAAAAGTCTAATCAGCAAATCTTTCCCTCGGTTGTTCTTAACCAGTCGCTGCAAAAAGAACTAAACGTCAAATTAGGTGAAACTGTTGTCCTTTATTTTGAACGGCCTCCAGATATCCATCGTGAGTTCATGCTAGGTCGGCGCGATTATACTGATCTGGTACAATCAATTCGATTAACGGTAACTTATATTGTTCCCGATCGGAACATCGGGCGATTTAGCCTGCAAAATTCTGAATACTTTCCAGCCAATGCCTATGTTGACCTATCAGTTCTACAAAAATCAGTCGACCAAAAACAACGAGTCAACACAATCCTAGTAGCATCCTCCAAAATATCTCCTGAAGAGTGGGAAAAAAAACTGAAGTTATCCCTTCGTTTTACAGATCTTGGTTTGACTTTTCGGACCAATGATCAAGATCTATTAATGATTGAAAGTCGAGATTTTATTTTATCTCCCAACTTAGTCAATGCAATAGAAAGTTGTGCAAGCGTACTTAATCTAAAAACGAATCCTATTCTCACTTATCTTGCCAATCGAATAACAGTTGGCGATCAAAGTATTCCTTATTCAACTATTACGGCTATGAATTTAGATAAAGGTGGTACTAAAGGGGGGAAACCACCACTTTTTCTTAATAGTTGGGCTGCAGAAATTCTCGGTCTCAACCAAGATGAACAAGCAGAAGTTGAAATTGAGTATTTTTTGCCTGACACTGAAAACGATTTTCAGACTGAATTTGCTCACTTTCGATTTGAAGGCCTTGTGGACATTTCAAAGCTTGATCCCGAATTGACCCCTAATTTGCCGGGTATTCAATCCGCAGATGACATATCAAATTGGGAAGTACCATTTCCAATTGACTATGAGAAAATCGGACCCAAGGATGAGGAGTATTGGGACCTTTATCAATCGACACCAAAGGCTATTATTCGGTTACAAGATGGCCAAAATCTCTGGAATAGCCGTTTTGGGAAGCTAACCTCATTGCGAATTGATGTAAACGATATGCCTTTGCTTGTAGCACAAACTAAATTAGAAGAATCAGTTTTAGAACGACTAACATTAGCTGAAGTAGGATTTCGTTTACAAAATGTTAAGCAAACTGGACTGTCAGCATCCAAAGGCAGCAATGACTTTAGTGTTCTGTTTGTAAGCTTGAGTTTTTTTCTCATTTTGTCGGCCTTACTTATCATCGGCTTGTTGTTTCGATTGGGAACTGAAATGAGACGAGACGAAATCTACTTACTCCGTGCTGTCGGGTTTTCAAATCAACAGATCCAACTACGCTTGTCTAAAGAGGGGCTCATTTTAGCGATATTAGGTTCTACGCTCGGATTAGCGCTTGCCATTTGTTATGCTAGTTTGATGGTTTACGGTCTGCGGACTTGGTGGATTGGCGCCGTTGGTACGACAGCGCTTAAAGTACATATATCAATAACAAGTTTGGTAATTGGCCTTGTCCTAAGTTTAATCATGTCTCAACTAACCATCGGTTGGGTAGTAAAACGTCTATCACATGATATCCAACAGTCTAGTCATTTCTCCTTAAATAGTCGGTGGGTAATAGGAACGGTTTGCCTCATAATTGCCATTGGAACAATCACTTACGCATTTCTTGATAAGTTTTCACCACTTTTCTTTTATATATCTGGTACCTCTCTAATGGTATCTGGTTTAGCCTATTTTTCTGGTTGGTTACACCATCGGCCAACTACTCGGTTTACTAATTATATAAGCTCGAGCATTAGGAATACAGCACGCCGTCCAGGTAGAAGCCTGTTGTGTGTAGCTTTAGTCGCTTGTGCTAGTTTTGTAATTATTGCAGTAGGAACCAACCGACAACCATCAGTTGAATCATCAGTGCCGATCAAACAAACAGGAACCGGTGGGTTTGGATATATGGCAAAAGCCGATATTCCGATATTAGTAGACCTTGAAAAATTTGATTCGATTATAACCGGGTCAGTTTTTCCTTGTTTGACTTTACCTGGGGATGATGTGAGCTGCCTCAACTTATTCCAACCACAAAAGCCTCACATCATTGGTTTCTCTTCAGAATTAATTCGACGTGGTGGGTTTCAATTTCAACAAACTATAGATCATGATTTGGATAATTCATGGAATTTATTGAACCAAGATTTGGGGCCGACAGTTGTGCCAGTGATTGGGGATTATGAGTCGGTGAAGTGGATTTTAGGTCTGGGGATCGGTCAAAGAATATCTATGCAAGATGAATCTGGCCAAATCATCGAATTCGAATTTGTAGCTTTATTGAAGGATAGCATCTTTCAGAGTGAACTTATCGTTTCAAATGACCAGTTACGACGGCATTTCCCTCACCAATCTAGCAATCGTACTTTTTTGATTGATTCTGTCCAAGGGGAAACTGTACAAAAGTTGGAACAAGAGTTCAGTTCATACGGATTAGATGTGACTCCAACTATTGATCGACTCAAAAGCTTTCACACGGTCAAGTATACCTACATGTCAGTATTTCAGGTGATTGGCGGTTTAGGTCTCATGCTCGGCACTGCTGGACTCGCGATTGTTTTAGTGCGAAATACAATCGAGCGGAAAAAAGAGTTGGCTATACTACAAGCTTTCGGTTTTAAAAGATCAATCTTGTCGATCATTATGCTAATCGAAAATACATTTCTGATTTTAGTTGGTTTATTTATTGGAACGATCTCCGCATTGTTGTCTGTTACCCCCCACCTATTATCACTTGGCAACTCAGTTCCGGTTATTTCTCTAGTCGGAACACTAATAATGATTGTGGCTTTTGGTATGGGAGCCAACTGGCTAGCAATCCAAATAACCACTCGACTACCACTCCTCGCAACATTAAAATCAGAATTTTAATCATCGTCAATTTTCTCACTTTTCACATGAAACCATTGAATTTGCTTCATGTTGGTTTGTGGCGGTGGAGGAAAATGATCTCCACGCTGGCTTGACAGGCCTTTATTCGGCCCAGGTAAAAATTTTTGATTAATTAGACCAACCAATTTGCCATTAACAATCCAATCTAAATCTGCACCGTAGAGTTGGCTAACCAAAATCTTAGTCAAGTGTTCCAGCTGATGACGATGAGTTGGATCGTTTGACAAGTTGAAAACTTCATTGGGATCTTTATTCAAATCAAACAGCTGTCGTTGGTTGCCTACTGGGTAGTAAATGAGTTTATAGCGACCATCATGTACCATACGAGTGGCAAATGCATCTTCACCAACCTCTCCATAAAATGAGTCCCGTTTTTCTTTTCCAACCATTGAAAGACCTTCCACGGTTGTGGGAATACTGATACCAGCTAAATCAAGAAGTGTTGGCATTATATCGGTCCAACCAACTAATCGATGGTCGATTTGGTGAATACCAACTCGATCATCGTCGCCTGTTCCCACTAGTATCATAGGGATATTAGCTGAATATTCGTAAAACAGACGTTTAGCCCACATACCATGATTGCCTAGCATGTCCCCATGGTCTGAGGTGAAACAAATGATCGTGTTATCCAGTAGACTTTCCTCTCGAAGAGTACCTATCAAAACACGTAGTTGGTGATCAATGTGTGTACAGAGTGCGTAAAAGGCTTGGCGTACCAATTGGATTTGTTCTTCTGCAGATTCTTGCTGGTAAAAATCAAAACCTCGACTGAGATTAGCCTGAATAGCAAAACAGTTCTCCTCGGTTGTCCATTGGCCAGATTGTGGCTTGTCAATCAGAAATTGTCGGTACAAGTCAAGATAAGTTGGTAAAGGTACCAACGGCGGGTGCGGATGCCGGTAAGAAATGAACCAGAAACCAGGCCGGCTTGGATCACGACGTTTGATGGTTCTCGACATTTGTTGTGTAGCCCAATTAGTTGCATGGGTGTGTTCTGGCAAGTGCCAAGGTCGCCAACTATATTCGTTATTGCTCATACCGTGCCAAAATTGTTGTCCCGCATAACCTTGATCAGCTAAAAAAATTTCGTAATCATCAATCACTCCGTATTGTGTTCGTCCTTCTTCATCTAAAATTACATCGTCGAACCCTATACGGTTTCGCTGCGGATACACATGCAGTTTTCCAACAGCAGTAGCTTGATAGCCAGCCGAACGAAATGTTTCTGCCATAGTTGGGAGTTGAGGCATTGTTAAAGTCTCATCAAAAACTCGATCACCATGCGTTCGAGGGGTTGTGCCAGTCATTAAAGTTCGACGAGCGGGAATGCATACGGGGCATTCAGAATAAGCATTAGAAAATCGAGTGCCACTTCGAGCAAGAGAATCCAGAGTTGGTGTTTGAATCACGGGGTGTCCCGCTACTCCCAGCAGTGCAGCCGGCCAGTGATCAGTACTAATTAGCAAGATGTTAGGTTTATTTCTCATAGTTGACTTGAATTTATTACTGATGTGTCCCGTCTGTAACAGGCGGCCACTTGGAAAGCACAATCGACATCCTGATTAGGTTCAAATAGACCCTGAAATTGTTGCCAAGCATCTAATCGGCCATCAAGGTCAAAGCAAGAATCAGATAAGATTCTACTTCCATAATCAACCACTTCTTGCAACGCCCATTCTATTGTGTAATAGTCCATCAAAACTGGATCGGTTTCGACGGGGCCGGATGAAGCAAAATATCCACGCAAATTGTCCTTATTAAGACCTAGGTAACTTTCAGATCCGAAGAAATATAAATCCCGCTCTCTTGGTGCAAGAATAGCCCCGTCCCAATCGATAATATATAAATTACCCTTTTCGGAAAGTAAGACATTATCTTCATGAATGTCGCCGTGACATAGGACGTAATCAAATTCTCTGGATCGCAAGTTAGCCCCCAATTGCTCAGCAACTTGTACTAGGCTTGTTAATTCACAACGCCTTACGTTAATAAAAGAGAGCAAATCTTTGACAATTTGGTCGGCTTGATAGATTGGGTTCCTAGGAGAAATGATTAACCGAAACTCTGACTGAAATTTTGTGAAATTTTCAATCGGTAATTCAATTTGATTGCTAATCTCACGAGTCAAGCTATGCAGGTGACCAACCATTTTACCAACTGCCTGTCTCAGCGAAGAAACCTGTTGATTGGTTCGGTCAGACTTCATCAATGTTAATCCAGAAATGTATGGATAGACAACTAAACCAAAATTAGCTACCTTGACCACTGTTTGACCAGATTTATCGGGCAAAGGAATCGGAATTGGTACACCTAGGCTGGCTAGTAATTTTATTAGGCCGTTGGTTAGCGAGATCTGATCTTTATCTTTCACCAAGCGAACAAAAATATCGTTCTGTGCTTGTCCCCAGTAGCACCAAGAGCCTTCACCAACCGGAACAAAATTCAGCTGTTCTAAGCTAATACCGTAAGACTGATTAATCTTATTTTTGATTTCCTCAGATGATACAGAGGGTTCAGTTTTCATACTAGTTCAAAGATTATAAGGGTTGTTTCCGCTTAGTAATAGATTGTGTTTAAGGATTTCACCTTCTCTGTTTTTGGTGCCCACTGGCATATAATGAATAACTATCGCTCTACGATCCCTATCAGATCCATTAGGATTAGTTTGATGTAAGGTTAAACAGTGGTGCACCATTCCAAAACCAGATTTTAGGGGAACCGAAACTCCATAATCTTCATTAACATCAACTGATAGTAATGCTGGTAAATCCTGACCGCTATGTTTTGCACGACTGTGGTCAGCTGGTTCTACTAAGTGAGAACCAGGTATAACGTTCATGCATCCATTTTCAGTATCAGCATCATCAAGGGCAAGCCAAATACTAACCAAATTTGCAGGCTCGCACTGCCAGTAACCATTATCTTGATGCCAAGGTACTGGACCACCAATTTGTGCTGGCTTGTAAAGAGCTTGATCATGAAACAGCTGAATATTAGGCCCAATTAGACAAGCGACAATGCTGAGTAATGGAGGATGAAACAAGAGTTGATGAAATATCTCACTCTTTTCCCACATTTCCATGATTTGTAGCATTTCTTGTTGTTTGTAATTTTCTTTTTCATCTGTAGCTGAAAGATTTCGCCACCCTTTTCCATTAGTTTGAGACCGTTTTTCAAACACTTTGTCGTATGCAGAGCGGAGTTCTTGGAGATGATCTTTATCAACCAATTGATGCGGGATTGCCAAGTAACCCTCCTTTTGAAAAATTTGAATTTGTTGATCATTTAACTGCAAAGTATTACCCTCCGAGAATTGAAATTAGTTCCTGATCAATATCCGCAACGACCTCAAAAGACTCAACCAAAATCCTTGGTGGGCGAGCTGGGCGTTGCCGTTCAAAATCAAAATAGACAAACTCAGTTTCTGCTCGAAAAATTGGTGTGGCTTGGTGGCAGATTTGATACCGTCTCATACTTCTGGTTTTTTGAAACCCCGCAACCCAAGTCTGAATAGTTAGTGATTGGTCAACAAGTGCAGGTTTCAAATAATCTAAGCAATGCCGGCGAGCAAACCAACCTGCCTGATTCTGTTGGTAACGTTCAGGCGACCAGCCATTAGCAGTCGAATGTGCGACTGCTACTTCTTGCATCCAATGGATATAAACAGTATTGTTAGCATGTCCATTGAAGTCTATGCAAGATGGAGGAACGCTGATAATTTGTTGATAAATTCGAATCAACCTAATATCCTTTTCGTCATTATAGTCAATTTATAATTCAATGTAAACGCAAGACAAGTCGCCAAGCCAATTCTGTGCTACAATTCAATTGGTGATGGTCCAAACTAGGTAGGTGCAGGTAGGGCATAATGTGAGAAAAATCGAAAAAGTTGAGCGAATACAGAAAATTTTAGACGATTTATATCCTGAAACACCAAGCCCATTATCTCATGATAGCTTGTATACTTTGCTGGTCGCAGTAATGCTCTCAGCTCAAACCACAGATAAGAAAGTCAACGAAACTACGCCAACATTGTTTAGTTTAGCGACTACGCCTCAGCAAATGGCGGAGTTATCAGAAACAACTATTAAGCAGGTTATTTCCAAAATTGGGTTATCCAACACAAAAGCTAAAAATCTAAAACGACTCAGCCAAATACTGGTAGATCGACATCAAGGAAAAGTTCCAGACAACTACACTGATTTGGAGGCACTTCCGGGAGTAGGACATAAAACGGCGAGCGTTGTCATGGGTCAAGGATTTGGTTATCCTGCGTTTCCAGTCGACACGCACATTCATCGATTGGCTTATCGCTGGGGATTATCAAATGGTAAGAATGTGGAACAAACAGAGAAAGATCTTAAACGTCTTTTCCCAAAAATAAAGTGGAATAAGCTACATCTACAAATAATTTTTTTTGGTCGCGAATATTGTCCTGCCCGACAACATCAGCCAGCTCAATGCCCAATTTGTTCTTGGGCCGGAATCAAAAAAAGACTGAATTCGTAGTTAATAAAGAGCGTCTCCGATGCTTGACGCAATTGGGTTTCTTTGCTATACTGAACTCGTCGATTTTTCATGTTAATAACTCTGTGGTTGTTGTCTACTGAGTAAAGCAAGGCCCCTATTTTAAAATGAAATTTGAAGGTATTTACACTCCTATTATCACACCAATCGGTGATCAAGGATTGGTTGACACTGATGCTCTGAGCCGCCAGATTAACAGGCTACTGGCGCATGGGATACAAGGTTTGTATCTACTTGGCACATCTGGTGAATTCGCATCCTTGGATAAAAATAACCGGCAGGTCGTGATTGAGACAGCCGTAGAAACAGTCAGACAAAGAGTTCCAATTATTTGCGGAGCCATGGATGCTAGTACAAGAAGGGTCATTTCTAACATTAAAATGGCTGAACGTCTTGGAGTAACTGCGGTTACTACTACTCCACCTTATTATTACCCCTCATCTGACCAGGAACTTTTGACTTTTTATAGAGAGGTAGCTGTAAGCAGTAATTTACCAGTCGTGATGTACAATATTCCGTCTATGGTTAAAACCAATTTGAAACCGGAGTTGGTGGCCGAGATTGTTAATCAAAATCCAAACATTGTTGGCATCAAAGATAGCACCGCCGATTGGACTACTTTTCTCAAACTTCATTCATATCTAGGAAACCGGGACAACTTCTCAATCTTGATAGGATCCTACACTATGGCAGGTGCAGCCATAGTTTTTGGAGCTCAAGGTGCCGTGATTTCTATTTCTAATATAGATCCAAAAACCTCAGTTGAGTTGTATCGTGCCGCGCGGGATCGACACTTAAATAAGCTGCAAGATCTGCAGGGCAAATTGATAGATCTTGGCCGATTGTATAGTTATGGAAACGGGATTAGCTGCCTTAAAGCATGTGCAGAAATTTTGGGCATCTGCTCGTCGCACACAACCTCTCCGATAGCTTCCGTCAGCGAAGAGGCAAAGGATGAACTGGCGGAACTATTGCGTTCGCATCAACTTTTATAGATGAATTGGATTGCTATAACCGGTCCACAATACACAAGCAAAAATGAATAATATGATATCTAGTGGGTCCCAAATTTGGGTGCCAGAAGTTCTATCTGATGAGCAAGTGACTTTTTTTGTCGAGAATGGATATTTGGCTGTGTCGAATCTTGTTTCTAATGATGGAATTGAAGAATTGAGAGCTGATACCGTTAAACTAGCCAGAGGTGGCTATCCCTGTGAGACACTCGAGCCTGTCGACTCTACATTATCAGACCAAGATGTATTGGCCTCAATTTTATGTATTCACCAACCGCATTTCATCAGCGAATTAATCGAGAAATACGTTAAACACCCACAAATATCTGGTGCTTTGAGTCAGATTACCGCAGCACATATTCCATTTTGGGATGGTAGCGTTAAGTGTATGCAATCGATGCTATTCGTCAAACCGCCTAATTTTCAGGGTCAAGCTTGGCACCAAGACGAAATCTATATTCCAACACGAGATAGATCTTTGATTGGCGCTTGGATTGCCATGGACGATGCAGATGTTGAAAACGGTTGCCTATGGGTTATCCCCGGTTCACATCGACAAGGTTACTTATACCCACAGCGTTCTCATCAGGATCAAGATGAATTCGATTTTGCGAATGAAAGTTATGGCTTCGATGAGACTGAAGAAATACCGGTCGAAGTTACAACCGGTACTGTGGTCTTTTTCAATGGTTATTTGTTACACCGTTCTCGTAAAAATAGGAGTCAAACTTATCGCCGAGTATTAGTGAATCACTATTGTAATTCTTGGTCTTTATTGCCTTGGAGTGTAGCTGAAGGTGAGAGTGTGGCTAACGCAGATCGGCGATCTGTAGTACCTGTGTCCGGTACAGATCCTTACGCTTGGAAGGGATACGAGCCTACACCAAATAATGTCTGGCTACGACAATGTAAAGCTCTTACTGAAATCGAAGCCAGTTGAGTTTCTGCGCAATTGGCCAAGTTTGAAAACCCGATAGCCTTGTGCTATACTGAAAAAATCATAATAGTCAGCAAGTTGCTGAACTTTTAAGGAGTAAAGATGAAGCGATTATCAAAATTGGTGCAAATCAGTTTAGGCTTTATGTTGATGCTGGCGCTGATTGGTTGCCAGGAGGCACTCAAAAGTAGTCTCAAATCTATCACAGAAGGCAACTCACTAAAAAATATGCCAGCCATTTTCCCAGATGAAGAGAACTTACCTGAGGGGCATAGTATTCTTGATATGGAAGTAGCACGTGAACAGTTTGATCCAGATGCTGCTCCACGTAATAATGGTGTGATTGTAACGAAAGATGGAATCGAATTTTCAATTGTTTATTGGCGTAGTGCTGACCTTGACTTCAAATATAATCGAGGTAATAACGCATCCGTATTTTACGAACGTGAGGCTGCACACCAGGGTGATAAATGTGATGTTTTTTACGTTAAATTGGTCAATAATCGTGAGCAAAAAGTGATCTTCGATGTCAAAAAGTGTCGAATTGTTGACCAAGGCGAGAATATGTATGGTGGACATAACTACGAAGATTTAAAAGAACGTTTGATGATGATGAGCCGAATTGGCGGTATTATGGTAAAAAATGGACTACAGGTGGCCAAAGAGATTTTGCTAGAAAAACAAGTTGCAAAAGTCGAGGATGGCATACCTCCTGGAGGATCAGTAGAAGGGTTTCTTGCTTTCCAGCAAGTGAAGCTAAATGCTACCGATCTATCAGTACAAATTCCTGTTGAAAAAGCCCCGCCAGAAGGGACTGCTGCTCGTTACCAAACTGTTCCGTTCGAATTCAAATTCAAACACGACAGGGGTATCAGGCTAGCGCAACCTCCGCCAAAAAGATATTAACTTTTTTAGAGTTAACCTCTGATCTTATACACAGCGGATGGACTGGAAACTGTTCATTCGCTATTTTTTTGTCCGTTGGTAGATTGCCATGCTACCGTCGTCGTAGTAGAGTGTCAGTTGATTGTCAATTAGATCGAAGGTAATCTGTCCATCGAACGTCTTTGTTTTTACTGGAATCTGACTTGTGGGTAAAAGGGTTTTGACTGATTCAGTCACACTGTTAATCTGATCCTCTTGAATCCGCAGTTTCCCGTTTGCCTCCACTGACAGGTATCCTCCAGTAATCAATGGAAGACTCGTTTTCGATTTCCAAGTGCCAATTTCACTAATTGTTAAGCTAGCACTGATAAGACCATCAGTTGGACGAAGGTGGGTTAATTCCCAGTAACCTACCAAATTATCGGGTACTAGTACTTGTTCTGTGGACAAGGTGGGTGGACTTATATCATCAGGGCCACAACTAGCAAAGAGAAAACAATATAATAATAAAACAAAGAGTGCTGTGTTATTCCTTGGGCTTGACATGGGTTTCGATCTTTCGTATTCTATCAAACATTCACAAATAGATTTTTGAATGGAAGGCAAATTAATATGGGAAAAAGCTTGATTGTCGTGCATTCTCGGTTTGATCTAGTTTGGCCTTTTGCCGCTGATCACTTGCATACGCTGTGGGAAGCCGATGGAGATGTTGAATTTCACCGATTGGAGAATACAAATGATCAATTGCTGGGCCAAATTGCTAATGATACCGACAACATTGTCCGTCTGGCTACGTTGGGGGTCGGTGTTACGAAGGATTGTCTGCAAAAATTCTCGGTTTTGAAAGAAGCAACCTTTCAAGGTAGTTACGGTCGCAATCTGTCTGAAGAAACCAATCAGTATTTGAAAGAACGTGAAATCTTGACTTATGATCATCCTAGTGAAGGCTTTTGGGGGCAAACAGTTTCTGAATACGGTCTGGCACTGACTTTGTCGGGTTTACGCCGAATCCCACAACTTCATCGTGAAATTTTGACATCCTTAGAACCATGGGACTACAGTCCGCCAGACGGGATTGGTCGTCCTGGGGCTCGAGGTCATCAGTTTGGAGATAACCCCAATTTTACCAGTGGAACAATTGCGGGTAAAAAAGTCCGCATCGTTGGAGTGGGTAACATTGCTAGTCGTTACGCCAGTTTTGTCAGTATGTTGGGAGCTGATGTCGCTGCTTATGACCCTAACGCGAGTGAACCTTGCTTTCATCGGGCTGGTGCTAGAAAAGAATGGCATTTAGATCAACTTGTTAGGGATGCCGAAATTTTTGCTCCTATGGTTCCATTGTGGGAATCAACACGAGGTATTGTCACCGCAGACCACATCAATGATCTACCAAAAGGCTGTCTAGTCGTCTTGGTTACCAGAGCTGGGATCTGTGATGTTGATGCCATTCGCCGTCGAGTTTTAGCCGATGAAATTAGTTTAGCAGCCGATGTTTGGGATGTCGAACCACTACCGTTAGATGATCCGCTTCTAGGTCGCCATAATGTAGTACATACACCACACAACGCAGGTAGAACCATAGATGCCAACAAAAGTTGGGCTGAAAAGTTAGCAGTTCAGTTTCAACCAACGGCCTAACGTTTTAATCCTGTTGCCAAAGGTAGCGCAAATAATCGGCGGCTTTTCTCATCGAATCTATAGGATCCGATTCTCCTTCGTAGACAATAGAAACTCCACCGTTATAGTTTAAACCTTTCAGGATTTTGACAATTCTAGCATAATCTAACCACTCTTCAACACCAGAATCGATGTGATAGAATTTCGCACGAACATATACAGCATAGGGCGCCGTCTTGGCAATACTGTCATAACAGTCAAATTTAGGAGTGGATTGGCCGTGGCTACCACTGGCTCCCGGTGAGCCTGCATATTGCCCTGTGTCAACAATGTGAGTAAAATAAGGATGATTGGTCTCGTTCAATGCGCGTAGGAGGTTATCTCCAGTTCGGGTCACGTTGTTGTGGTTGTGGTTTTGTAAACCAACGATGATACCTTTTTGGTAACCGTATTCGGCGACTTCCTTAAAGCCTCGTATCATCGGTGGCCAAAGTTCCTCTTCGTCGGTGCAATCTTCGGGTACATAAGCAGCGAAAACTCGGACCAATGGACAACTCATGAAACAGGCTATGTCTATCCAATTTTTGATTTTGGCAATCTGATCCGGGTGCTGATCTATAGGAACGCCAAAATTATTGCTAACTCCGATATAACCTAGTGGTAACCCCTTTTTTTGTAAGTCCATTTTCAGTATTCTTAGATAGTCAATATTAGTTGATTCAAAAGCGGTGGAATGCAGTTCAATCTGGTCTAGGTTCAGGTCGGAGACAATCTGGGCAAACTCGGTGGCTGTTGTTCCCCGAACGTTCAGTGACATAGTACCAAGCTTAATCATTATTGGTCCTTTTCGGCGGTGTTGGTAAATCAGTTGCCGAGACTTGGGTCCAGTATATCACAATGCTAAACTATAACCAAAGTTAGATCTGGTCCTTTACCATTCTAACTTTTCATCTTTACTAAGTTATGATAAAAAGGAGAATTATGAGACTTTTTAGATTTGGCCCCAGAGGCCAAGAAAAACCAGGTGTCTTAGTTGATGGTCAACACAAGGATTGCTCAGACTACTTTGAAGATTGGAACCATAGCTTTTTTAACAATAATGGTTTAAACGAGCTGAGATCGTTAATAGCAGAAAAGAAAGACAATCTACCTGATTCACCCCCAAATGCCCGATTCAGTTCTTGTGTTTCACGCCCTCACATGCTGATGTGTATAGGTTTAAATTACTCAGATCATGCCGCTGAATCAGGCATGGAGCCCCCAGAAGAACCAGTCATATTCCAAAAGAGTACTAGTGCAGTACAAGGTCCATTCGATGACGTCATCATCCCTAAAAATAGTACGCATACTGATTGGGAGGTCGAGTTGGGTATTGTGATTGGGCAAAATGCATTATATCTAGAGTCGCCAGAATTGGCGAAAAGCCATATTGCGGGTTATTGTATTTCGCACGATGTGTCCGAACGAGAATTTCAAATTCAACGAAGTGGACAGTGGACCAAAGGGAAGTCCTGTCCAACATTCAACCCTCTTGGTCCTTACCTTTGTCCTGCAGAAGAAATCGGTGATGTTAATAACCTAGCAATGGAATTAAAAGTCAATGGTGCGGTAAAACAATCAGGTAATACAAAAGATATGATTTTTAACGCGCACTTTTTAGTGTATTACCTTTCTCAGTTTATGTTATTGGAAGCTGGTGATGTTTTATCCACTGGAACACCAGCTGGAGTTGGTTCCGGTATGAAACCACCACAGTACTTGCAAAATGGTGATGTAGTTGAATTGTCTATCGATAAATTAGGCAAACAGAAACAAACCTTCGTTGCTTATAAAGATTAGAACCGTGATTTTTCATCGATTACTAACTCAACAGTTCTATTTTGTGTGTCTACTTAGCTTGTTATGGTTATCAAGCCAAAGGTGGGCAAATTCATCATCTGTAGAACAATTAATTAGTCTATCAGATGAAAAATTCAAAACCGATCAACTCTCTGCCTGTCTGGAATTACTGCAGCAGGCGGAGCAGTTGTTATTGGCTACAGAACAGCCGATAAGCGATCAAGCTGATATCCTGTGGAGAATGTCTCGTGTCTATACCGAACAAGGAAATAAAATATACAAATACAAAAAGAAGGATCACAAAAAAAGAGCCCGTAAGCTTTTTGTTAAAGCAGAACAACTTGCCCGACGATCTATCAAATTATCTCCTAAAAATAGTCAATGTTATCTTTGTGTTTCCAATGCAGCTGGTAGCCTAACGCAAGTAGTAGGTGTTAGGGAAAAAATAAAATTGTCGGAGATTGTTAGAGAATTTGCTGATCGAGCAGTTGAACTAGATCCAAGTAACCATTATGCGCACTATATTTTAGCTCGATGGCACCATGGTATGGCAAATGTTGGTGGGGTGTTATTAGCAATGGTCAAGCTGATCTATGGTAGTTTACCCCCAGCCAGCATGGAAAAATCTATTCATCACTTTCAACAAGCAATTCAAAATGCCCCCAATAATGTAAGGTATCGTTTAGAATTTAGCCGTATCGCTTTATCAATGCAAGATTGGACACTTGCTCAGTTGCAGTTGGATGTGCTCCAAACATTGATTGAGCAGTCAGAGATCTCCCCTAGTCTTGAGGATGAAGTCAAAAAGATCCAAAACAAATTGAACAACAGATGAAGTGGTTCGCTGTGCCCATCCTTGCTTACCAAAGATCATTCTTGAGAGATCTGTTCATTATTCTCTTTTTGTTTTTCTTTCAAGCTTGTGTTGGAGATAATCGTCCGGTGGTCAAGATTGGAGTCAGTGTACCAAACACTAATACAACGACTTATAACTTGATTCGAAAAGCAATTTTTGACCAATTAGTGGAACTCAATTTAACTCCTCAATCGGATCATATAGAAATAATCTGGAATAGTGTTCAAGATCAAGCTAACGGAAAAAATGCGATTGCAATGGAACTTCAGCAGGTGAAGGCTATGCTAAATCAAGGCATAAAGGTATTGGTCTTGAATTCAATTGATTCTCGCTCTGCTTACTCTATACTACGTGAAGCCAAAAGAAAATCTGTTCCGGTCTTGACATTAGATGAACCGATTAGAAATGATCAAATCGTCGGTCATTTTTCGATCGACCAAAGTCGCCTTGGAGAAATAGCAGCGGCCTATGTCGTACAAAAGCTCAAGGACGAATTACTTGTGGATAAGTCTAATGTTCTAGTCTTAGAAGGGCCATTAGGATCGCCCGTTTTTCGTCAATTGAAAATTGGCATCTATCGGATTTTAGACCAGTACCCAGAAATACATATTCTTTCCAAGTACTCAAAAGCTGACAAAAGTTCAGGTCGCCAATTAGCTAGCCAAACTCTGAGAGATTACGCTCAAAATGTACAAGCGATTATCTGTGTTAACAGCGATCTGGCTGTTGGTGCAGTCGAAGGTGTAAACTTATACGAGATGGCCGAAAAAATCGTTACCATTGGAGTTGGCGCAGAACGTTCAGCAATCGACCTGATTATTTCAGGCCAACATGATGCCGAGGTCGACCTCCAATCGTATGAACGCGGTCAGATGATTTTGCAATCAGCGATCGACATTTACAATGACCAGCCCTTCCAAGCCGATCAAGGAAAAACCCAATTTGCACCCAGCCGTATTATTACAATTTCTAACTATACTATTTTAGAAAAGATTTGGCCGGATCTTCACTCAAAAAGATAAAAATAGAGCCAAAACAGTTTAGAATTCTGTTAATCTGAAACGAATAAAATGATTGAGAAAAGAAATTAGACGCGAACCGCTTGACAAAACGACAAAGTCTTTTAATCAGGGATAGCAGGATAAGTCGTGATTGATAATTGCATTGATATAGATTCCTATCTGAGATCTTTCAACTTAGTTAAATTATGAAAATCGGTTTTTGGTAAATTCTACATCTAAAGATTTCATGCCAATTGAGGTTAATTATCTCAATGGAGTAAAAGCCTTCGGTCACTATAGACTTTGGTCGCTTGCACTCCGGTAAATAACTCGATAACAAAATTGTACCTTTCGTGTTAACATGTAAATAATAAGTTGATTGATTTTACGTGTTCCAACGTAGATTGAGTTTTTTGCCCTACAAATTCCCTTTTGAAACTTTTTTTGACCAAAATAATCCAAAGATTTCAGGATGAGAACAAGCCAGCATTTGGGGCACATTATGTTCAGCATGATAGGTGGTACTGATGGCGATTGACTTGACTTTTTCTAATGATTTAAATTACTGGGTAGGATCTTTGGTTGGTCTTGCAATTGGCGATCAACTCGGATCAACAATTGAAGGGAAAGCCCCAGGAACCTTCCAACCAATTGTCGATATGATGGATGGTAGCTTTTGGACCGATGATACTTCTCAGGCGCTTTGTTTGGCTGACAGCTTGATATCGATTGGTCGATTAGACGCAATCGATCAACTTGAGCGTTATGCCCGTTGGTTATTCGGAGGCTATTTGAGCAGTCAGGAATCGGCATATGGTGTTGGCCCGACAGCACGTCAGGCTATCACTAATTTTCGAGATAGTGGCCAACCTCGACCGGTTGTCAATGCCACTAGTAATGGTGCTTTAATGCGATTAGCACCAGTACCATTGTTTTATGCAAAAGATTTAGAGTTAGCAATTCAAATGTCAGCGGATAGCGCGGCCACAACTCATGGTAGCTCAGTTTGCATTGATGCTTGTCGACTCTATTCTAGCCTGATTGTCAAAGCTCTAGGGCAAGCTAGTAAAACGGAAATCCTGAACTATCATGCCCTTTTATGGCAAAATCGATCTTTGGATCCCCAAGTTGAGCAAGTCGCACGTGGTTCTTACCAACAAAAGAAACCACCTGAAATAAAAGGCACCATTCACATTGTTGAAGTAATGGAGGCTGCTCTATGGTCTTTTAGTCAGACTTCATCTTTTTCCGAAGGTGTCCTACTAGCAGTCAATTTGGGTAATGATGCTGATACTACAGGTGCAATTTTTGGCCAACTAGCGGGTGCTTATTATGGCTACAGTGAAATCCCTGACCATTGGAAATCACAGCTAGTTAATCGGGCATTAATTGAATATCTAGCCCTCAAACTTTTTGAAGGCCGCCCATAATCTATCTTATTAAATAAAGGAAATAATATAACTAAATGTCAGCCGATTCTTGGAATTTTTTAAATGTGGCTGGGCCTTTTGATTTTACCGAAGGTCCAGTCTGGACAGGTGAGGTTGTTTTGTTTACTGATATACCAAACAACAGAATTATGCGTTATAATCCTTCAAATGGTGAAACGGACCTATTTCGTACAGGTACGAACGAGGCCAATGGCTTAATGTACGATTCAGCAGGCCAACTCTACGCGTGTGAGGGTGGCGGTCGTTGTATAGCTCGTTATAATTCGGATGGATCACGAGATGTGGTTGTCGACAAATTGGATGGTAAGCGTCTCAATAGCCCGAATGACTTAGCTTTCGATAAACAGGGGTGTATTTGGTTCACGGATCCTAGATATGGTAACAAGATTGATGATTTAGAACTCAATCATCAGTCGGTCCTGAGAGCCAATTTAGAATCGGATGGTAGTTGGTCGCTTGAGCAAATGACCACAGATACAACTAAGCCAAACGGAATTCTTATTTCACCTGATCAATCTAGGCTATACTTGGCCGAAAGTAACCATGGTCCCGGTACTAATGCTGAACTGAGATCGTACCCGATTAATGCAGATGGAACATTGGGGGCTTTTGAGATTTTGCACAACTTTTATCCTCATCGTGGTATTGATGGAATGACACTAGACGATCAAGGAAATATTATAGCTACTGCTGGTTGGGAAAACAGTGGGCCAGGATCAATGATTTACGTTTTTAGTCCAAGAGGACGAGTATTGGAAACTCATCCCATTCATTTGATACAGCCGGATGGGGATCAATCAGGGAACCTCTTCCCCGGTGGCATTGTTACCAACTGTACATTTGGTGGTACAGATTTAAAAACTCTCTATGTGACCGCCGGCGGTTGTCTTTATCGAGCTGAAACAGATCGTCAGGGGCTTCGTTGATATTTTATCCCTAAGAACAAAAAAAGAGAGAACACCCGATTTTTGTAGTCACAATAGGCTCACAAGATTTGGCAGAGGTGAGCAGATATTGTGTTAATTAGGGTATTCTCTCTTTGTCTTATCGCTTAAAATTGAAACTTGTATGAATCCGTCGCTATCCCAATTTCTTCCTCTGTAAATTGCATAATTGTTCTTTATACATCTATTCAATTTTCTATCGTCGTCTCTTCTGATTAAATGCAACAATTTCCTAATTATTGTTGCATTAATTGTAAGACGGTTTGTGAAATCTGGTTGGCTTGTACCATCATTGCTGATCCTGACTGAACCAGAATCTGGTACTTAGCTAACTCCATCGCTTCCTTAGCATAATCAACGTCTCTAATAGTCGAAATAGAAGCTTTCAAATTTACAATAGTACTATCCGCATTAGTGGCAGTGAATTCAAGTCGATTCTGAGTCGCACCTATGAAGCTACGATCATCGTTGATGGCTTCAATTGCAGCATCAAGAGTACTGATTGCTGCTTGAGCTCCGGCTAAATTATCCAATGATGATTGACTCAACCTCAACCCTTTAGCAGTAGCATCGCCAAGAGTGAAATCCAGATTACTGTCAGCATCATCATCCGCACCAATCTGGACTGTACTTCCAGTGGCAGTAACCTCGAATGTCGAATTGGCCACATTATTGAGGTCGAATTCTTCGTCAAAAGCAACCGTTAGACCGAGACTGGCGAATTGGTAGGTTTTGATTTCCCCGGCGCTAGCTGGCGTAAAATCGACCACTTCGAACTCACCTGTAGTTTTATTAACTAGTTTTAGGCTTCCAGGTTTGGATTCAAAACTATAGCTACCGGAACTAACTTTTTGCCCACCATGGCCGGCCGTACTAACTGAATCGATACCAATGCCAGTAACTGTGGAAACTGTTGCTTTTTGAGAACCGTCGATTAATTTGATTTGATTATATTCGGTTGATCTGGCGATCCGATCAACCTCAGACTTGAGTTGCTGGTATTCCATATCGATAGTTGATCGATCTTTTGTATTCAAATTGTCAGAAGCACTTTGTACGGCTAGTTCTCTCATGCGAGCCAGGATATTATGAATATCGTTTAGTGATCCTTCTGCAGTTTGTAACATATCAATTGTTCGTTTGGAATTTGTTTGTGCTTTTTGTAAGGAGCGAACTCTGTTACTAAGTCGAGTGGCAATGGCAGCGCCTTCTGTATCGTCGGAAGCTTTATTAATTCTCAAACCAGTTGATAATCTTTCTATACTTTCTTCTAATTTTGTTTGGGAATGTGCGAATGCACGATACGTTTTCATCGAACTGATATTGCTATTAACATTGAATCCGGTTGCCATTTTCTTTCTCCGACTTTATCGAGTTGGTTACTCACTCAAAACCTGATACCTTATCGGTAGATTAACCAGATATGTTTAATCTTTTTTTCAAAAAATCTTGCCGTATATTTCCATGCATGAGAAGTTCATGTTCTGTTTACTCAGATTGGTTGGCTTTTTTATTCAGACTAAAATATAATTTGCCATTTACTGACTAAGGTCTTGGAGGAGTCTTTCCCCAAGAAAATCAAGCCTCTAGCCTAAGAAGTGTGAATAGCATGCGAAGTTATTTAACCCATTTAGAGTGTACTAATTGCCAACAACAATTTTCAGCTCAGGAAATACATACGCTATGTTCTGATTGTGGTAAGGTCCTTTTTGCTCGTTACGATTTAACTTCTGTAAAGGAAATTTGGAAAAAATCCGACCTACTAGGTCGAAAAAACGATATCTGGCGCTGGTTTGAAATCATGCCAGTATTATCGTTGGAGAACGTGATTTCCTTGGGGGAAGGAGCAACACCGTTGTTACATGCTCATTCACTTGGTGAAATACATAATGCAAAACAACTATACATTAAAGATGAAGGTCTTAATCCGACTGGGAGTTTCAAAGCTCGCGGTTTATCCGCAGCTGTGTCTAAAGCCAAAGAGTTAGGAATTAGTTCAATCGCTATTCCTTCAGCTGGTAATGCAGCTGCAGCCCTAGCGGCTTATGGTAGTCGCGCAAAAATGGAAATTCATGTTTTCATGCCAAATGACACACCGGCCATGATGATGCGGGAAGCTGTCGTGTATGATGCTAATCTACATTTAGTTGATGGTTTAATTAATCAAGCAGGTCAGGAGTTGAAAGCATCAGCTAAAAACTGGTTTGACGTTTCTACATTAAAAGAACCGTATCGAGCAGAAGGGAAAAAAACCATGGGGTTGGAATTGGCTGAACAGTTTAACTGGTCACTACCAGAAGCAATTATTTATCCAACTGGTGGTGGAACTGGTATTGTTGGTATGTGGAAAGCTTTCGATGAGCTAGAGCAGATTGGTTGGATTGGTAGTGAACGACCACAAATGATTTCCGTACAGTCAGAAGGTTGTGCACCTATCGTACGAGCATTTGAAAAGGGGGATAGCCATGCTGAATTATGGGAAGACGCAAAAACTATTGCTCCTGGAATGCGGGTTCCGGTAGCAGTGGCTGATTATCTGATGTTGCAGATCATTCGAGAAAGTAATGGAACCGCATTGACTGTTTCAGACGCTGAAATTCACTCATCTATACACCGAATGGCAAGCCAAGAAGGCGTATTCGCCGCTCCAGAAGGTGCCGCGACCTATGCTGCTTATGAAAAATTATTGGCGAATGGGCATTTACAACCTGAGATGAGTGTAGTTTTATTCAACACAGGCAGCGGTATGAAAACGCCCGATTTGATTACGCTTCCAACAAGAACTTGATAATTTTCAAAATCAGGGCCGAATTTTTTAACTGAGGAATATCACATGACATATAAAGTTGGGCTTATTGGTTGTGGTGGACGCCAGAATGCACATCTAGAATCTTTTCGCGACAACCTTAATTGCAAGGTTGTCGCGGTCGTTGATATCAATCCACAGATAGGACAAGCGTTCGCAGAAAAACACGATATACCAGAGTCATTTGTTTCTGTGAACGACATGGTACGATCAAGTGAAGTGGATATTGTTACTGTTGTCACACGACCTAAATGGATTTATCAACCAGTGATGGAATCAATCCAGTGTGGAGTCAAAGGCATCCTGATGGAAAAACCTTTTGGTGTTAATATCGAAGACTCAAAGAAAATGCTAGAATCAGCAAAAAAAAACGATACAACCCTATTAGTCAATCATCAGTATCGGTTTTTCGATTTAGCCGAACAAATGAAAAATATTTTACAAAGTGGTGAATTCGGAACCGTTGAATATATGCGGGCAATTAGTGCTATCAAGCTACACGGTCAAGGAACACATATGATAGATTTTGCCCGTTTCCTGTATAACGATCGACCATTTTCGTGGGCCTTAGGCAATTTTGCAGGGTCGGAGTCATTCGATGCTAAACAGATAGGACCAGATTATGATACGGGAATTTTAGTCTTTGAAGATGGTGTGCCAATTTATGTTGAGGCTGGAAGGGGATCTTCTCAATCCCCTTATGTTGGCAATGGACTTAATTTATACGTGGATGCAGTCTGTACCAAAGGCCGTATTTGGTTCGGTTTGTCACACGGTTTGAGAATCTGGTATCCTGATGGACGTTATCAAGAAATAGAAGGTATTTGGCCAGCCATTAGTAAACCAGCACAGACTCGTTTGGTAGCTAGTTTGCTTGATACTATAGAAAACGGTACAGAAAATCGTTGTCAAGCAAGTAAGGCCTATTCTACCCAAGAAGCACTATGTGGTTTATTAGAATCTGGTTTAACACACCAAAAAATCAACTTTCCACTCAACATCCCACCTGGGCTTATGGATCGGGTAAGAAATCGAATGAATGTATGACATTGAAACCCATCAGAAAAAAAACATCGACTTATATCAACATATTAAAGCGCAACTGCACCAATGGGAATTTGCAGCGACTAATAAGCTAGCTTTCTATATTCAAACGATTGTGCTTAAAAACTAAGAGCTGGACGTTTTCTTGAGCTTGACAACACAGTATATAAGAGGCGATTAGTTCTAGAAACAAGTCCTGTCGGCGACTCTTTCGAAACCAAATTTGTAGTTTCTCTTTAGATAAGTTCTGTTACCTGTAGGCAACAGAACTATCAGTTTAGCCTCGATCTTTTAGATCGTACATAGCAATAATATAAGGGTGATCGGGATCGTAGTGGGTTAAGGTATCTGAGCTATCAACACGACCCACAGAACGTGTATTTTCGCCTTTGGTACTAGTTAAATCATCACCTAGATCTTTACGGTAAATATCCATTTGGTCATTTAGATCAGCTACGATATCTGGGTGTTGATCGTATAGATTAGTAGTTTCGCCAATATCAGCAACTAGATCATAAAGTTCGTTACAGACTTCAATGCCAGATTTCCCGACGGTATGGGTGTGTAATTTCCAACGACCACTCCGAATTGCCATCAGATTGTGAAGGAGATAATAAAGGAAGGTCTCACGAGGAGTTATCGCACCTTCCTCATTTCTTATTAGTGAACTTATGTTTTTTCCATCAATGATACGATCGGAAGGCATTTCACCACCTGCTAGTTCGACCAGCGTTGGACAGAGGTCAATAGCAGAAACCAACTGGTTACTTACGGAGCCGGGTGGAATCTGAGAAGGCCACCGCATGATACAAGGTACTCGCTGACCTCCTTCCCAAGTTGTTCCCTTTGTTCCACGAAGTGGTTTATTACTACCACCTTCACCTCTAGCTCGAGAACCATTATCACTGGTAAAAATGACCAAAGTATTTTCATCCAATCCTAATCGTTTTAGTTCATCAAGTAATACACCAACGCTCCAGTCAATTGCTTGAACAGCTGCGCCATAACGACCATTTTCCGATTCACGCATGAAACGATCAGGTGGGTAGATGGGTAAGTGAACGTACATATGTGCGAAATAAAGAAAGAACGGTGTGTCTTGGTTGGCCCGAATAAATCTAACTGATTCTTCAACATAACGTTCAGTGACAGAAACTTGATCAGGCTGTTCTTGAATCACATCTTCATCGAGTAATAAGGGAAGAGGTGGGTATTTGTCGTCCGGGGTTTGACGTCCCATATCGTTAGAATATGGAATGCCATAATAACTATCAAAACCATGCCGGGTCGGGAGAAATTCTTTCTGATCACCACAGTGCCATTTGCCAACGATCTTGGTCGCATAACCCACGTCTTTCAGTAGAGACGCCACCGTTTTTTCGGCTGGATTCAATCCTAGTGATTGGCCAGGGAAAAGGACCCACCGGCCGTCGAATTCAGCAAACCCAATACGAGGAGGATAACAACCAGTTAGCATTGCACCTCGAGAAGGTGAGCACACAGGTGACCCCATGTAGAAATCGGTGAACTGGATTCCGTCTGCGGCCATCTGATCCAAGTATGGTGTTTGATTGATATCAGAGCCGTAGCAACCGAGATCACCGTAACCAAGATCATCACAGTTGATAAGTATGATATTAGGCTGATCGGACATTAAAAACTCCCTTTATCTATAGTTAATAAAAAATCATCTGAAGCGATTATAGACAAAACCTATATGCCTTTACCTGAATCATCAGGTTCCAGATTATGATTCAGGCTTGCAGTAGAATTAAAACTAAGAATGTCCACTTCAGTGTTCGTCGATTTTTTTAGAAGTAGTACTTAATTTTTTGAATAAAGAGACTACTTTTCTATTTTTTGTAGGTGCCAACCTGATTTTGTAATCTGAATCTCATTAATTCCCTGATATTGGTCAAAAGTCTGCTCCATCTCTCCAACATTTTCAAAAAATCCTATCAAATTAACAACACCGAAGCTTTCGCCTGACTTTATTGGCCAGCCACCGATCTCTTGAATCATACACACATAACTTCGTTGATGGCACCAAGCTTCATAAACGATTGATGGATCTAAGGTCATCCCAGCCAACCAGTATCCATTATTAAGCTGATAGGCACGAATAAACCGTTCAGGCGCACGGTCCTTGGTACGCTGGTATAAATAACGAGTATCGGGGGCAAAATCTATCTCGAACTCCTTTGCAGCGATATAGCCGTGATAACTAAGGTATATTTGCTTAAAACTATCTCCTTTCTTGTGCTTAATATGGCTGGGCATATCCATCCTTAGTACAAGAGAATCCACAGAGTTAACACTGGTAACTTTATCGTAAGCAAAAAACCAGCCAACACCATTCGGAAACACGAGCCACTGTTCCCACAAAGAACCACTCCTATAAGGTAGTTGGGCTGAATCCCAATTGAACCACTGTTTCAGGGCTACAAAATCTTTCCCCTTAACTATTTCGAACGGTAGCTTTTTGGCTTTGGTACAAATTTGGGGTAGCTCAACATAACGTTTGGGCAGTTGTCCGTGTACTAGATCACCCCAACGATAATTTGGCGGTGTTGAGGTGTCGGAATTATTGATACCTGGTTCAAGCAAGAAGTCAACGATGCACAAACCAAAACCGAGATCCTTAGCCCCAGTACGCTTATCAACAAATGACTCAGCCCCTACACCAGTTACATAACCTTCTGTCAGTATCTTCGCCTGATAACGGTCTGTCTCAATTTCAACGGAACCTTCATTTTCGTTAATGGTTAGCACAGAGGTACCGATTCACCTATATTTTACAGTAGGTCCACTTTACCATGCCAGAGTGCCCAATAGATCGGTAGGCTGCAACCAAATGGTAATAAGTCGACGATTGATAAGGATCCAAAGTCAACGCTTTTTCTAAATAAGTAATGCCCTGGTTAATTTGGTTATTACTAATGGCCTGTTGGCCCAACAACTGATAAGCCTCAGTTAGATTGGCGTCTATTTTTGTGGCGTGCAACAGATTTGATTTTGCTTCTTTATCGTCTTGGTAGTATAAATTAATCTCACCCAAGACCAAATAAGCTTTTGCTGTTTGTGATAGTAGCTTGACAGCCTCTAGCTCGTGTGATTTTGCCCTGTTGAAAACACCCTCTTTTTGGTAAATCATGGCCAGATATAAGTGCGCTGTACCGTAGGCATCCGTTGACGTTTCCAAAGTTAGGACCTTCTGATAGGCAGTAATAGAATTACTCAGCCGCTCCTGTAATCGATATGCTGCACCTAGTTGGCAGTATGCGGCTGCATTCTCTAGTTCTTGTGACAAGATTTGTGAGAATTTCGTAATTGATTCGTCGTATAACCCCATTTTTAGGTAGTTCATCCCATCCTCAAATTGGGTCGAGCTGGCCACTATGTTTATGCTAAACCAGAATAAAAATGCCAGAACGAACTGCCTGATGTCCATTGGTTCAGTCTATCAAAGATTTTATGTGATGTAAATAAATTAGACTGATAATGCTTTAGAGAGTGGACAGGATCTTACGTAAATACTGAATATCTTCTTTGGCCCATTTTTCGAGGTTGGGCGGTGAAGTATCGGCATAGCCAACTTGACGAATAATAGTTTCATCAAACTGATACTCTGTGTGAACCGTCAGTGGACCATTGAAATTGGATTGATGTAAGTTTGCTAAACTATTTTTCCAATCCAAAATACCAGATCCAACTTTGACAAAGTATGGACGGTAAATGGGGGAAAAGCTTTCTTCCCATTGAGAATAACAGACATCTTTGATACCAACTACGGTCAGATAATTCCCCATCATTGATAAACCCATTGGCCAATCTTCCCCGTCGAGTTCTAAATGACCCAAATCTGGGTAAGCTCCCACTTCCTGCGGATCAAATCCTTTCAATAAGTACATCAATCCTGATATATTTGACCCAAGACAGGGTCCACTATGTGTCTGGTAACAGGTCTGTACTTGGTAACGACGACTGAGAGCTGTAAACCCATCTAATGCTTTTCTGGCTCGATCGAAAAGTTGCCAATAATCATCGTTAGATTCAAATTGCCAAAAACCGATTTTTAGTCGTGGGATGCCCGATTCAGCACAAGCAGCAAACAGACTTTCAGCTCGAGCATCTGGCTGATTAAGATCAGCTGGTGCTGTTGCTAGTGGGCAAATCAGTCCTTGCTCCTCCCAGATACGCGTAGCAGATGGAAGTTCAACGAGAGCATTATTAGGATCTATTGGATGATTAGGGCGTAAGCATATGTCCAAGCCATCATAACCTAAGTTCTTGGCGGTTTCACCCAAATCTTCTACTGATAAATGGTTGAAAAATTTTGAGTTAAGTACAATCTGCATTTAATTTCCTTGTAAGCACTTTCGGATATTAGCTGGTAATTGTCAATTTAATGTTCGGCAAGGCTCGGCCAGCAAAATTGTAGCAATTATAGTCAAGAATGCCACGACATCAAATTTAACTAGTTCCTTTCCTTAGTTTATGATAGGCTGGAAGTCCACAATTAGGTTTTGGTGTAAGATTTTATGATTGGGTTATTGGTATTTCTAGGTTATGTATGTATGCCTATAGCTCAATCTATGGACTCACAAATGATAGAAGATCGAGACATAAAACTGCGTGTTTTGAAAGAAGATCATAGTCAGACACTTTGGAATTATTTGATTGATCAGTCGAACAAACTAGATAGAAAAAGAGCTCAACGTCTAGCCGAAGCTCTAAAGACAAAGGATGAGTTACAGAAATATCTTCGAGACTTACAAGACCATTACCTTCAGTTACTAGGTCCTTTCCCTTCCAAAACGCCACTGAGACCTCAAGTCAAAGGGGAGTTGATCGGTGATGGATTTCGAGTCCAAAAAGTATTATTTGAGAGTTGGCCCAACCACCATGTGTCAGCCTTAATTTATCTGCCAGATCTTGACCCGAAACAGCATGGTCCTTGGCCAGGAATCTTATTTGCTTGTGGGCACTCCAATAATGGAAAAGCTTATATATCCTATCAGAAAGCATGTGCTCTTTTAGCTCAAAATGGGTTTGTAGTCTTAAGTTATGATCCTATTTCACAAGGGGAAAGAATACAAATGCCTAATGCCTCTCGTCATGGTACAACTGCTCATACTTTGCTTAATATCGGAGCAAGATTAGTTGGGCGAAGTGTCGTTTGGTATCAAGCTTGGGACGGGATAAGAGCTTTGGATTACCTAACGAACCGTTCTGAAGTTGATAAAAATAAATCCATTGGTATGACAGGAACTAGTGGCGGTGGCACCCAAACGACCTTTTTAATGGCCTTAGATAACAGGATTGGGCCAGCTGCTCCATCCTGTTACACTATGCAAAGGACGTCTAAATTTTGCGGACATAGCGGACCAGCTGACGGCTGCCAACACCTACCGTTTGAAGGTCAATATGGTATAGACCATATTGATTATACCTTGATGCGTGCACCAAAACCGACAGCAATACTTGCAGCGACAAAAGATTTCTTTGAGATTGATTCAACGCGAGAAACTATACAGGATGCTGTCGCTGTTTATCAGAAACTTGATCAAAAAGAACGATTCCACTTCTTTGAAGCAAATGCAAAGCATGGAATGGGGTTGGAACATCGAAAAGAAGTAGTTCGATGGTTTCGTCATTGGTTTTACAAAGATTCGAGTCAAGTATCTGAACCGATGAATCTATCAACATTTTCTGAAACAGAGGTACAGGTGACAAATACTGGACAGGTTTCAACTGATTTTCCCCATCAGGTAAGCGTTGCTGATCTAAATTTGGAGGAAGCTAAGCGGCTAGCAGAATTTCGAACTACATTTTGGCAAAATCATTCACCGGAAGAATGCCTTAACAAAATTAGGAATTTGATTGGTCTTCCATTCAAAATTGGAACTGTAGAAGCAAAATCGATCGACGTTATAAAACAGAAAAGTAAAACGATTGAAAAGCTAGTACTAAAAAGCCCCGGAAATATCCTCATACCAGCCCTTCTATTTCGAAAGCTAACAAAACATGATCGAAAGGGCAAATCAGTCATTTACCTTCATCACCAAGGAAAACATGTAGAAGCGAATAAGGAGATAGAAGAACTTCTTGAAGGCGCCAGACTTGTTCTAGCTATTGATGTTCGTGGGATAGGCGAAATTCGTGATAAAGGTAGTAACACCAAATATCACGGCCATGATCATCGGATTAACACGGTCTCTATGCATATTGGTCGTTCTTTGTTTGGCCAGCGGGTAGAAGATATACTAATAGCTATTAAATATTTGCGGTTGCAGATAATTGATGAAGAAATCAACTCAGACCCGAGCCGAATTCACTTGGTCGGGATAGAAACGATGACACCATTAGTACTTCACGCTGCAGTCTTAGATGATGGTGTAAACACCGTAGAATTAAGACGCCCAGTAGTAAGTAGCTGGGTCAACGATGTGGTTGCTAAGCCACTACGAAAAGAGATGGCAGGCATGGTGGTACCAGGTGCTCTAAAAATGTATGATTTACCTGATTTAATGAATCTACTCGGAGATCGTCTAACTTCAACACTTCCTCATACCAATTAATGCATAACGAACTGATGAGAACTACTAATTTATTGAATTTGGACTCCTTGGTAATATGCCTTCGAGCGACTAGACCAAAATGGAAATTGTTATTCTGATTTGAGTTGTTTGGCCTGAATATTGTTTCAAAATCTGTTCAATTGGCAATGGCTTCTTAAATACAAAATAGCTTTATATTCACAGTGTCTTTTTCTCATTTTATCTACTAATAAATAAAATAAATGGTCGAGCAATTAGTAATGTTATTTCAACCATAGATTTTTAGCATGCTATTGGGTTATCTAAGATATCGGATAGAACAGAGATGGACAACTTTTGGGCACAATGATATAATTCGGGGCGAATTATAACTTGCTTGATAGTTCGGCTAGCCAAACATCTAGTGGAAGTACCCTCTTGGAGAGACTATTTCATGTCCTTGTGTTCACAAACTGCTCACCAATTACATACCCAACTTAAAAATCGCAATGTTACGGCGACTCAGATATTAGCTGACGTCTACGATCGTATCAAGCAAGTGGAAGACCAAATCGGTGGTTATATTACGTTAGCAGAAGAGACGGCCTTTGAAGCCGCGGGCATAATTGATCAACGTTTGCAAAATGGAGAAGATCTGCCTAAGTTATCCGGTATCCCAGTTGCTATCAAGGATGTGATTTGCACTAAGGGAATTCGAACAACTTGTGCGTCCAAAATTTTGGCTAACTTTATCCCTCCTTATGATGCAACAGTCATTAAAAAATTGAAAAAACAAGGTGCCGTTATAGTCGGAAAGACTAATATGGACGAATTTGCCATGGGGTCATCGACAGAAAATTCTGCTTATCAACTAACACGTAACCCTTGGAATACCTGTACTACTCCCGGAGGGTCAAGCGGAGGATCAGCGGCTGTTGTTTCCGCCGATACTGCTATTCTATCGCTGGGTTCTGATACAGGCGGTTCAATTCGTCAACCAGCATCCTTTTGTGGTAACGTTGGCCTAAAACCAACTTATGGAAGAGTTTCCCGGTTCGGTTTAATTGCTTTTGCCTCTTCTTTGGATCAGATAGGTCCTTTCACAAAAGATGTTCGCGACTCAGCTATAGCCATGAACGTGATTTGTGGGTATGATCCGATGGATTCGACTTCTGCAAAATTCGATGTTCCTAACTTTGAGGACAGTTTAATAAATGATATTGAAGGTCTAAAAATTGGTTTGCCAGATGAATACTTCTTGGATGGTATTAGCCAAGAAGTAGAAACGTCTGTACGAGAAGCCATCTCACAATTGGAAAACTTGGGCGCAACCATTCACCGAATCTCAATGCCGCATACAGAATATGCGATTGCCACATACTACATTATTGCACCTGCCGAAGCCAGTGCTAATTTAGCTCGCTATGATGGAGTTCGTTTTGGTTATAGAGCGGCAGAAACCAACAACTTAGAGAGTATGTATAAGTTGTCTCGGAGCCAAGGTTTTGGGCCAGAAGTCAAAAGAAGAATTCTTTTGGGTACTTACTCGCTCAGTTCTGGTTACTATGACGCTTATTACCTAAAAGCCCAGAAAGTTCGAACACTGATCAAGAAAGACTTTGACGAAGCTTTCGAGACCGTGGATGTGATTGTTACACCGACTTCGCCTACTGCGGCATTTGAATTTGGCGCACGAACCGACGATCCCTTACAGATGTACTTGTCTGATATTTTTACAGCGCCTTCAAGTCTAGCTGGTATTCCTGGAATTTCGGTACCTTGTGGTGTTACCAAAGATCGTCTGCCGATCGGCTTGCAATTTTTGGCTCCGCCTTTCGGTGAGGAAACACTGCTCAGAGTAGCATATACATTCGAGCAGAACACCGACCACCACAGACAAAAGCCAAAACTTAATTAACCTTGACTGTTGAGCATTCTAACACCGCTTCTACGACACGATGGTTACCTGCTGTTGCAGCTAGTCTGATCGGAGCGGTTTTCGGCGGTTTAGCATGGGCTTATGTGGTTAATGCAATTGGATTTGTTTATGGGTTTTTGAGTATCCCGATTGGCTTTCTCGTCGGCTTTTGTTTGTTATTCTTGGGAAAATCTCCCCCGATTTCCCTAAGGCAAAAAGTACTATACTACGCAATTGGNCCNGTCAGTACACTAGTTGGTATTNCAACAGGCAAAATACTAGATATTAANTGGCGNGTGATGACAGAATTGGCTGATAATTCATCGGTTACTTTCGACTTTTGGTTAGCTGTAAAACAATCAATATTGCCTCACGATTTGTTTTTCTTTTTGGCGGCCTGTTACTTTTCCTATCGGATCCCCTCTAGCCGCATATGGCAAAGCCTCGTGCAAAAAAAGGAATTTAGTTCGAATGATATTAACCCCCTCTAACTCGAGTAGACTAGTTCACAGTTTACTTATTCTTCTGTTCTTTATTGGTTTAATTTCAGTAAGTTGGTCGGACGTGGATACAGGATCGAATGATGAGCTATTAGAAAATTTGTCGCTGTTTACTGAAGTATTAGCCCGAATTCAGCAAGAGCATGTCGAAACACCTCAGGCTAAAAAGCTAATGTATGGGGCAATTACGGGTATGTTACGCACACTGGATCCATATAGCCAATTTTTTGACCCAGAAGCCTATAAAGAATTTCGAACACAAACACACGGCACCTATGGTGGACTCGGTATGGAGATTGGTCTTAGGAATAGCCGGTTAACTGTGATTTCTCCTTTCAAGGGAACCCCCGCCTATCAAGCAGGTCTACAAACAGACGATTTTATCAGTCTGATTGATAATCAGCCGACAACCAATATGACTGCTCATGATGCAGCAAAAAAGATGCGAGGTGAACCTGGGACACCGGTGACATTAACCATCATCCGTGAGGGCGAAAATGAACCAATTGAAGTAACGATTATACGAGATGTGATTCGTATTCAGAGTATCGAATCAAAAGTGTTGAACCAGAAGATTGGTTATATTCGTATTAATCAGTTTCGTGATACAACAGCTTTAGATGTTGAAAAAACTTTTGATAAATTTGCTCAAGAAGAAATTGAAGGGCTAATTTTGGACCTCCGCTCTAACCCAGGAGGCCTTCTTCGGTCTGCAGTTGATATCGCCAGCTCTTTCTTACCTCCTAACAAACTCATTGTTTATACCAAAGGTAAACGCCCAAGAGAAGATCACTTGACTATTGAGGGTAAAGGAAAGCCTTTAGCGAAAAGTCTTCCCCTAATAGTACTTGTTAATCGTGGTAGTGCGAGTGCTTCTGAAATTGTGGCTGCAGCTATCAAAGACCACCAGCGTGGCTTAATCTTAGGTGAACGAACTTTCGGGAAAGCATCTGTTCAGCAAATTTTTCCTTTGGGTAATGATGCTGCTGTTAAGTTGACTGTGGCTCATTACTACAGTCCAAAGGGGATGGATATACATAAAGTTGGTATTACCCCTAATTTGGAGGATCCTTGGTTTAGTCGGACCGAAACTCAGATGTTGAGTCAACTAGTAAACCATCAAAGTATAAATGACTTTTTGAAAAATAATGGAGACGACATTCTGTCTCAAATTGAGAAGGCNGAATCAGCCGACCGAGAAGACTATGAATCGGCTGGNCTNCTACGAAAGTATCGTCGATTTGCTGATAGCTTGTCCAAAAAAGAGAAAATCGTTTTAAGTGATTCGGCGTTGAAATATGCACTCGCTCGCGAGACTGAAAACAAAATCGATGATTACGAGTATGATCCACAAATTGCTTCGGCCATGCGACAACTTGGTCTAATGATTGATAACAGTCATATAGAAGGAATAGAAAACTAAGCCAAAATTCACTAAATATACTCAAGCACAGGTTATAAAGTCATGTCAGTCTTTNTAGCACTGGTGCACTATAAGGAGGAACTATGGAAAATCCAGTTGTTTACTTAGGTACAATCGGTCAAGGTATTTGGAAAAGTACCGACGGTGGTGACACATGGAATCGGCAAGCAAATGGATTGTTCGCAGAGGCTGATATTCGAGCGATAGCAGTCCGGCCNGATAATACAAATATCCTTTTCGCTGGTACCGAAAAAGGATTATATCGTTCCGATTCAGCCGGACAAAGTTGGTATCAAGTCGATTCTCCAATGAATGACNATCAAATATGGTCGATGGCTATTGATCCATCAAATCCCGATACCCTTTACGTTGGTACTTGTCCATCTGACTTGTTTAAGTCAGATGATAATGGAGAGAATTGGCACAAACTGAGTGTAGAGTTAGCTGATGAGTGTGCTGGAGGTGCTATCGTACCAAGGGTCACTACTATCAAGATTGATCCTGATGATGTAAACACTATTTATGCAGGAATTGAAATCGATGGTTTTCGACACAGCACAGATGGAGGCAAAACCTGGGCTACCATAAACGAAGGATTGAGTAGTCTGGATATTCATGGCATTGCNGTCATTCCAGGTTCCCCAAAAACTCTGGTTGTGGCTACCAATAATGATGTCTGCATAACGCAAGATTTAAAAACCTGGCTTCCGTTATCCGTAAAAGACCACTANCCATGGCCTTATGCGCGCGCGGCNGACTACATCCAATCTTCGGTTAATGATGAAGGACGTCTGTTTATAGGTGCAGGTAATGGACCTCCAGGGAACCAAGGTGGAATCTTCATTTCTTCTGATAATTGCAAATCATGGACTCGTGCTGACCTTGGACATACTGCCAACAGTACTATCTGGAATTTCGCTTATAGANAATCAGTACCCGGTTGGGTTATGGCTTACAGCATTAGCGGNCAACTTTTCCGTAGTACCGATAATGGAGACAGTTGGGAAAAATTAGACCGAGAATTTGGTGAAGTGCGTGGGCTAGAAATAGTTCCAGCCTGAATGATCTAAGCCGTGAGTAATTCGTTAAACTTAACAATTTCCAGCAGTGAATATTCAAGGTTAGAGATTCGTTGGCACGCGGAAAGAGGTGTTGCAGACCTATTATTGTATGCAGGTGCGGGTAGTATGTCCTTGATTTGGAATAAGAGAATTGAAGTCAATCCTGCGATTCAGCAAGCTGAGTTAGCTAAGATGCTAAAACCTCTAGCTGAACTCTGCCATGTTCTCTATCAAAGTGAGAATGGTCGAGCTGTCATCCCTGAATTGGCTGAAGCCTTATTTGATCTGAGANGTTTGCTTCACAACGTTGAGGATTAGCGAGGACCTGTGGTTCTAGTAAACCATGTCAAAGTCGGAAAGCCTGCCGAATATTCTTTTGATCTTAGCTGATGATCTAGGATATGGTGATGTCTCGTGTTACAACCCCGAGTCAAAAGTATCAACTCCAAATATTGATAAACTGGCCACCGATGGCGTGCGCTTTACTGATGCTCACAGTCCATCGACCGTTTGTACACCTAGTCGTTACAGCATACTAACTGGGCGAATGGCTTTTCGTACGGGTTTTAGTGGGGTCTTCACTGGGGTTGGNGGCCCTTGCTTGATTGAAGATTCACGTTTAACCCTACCAGCGATGTTAAAAACAAAAGGCTACAAAACAGCTCTGTTTGGAAAGTGGCACGTTGGCTTAAGTTTCCTTGATCGTGCAGGAGTACCGATCAATGAGAATGGANTCGAACCAGTACGAAGAATAGATTACAAACGTTCAATACCAGANGCTCCTATTCATCGTGGATTCGATCACTTCTTTGGTACTGCTTGCTGTCCAACCACTGATTTCTTGTATGCCTTCATTGATGGAGATCGAGTTCCAGTGCCACCAGTAGCCTTATTAGATAAAGCCACTTTACCTAATCACCCTTATTCTCTGGATAATCGAATTGGCTTCATTGCACCAGACTTTGACTTAGAAGAAGTAGATATGGTCTTTCTCGACAAAAGTAAGGCCTTTTTAGAAAACCATGCCCACGAAAGCCCAGATGATCCATTTTTTCTGTTTCATTCGACACAGGCCGTTCATCTACCTTCCTTTGCACAAAGAGGTTTTCAGGGGAAAACCAATGTGGGGCCACACGGTGACTTTATCTTTCAGTTTGACTATTTGGTTGGTGAATTACTGCACACGTTGCAAAAATTAGATATGGTTGAAAATACGCTAGTTATAGTGTGCAGCGATAATGGACCAGAGGTTACTAGCGTAGTTAATATGCGTGCTGATTATCAGCATGATGGTGCAAAGCCTTGGCGAGGGATGAAACGCGATCAATGGGAGGGTGGGCACCGAATTCCATTTATTGTTCGTTGGCCATCACAAGTCCCAGCTGGTGTCACTAATGATCAAACTGTTTCCTTGTGCGATATTATGGCAACTTGTTCTGGTGTAGTTAATTTTCCGTTGCCGGATGATGCTGCCGAAGATAGCTTCAATATTTATCCAATCATAGGGAAACAAAAGGTATCTGTACCTACTCGAACATATACTTTACATCAGACTATTTCGCTGGCACTTTCCATTCGCAGGGATCAATGGAAATATCTTGACCACCAAGGTTCTGGGGGTAATGATTATGAATCTCCGGTACTCCAACCTTATGCTTTGAAAGAATATCAACCTANTGCTCCTGCACAGTTATACAATTTGGATGAAGATCCTGGAGAAACAACCAACCTTTACTTTGACTANCCGAAAATAGTAGAAGAATTAAAAATGCAATTAGATTGCGCCNTCAATTCTGGCCGAACCAGGCCTTACCAATGAATTTGAAATGCTTGCACCACTTGCTCAGACTAGACGGTGTATGATATTATCTANCTTTTAATGTACAGAATGTAAAAGGAATAAAATAGACATGATTATCTATCTTCGAGAAAAGGGGCTGGCACAAATCCTAATTGGTGCAGTTACTGTTGCTTTTGTTATAGGCTCTATTTTCTTGTATGGTAGTTCTGACTTAGCAAGTAATACTGGTCCTGATGAAGTTGCTTTGACCGTCGGAGAAACGAAAATCTTCCAAAGTGAGTTAGATCGAGCTATAAGTAATCAGGCCGCTGGGAAACAAGATCAAGAGGAAACAAAAAAACGGGTGATTGAGCAATATGTACTAAGAGAACTTGTTAAACAAGAAATGCCAGTTCAACAGAGTGAAATTGAACAGTACATAGCCTCTAACCCAGACCAACTGAGTGCCTATAGATTATACCAAAAATCAGGAGTGAGTGATGAGTTTGAGAAAGACATTCAAGTCCAGCTTAGTTACCAAGGAATGGAGCAACTCCTTCATCATTTACCAATAGTAACAGATTCAGAAATCCAAGAAACCTACCAACGTGAGAATACGAAAGCAAAGCTGAAATTTATTCGGTTTCGTCACTATGAGTATAATAGTCTTGCCACAGTCACTGATGAGGAAGCAAAATCGCATTTCGAGTTAAATAAAGAGAAGTACAAAAAATCGGATCAGATTAATCTCAAGTACGTACAAATCAAGCCCGAAGACTTTGTTACCGACGAACAAATAAAAGCCCATTATGAAAAGACAAAAGACCAGTATTCGGAAGTAACAGAAGTAACAGCTCGGCATATTTTGAAAAAAGTCGCTGAAGGTGCCAGTCTAGATGAAAAAGGCAAAATCCGCCAACAAGCAGCTGAACTGCTTGAAATGGTAAAAACAGAAGTGGTAGCGGGCAAATCTTTTGCAGAACTAGCAAAAGTCCACTCAGAAGGTCCATCGGCTAGTAATGGTGGTTCGCTCGGTTCTTTTGGTCGTGGTAAAATGGTCAAACCTTTTGAAACAGCGTGTTTTGATGAGTTAGATATAGGTGAAATTAGTGGTTTAGTCGAAACTAGTTTTGGGTTTCATATCATCAAGTTAGAAGACAAAAAAGTTAATATGCAAACTTTTGATGAAGTTAAGCAAGAAATAAAAACCTTGCTGATAAAAACTGATGCCTCTCATGTTAGCCAACAACTAGCCGATAATCTCCTGATGGATGTAGAACTTGATGATTACGAAACCGCTATGGGGCAAGAAGCTTATTCTAGTCGAAATTTGACTATCCAGGAAACTGGACTNTTTGAACAAGATGCCAGCTCGATTCCCAACATCGGTTCTCGTTACACTTATGGGGATTTAATCGAAAAAGCCTTCGATATGGAAGTCAATATAAACGAAATGATAGAGGTGAANCGAAGTAATGGAGANGTGGAAAGTTATTTCGTAGCCTTAGTCTTGGAAAAAAAGGCTGCNGCTATCCCANAATTTGAGGATGTTAAAGCTGAAGTTAANAACGACTTGCAAGAGGAAAAGGCAAAGGGGTTAGCAATGGAAGACGCTAACAAACTATTCAAACTTCTTCGAGCCGGTCAATCGCTAGATGATTTGGTTCTATCGTACTCCGCACCTGAAAATACATCGATCAAAGAAAAAAAAGTCGAAGAGAGCGGACTATTTTCTCTAAGTGTTAATAGCATTTATGTNTCTAACATGGGATCTTGCCAAGATGCTATGTTTAAGGCTTTTCAGATGGATATNAATGAAGTTGCTGGGCCATTTGAAGGCGACGTAGCTCACTACCTGATTCAGCTAGTCGAGAAAGATGAAGCAGACATGGAAAAGCTAAAGACCGATCCAAAGGTTCGTACAGAGATCATGAAGAAATTAGTTCAGGCAAAGAAAAATGAAGTCTTTACGGATTGGTATAATTCTACACGAAAGCAGATCACGGTCACAGACCATCGTTCTTAATCTTTACTGATTCGTAACAACTGGTACAGTCTACTTACCGTGCTTACTAATAGCCTTCGAACTGTTTTATTTTGTTTCTGGTCGATTGCTGTCACTTTATCTGTTTCTCAATGGAGCCAATCAGACAATCGTGTAGTTCCTCACCAACTAGAGGCTAATTCTTTTCAAACCTCTCAAGATTTAGATCTAATTAGAAAATTTGAAACCTACCAAATTCCAATGATGCTGAGAAAGGTAACAAAATCAGATGATGTCTATATTGTACCTTGGTTGCGAAAAAAAACGGGTGAGATCCATGATTACCAATTAACCATTGAAACTATGAAACGTGGTGTAATGGTAACAAATCAGCAATTTTCCTGGGTTCAAGAAGAAGTTAAGCGGTGTGCTGAGATTCTAAATTTGTCTCAAATCCCCTTGGTCTTCATCGTAGGCGACCGAGAGATGTATGCCGATATAGTTAATTTTTATGATCCTTTTCTCCTTTTATCCTCTGACTTGATTGAAAAATCAGGTTTAGCCGAGCTTCGTTTTATCATTGGACGAGAGCTCGGGCATTTGAAGTGTGATCATGTCTTTTATCATACCTTATTTGATGGTGGTTTAGATTCGATTAACTTAGTTCTAGGAAAATGGGTACAAGAATTAGTAAAAGCCTTTTTGGGCAAGATTTCCGACCTGATTTTGGCGGACTGGGTTTTAGCCAGTGAAATATCAGCTGATCGGGCAGGTCTTATTGCTTGCCAAGATTTGGCGGCTGCCAATCGCGCTTTGCTAAATTTTAAACTGTCGGTGGCTTCTAATATGATTGTTATTTCACCCACAGATTATATCCGGCAGGCAAAAATTGTTCAGCAGAAACGAAAAAATGCACTCGACAGACTTCCAGAAGCAGGGCAAAATTCAATCAATAGATGGGAGAAATCAAAACAGCTTAAATCTACACAGCCCTTTCTATCGAGTAGATTTGAAAAACTGCAGGAATACGCGACCTCAGAAGGATACCAAATACTATTATCAATCCAACCGAGAAACTAAGAGAGGTATAAAATGCTTGAAGATCTCCAAGTCAACATTATTGGGGTATTAGAACGTCGAGTTGAACAAGCAGTCGAACTCATCAACCAGATGAAGAGCGAACGGAACTCACTGCAAGAAGAAATTAGTCGTTTGCAAGGGGTAATTCAACAAAAAGACAATAACATACAAGAATTAGACAATCGCAATCAAGAACTTCTGCAAATCAAAACNGACTTCGATAAGCTTGAGGAACAACAAAGAGCAGAAAAACAATCGAGAGAACAGGAAAAAAGTGAACTGCGACAGCGAGTAGAAAGTGTAATTTCGATTTTGGATAGTTTGCCACTGGGCACCTCTCCAAAGCTCGATGTATCCCAAGTTGGAGCACATCCAGAAACTTCCCCTGTACAAGCAACAACTTCCAATCAAATCTCTTTGCCAGCTGATAAATTTCCGACGCCTACAAGTAACCAGGTGAAATCTCCGTCGCCTACACCACTCGGTTCTATTCAGCCACCCTCCAATAAAAGTCCTAGTTAATCACTCTGCTATTCTTCAATTTTTCATTGGTTTAGGACGTGAAGGCGCGGATTCTAGTCTTATCTCATTCCTACATTATGAAATCCTACAGGAAAAAATTTACCCTGATAGGACAATTAACAGCTCACCTACCGGAGTTCCAGATTCGTGTTATTACGCCAAACACGTGGATTGAAAACTTTCAGCAACTTACTTTCGAACCTACAACTAAAACTAACTGTCAAGAANTCCCTCTACCGGTCATTTCTTCTGGTTATGCTAGTCGTTTTGTTTATCAAGAAGGGTTAGTTCCTCACTTTCGTGATTTTCAGCCAGATATTATTCACTTGGAAGAAGAAGCTTGGAGTCTTAATGCNTTGCAAACACTCCTCTTACAACGATGGTTTTGCCCACACAGCAAGTTGATTTTTCGTACATCTCTAAGTGTAGAAATTAGCCAACGGTTCGGTCCCATCCCCAAATGGATTGAAAAACAAGTTTTTAAGAGGACGGATATGGCTTTTCCATTGAGTCAGAATGCGGTACAAATTTTAGCTAATCGTGGCTATACTGGTCCCTCAACAGTATTTCCAAATGGAGTTGATATTAGTCTTTTTCGACCACTAGATAGTATGACGATTACTGATCAACAAAGTGTAGCATTTCTGAAGCATTCACTAAATCTCAATGGGTGCTTTGTAATTGGCTATGTCGGTCGATTACTTCATATGAAAGGGATTGATATTTTATTTAGATCAGTCAAATCAATAGCGGAAAATAGCCTAATACAGTTCAAAATTTTGTTGTTGGGTCGTGGNAAATATAAATCCGAATTAGAGCAATTAGCGAAAAATCTTGGTATTGAGAATAATTTGATNTGGATTGATGCAGTTCCACCTGAAGCNGTACCAAACTACATAAACTGTATGGATACACTAGTACTTCCTTCTCGAACGACACCCGATTGGGTGGAATTTTTTGGTCGTGTGTTAATAGAAGCAATGGCGTGCCGAGTCCCAGTCATTGGATCAGATTCNGGCGAAATCCCCAAAGTCATTGGAAAGGCTGGACTAGTTTTTCCAGAAGAAGATACAGAAACCTTAGCTCAGCACTTAAAGGCAATATACCAAGATCAATCCCTTCGACAACAACTTACCCAGCGTGGGTTCGAACGAGTCCACAGATTTACATGGGAAACAATCGCGGATAATACCTTTAGAGCTTATATTAATTTGTTATCGGAATAGTTTTATCCTCTACTAGAAAAACAATAATGGACTCAATTTTCGCGATTTATGCATTCTCTTTCCGCGTTTTTTGTTTCATCTTAAGTAACTTTGATCGAATAGATTATAACTATGACGGTAGTTAAATTTTTACTTTTGTATGATGTTTTCTTGTTTATTTCAGGAATATTGTTGGGTAAATGAAAATTATCTTGACAACTTGGGGAACTACAGGGGATGTACAACCCTTTATTGCTCTTGCCAGCGGTCTGATAGCGGCCGGCCATCAAGTTCGATTGTGTACGTCAGAAATTTATAGAGAGAAAGTTGAGTCTGTTGGTGCCGACTTTTTTCCTGTAGGTTTACCATTTAACTCNGANCATTTTAACNGACTGATGGANCGTATTATCAAAATACGTAATCCATTTAGTTCAGCCCTAGTAGTAGCTAAAGAGGGTATTCTGTCAGGAGCCAAGTTTTGGTATGATGACTGCCTAAAAGCAATGAANGGAGATTTCGACTTGTCGATATCTCANTCTGCNGATATCCCTGGTCAAGAAGCTGCCATTCGGTCTGGGTTGCCAAATATTACTGTTAGTTATTGCCCCGCTTTTATTAAGTCAATATATGCACCGCCACCGCCAATGCCTAACTGGGGNTTACCTATTAGTTGGTTNCTATGGCAAATGATCGGTCTTGCGATGTGGACCAAAGTTGATCCACTATTTAATGAATTTATTCATCAAGTAAAAGGAGAGCCGCGTCGGATGATTGGGTTTTCTGGTATGTACTCAACTGATTTGAACTTAGTTGCAGTTTCACCAGCTATCGTACCACCACCACTGGATTTACCAACTAATCATCAATTTACTGGGGATTGGTCATTAGATGAACCTAGTTATCAACCACCAACTGACTTGCTTAAATTTATAAACGATGGTCCAAAACCAATTGTAGTGACATTTGGTTCCATGGGAGGTAATCAAGACCCCACTTCGATTATCTGCGCCGCAATACAGCGGACAAATCAGCGAGCGATTATACAATCTGGCTGGGGTAACCTCGGCCACGCAACCCAACTACACGAAGATATATTTTTTGTTGACTATGTGCCACATAGCTGGTTATTCCAATCAGCTAAAATGGTTATTCATCATGGGGGAGCAGGAACCACAACCGCAGTTTGTCGAGCCGGTGTACCATCGGTGGTTGTTCCCCACTTAGCTGATCAACCTTACTGGGGAGGGGTGCTTCATCAGCGCGGCGTAGCGCCAAAACCGGTTCACCGCCGGCATTTAAAAGTCAAGAATCTAGCACAACGGATCCAAGAAGTCTTAGATAACGGCCAGAAATTCGAACAAGCCCAACAACTTGGAAACGCTATGCGAAGCGAAAATGGAGTAAAAACAGCAATAGGCCTAATTGAGAGTTTTGCAGGGAATAAGTCGACTGATTATTAACTATCTTAANTCAAAGGTGGAAGGTAATATTGTATCCTCGTCGTAGATTAGTTGTGAACAGTTTGTGTTCACAAGGTTGGCTTTCTCGAGGTTTGCTCCCCTGATATCAGCGTTAGTTAGATTGGCTCCGTATAAATTGGCACCAGTTAGGGTTGATTTATATTTTTCATCATCACTATCGCTATCGCTATGGTGGCTAAAATTAGCTTTGGCCAAGTTAGCTGAAGTCAAATTAACACCTCTCAGATCAGCCTCCACTAAATCAGCATTCGACAAATCAGCCAGGGTTAGATCCGATCGTTCTAATTTTGCCTGACGCAAATTAGCTTTTGTTAGTTGTGCTTCTCTCAAATCTGAACCACTCAAGTTTACCCAACATAAATTAGTTGCATTTAGACGAGCGTAGCGGAGATCTGCCCCATTGAGACTGGCACCATATAAGTCAGCACCATCAAGATTTGCTCCAGTTAGGTTCGCNCCTTCCAGGTTTGCACGACTTAGGTCTGCATTGGTTAGATCAGCACCGGCCAGATTAGACCATCTAAGATCGCTATATGCCAAGTGGGCATCAGTTAAATTTGCACTTTCAAGATTGGTCCAGCTTAGATCACATCGACTCATATCGGCTCCAGTCAAATTAGATGCTACTCCGAGCTCGTACTTTCTTCCATTTTTCTCGACAATTTTCATGTTTTTTGTTTCCAATCCGTCACACTAGTTCTTAGTTAAGATATTGAAATCTTTATTGTCTTTTGTTGATCCTGTATTATTTGANGTTAATTTTTGGTTTCTAATTTCTTGACTAATTGATCAATTTGCCGGAACTGCCAACTCCAGCGCACGTTGTATAAGAATTGTCTCAAATCGAAACGATTATCCTCTGGTGAATACAGCTCAGCGTGATAGGATGGCGTCATAGTCGTCATCTTATGACGGTTAACTGAGTAGTAAAAAAAGAATCGTTTNACTTTTTCTGCAACTATGGCGGGGGATAGGTGNTCCCATTCGTAAACTAGTTTCTCGAACATTCTCACAGGCCCACATCGGTGAACTTTACGTAAGATTCCAAATTTACCGAGTTCATCGTATGTCATTCCCATATCGATTTCGTCTTTCTGATTATAATTCTCAGTAATCGGTTCAAGTTCTGCTGTTGGGGGAGCATTAACTACGTCAATCAAAGCTGGATATCCCAAGTGGTTCGCGGCCCAACGAAGAAATTGTCGAAGGTCCCTCTTACTAATACCACCGATTGGATTAATATCAGCGCTACTACAATCGTATTTGGTAACATATCCGCGCAAACTTTCATCTACGTTTGCACTACCGAGAACAAGTAGTCCTCCTTTATAACCTCTAACCCAAGGNAATAATTGAGCCAATAGATATGCTAAAACCATGCGGGTCCGCGCCTGAATATTTTGTAACGCCAGATTTTCGGATAGTGATCCGCCGTTAACTTTAAATTGAGGCTGTTTGCCAGTCAAACGTACAAACAACGACAAAAAAGCATTAACAATTCCATCAATGTTAGCATTTAGATGAAAGTTGCCAATTTGTTCAGAAATGGCTTGAGCCCGGTCTTTTGTATCTTTTGAGCTATTCTCCGAAGCCATGTAACAGGTGTGCAAAATTCGATTAGCCAATTTATGTGCTGAACTTGGCATATAAGTCTCGTCTGCCAACACTTTACGGATATCAGCTAATGTCTGTTGATTGCCTCTACTAATAGACTCTACAACCAGTTGACACATTGAACCAACTAACGCAATTGTGGATGAGCTATCAGCACCACCAGAAATCGGAACGAAGTAACCACTACTACCTGAGCGACGTAGATAATCCCAAAGCCAACAGGCNGGGCCATATGCTATTTCTTCTTCTGGTTGATGGTAAAAAACCGTAATAGGTTTTGTCGGTGCTACAAACTGGGATGTTGTTAAATCAAAATCGATCGAAATTCTCTGAATATTGTCAACTTGTGTCGCTTGCGCCGATCGACTCGAAATTGATCGGCGAAATGAACAGACCTCTTGTAAGTCAACTGTAGCAGTTATGACTTCCACATCGTCAAGAGAAAACTGAGAGCCTTGTGCCACTATTTCACCATTGATTGCAATCAAGGCNCAACCATCAAAATAGAGCCGGCTGCCGTCACAACCCTGTTGGTTGGCATATAGATAAACACCACCACCTTTCGCTGTTGCTCCTCGAATCAGATCAATACGTTCATTAAGTTTACGCAACTGATGATGCGAACCCGATCCATTAGTGATAATTTCAATACCATCCAACCCAAAACCGATGTGTGGACTCTTCGGTGTAAAGAGCTCTTCNCAGGTTTCTGATGCAACAGTAGTATCCCTAGTAGCGATAGCTGCAATTCCAATGGGTGCAGTGTGCTGTTGGTTCAGGTCACGGATCGTTTCTGGCAGGGAAAAAGGTTCAATACTTCGTTCTTGACTCCAGGCTGAGAACCAACGTGTTTCCCTATAATTTCCATCATTAGCCAAAAAGATTTTGGGCCGAATCATCAAGATTTGCTGATTCAGAACTAATACACGACAATTGTAACTAACATTTTTGTGTGAGATAGGCATCCCAATATCACACAAAATTCCCTCGGTTGCATCGCTGGATAATATCTCAGCCATCACTTCCCAAGCATGCAAAAAGGTGTCTTCTTCTAAAAACGCATCTTCACAACTATAACCAGTAACTTCTAACTCTGGTCCAAGGCGATAAGTCGCATTTTGCTCTTTGGCAATTTGAATGGACTGAAGAATTCGATCTAAATTACCGTCAAAATCTAAAGACCACTGGTTCAGATTACAAGTAGCGAGGGTTGCTAGTCTCATAGCAAGATATTTTAAGATAGAGAACTATATTATTTGCAAAAAAACTAAATATAAAAAGGGCGGGACGACAAGGTTGCCCTCATCGTATCCCGCCAAATTAAATTAAGTACTTCGCTGGCTTGCTAGGCCAGATATATTACTTTTCTGGTTTGCTATTGCTATCTTGATCNGAAGTTCCAGCTTCCTGTTCTTGATAAAACATGAAACCATCTTCGTCTTGGTCAAGNTCAAATTGACGTACTAACTGTTGAGCTTCTCTGTAATATTTCAATTCGTCTGGATTATCTAAACTCATATATGCTTTGAACATTTCTCGGGCTTTAGCAAACTCACGAATACTTCGATAACAAACGGCTTGCTGATAAACAGCTTCGTTTCGCCAAGTTGACTGAGGTGCTTCTGTAAATAGATTGTCATAGCCCTCTATTGCTTTTGTATATTCACCGTCTAGCTGGTGAAGACGACCTATTTGATATAGAGCATCAGCCTGAGCGAATTTATTACCAGTTAAATTTTCCGATAGTTCTCGATAAGCAAAAGTAGCATTAGGGTAATTTCTCATTTTGATCCAGCCAGCAGCGATGTTCTGGTAATCTTGAACGACTCGATCCCTTTGACCCATCTGGTATAAGTCTGCGGAAGTTACCAAGCGACCAGCTCTTCTCATGGCCATGGCCTTGGAATTAGTGTACTTAGATACATCATCTTGGTCTTGCTGAATCATAGTCAAAGTTTNGCGTGATCTTTTGAGTAATGTTTCAGCTTCACCAGCTTCGTAAGTACCGTTGTAGTCTTCTGCAACTTTCACAAAAGCACCCCAACCACCTGCATTGGTGTAATCATAAAGCTGGTAAAAATACAAATTGCCAACTTTAAATAGAGAACGAGGGGCAAGATCATGTTCCGGAAATTCATCGACTAGCTTTTCATAATTTGCAATAGCTTCTTCAAAATCACCTAGCCCAACATATGCTTCCGCTACTTTATACAGAGCTTGTACTGCGGCTTCCTGGCTTTCAGGTGTTTCGACTAAGCTGCGGTTTCTATAAATTCGAAGTTGTTCCTGCACTTCTTNCCGATTACGCCGAATTGACGAAATATTACCTGCAGCTTGACTCCCTAAATAGCCAGTAGGAGCGATATCTACCACCGACTGATAATGGATGATAGCATCATCTAGCTTCTTTCTATTTTTATGAATTTCAGCGATTTCGTAGTGGGCTCGTTGTTTGTAATTCATAACAGCCTTGCTAGTTTTGGTTGCTTGAGTAACCTCTAGGTATCCACCAACGGCTTCGTCGTATAGTTTGTTCTTTCGATCTTTTAGTTCATCTGCTCGTTTTTTATCACTTNCAATTAAATCTTTATTGATTTGGATCAGTTCTGCCAGTTCAACTTTTCGATCGGCATTGCTAATTTTAACACTAAGTGGAACACATCCAATCAGCGATGTCATCACAATAAGCACAATCGGAAATAGCCAAACCATTAACTTTTTCATCAAAATCTTCGCAGCTAAGCCCCAGCTTTCTAGAGTGGGAAATAAACTGCACCTCCTTTTTTGGGTTAAAAAGCGTTGATAGTGTGTAATTTTCTTGTAACTCAATGACCAAGGGAAAATAGCTCTTCTCTTTCTTCCTTGCAGGACAACTGGTATTAAATAGGCTCCACCTGTCTCAGGTTATTGCGACAGTTCGTGGCGAGCACGTGGAATTGCAAACCAAGACCGAGAAGAATGCAATCTCCTAACGACTGCTTTACTAAAAGCCAACTTAGGAAACAGCCCAGAATTTTTTCGGCTTGAGGGACTAAATAGCCTAACCTGTCCGGATCGGTATTATATCGTATTCCCGAAAAATGGCAAGATATTTTTGCTGATATGGGGTAACTAGCAAATGGGTGAGTTCTTCTACTCTCTTCTTTCAAATCGAACAGCAATTTCTCCAGATTGGTCTTCTTGAGGTAAATGGACAGGTAATTTATTAAAAATAAACTGAGCCACGAAACTTTGAGCTTTCTGCCTCAGTTCCCCCGCACGATTTTCTATGACTTTGACTTTATAAACTGTACCATCTGGTCTTACCAAAAAACTGAGTTGGACTATCCCACCTTGGATACTACCAGCAACCAGTGATAGCGTTGGCCGATAACGAATNCCTCGTCCTTTGACTTCACCTTCAATACTGTAAGGTAAAATCCCAGAGACTTTTTGGGATTGGTTTTTCCTTTGACCTTCAGATGAAACCTTGCCTGCAAAAAGTTGGTCGCTCCTGTCCGCCCTAAGTAGTTTTTGATTAGAATTTGTCGTACCGATTGGGTCTGATAGAGATTGATGTCCAACATCACTTGAAAACGACTTTGCTCGGATAGTAGCGTTGAAGTCGGTTTCATTNCCACGTTGCTTTTGTCCTTTTGGAACATTATTATCAATCCACTGTTCGGATGCTTGAGATCGAATTTGTGGAAAATTTGGCAAATTAGAATTTTCAGAATGGCCGCTTAAGAAACTGTCTAGACTTTGTATCGACTGCAGAGGTGGCAAGTCAACTGGAACCTCTGTAGGTTCTGGCACGAAAGAAACTACTGGTTTATTTATTTCTTTCTTTTCNGGCTCTCGTTGAAAAATTTCAACTTGATAAGCTGTTTCCTCAATTTTAAGCGATGGTGGTTGGTACACTAACCAAGCAAAAAACAGAATCGCCACCAAGTGTTCAACAATTGCTAAAGGTAAAAAAAGACCGATCTTAAACATTAGACCAACTTGTTTGGGGGTTTTGCCCAATCTCGGACATTTTCGTATTTTTCCTGAAACAGTTTATACTCTTCTGTCACTAGGAATCGAATTAGGGACATTCCATGTCGCTCTAGTTCATTTAACAAGTTCTTAGCTTTTCGATTGAAGTAGTGATAAGCTATTAGCGTTGGAAGGGCAACAATCAACCCAGCTGCTGTTGTNAACAAAGCTTCCGAAATACCATCAGCAATATCCTGGAGATGCTTTCCTGATTGGTCTCCTTTCCAAAGAGCCTGAAAAGATGAAGTCATGCCCAAAACTGTTCCCAACAGACCAGTGTACATCGAGACACTAGATAACATCGCCAGAGTCTTCAGATGCCTGACAATTGGAGGCCTTTCGAGTCTAACAGCCGTACCAACCGCTGACTTTAGTTCTTTTTCATCATAAGAACGATTAGAAATTCCGGCTTTCAAAATATTAGTCAGGGGTGAAGGAACCCGCTCACACATCTGAATTGCAGTTTCTGGCTTACCGTCTATAAGCTCAGCATATATACTCTGGGTTACATAAACTGATGGGATTACCCGTTTCCTGCGTAAATAGTGCGCTCTTTCGAAAATTAGAGAATGCGACCAAATAGAAAAAAAAATCAAAAGAGCTAGTAGGTAGCCCCCACCCGCTAGTCGTTCTAACCCTTGTAATATTTGGTCAGCTATTAACATGGTTTAAAATCCAATTTATGTATAATCAAAGCTGTAGTTCAACACCAAGATCGACATAGCTACCACGAAGGGGGTGATATGGCATAACCATCGATCCACTAGATAAATATGCTCCCCCAATAAAGATTGTTAGATANTGACCAAGGTTTCTCTTCATTTTTCCTTTTAGATGAATCAGATTCGCTAGGTTTGGCAACTGAATGGCTTTTGTCGTTTCTGATTGTAAATGGTCTCTCGTATCGATTTCAATTGTAGCTGTTAACTCAGTTTGCAAAATGCCAAACAACCAGTATTTGCAATCGATGTAAGCACGATTTTTGGCTTGGTAAGGCACATAAATCGGCTGTAAATCTCTTTGGTAGGAAAACTGTAGTTCATCGCCATTAGAAGCCCTTAGTTTACCCGANAGGATAAAGCCGTATCGAGTAATCACCCGATCAGAATTAGTTGGCACCCAATTTAGTGGCTTCACTCGGTTATTCATCAACCCAATCGTTACTCCTGAACTATTACCTTCAGCTAAGTAAATCAAATCTGTTGTTCTATTGGCGAATGTAGATANGCTAAAGTCAATTCTTTGCCCCCTATTGTAGGTTAAGTCAATTAGTTGAGACCAGTTCTTCTCTGGGTTCAAGAAAGGGTTTACCCGAACATAATTATTATTGAGATAAAGTTCGGAAATTGTATAGTGATGAATCTTTCTTTTTCCCTCGAAGTTCAATCGCCAATAGTTGCTGAGTTGGGTTGTTATCGTTAAGGTCCCACTCGGTTCTATTTGGGTGGATTCTACATAACCTAGTCTGCTATCTTTGCTTACATCACTTGGCTCTAAATTGCGGAAACTAACAATACCAAGACCTAGACCGAAAACAAAAGGACCTATTTGAGTAAATTGGTCTTTGGCGTAAAGCTCCAATAAGGTCGACCAATTCTGGCTACTNTGACCCGTTGATAAATTCTCCGCGACGGATAAATACTGCGAATTGATCCCAAAATGAATTGGATTTGCCAAATTTAAAAAATGGCTTCTGATGTTAAAGTTAGCCTGTAAGTCAGTCACTCCGTCATTCAATACACTAAATGATGGATTAGCACCGAAGACTTCCAGTTTTCCATTAGATGTAAATTGAGTCTTGTCAGATAGCCAATGGTGAAGATTCCAATTAGATGCAAATAATTGCAAATTATATATGTTGGCTAGTTGGTCTGACACATTCAATGGATTAGCGTTAGGTTCAGGAGATTCCAGTGTAGTTATTCCCGAAGTTTCTAATGGCCAGGGTAAATCTCGAATTGATATTTGTGATGATAGTGCTATCTCACTTAAGGGACGATAGGCTAAATTCAATCCTGCTTCTAGGGCNATATCCGTTCCTTGATTGCTCTTTTTTAAATCATCCAAGTCTTGATAGTTGAACTGCATATAACCATTAACTTTATTATACGCAGAGCCAGCCAAAAGTGCCCTAAAGAATGGAGCGATGGGAATACTAGGAGACGCTGTTACTAAAATGCTAGGATTCTTATTTGTTTCGAGCGTTTGCCGATCTATTTTCTGTGGTGTATGGATCGAAGGTAGATTCCACAAACGTTCTTTGGCGTATACTCCAAGTGCTTGGTGTACAAATGGCCTAAAAGGGGAATTAAATCTGNTTCTTGGCTCAAGTTGAATTTGAGTTGTATCAATAATACCGATGGTTTGTTCGTCTAAACGAATACTTTCCTCATCGTCCAAATTCTGGGGGTATACNATCGACGACATAAAAAGTAAAAAAAAGATAGTGAAAGTCAAAAAGCCTTGGTTGTCCCGGTACCGAGATGCAAATATTATCATCTATTCTGCTAAAATCTGTTCTGCTTAACTTACTCGCTCAATTCTATTTTTACTGTATTTTTCGCAAAAGCTCTTGGTACATTTTAGTTGCATATTGATGTAACTGATTCCAGTCCTTTTTTTGATTAGTATTGACTGATGAAATGTAATTTTTGTACAGGCTGATTGCATCTTCGTAGCTATCCTTAGCTAGGAGCTCTTTTTTAGCTTTTACGTAAGCGTCTGCTGCTCGAACTGCCGCATGCAGAGCTGTTAGTGGACTGTGCTGCTCCCTGAGATGACGGACCCGGAGATAAGTAGAGCCAGCTTCATAATATTGACCATTTAAGCTCAGGGTTTCCGCCAATCGTAATTCAGCATCAATGACAATCTCAACAGGATATTGATCACTTCCACCATCACGAATTTTTGCATAAGCCGAAATTGCTTGCGTATACTGTTTTTGGGCTCGATAGACATGACCNAAAAGGAGTTGGGTCATTTTGGCTTGTTCTGAACTAGCATACTTATCGAGAATCGTTCGATAAATCTCAGCAGCTTCCCCCCACCTTAATAACTCTTGATTGCAATTTCCAGCAAGTAACAACGCTTGTGGTGCATCATTACTACTCGGGTATTCCCTCGCTACTGACAAAAAAGCTGCAATTGCCTTTTCGAGATTTCTCCCAGGATTGTTTTTGTTATACCAAACATAGCCAGCTTCATAACGAGACGTGGCGGCTAGTTCACTTTTTTTCGAGACCTTCTCAAAAGCGGCTATTGCTTGTTTGAACGATCCGATTTCTAGATAAGATTTACCTATGTGATATCGTGCTAAAGATGAGGATTCTGAGCGACCGTATTGATCGATGACTTTTTGGAATTCAGATATAGCCCTACTATAATTTTTTTGGATAAAGTAGAAACGGCCAATGTGAATCTGAACATCAGGTGCTAGAGGGCTATCCGGGTAGTTCTTAATAAGATAATTGTAGGCTTGGAGTGCTTGTTCACTTTTCCCTTGGTCCTCGTGGGCTGTAGCGATACCATATTGCGCATCATCAGCCCACAGACTTTTCGGATAGTGTTCAATGACTTTTTGATATCCTTGAATTGCTTTTTGATAATTTTTCAAATTGATATAGCTCTCAGCAACGTAATACTGAGCTTCAGGTCTCAGATCAAAAGTCTTTTCTGCTCCAGGTCGACCTGTCTGTAACTTCAGATTTGGAAAATTTTCGATAACTCTTCGGTACTCAGTAATAGCACTTGCATATTTCCCCAATTTAAAATAGGCATTCGCAATACCAAAAATGGCCTTTGGCTCTAGCTGCGAAGCAGGAAAAGATCGTAATTGCTCTTGAAAAGCCATTATCGCATCGTTGTAACGTTCCAATTTGTAGAAGGACCAGCCAATCTGGTATTGAGCATCATCCCGCCAATTGCTAGTCTGATACGTTTGTAATAGTTCAGAAAAAGTATTTATTGCTTTTTGGTAACGCCTCAAATTGCTTTGTGCTACGCCTTGGTGATATTGTGCTTGGTCAGAATAACTACCAGACGGATGTTTTTTTATCATTTCTTGCCAACTTATTACTGCTTGGCCATATAATCTATCCTGTTCATTCCCATCAGATAATACTGCCTCTGAGAAATAAGTCCAGCCGACACCAAATCGGTATTTTTCAGCCCATTCCTCATCGGATTCTTTGTCTAACAAATCTTGATATTTTTGTCTGGCTGATTGGTACGCAGATTTGGAATCTTCTTGCCAATAAGTACTTTCAGCAATAAAAAAGTCGGCTTGCTGACGAAACTGGCTTTCTGGATACNTTTGGATCAAAGTATTACAAACTATGATAACTTCGTTGTAGTTCTCGGCTTCGAATAAAGCTCTAGCCTTCCAGTACAAAGCTTCGTCGGCACTAGTAGTTGATAATTTACGGTCATCTAAGGTAATGAAATAATTATCAAAAGCCGATGCACTTTCAGAATATTGTCGCAGATTGAAGTAGGACAATCCGAGATGGTACAGAGCATAAGGTTTTAGGTCAGTGTTAGGCGTCAATTTCAGAAGGCTTTCGATCACCGAAACAGCACTCTGATAGTCTCTTAGCTCAAAGTAACTAATAGCAATCTGATATTGGGCGTCATCAGCATAAGGTGAGTCTTCCCGCACTTTTTGATAATTAAGGATCGCAGAATTAAATTCTCTGGATAACCGGAAACACTCACCCATTCTNAATCGAGCAGCGTCNCTCAATTCTGAGTTAAGNTCATCCGCCACTAGTTTGAAAGCNGTTTTAGCCTCTGTATAGTCCTGNGTATTNGTACCGANATTGAAATANACCATNGCTATCCCNTATTGNGCNTTATCAGCTACTGTACTATCTGGATATAAGCGAATGACTTTTTGGTATTCGTAAATCGCCTCGTTTACCTTATCTTCTTCGGCGAGAATCTCACCAATCCAGTATTGTGCTTCTGCCGACAAGGACGACTTTTCACTTTCATCTAACAAGTATGTGAATGTATCTCTGGCTTCAGTCATCATCTTTTGTTGAAAATAACATTCACCTAATCGAAAGCGNGCGTCAGTGATGTATTGTCTTAGCAAATTTTGGTCTTGATGACTATGGTTTTGGTACCTATCAATAAATTGTTGAAATTCAATTTGAGCTTCCTGCCACTCATACATTTGGAATAAGGATTCCGCAGCTCGGTAAGTAGCCTCAATTGTAGCAGAGTGATCTGGGTATTGANCGACAAAGAGCAGTAATTGATCGTGAGCTTCCTGGAATTTTTTCAACCTATAATCAACCCATGCAATTGAATATAAAGCATCTGCGGACTGTTTCGTCTGTGGGTAATCTGTTAGAATTTGATCATAATACTCACGAGATTTTTGATACAATCCTAACTTTTCGTAGGACTCCCCTATTAGGTAAATTGACTCCGAAATGACCTCTGGTGAGTAAGAATTAATGTCCTCAGTTGCAGCTTCCCAAAACTCTTGAAACCCCTTGATTGATTCAGTATATTTGCCCTGACGAAACCAAGCAATTGCTATACCTCGAACAGCATCTAAACGTAAGGAGCTATTTGGGTGTTCTGCTGTCAAGCGCTTGAAGTTTTGAATGGCTATACCGTATTGTTCTAAATTAAGCGCTGATTCACCAACTAACAGGCGGGCATCGTCAACATTTTTACTTTCAGGATATTTCTGGATAAAGATCTCGAATTGGTCCTTGGCAACGGCATACGCTTTTTTTTCGTATAATTTATAGGCAAATGTATAATCTTCACGCTCACCGGCATTTGCCGTAATGGTACAAAACAGGCATAAGAGTATAAAGAAATGAGGTAGGAATCTTGAGATCGATTGCTTATCGTAAGACTTCATTTTGAAATATCCGATCACGCTGTTGTTGGTGGGGCTTATGGCTGTAAAAGCAGGAGGCCATTTTGATCGAAAATCNGCCGGTCAATTTTCAATTATATCACTGGTTTTTGGTCTTTTCAACTTACGCAATACAATCATATACANCATTAGAAGCAACAAACAAAATCAAAAAAGCCAAGGAACCAGTACGATAAATGTATCATTTTGGGCTGATAAATTTCGAGCTGAATTAGAAAGATACTAATCTAGGTAGTCGTGTAGTCTTCCTCAGATACNATAGTCTCAGTTTCAGCCTCGACTGCCTCAATTGCTTTTGTATCGCTTTCAGTTTGAATGAAATTACCGTCGNCATCCCGAGTTGTTTCGCTATTACTTAAGGGATCAAAACTTTTGACAAACTGACCATCAATAAAGAGCGTAACTTCACTAGTTTCTTCACTGACTACAATAGCAGCCATAACCTCATCCAAGGATGAAGCATAAAGTGCTGCATTATGTCGCGCACTACCCTTGGTTAAACGCTCAACCTTGTCGTATACGCGATAAGTTCTTACACCTTCAACCATCATACAAGTGCGGAATGCAACACCTTGTAAGTCGATCAATAAAGCACCATCTCGCTCTTCGTGTCCGGTTACTTTCCCTGTCTCATCTCGCAAAAACGTTTTTTCACCCATGAAGGCTAAAACTTCATTNACTTTGGTTGAGAAAATGTGGGGCAGGAAGTCAATCCCTTTATATTTACTCTGGTCGAGATGTTCCAATTGGCCATCGTGAAACTCAGAAAAGTTCTCACCAGCCATATTTCTGTAGTCAGCNAATACTACAAATAACCCTCGGTTTTTCTCCATTCCTCGACTGGACATAGCAAAATGCCGAGCTAGTGAATATAACTTNTTGATATAGAGTTGAATCAAGTCTTTTCTGTCAGATTGCAATTTTTCGATTTGTGTCCGATTCAAACCCAATCCATTGATCGTTTCCTCTACAACACTATCGATATTTTCTTTTGTCTTTTCCTCAATTTCCGACAATTTAATCTGCAATTCGTTATAATTTTCGGATAATTCTGTTAGACTAGTAGAACGTTCCTCCAGTTCTTCCTCTTGTTCGAGTTTAGTTTCTAATAACTGTTCTCTTTCCCCTACTAAAGTTTTAATCTCTTTTTCTAGCTCATGGCAACGCTCCTGAAGCTGTTTTTGTTCACTCAGCATACTACGGTATTTTTGCCCACTTAAAATTTTAAACATCACAACTTCTCCTTTTTCCTTTCCTGAAAAAGACAAATACCAGTAACAAAGATAAGATTATAATAGTCACGAGCAGGTAATAATAGACCAAATAGAACGATTGTAATTTTTGTCCAGCTAGTTTGTGAGCTTCGCTATTTCTTTCTGCTGTTTTTAAAGCCTTTCTCAAATATTTTTTTGCAATCTCTGGCTTGTTTGTTCTTGTTGCGAGTTCCCCCATCACTATGAGGTAAGTGGCTGGCAGATCTGCCTGTCCCATTACATCTAAAAAAGAGTCATACAACATACTAGTAAAAGNATCAGAAAAGGATGGAAAATCCAAGGTACCTTCAATCCCACTTTGGAAAGCTTGGATTGCATCTTGGTATTCAGACAAATCGTACAGCATCTGTGCTAATTGAAACCAATTCTTTTCTGTTAGGTTTAGGTGAACGTCAATTGGTTTAACCCCCTGATATATGAAACTTGCTGCTCCATAATGTCGCTGGTCTCCTTTTGCTAAAATTGTATATGACTTACCTACTTCAAGGTAACCATTTGTCCAATCATCAAATACAAATTGACCTGTACCTTCTATTTTAATCTGGTAATCAGTATCCAAAATTTCAACAATCAATGAGCGAATACTCGACAAAGATTCACTCTTACCTCTCACTGAGATTGGTTCCAACTGGTATCTAATCGAAGTTTGTTGACCAGGTACAATTGAAATTTTCGGCAAGATTAGTTTTTTGAGTTGGTATCCCGACTTGTGCAATTCAATAAAACGAGCCATTTGGTCTAATTTATCGGTCAGGCGTAGCTCAGTTTGACCGATTTTCGTACCATTCATCATAACCGAGGCTGCTGTTGGGTTCCCCCAAATCTTAACCATAGCAGGTAGTTTGAATAAAACTTTTTCTAGGTCTCCTGTTGGTACGAAAACTCCAGAATGAAGAGAACGAGATAACAATGTCTCGTAAATTTCAGAAATCGTCAGTTGGCGATTATCATCAGTGTCCGCAATAGATGGGTCATCAAAAAGGGCTTTCAAGCCGACGATTAGCCCCACACTTGAGTTCATGCCCGTTGAACCACTTATAACCGAGACAAGAGCTGATTGGCCAAGCTGTTGCCGATTAGCATAAAAAGCTCCCAAATTACTATTTGGGGTAATACAGTCTAACAAAACAGTGGAGTCAATTTTTTCTAACCAACGATTTATGTTTTGGCCACTAATCAAATCATCACCTTTCAAAACAAAGTAGATTTGATTGTTCGCATTTGGTGTAGTAATCCGGCCTCGGAATAAAAAAATCAACCGGTCATGTGTACTAAACGAATTCCTGATTTTTGTGATTGATCTCTGTATGTCATTTTTACTACACTCCTCACCTGTTAGAGAAACAATTCGAGAACTTATACCCATAGACGATTCAAAGTCTTTCACAAAGTGAGCACTAGAAAAATCATCTGTTGTATCCACTACTAGCCACCACAAGATTCCGTTATCATTATCGGCGAAGCAACTAAGATTATAGAAGAGAAGAAAAAAAATCCAAAATACTAGGTTACTTATGCAAAGAACGTGGTACCTGAACAAATGTTTCATGTTTAGCCTAAAGACACAAACAAGTAGTTTTTTTACAAGTTATGCTGTGTGTGCACCATACAGGTAATCACAATTATTCAGATCGCACACCAGCTTCCAATACAGGACTAGAGCGTGGGTCTAAGACTTCATCAACACCATAAAACTGTTCGCTATTTCGGCTATTACTCTGCTCAACCCTTGCTAGATTATTATTGCCCCGGATAAAATTGTCTCGCAATCTTCCTCCTTCATAAACGGCCCATCCACTGTTACTTGTAATATTGTTTGCGGTGATTTCCGGATCGGCAGAAGCGTAACAAGCTACTCCATATTGATAATTTGTGGAAATGTCATTATGATGGATGTTGGGTCGGGCATCATCGTTGCAAACGACACCGTACTCATTTGCCTGAAGTCTATTATAGCTTATTTCACTTTCAGCCCCTTGATCACACTGAATACCAGTACCATTCTTATTGATCTCATTTTGAGTGATAAAGGGTGAAGTGTCCTGACATAAAATTCCGATTTCGTTCTCAACAATCAGACATCGTTCGATATGAACAGTATCTGATTGACAAAGTAGCGCTGTTGATGCATGTTGTAAACGACAATAGGTCAGACGAGCGTTTGGGCTAGTTGGCAGAATCCTCACACCTAACCAGTCCCCTGATTTAGGCAACTCAAATTCATCTTCCGTGCCTAAAGAGCCAAAAACAATCATTCCTTCTGTGTTACCTTCTGCATAAAAAGAACCGTAGACAATCAATTGATGAGTTCCAACTAAAGGNTCAAAACCTATAATAGCACCCGGCTTTATTGTAAGAGTAACACCTTCAGGCACCACTACATCACCCGTAATTTGAATCACACCNGCCCAGACCTCATTTTTTTCAAGCTCTCCCGACTTGTAAAGAGGCCGGCTACGTGTACCTACTTTCGAATTCGTTATGCCAGAGCAACCTAAACTCAGCCAAGTCAGAAAAAGAAAAAACGAAAAAAACAAGTTTCGGGAGTGATAAGGNGGTATAAAAAATCGAGTTGGCTTATACTGCTGCGGACTGAATAAGAAATCAATCTTCCTCATTTGATAAGGAATCTAACAACTCCACGAGGCAATCGGTGATCAGAAGGGAGAAGATACTGACGCATATCGACAAGATTATCTAGGGACTCGCCATTAGGCTGAGTCAATTTCGGGCTTTTCCCCTTTATAGATTTGACTCGAATTTCACTTGTTCCAGCCTTTACTGCACGGAACTTGGCTATTGCGATTATTTCACCTTCCTGACCTATAGCGATTGGCTTTTGCCCCTTAGTCAACGTAAGTGCAATCTGCATTTGACCGGCTCGTGAATCTAAATTCAAATCATGAAAAACAGGGAGGCTTGATTTCGCAAATTTAGTACTTGGGTAAGCTTCGACCCCAAGTGGGAAAAATCGACTTCGATTATACTCTAATTCTAGTGCCACACCGAACAAATCTGATACATTTTTCAGGCGAATGTGGAGTAGCATTTCATCTCCAACTTTATAGGAAGTTTGTGGGCTAGAAATACTGAGAAGTGGTATCCCGACTGGGTCGAGTCTGATATTGGCAATTACTGCTCCATCCCCAACATAATCAATAACATGACGTCCTGTCAAAACCAATTCACCAAACTCATACCCTTTCACATCGACGATCCTTCCTTCACCCATCGGGACTTTCAATTTGGCAATTTGTGGCTGAACCGTGCCTAGCGAAATTTTTTTAATCACAGGAGGGTCAAACGAAAACTCAGCACCATAACGGTCAAAGCGTAGAACTTCAATTTCAATATCCAGATTTTGGGAAAGATCCATCTGTCCGTAAGCAGAAGGAGCAAATGCTATCTGTACTGAAACATCATCAGTAGTAGGAGTAAGCTCTCCTTCGTAGTCCCGCTCACACCCTACGAAGAAAACGAGCATCACATAGGGGAAAAAATACGTGCAAATCATCAAAGCCAAGCGGTTCATCAAAAAAATCCTGTGTCCTTTATTTCAAAATAACAAATCGGCGTTGGGACGAAAAAACATCCGATTGGGCATCTTGGCTATTGGTTTCCGCGAAGAAGTGGTAGAAATAGACTCCACTGGAAACTAACTCTCCAGTATCGTTTGTACCATCCCATTTTAGAGACCGAGACTGATCTGTGTAGTATCCTGCTTTTTTGTAACCAAGATTAAAAATCCGAATAGTTTCCCCTTTCTGATTATAAATTTCAATTTTGACCGTAGCAGCTTGAGATAATTGGTAGGGAATCCAAGTCTCAGGGTTGAATGGGTTAGGATAGTTGGGCAAGAGTTTGCTAACAGAAGGTATCAAAGAATTTTCTGATCGACTGACCATTTGTTCTAATGCGAATAGTAGTTCAGGGTTACCATCTATTTCCCTGAGTTTTTGGTAAATTTCATTATATATTAGTCTGTCATTCTCGTTGGTCATTGGACCCAATTTGTCGATTGATTCTGATTCAGTCGGAGCTTTCCTTATGCGCGTATTTCGCCAATTCTGGCTGATCGGGACAATATCATCTTGGTTAATGATCCCATCTCCGTTGGCATCCGCATAAGTAGCAACTTTATCTTTCCAGGCTACAGCAGGTTGAAGTTTCCAGCTATTATCGCCTTTGTCACGCACTGGCCCAATACTTCCCCAGAATTGGCCTAGTGGTAACACATCGAAAACATCAACCTGACCGTCTCGATTCGTATCCCCTGGCCAAACGATCAAACCCGTACGAAATACGATGTCACTGGCTTCAACGTATTTGCCACTCATGTCCTCAATTACACTGCTGACACTAATCGTAATCTCTTCTTCTGAGCGAAAAATTGACTGAGGGTCAAATAAAATCAAGTTGGATCCCTCAATTTTGAACTGAGTCTGTTGAGAGGAGTAAGTTTTACTGGACTCATCTGCTAACTTCCCACGGACCTGAATGCTAAATGGTGTAATAGTCTCTTCCCGTAATTGAGCGAAAGTTGGCATTCGTATCCGAATTTTAGTAGTGACTTCAACGTTGTCCAGTCGGTTTGGCTCAACTAATCGCCAAATTTCACCCTGTTGTTGGACACTTGCAACTTCCTGTTGAATATTCCAGAACAAAATTGTTCCGTCGAGTGAACTTGACGCCAAAATGTTGGTGCCATCATTCCGCTCAGTAAAGGTCAGCCCCGTCACTTTATCAGTATGACCACGGAATAATTTCGGTCCCTTTTGTAAACTTGAGTAATTCCATACCCAAACAGCATCACCAATTCCTGCGGCAAAGAAGCGACCATCTTTCGACAAACATACCGCACGAACTTTTCCTGAAGATATATTACGATCTACGTTGAACTGTCCATTGCGACCGACTTTCCCTCCAGCCAAAACTTCCCAAGTTTGAACCGACCCGTTTTCTAATCCTACAACAAACCTATTGTCGCCTTTTACTCTACTAAAACTTACAGCTGTTAAAGACCCACCGGCCGGTACAGTTACAATTTCTTGTAACCCATCTTTATCTGACAAGCTAAAGAGTGCAATCTGTCCATTTGAAGTAACCACAATCATCAGTGTTCCATCATAGTTGAAATCAACATCCTGAGCAGAAACATTGACAAACATGTCATCATTACCAAAAGGACTTCCTCCTTTCCGACGAACTCTCAGGCTACCGTCGGTGGCTACTGACGCTACCCAATCCCTCTGTGCAGAAAATCGAACTGAGTTAAGAATCGATAGAGGTGGATGGCTATTACCAAACTGCCCATTGATGTTTTTAGGAGGATCCGTGGATAAGTCAGTAACTTCGACTTGATTTGTTTTTGTAGCAACGGCCAAATCTAAACCTGATGGCGCATAATCAAGGCTAACAATTGGGCTGGGAGAGGTCAGTGTCACAACTGGTAACAAGTCTTTTTGATTCCAAATTATGATTTCTTGCGACTGATATGCAGCAACAATTCTGCCATTTGGCTGGTTTGGAAAGCTAACATCAATCACTTGAGAATAAAAGTCATTAAATGGTAGAACCGTTCGAGCAGGCACTTCCACCACACCAATCTCAAAGTGTACCAGAGATTCGCCAAAGGGGTTGTTTTCAGCACCGACAATGAGTTCCGTATCATACGGGTGGAATGCTAATGATATACCGGTGGATGCAAAATCTCTCTTCAAAATTTGAGGAGGTTTTGGGGTCGCATCCGATGTGTAAAGTTCCCAAATCCGCAAGGTTTTATCCGTTGCATAAGCAATAAGATTCTTATTGCCCATGTAGAAAGCTAAATCGTAAAGTTTTTCAGCCCCCAGCTGTTGCCAAAATTGTGGCTTAGGATTTTTAACTTCCTGGATGTAAATGTCAGAAGTATTGTTGCTGAGGTTATATGTACCGACAAAAAGGAACTTTCCGTCGTAATTATAAGCGATTTTTTGTATTTCGGTCTGACGCCCGTAGACGCCCTTTTGAATTCCGCGGAAGACTGATTCGTTGACACCTTTACGCCATAAGTGGAGCTCTCGCGTCGTTGCTACTGCTAACATCTGATCATAACCAGTTGGCGCAGGATCGAATAGAAGATCTTTAACACTCCCTTCTAAACTCAGAACTTGGGCTTGTGAAAAAGTGGGAAGATTGTTTTCGGCTTCCTCAGCTCTTACTTCAATCGAATAGATATACACGAGACTCGATGCAAGATTTTCATCTTGTCGGTTTTCCGTTAATGCAACCACTAACCAATTTCCATCTCCACTTACTGTAACGGAATCAACTGTCTTTCCTTGAACCAAGGCTGGCGTTTCGATAAGCAATCGTGGATCGACCAGATCGACAAATTTTAATCCTTCATCAGTTGCTAGAGCGATCAGTTGGTTGGAAATGAATGCCAGATCGTTAATGTAACCATCTTGCCGGTAGAATCCAATCTGTCGATTGTTTTCGGTATCGATCAAACGCAATCCGATAGTGGTTGCTACGGCAAGTCGTTTGCCATTAGGCGAATAAGCGGCCTGACGAATAGTTCCATAGCCAATTCGACCGATTGATCCAGTAGGCAAATAGCTATTAGCATCAGCCAAGCAAACCCACACAAACAAAAACGCGAAAAAACTAAGAAGTTGCGCGATAAAACGACTGAATGGACTTAAATTCACTGGAATTAATTTCACCTAAACTATTTTTGTTTCAATTTTTTAAACATTGGCCTTTCTGTTTCCACGCAATACAGTCCAAGAATATTCTTGAGTTATTACAGCCACCCTGTTTCCGAAAAGACCAGACCTGAGCTCTACAATCGCCATCCAATAATTTAGCATAGGAGGTAGAATGTGTCAACAGTCAAGCCTAACTAGAATCAGAATCGGATAGCCTTGAAAGATTCGATTTGTCTTCTAATTGCAGTTTCAGTTGGAAGCCGTTCTGCACTTGACGCTCCATAGAATCCCACTACACCTTTTGTATGATCTAAGATGTATTGGGCATCCGTTGGCTCTGCGATTGGCCCTCCATGGCAAATGACCAAAACCTCCGGATTAACACTTACCGCTGCATCATGGATGGACTGTACCTTTTTAGCGGCTTCTTCCAAGGTTAATGCAGTGTGGGCACCAATCGATCCTTTGGTAGTTAAACCCATATGAGCTACTAGAATGTCAGCACCAGCCCCCGCCATCTGCTCGGCTTCCACTTCGTTGAAGGCGTAAGGAGTTGTTAATAGATCCTTTTGATGGGCTTGACGAATCATCTCAACCTCTAGGCCATAGCCCATGCCAGTTTCTTCTAGATTTTGGCGAAAGATACCATCAATCAGTCCGACAGTGGGAAAATTTTGCACACCTGAAAAACCAACATCCTCAACCTCTCGTAAAAAATTACTCATGATACGAAAAGGGTCGGTCCCACAGACCCCTGCTAAGACAGGTGTATCCTTAACAACGGGCAAAACTTCCCTCGCCATGTCTATTACGATCGCATTAGCATCTCCATAGGGCATCATACCAGCTAAGGATCCACGACCAGCCATTCTAAAACGACCAGAATTATAGATAACTATTAGGTCTATACCACCAGCTTCTTCGCATTTGGCCGAAATGCCAGTTCCAGCACCACCTCCGATAATTGGTTGACCTCGATCAATATTTGCGCGCAAACTTTCTAACACCTGCTGTCGAGTAAACTGCATTCTCTAAACTACCCCTTAATTTTTTACAAGTTAATATTCTATTTCCTAAATGCCACTGGCAACCGGCCTAAACCCCTAAACCTTTGCCACTCAAAATTATTATTTTTCANTGTCCAACCAAATTTTTAGAGTCANGCTCTCTACAGATGGCATCCGGCAGTTAGTAAGATGAAATTGCACAGACATAACANCATTTCCTATCTATGTACAATGTGTAAGATATTCTCAATAGGAAATAAGAACACGCCGACNTATCAGGAAACTNATCTCCACAGCCTCACTTCATTTACAATTTACAACGAGAGAATTAAGAANCACAAACTCAAACAAACACGCCTTAGAAACGNCGGCTAAACTGAGTATTCTGATTTTGTTGGATAACACCATTGGANCAAGTGGTTCGGNAATTTTTTAGCAAGCTTGAAATTTTGTAGTCAAACGACTAAGCAAACAGCATCATCNCGCACNTCCAAAATATATCATATACCATACGATTTTAGCCAAGAGGTATTGAAAATACTAAGCTTGAACTTTTGTTNGAAGGGGTTTCAGGCATGAGGAAAATTTTGACACNATTCAATGGCCGTGCTAAAATCCTGCCATCAATTTACACAACTAGACATGGCCTTNACCCGAAATCAAATCAGATCCTTTCAAAAACAAGACTATCCAGCCGATCTATACCAGTTCGACAAGGCAGCGCGAGGAGTCGACGGCGGGTTTGGTAAGATTACAACTGATCACATCCAACACTTCCAAGACCANGGATATNTGATTGTAAACGAAGCATTTGACACCAATGAAATCCAACGAGGGAAAAAGGGCATACAGAATCTAGTAAGCCAGAAGTACCCTGATTTTCGTGGCCTACAGATTGAACCACGACTTGTAAAACAACAGAGAAAGCTCACGGTNGACGAACGAATCCATTCAACCCGCAAGGCCTTTAATTTTTTACAAACTGANCCATTGCTCAAAGACTTGTTTTATACCCCCAAATTACTAAAAGTTGTGTCAAAGTTACTCAATGATACCCCTGTCCACCTGCAAGACATGGCTTTGCTGAAACCCGCTAATTTTGGCACAGAAAAACCATGGCATCAAGATTGCGCCTACTTTAACTTCCCATTAGACGTTACTATTGTCGGTGTATGGATAGCTCTGGATGAAGCTAAACCAGAAAACGGGTGTATGCATATCGTTCCTGGATCACACAAAAAACCTAAAATCCACTTCAAAAAGCGAGACTGGCAAATTTGCGACACAGATGTTGATCGGAAAAACGATTTTTTCGTTCCCCTCAGACCTGGCGGGGTTTTGTTTTTTCATGGTTTAATTCATCACGGAACACCATCCAACCGATCTGACCAAAGTAGATGGGCGCTCCAGTTTCACTATCGCCCCCAAAACGCCCGTGAGATTTCGAACGATGATCGGCTCTCAATTTTCGGCAGCCAAGGTAAAGACGTAGACTGCTAGTTTCCTATGCATCGTCATACATTTCACACTAACACACCTGTAGAAACAGAGAAAGTTGGTCACATAATAGGTCAGACTCTGGTAAAACGGAATATAGTCGCCTTGATAGGTGATCTTGGTGCTGGGAAAACCTGCCTCACACGTGGTTTAGCTTCGGGGCTTGGCCTGCTTTCCCCCCAAGAAGTCACTAGCCCATCGTATACCCTCATCAATGAATATGAGGGGCAAATTCCAATCTACCATATCGACTTATACCGAATTGACCAACGTGAGGAAGTCTGGGATTTAGGTCTTGATGAGTACCTGGAAAGCGAGGGCGTTTGTATTATTGAGTGGGCAGATATAATTCTACAAGAATTACCTAACCATACGATTGAAATAAAANTAAGTTGGCTAGGAGAAAACCGTAGATCCATTGAGACAAAAAATACCGTTAACTTAAGTACTTATACTTCCAAGTGAACTCGCTAACATCCGATAAATAGAGGTTTGATGATCAGTAAAAAATTGATTCCCTTGAGCCGCCCCTGGATAGATGCAGATGGGCCCGAGATCCCGGCACTTAAAGAAGTNTTCTCCTCCCGATGGCTGAGTACTGGCCCAAAGTGCCAAGAATTTGAGCAACGTTTTAGTCAATACATCGGGGCTAAGCATTCAATAGCAGTCAATTCCTGTACCGCTGCGCTTCATCTATCCTTACATGTTTCAGGAGTAGGACCTGGAGATGAGGTGATNACTACCCCATATACTTTCACTGCAACTTCTGAAGCTATTGGCTATACTGGAGCCAAGCCCGTTATGGTCGATATAGATCCTCTCACACTCAACTTGGACACCTCTCAANTCGAGGCGGCTATCACGCCTCGTACGAGGGCTATTGTTCCGGTGCATATGGCAGGTCACCCCTGTAAAATGGATGATTTGGCCGAAATTTGCAATCGTTACAACCTAGTGTTAGTTGACGATGCCGCCCATGCAATTTCCAGCCAATATCGGGATACAATGATTGGCAATACGGGCAACCTGTCTGCATTTAGCTTTCATGCTACAAAAAATTTGGCGATTGGGGAAGGCGGCATGATAACCACAAACTGTGACGAGTTAGCTAAACGCCTGAAAGTCGTCAGACTTCACGGTATTAGTAAAGATGCTTGGAAAAGGCAAAGCCGGAAGGATTCTTGGTATTACGAAGTCGTTGAGCAGGGGTTTAAGTATAACCTTAGTGATATCCAAGCAGTTCTCGGGTTATGCCAACTTGCTAAATTAGAAAAACAGTTTGAAATTCGGAACATGCTTGCTGAAGTTTACCAAAACGAGTTGAGTTCAGTGAGCCAAATTACTCTACCTAAAGTTCCTATCGATGGCAAACACGCTTGGCACTTGTTCATTATCCAATTGGATTGTCAGCACTTGAACACCGACCGAAGTAAAGTAATCAGGCAATTACGAGCTGCAAATATTGAGTGTGGAGTGCATTATATTCCTCTTCACTTATTCCCCTATTACCAAGAAACCTATGGTTATCAAATTGGTGACTTCCCTTCAGCTGAATCGGTATATAAACAAGCCATTAGCCTTCCTATGCATGCCTTACTAGATTCGGATGATGTTCGGACGGTTACCGATGCACTCAAGCAACTCATTGAAAATGCTTGTTGATCACTTTATGCCATTACCAAATTGATGTTGACTGTTAGGCGTGCTTTTCGACAATCTGGATCACCGAAAGCAAAAGCTCTATTCCTTGTTATTGCTCTTGGATCTTGGTTTCTTTACTTTTTCTCTCACCGAATTTTTGACCGAACTGCCCCCAAATTAACTATCAACAATTTAACTGATGGCGAAACTTTGAAAACTTCACTACTACTCGAAATTACAGCCAGCGACCAGAGAGCTGGTATCAAAGACCTATACCTACAAATCAACGATGAGCAACCTCAAAAACTGCAAAAATTACCAAAACAAACAATCAAACGTGCCCGTGAATATAATTATGACCTATCTGGCTTAGAGGATGGGCCGTATCAGCTGACTATTACCGCACTAGACAGAGCATTCCGAACAAACGAGAGCTATTTGCATGTCAGTTTTTCTGTAGATCGCAACCCACCCCAAATCCATTTTACGACCAAGCCAAAAATTGGTCTTCAAGGTAATACTATAGCAGTCTTTATTGTGAGTAACGAGCTACTAGGATCAATTGAAGCCAATATGTTTGGAAAAGTACAGACCTTCTACCCACTACCGGTGTCAGGAAAAAGTTCTGAATACTACTGGTATCGATGTTTAGTGGGCATTGGTGTTACACAGCAAATTGGCTATCATTCCCTTGATTTGATAGCTACTGACAGGGTTGGAAACCAAAGTACAGCGGCGTTTGTTNTGGAAATCGAAAAAAATGAGTTTGAACGAGGTGGTTATATCAAACTATCACCCCAAAAACAGAAACTTATGCTAGACAAAAGCAAAAGCCGCTCAGATAATGCTAAACGCGGTCAGGCTTATACGGTGTCGGAACAGACTACACAACAACTGTGGAACGGTCATTTTATCCGTCCTGCTTCTGGTATACTAACTTCACCCTTTGGTAAATACCGGGAATATAACACAGGTGTCAAAAGGCANCACCTGGGCACCGATATTGCCAATCAAACTGNTACTGCTATCTACGCCAGCAACANTGGTGTGATTACGTTGGCCGAGAGACTNCACATATACGGTTATAGTATTATAATTAATCATGGGCAAGGTGTATCGACCAGCTATAGTCATCTTAGTAAAATTGAGGTGGCTGTAGGTGATAATGTTGCAAAAGATCAGCTAATTGGTTTAATGGGAGCAACTGGACAAGTTACGGGCCCCCACTTACATTGGCATATGGCTGTCAATGGTGTTGCGGTAGCTCCCGAGCAATGGACAGAAGTGAACTTTTCAAGCCCTAAGAGTAAAACCCCGAATTGACCCTTTAATCGCTCCCAGTGCTTCCACGGCAATTTAGCCAAGACGGATAGAACCTTTTTGCCAATTTGCTACGACTGAGAGAGGAGCGGCTCATTTAATCTAATCATTACTTAGCAAATTGATCGTTCAGAGATTAACAGTAATCAAAAGCAACATGGAGGATTCGAGATATCGAATAGGACCAATAATATAACATGGTGAAGCGAAGTGTACCGACAGCCTTGATCATACTTTCGATTAGCGGTGAAACAGTATATTGTATTGATACTAGAATGTTTCCTTTTTATATCTCAGTCTTTCCAATCTGTTCAATTCCTGAGAGATAAGGTTGCAGNACCTTTGGTATGCGAATTGTACCGTCGGCCCGTTGGTTATTTTCTAGTAGTGCAATCATTACACGAGGTAAAGCTAAGCCAGAAGCATTTAGCGTATGGACGAACTCCGGTTTTGCCCCTTTCTCTGGCCGGTAGCGGATATTAGCTCGTCGGGACTGAAAGTCTTCAAAATTACTACAAGACGAAATTTCCAAGAATCGTTCTTGTCCTGCGGCCCAAGCTTCTATGTCATAACACTTAGCAGCAGAAAAACCAAGATCACCTGTACATAGAGAAATTACTCGATAGGGTATCCCCAATGCTTGAACCACATCTTCAGCATCAGCCAACAAGGATTCATGTTCATCATAGCTACTTTCAGGCGTAGTGAATTTCACCATTTCTACTTTGTCAAACTGATGCAATCGGGTCANCCCACGTGTGTCTTTTCCATAAGACCCTGATTCCCTGCGAAAACAGGGTGTGTAAGCAGTATAGTAAGTGGGGATTTGTTCTGGTTGCAAAATTTCGTTCGCTAATAAGTTGGTTACTGGGACTTCAGCTGTCGGAATCAGAAATAGGTCATTATCAGGATTTTCACCATCAGTATCACAACGATACATATCGTCCTCAAACTTGGGTAATTGTCCTGTTCCTCTCATAGCAGTTCGGTTAGCAATAAATGGAGGTGAGACCTCAACATACTTATGCTTGTTAGTATGCAAATCAAGCATAAAATTAATTAATGCCCTTTCCAGCCTTGCTCCCAAACCAGTAAAGAGAACAAAATTACTTCCGGAAACCTTAGCACCTCTTTGAAAATTGATTAATTCATTCTGTTCAGCCAATTCCCAATGTGGCTTAGGGGTAAAATCAAAACTTGGTATTTCCCCCCAGCGTTTGATTTCAAGATTTTCGTTTTCATCCGAACCCACAGGTACACTTTGGTGAGGTACATTAGGTAAATACATAAGAACCTGATTAACTTCTTTTTTCAGTTGGCGAGCCTCTTCACCTAGTTGCTTTATTTGGTTGGANACTTGCTTCATCTCNGTGATTAGGCCTGANGCGTCTTGNCTTTGTTTTTTNAAANGTCCAATTTGNTTNGAAACATCGTTTTGTCGATGACGCAGATCTTCGACTTNNTTTTGAGTATCTANCCANTGTTGATCCGNAGCCAGCAGACGATCCAAGTCAACNTCGGTNCCACGATCACTNAGCATCTNGCGAACGACATCAGCATTCTGCCGTATGAACTTGAGATCTAGCATGGNAAGNACTCCTTGNNAGGGNCGGTAATAATTAAACTGAAAAATTGGCAGGCGAAGAACAAAAGNAAAANACACGGGNGAGGAAGGNACCTCGCCCGTGTTTTCTTGACGACCCCGACGAGATTTGAACTCGCGACCTTTTGCGTGACAGGCAAATATGCTAACCAGGCTACACCACGGGGCCACTTTCTTGCTTGGTAGGCGGAACAGGATTCGAACCTGTGACTTCTGCCTTGTAAGGGCAGCGCTCTAACCAGCTGAGCTACCCGCCCGAAAAGCGAACCACAGTATATGTCACTGGCCTTTATATTGTCAAGAGAAAATTGCTTTTTTCAGTAAAATAGCCAAGCGAACGAAAAGTAGAACTATGATAGGAAAATAACTAGGAACAAGTTAAAACGCTAACCGTTTCTATTGTCAGCAGTGTCTTAGCTTGTGTATAATTGGCGGTCTCAGGTAGGAGGTTGTTAGTGAGGATTATACTCTATACTGGGAAAGGAGGAGTTGGAAAAACCAGTATTGCGGCATCTACTGGTTTAAAACTGAGCCAGAAAGGTTATAAAACGATAGTTATTTCTTTGGATATGGCTCATTCCTTGTCTGATGCTTTCGACTTGGATAACGAGTTAATACACCAGTCTGGAGACCCTGTTCGAAGGGTTAATGATCGATTATTCATACAAGAAATCGATATTCAACAGGCTTTAAAACAATATTGGTCTGAAGTAACGTCTTACCTGGAATTAGTGCTTAAAGTCTCAGGTCTGGACCAAATTGTGGCTGAGGAAGTCGCAGTCTTTCCTGGAATGGAAGAAGTTTGTGCTCTGCTCTATATTAACCAGTATTATCGTCAGAAAAAATATGATGTAATTATCCTAGATTGTGCCCCAACCGGTGAATCCCTGAGATTTGTCAGCATTCCTACCGTTCTGGACTGGTATATAAGACATATATTCAAAGTTGAGCGACAGCTAGCTGGTGTAGCACGTACCTTTGTTAAAAAAATTGCTTCAGTTCCTCTACCACAAGACAGTTATTTCCGTAATTTAGAAGATTTGTTTAGCCGTATAGAGGGTGTAGATCAACTGCTATTAGATCCCAAAGTGACTACCGTTCGCTTAGTTACTAACCCGGAGCAGATGGTAATAAAAGAAACTCAGCGAGCATTTATGTATTTTAGTCTATATGGTTTAGCGGTCGATGCAGTTATCATCAATCGTATACTGCTACCGTCAATTGACGATTCCTTTTTCGGGAAATGGAAAAAAACTCAGCAGGAATGCATTCGGCAAGCAGAACTTTACTTCACCAGGGTACCAATCTGGAAAGTTAACTTGTTTAACGATCAGATTGTGGGTGTAGAGGGACTCAATAAGCTGGGCGATCAACTATATGCAGAAGTTGATCCTATGATCATTTATCAGGATGAAACTGCTTATAAATTTAGTAAAAACGGTGAACAGTACCAAATTTCTCTTCTTTTACCTTTCGTACAAAAGGGAGAAATTCTTCTGGCGAAACGAGCTGAAGAAGTTATCATTGAAATCGGTGGATTTCGTCAACATATTCCATTACCACGCTCTCTAACAGATAAAAAACCGTTGACGGCAAGATTAGTAGGAGATCGACTGGTAATCATCTTTGATGATAAACCGAATAGTGGTGATTAATGAGGATTTGTATTTTTGCTGATGTTCACGCCAATTTTGAGGCGCTAAAAGCGGTCTTATTCGATGCTCAATCAGAAATGCCAGATGGTTATATCTGTCTGGGAGATTTAGTCGGTTATGGTGCTACTCCCAACAAAACCATTGATCTGATTCGGAGAATCCAGCCTAATCTGGTATTACGGGGTAATCATGATCGGACTATCGTTGATCTACAATACCGTAACCCTACACGCTGGCACCGTCACCAGCAATTAGAACGATTCAGCCTACTCTGGACACACAATCAAATTACCCCTGAGAACCTGATGTACTTGCAACGTCTACCCGAAGGTCCGCAATGGCTTGATGAGATACAAGCTGTTCAGTTTGTCCATGGTAGTGCGTTCCAAATTGACGATGATATTCTTACCCAAGGCGATGCCAAGCGTCATCTGAAGAAATCACTGAATTGGGTTACATTCTTTGCACATACACATATTGCTGCCATTCATTCGACTAATCAACATTTACCGCTTATCTACCCTGAACCTGATTTTCCTTATCCTTTGAGTACTAAGAATCGATATTTAATCAATCCGGGTTCGGTTGGTCAACCTCGTGATATGGATTCAAGGGCTAGCTACGCTATTTTCGACCATGAATCTCGTACTATTCACATTAAACGAATCGTATATAATATCAAAGCTGCGCAGGATAAAATTAGGCTAGCGAAACTTCCTAAATGGCATGCCGATCGTATAGCGAACGGTCGGTAATATAAATGAAGCATAGAGAGGAAAAGATGTTAAAATCAACAACGATACTAACCGTTCGACGAGATCATAATGTAGCACTTGGTGGAGATGGACAGGTTACCTTAGGGCATACGGTTGTCAAGCATGGCGCTAAAAAGATTAGGAAAATACATCAAGATAACGTCATGATTGGTTTTGCAGGCTCAGCGGCGGATGGTCTCAGCCTCTTTGAAAAACTGGAAAAAAAGTTAGGGCAACACCGGCACCTGCAACGTGCGGCCTATGAATTGGTTCAAGATTGGCGTGGCGATCGGGTTCTACGACGTGTTGAAGCCCTTATGATCGCTGCAGATATTGAAGATTCTTATTTGATTTCTGGCAATGGTGATTTGATCACTTATGATGACGGTATATTAGCAATTGGATCTGGCGGTAATTACGCACTTGCTGCAGCACGCGCACTCCTAGAAAATACCGACTTGTCTCCAGCACAAATCGTTTCCAAGGCTCTAAAAATTACCAGCCAAATTTGTATTTATACCAATGATCAAATTGAAATTATTGAGCTAACTTAATCAACCATCGTTATTAATGAATAAAATAGGAAATTCAATGAACGAAAAACAAACCACTTTGCATGCTGAACCTTCACCGATTAGTGACCTGACAAATGCATTAACACCCAAACAGATTGTGTCTGAATTAGACCGGTACATCATAGGCCAAAATGAAGCAAAAAGATCAGTCGCTATAGCCTTACGCAATCGTTCACGTCGCCAAATGCTACCTGAAGATATGAGAGATGAAGTCGCGCCAAAAAACATTATCATGGTTGGTTCAACGGGAGTTGGAAAAACAGAAATTGCCCGCCGACTAGCAAAGCTCGTGGACGCACCATTTATCAAGGTTGAAGCTTCGAAATACACCGAAGTTGGCTATGTAGGGCGTGATGTGGAATCCATGATTCGAGACCTAACCGATCTGGCAGTCAACATGGTTAAGTCAGAACACACAGTTCGGATGAAAAGCAAAGCTGACCGAATGGCTGAGGAACGAATTCTGGATATTTTATTTCCTCCACCTCGTTCTCAGTCTCCATCTGATTCAGAAGATACAAGTCAGGCCCAATCGAAAGTGGAAGAAGGCGGAACCGTCTTGGAAATCTATATTGGAGACAGCTCAGATGATGGAGCAGAGGCTACATCATCAACGAATACTGATCTTGAGGTTAACCCAAGAACTTCAGAAGATGATCAAGCAAAAAAAGCACAAGAGCGGTATAAAAAGACACGAGACAAATTTCGTCAAATGTTACAAGACGGAAAATTTGAAGACAAAGAAGTAGAAGTAGAGGTCAAAACGCGTGGCAACACGCCTTTAATTGAAATTTTTTCATCCAGCGGTATTGAAGAAATGGATATCAATTTCAAAGATATGTTCGGTAGTATGATGCCCAAAAACTCTCGTAAAAGGCAAGTGAGCGTTAGTGAAGCTCGAGAAATTTTGGCTCAAGAAGAAGCCGAGAAATTGATTGACGTCGACGCGGTTGTAGTAGAAGCAGTGGATCGGGTAGAAAATTCTGGTATCGTATTTCTAGATGAAATAGATAAAGTCGCAGGGAGAGAATCAACAGCTGGTCCTGATGTCTCGCGTGAGGGAGTACAAAGGGATATTTTACCCATTGTCGAAGGTTCAAATGTGATGACAAAACACGGAATGGTAAAAACCGACCACATACTGTTCGTGGCCGCAGGTGCGTTTCACACATCGAAACCATCAGACCTAATCCCAGAACTCCAAGGGCGTTTTCCGATTCGTGTTTCACTGAAAAGTCTGGACCAAAAGGATTTTAAAAAGATTTTAACTGAACCTAAAAATGCTTTAACAAAACAATATATTGCTATGATGAAGACAGAAGATCTCAATGTGGATATCACAGAGTCTGCCGTAGATACTATCTCTGGTTTGGCTTTCCAAGTCAACGAATCGGTGGAAGATATTGGAGCCAGACGACTGCATACCATTATGGAAAAGTTATTTGAACAAATATCATTTGATGCACCGGATATTGAAGATAAACAAATCTGTATTGATGCGGAATATGTAGATGAACAGTTAGCCGAAATCGCTCAAAATCAGGACCTCAGCCGCTATATCCTTTAAATCTAATTTTCATTTGTTCAACTTGATTTATTTATCTTGCTTTCCAAGATAATATCTTCCGTACACAGGTTATGCGAATTCGTCATTAAGTATCAGTTCGTCCACCCCATATAGTTCTAGGAGCCAAATCATGAAAATTCCATTCAGAATTCTAATTGGGTCATCAAGTTACTAGATTGTAATATAGAACGAGACTCGATCTAATTTCTTTTGCTCGGTGAATTTCAGGTTTGGCAATGTGTGTGCCCTTGTCTGTGAAACAAAATTTAGTTGGTCGATTAACGGTTTTAAATAAGACGTTTTTCTGATTAAATTTCTGTTCATTGGTCATTCTATCTCATTTATGATTAGAGACCATCTATCTCATTTTTTACTTTAGGGAAACCTTCAATCACGTTAGAATGGGATAAAACAAGTGAAAAATTAGGTAATTAGGTAA